>DATNIM010000055.1:0-53411 GCA_035604455.1 Gemmatimonadales bacterium
GAGCCGCGACGCCTGAATCGCCATCAACGCCACGAGCCCGTGCGCTTCGGACTCCGCGGAGGCAAGACTGGCCAGCATGCGACCGAGCCGGAGCGCATCCTCGCAGAGGTCCGGACGGGTCCAACGGTCGCCGGCCGTGGCGGCGTACCCCTCGTTGAAGATGAGGGAAATGACCTCTAGCACCGATCCAAGCCGGGCGGTGCGCTCAGCCGGCCGCGGCGCCTCGAATGGCACGCGCGCCTCGCGGAGCGTCCGTTTCGCGCGGACGATTCGTTGGGCGATCGTGGCCGTGGGAACGAGGAACGCGCGTGCGATCTCCTCCGTCGTGAGTCCGCCGAGCAGGCGGAGCGTGAGCGCGACGCGCGCCTCAGTCGCGAGCACCGGGTGGCAGGCAATGAACATGAGGCGGAGCACGTCGTCCCCGAAGTCGTCATCGAGGGACGCTTCGAGCTCCGCCATCGCCGCCTCCTGCCCCGCATCGAGTTCCCGCGCGAGCTCCGCATGTTTGCGGTCGAGCATGGGCCCCCGCCGCAGGAGGTCGATCGCCCGGTGTTTGGCCGTGGCGAGGAGCCAGGCGCCCGGTTGATCGGGTACTCCGTCTGCCGGCCACCGCTCGAGTGCCGCAACCAGCGCGTCCTGCGCCAGGTCTTCTGCCAATCCCACGTCGCCTACGAGCCGGGCGAGCACCGCGATCAGTTTCGGCGACTCGATGCGCCACACGGCGTCGATCGCCCGGCGCGCTGGCTCGTCGGTCGTCACTGGGGCCCGAGTCGAATGCTGCCCGCGGCGCGCTGCACATCGGGTGGGAAGTCGGCGAGCTCCTGGACCCGGCGAACTTCGATCACATCGCCGTCCGGCATGGGAGCGCGCTTCGCCCACTCGACTGCCTCTTCCTTCGACTTGACCTGTAGCAGCCAGTAGCCGCCGACCACTTCCTTCGCCTCGGCGAACGGGCCGTCGACCACCATCGGCTTTCCGCCCGCGAACCTCACTCTGCTCCCCGTTGCCGGAGGGTGTAGCCCTTCGAGTGCGAGCAACACACCCGCCTTGGAGAGCGATTCATTGAACTTGGTCATCCGCTCGACGAGCGTTGCGTCGGGCACGGCGCCCGGCGGCGCTGTCTCATATCCTTTGGGAAGCACGAGCAGCATGTAGCGCATGTCGGTCACTCCTTCGCGTCGATGGACGGTGGCGATGTTCGGCACGCCTCAATCATCGGGCGTCGCCCGGCGGCTCGTAGATCTGGCGCAGCTCGGTCTCACCGTCTCCCGCCACCGCGAGAAAACGGCGTGTCGCCTCGATCGCTTCCACCTTCGAAGCGACCCGGAGGATGGCGAACCCTCCCACCAACTCCTTCGATTCCGTGAAGGGTCCGTCAGTCACCGAGATGGCACCGTTCGCCTGCCGCACGCGGGCCCCCAAACTGCTCGGTAAACACCCCTCCGTCGCAAGCAACACCCCCGTGCGCATCTCGTCTTCGATCAACTTCCCCATCCGCGCCATCATCTCGGGCGTGGGCGGATTGCCGGTCTCCTTGGTGCGGAAGATGGCCAAGAATTTCATCGCCGAGCTCCTTCAGGTTGGAAGGTCGGTGCGGGAAGATCGACGTGTCCGCGTGACGCCTGCTGGGCCCTGCCGAACGAGCCCCGTCGACCGTAGGCGATCATAGCCGCCAGGACGCCAACCAAGAGCGGCACGAGAGCAGCTGCCACGGCGCCACTCTGAAGCGTGATGGTCGTGGCGCCCGTCATGATCATCACGAGTCCGGTCGCAGCCGCCGGGGTGAGCCCCCGGGCAACCTTGAAAAGGCCTGGCAACACGAGTCCCACGGCCCCGAGGATCTCCGCTGCGCCGATGAACCGGAGGAAACTGATCGGAACGGGCAGCTTCAGCGCGTTCATCGGCATGACGCATTTCATGGTCCCGGCAAACAAGAACAACGCGGCAACCACTGCCTGCACGACCCAGAGTGCCATGTCCCGCGCCTTCGGCCCTGCTACCATGTTCCCTCCCCTCGTCAGGTGTCCATGCACCGGGACGGCCCGGCTCCATCATGGCGACGAACGAAGGGCCCGCGAATCGACATCCGAGTTCAATTCTTTGCGCCGTAAGGGGATCTGCCCGGGCCCAGTGACCTGTGCATGAGTTCCGACTGCCGCCACCTATCGTCGGCTCGGGAGTCTATACGAGACCAAAGGCGATCGCGCGAAGGCGCGGGACTACTACGCGCGTTTTCTCGAGCTGTGGAAGAACGCCGACCCCGAACTCCAACCTTTCGTCCGCGACACCCGCGAGCATCTCGCAACGCTCGGCACCGAACCCTGACCTGGCGCGCGGTGCGATGACACGCCCCGCATCCACAGACGTCGTCCCAATCTGAGAACGCGTCGTGCAACACGCCGCGAGCTCACTCGAGTGAAAACGCGCATCGGGTTTGACTTTGCAAAACGCCAATGCTACCGTTTGCCAGCCTCGCCCATTCTCTGCCGCCCTCGCGCACTTTCGGAGACCAGCATGGGGTGTCGGTCCTACACCTGGTTGCTGCTCACCATCGCGCCGGCCGCAGCTGCAGCCCAGGGATTCGGCATCTACGAGCAGGGGACCTGCGAAATGGGGCGGGCGAGCGCCGCCGTCGCCGACCCCTGCCCCGACGGCTCGGCGATCTTCTTTAACCCGGCGGCCATCGCCGGGCTTTCGGGCGGCCACGCCACAGCCGGCGTCACGCTGCTCGACGTGTCGGGCAGCTTCACCGACAACCTCTTCGGCCAGAAGACCACCCTCAACGATCCGCTGATCCCGGTCCCGCACGCGTACGTGACGTACGCCGTCACGCCCAAGCTTGGGGTGGGAATCGGGCTCTTTGCACCATACGGACTGCAGACCGAGTGGCCGACGACCTTCGACGGGCGCTTCTCGGGTTACAACAACATCGTTCACACCTACTACGTCCAGCCCACGGTCGCCTACCAGGTCTCGCCGCGGCTCAAGATCGGCGTTGGGATCGACTACGTGCACGGCACGGTCGAGCTGCACCAGCGTCTCGATCTGTCCCAGGCCCTCGTGCCACTCGCCGGGGTTCCGGCAGGCACGACCTTCGGGCAGTTCGGCGTGCCCTCGGGCTCGGACTTCGCCGACGCGACGCTTCAGGCCTCGCAGTCGGGCGTGGGCGCGCATATCGGCGCCCTGCTCACCATCAACGACCGCCTCGCCATCGGGGCGCGCTATCTGACCCAGGTGAGCCTCACGTACAACGGCACGGCGCAGTTCACGCAGATCCCCACGGGGCTCGTCACGCCCGCGAGCCTCACGGTGGGCGCGCTCACGCTGCCCGCTGGCACGAACCTCGACCAGTTCCTGGCCGCGCCGCCCTCGGCGGGCGGGCTCGGGCTGTTCCTGCCGGGCGGCCTGCTCGCCGCCCAGGCCGTGACGGCCGCCATCCCGAACCCCGACATGCTGGTCCTGGGCGTAGCCTATAAGGCGATGCCGAGCCTCACGCTGCTCGCCGACTACCAGTGGACGCATTGGGCGGCGTTCAGTGTGCTCTCCCTGCGCTTCACGCCCGACACGAGCCTCAATCAGCAGCTCTATCAGGATTACCAGAACACGAGCACGATCCGCCTCGGCGCCGAGTGGGTGAAGAGCGACGCGCTGACAATCCGTGTCGGATACCTGTACAACCAGGCCGCGGCTCCCGATCAGACCGTGACACCGCTCTTGCCCGAAGGCGCCCGCAACGAGCTCACGGCGGGCGTCACGGCAAAGCTCGCCCCGCGCGTCACGGCGGCCGTGGCGTATCAGTACATCCATCAGAACGATCGGTTGGGACGCACCCGCGAGACGCCGAACGTCCAGCCCACCACGGCTCTGAATGACGGGCTCTACACGTTCGGCGCGAGCCTCTTCGCGGCGACGCTCAGCGTCGCGTTCTAGTGCGTTCCGTCGCCGCTGTCGCCCTCGCCGCCCTCGTCGCCCTCGTCGCCCTCGTCGCCGCGGCCTGCAGCAACGACAAGCTCGCGACCCCCGCCACGGGGGTGTATACCGGGGGTGCCATGTTCCAGCGCTACGTGGCGCTCGGCAACAGCATCACCTCGGGCTACCAGTCGGGCGGCATCAACGATTCGACGCAGCGACAGGCCTACCCGGTCGTTCTGGCCGCCGCGATGGGGGGCGATCCCTTCTACTACCCGTCGCTCGCCGGCCCCGGGTGCCCACCACCCTACACGAACATCTTCACCGGTACGCGTCTCGGCCCCGCGTCGACGGCCACGACGTGCTATTTCCGCTCGAGTCCCACGCCGCCCTACGTCAGTGACGTCGCGGTCCCCGGCGCGTATGCGATCGACCTCTACACGAACGGCGCCGGCACGAACTCGAACGCCCTCACGCAGCTTTTTCTCGGAGGCCGGACTCAGGTCCAGGCGATGGCTGCGGCGCAGCCGACGTTCGTGAGCGTGTGGATCGGCAACAACGACGTGCTGGACGCGCTGCTCGACACGGCGAAGGCCGGCGACTCGACGGTCATCACGCCCCTCGCCACGTTCCAAACCGAGTACCAGCAGGTCGCCGCGGACGTCAAGGCGACCGGGGCGCAGGCGGTCCTGATCGGGGTGGCGAACGTCACCGAGGTGCCCTACGCCTCGCTCGGATCGACCTATTTCGCGATTAAGAACGGATTGGTGGCGGGGGTCGCCTTTCCGGCGACCTTTATCGTGGGCCCGAACTGCGCTCCCTCAAGCCTCGGTGGGAAGGGCGATTCGATTCTCGTGCCGTTCCCATTCGGGGCCGCCCTCGTGGGTGTGGCGGCGCAGGGGGTCGCGGACACCCTGCACTGCACCGAGATCCACACCGTCCAGCCCGCGCAGCTGCGGAAGCTCATCGCCACGGTCCTCGCCTACAACACGTTCATCAATGCCACGGCGTCGGCGAACGACTGGGCGTACCTCGATCCCAACCCCACGCTCGATTCGCTGCGCTTGAATCCGGCGGAGGTAGCGCCGTTCCCGAACCTCCAAGCGTCGTGCTCCGCCTCGCCGTTCGGCCTCGCGTTCTCCTGCGACGGGTTCCATCCGAGCGGCGCCACGCATCTCCTCATCGCGCGCCACCTCGCTCAGGCGATCAACGCGAAGTACGGCTCGGCTATCCCCGCGTTTTGAGTCGCAAGTGAGAACGGCGGTCAGGCGCGGACGTCCGCGTGGGCCGTCTGCCTTCGCCTCGCTCGTGCTCGCCTCGCTCGCCGTGTGTGCCGGGCGGGCGGGAGCGCAAAGCATCGACGAGCGCACCGACACGCCCGCTCGCGGCATGGTGCGCCTCACGTTCGACCCGCAGATCCTCACTTGGGACGAGACGTATGGCCTGAGCGGCGCCGCGACGCCGCTCGGCGCCGGGCTCTCGGGCGATACCATCGGCGCGGCCAACATCCCCTACGTCGCCACCCTCCAGCAACAAATTCGCACCGCGAGCGGCATCCCGAGCTTCATCGCGAGCATCGGCCAGGGCATGCTCGCGGTTTATCGCGAGCAGCGCATCACGCCGGGCCGAGCGGAGGTCGGTGTCACGAATCGTTTCTCGATCGGGCTCACCGTGCCGCTCGTGCGCACCGCCACGCGCACCGCGTATCAGATCGGGCCCCAGGGCGCGAACCTCGGCCCGAACCCGCTCGGCACCATTGCCGGTGCGTCCGCCCAGTACGGCACGTTCTTCAGTCAGTTCGGTGGCGCGCTGACGCAGCTCGGCGACAGCCTGGCAGGCGGCCATTACGGCTGCCCCGGCAGCCCGGCCTGCGTGCAGGGGCAACAGCTCTTGAGCGAGGGTCAGGCGGTCTATGCCGCGCTGCACGGCATCATCTACGGCGTGGGCGCCCCTGGGTCGCCGGGCTCGCCCTTCGTGCCGCGCGCCACGTCCCAGGCCGGGGCAGGCATCGACAGCACCGTGAGCGGACTCGAGCGATCCCTCACGAACTACGACGTGGCCGGGTTCACGTCGCCCCTCCTCCTCGCCACGGACTCGATTCGCGACACGGCGGGCGTGGGGACGTTCGAATCGCCGCTCCTCACCGATCCGACCTACGGGTTCGGCTACGAGCCGTTCCGGGACACCTACCGCTACGGGCTCGGCAACATCGAGCTCGAAGGGAAGTACCGGGTGATCGACCGAGGCGGGTATCGCCTCGCGCTCGCGGCCATCGCGCGGCTGCCGACCGCTACGCGGGACACGACGATCGAGGTGATCGACGCTCCGATCGATGAGCTCGGCGGCGGCTTCGAGGGGCGCGTGCTGCAGGAGATCACGATGGGCGGACTGTGGCTCAACATCGAGGTGCGCGCCGGCACGCAGGATCTGGGCACTCGCTCGCGACGCGTGGCCCCGTTCGGGTCGATTCTCGTCCCGTCGCAGGCCACGAGCACGTTGAACTGGCAGGGCGGGAGTTATGCGGAATTGGACGTCGCCCCGCTCTACCACTTGGCACCCGAGGTCGCGGCCGGTTTCACGCTGCGCTACTGGACCAAGGCCTCGGACCACTACTCCTACCAGTCGGCCACGGACTCGACGGCGCTCGCTACAAACCTCGGCATCCCGCTGCCCGCGAGCCTGCTCGACGTGGGGACGTCGGAGCGCTCGCTCAGCCTCGGGTTTGCGGTCAGCTACATCGGACCCGTGGTCGAGGGGGACTTCTCGGTCGAGAAATCCCTCAGCGGATCGGGCGGTCTCGTACCGGTCGCGACCGTGTATCAGCTCGTGTTTCGGGTGACGCAGAAGCTCTTTTGAGCAGCTCGGCCGCATGTTCGAGCGCGGTCGTCATGTCCGGGTCGCCGAGCATCCTGGCAATCTCTCGCCGGCGCGCTTCCCCGGTGACGATCGCGACGTCGCTCGTCGCCACCCCCGCCCGGGCTCCCTTGGCCACGACCACGTGGTGATCCGCGTAGGCTGCGATTTGCGGCAAATGTGTGATCACGAGCGCCTGGCGGTCGCTCGCCACGCGCGCGAGCGCTTCCCCGACCTTGGCACCCGCCTCGCCGCCGATCCCCTGGTCCACTTCGTCGAAGACGAGCGTGGGCACCCGGTCGTGGTGGGCGAGGACCACCTTCAAGGCGAGCATCAGGCGCGACAGCTCGCCGCCAGACGCCACACGCGCGAGCGGTCGCGAGTCGAGCCCCTCGTTCAACCGGACTTCGAAACTCACGTCCTCCGCACCCACGGCCTGCGGTACCGCGCGTGGCAGGAGCCGCGCGGTAAAGCGCGCACCCGGAAGCCCAAGCTCGGGGAGCAGCTCCGTCGCCGCCTTCCCGAGCCGGGCGACCCCCGAACTGCGCTTCGCCGTCAGCGCCGCCTGTGCGCGACCACAATCCTGCGCCGCTTCCTCACGCCGGGCCGCGAGCTCGCGCAGATCGAAGTCGGCCGAATCCAACAGATCGAGCTCGCGTGCCGCCGCATCCCGGGTAGCGAGCACGTCCGGCAGCGCCGGCCCGTACTTCGCGGCGAGCCGGGCCAGGACGTCCCGCCGCGTCTCGAGTGTCGCCAGTGCCGCCGGGTCCGTATCGATCTCCGAGCCGTAGGCGCGGGCGTTCCGGGCGAGCTCGTCCAGGTTCGTGAAGGCGGTATCAAGGAGCTCCTGCCAGGGGGCGACCGACGGATCGAGCCGCGTGAGCGTGGCGAGCACCTTCGTGGCGCGCGCGAGAGCCGCGCCCTCGACCGCCCGCTCGAGCTCCGTGGCCAAGTTGCGCAACTCCTCCGCATGGCCCAGCCGCTCGCTTTGCGCGGCCAGCGCCTCGTCCTCCCCCACGCTCGGGTTCGCCGCCGTGATCTCCGACACCACGTGTCGCAGGTAATCGGCCTTCTTGCGGACTTCCTCCTGGCGCGCCCGAAGCGACTGCTCCTCGTCGTCGAGCGTGCGCCAGCGCGTGTAGGTGTCCCGCGCCGCGGCGCGCTCGAGCACGGCTCCACTGTAGGCGTCGAGAATGTCACGCTGAACGTCGGCTCGGAAGAGCGACTGCGTTTCGTGCTGGCCGTGGAGGTCGACTAGGAGAGCGCCGAGCTGGCCGAGCACCCCGACGGTCGTAGCGCTGCCGTTGACCCAGGCGCGCGAGCGGCCCTCGGGATAGACCTCCCGCTTGATGACGAGACTGTGATCGTCGAGCTCCACACCCAGGGCGGTGAGGGCCAGGGCGAGGCGCTCGGTCTGGCCCCTTGAGAACTCGAACGCGCCTTCGATGACGGTTTTCTCGGCCCCGGGTCGGACCACATCGCCCGAGGCGCGCTCACCGAGCAGCAGCGCCAGCGCGTCCACGAGCATCGACTTGCCCGCGCCTGTTTCGCCCGTCAACACGTTCAGGCCGGGCTTGAGCCGGAGCGTGACGTCCGCGATCACGGCGAGGTCCCGGACCCGCAGCTCGACCAGCATTACCGCTCGCGGTCCGAAAGGTCGCCCCAGCGGAGCTTTTGCCGCATCCGCGTGAAGAATCCCTCCGGGCCCACGCGGATGAGCGAGACGGGCCGCTCGGCGCGGCGCACCTGCAGCCGTTCGCCCGGGCCGATCGGCGCGCCGATCTGGCCGTCGAACGACACGAGCATCCGGTCGGGCCACGGGGGCACGGGCTCGACGGCAACGACCGCGGTGCCCGGCACGACGAGCGGCCGGACGCCGAGTGTGTGCGGGCAGATCGCCGTCACGACGATCGCGTCCACGGTCGGCAGCACGATCGGCCCGCCCGCCGACAGCGAGTAGGCGGTCGAGCCCGTGGGGGTCGCCACGATGATGCCGTCCGCCGAGTACTGCCCGACTTCCTCCCCGTCGACCGTGACCTGCAAACGGACCACGCGAGCGACGCCGCCCTTGTGGACCACGACGTCGTTCAGGACGAGGGGCTCGGACTCGATCCGGCCGTCCTGCCGCACCAGCTCGGGGACCAAGGCGAGGCGCGCCTCGATCACGTAGGTGTTCCGGACGATGGCGTCGAGCGCGGCCGAGAGCGTGCTGGGATTCGCGGTAGCCAGGAACCCGACGCGGCCCAGGTTCACGCCGAGGATCGGGGTCGCGGCCCCGTTCAGCCGGCGGGCCGCGCGCAGCAGCGTCCCGTCCCCGCCGAGCGTGATGATGCAGTCGAGCGGCGTCGTTGAATCGAGTACGTGCGGCGCGGGCGTCGGCCAGACCAACTGGAGCTCGGGTTCGGTGAACAGCACGATCCCGAGCCGCGGTGCCGCGCGCGCGAGATCGGCGAGAATGTCCCGGACGGCCTTGTAGCTCGGGTTCCCGACGACCCCGATGTTCATGACGAGATCAGGGACTCCTCGGCCGCGAGCGTGCGTACGCGCGCCGCGATCCCGGGCCCCGTGAGGCCCACACTCGCGAGCTGCTCGGCCCGCGCCGCGTGCTCGTAGGTGCGGTCGGGTACGCCCAGGGCGACCACCCGCACCTCGGGCGCCGTGGTCTGGACCACACCCGCCAGGTGCGCGCCAAAGCCGTTCACGACCACGCCGTCTTCGACCGTGACGAGCAAGCGGTGCTCGGCCACGAGCGCGTCGAGCGTTTCCCGGTCGAGCGGCTTCACAAACCGGCAGTTCACAACCGTCACGTTCAGTCCTTCAGCGGCGAGCAGTTCCGCCGCGGTAAGGGCAGGCCAGCACATCACGCCCACGGCGAGAATCGCGCAGTCCTTGCCCTTGCGGAGCACTTCCCAGCTGCCATAGGGCACCGGGGCCACTTCGGCCGCCGGCGGAGCGCCACCCGGGGCGGTGTCGCGCGGATAGCGGACCGCAAACGGCCCCGTGTGCGCGAGCGCGCACCGCAGGAGGCCGACGAGCTCGGCGCCGTCCTTGGGCGCCGTGATCGTCATGTGTGGCACGGCGAGGAGGTAGGCGATGTCGTACAGCCCCATGTGCGTCTGCCCATCCTCGCCCACCATGCCGGCTCGGTCCATGCAGAAGATCACGGGCAGCTTCTGGATCGCGACATCGTGGATCACGCTGTCATAGCCGCGCTGGAGAAAGGTCGAGTACACGGCGACGAGCGGCCTGATCCCCTGGGTCGCCAGCCCTCCGGCAAACGTCACGGCATGCGCCTCGGCGATCCCCACATCGAAGAACCGATCGGGCCACTTCCGCTGGAAGATGTTGGTCCCGGTCCCCGAGGGCATCGCGGCCGTGATCGCCACGAGCTCGGGGTGCTCGGCCGCGAGCTCGGTGATCGCTTGGCCAAACACCTTGGTCCAGGTCGGCGGCGAGGGTTCGACCACCTTGAGCCGACCCGTCACCGGGTCGTAGGGCGCGCGTGCGTGGTATTTCTCGAGGTCGGGCTCCGAGAGCGGGAAGCCCCGGCCCTTCTCCGTCACGACGTGCACCACCCGGGGACCTCGGAGCGTCTTCACGAGCTCGAAGGTGTTGACCAATTGCTCGAGATTGTGGCCGTCGATCGGCCCGAAGTAGCGGAACCCGAGCTCCTCGAAGAGCATCCCTGGGGACCAGAGGTTCTTGATGCTCTCCTCTAGGGTCTTGGCGAACTCGATCAGCCGCGGCCCACCCACCACGTGCGACGCCCGCTCGATCAGCACCTTCACGCCTTCGCGGACGCGCACGGTGAAGGGGCTCGCGATCACGGAGCCCAAATACCGGTTGATGGCGCCCACGTTCGGCGCGATCGACATCCCGTTGTCGTTCAGCACCATCGTGATGTCGCGGCCCGAATGCCCGGCGTTGTTCATCGCCTCGTAGGCGAGCCCCGACGTGAGCGCCCCGTCGCCCACAACGGCCACCACGCGGAACTGCTCGCCCTTCAGGTCTCGGGCCGTCGCAATCCCGAACGCGGCCGAGAGGGCGGTGCCGGCGTGCCCCGCCCCGAACTGATCGTGGTCGCTCTCCGAGCGCCGCAAGAAGCCCGATAGCCCGCCCGCGCGCCTCAGGCTCGGCAGGCGCTCGTTTCGGCCCGTCAGGATCTTCCAGGGGTAGCCCTGGTGGCCGACATCCCACACGACTGTGTCGCGCGGAGATTCGAAGCAGTAGCAGAGGGCCACGGTGAGTTCGACGACACCTAACCCCGCCCCGATGTGGCCGCCCGTGTGGGAGACCACTTCGATCAACCGCCGCCGGACCTCGTCCGCCAAGGGCTGCAAATCCGAGCGGGCGAGCTTGCGCACGTCCTCGGGGCCGAGGATGCCCTCGAGCAGGGTCATGGAGTGGGAGCTTGGGAGAGAGCCGCGGTTGCGGGCACGCGGGAAACTAAACCGTAAATCCGCGTGCGGTCTACGCCTCGGGAGCGCTCAGTTAGGGCGCGTGACGATGTAGCGTGCGAGCTCGTCCAGCACCTCGGAGGTGACGTCGCCCGCCTTGAGGTGCCCGACCGCCCGCGCGGCGAGGCGCTCAGCCTCACGCCGGGCTCCCTCGACGCCGAGGCGCGCCACGAAGGTCGACTTGGCTCTTGCTGCGTCCTTGCCCGCCGTTTTCCCGAGCGCGTCCGACGTCGCCGTGGCGTCGAGCACGTCGTCATAGATCTGGAAGGCGAGCCCCACGTCCGCCCCGTAGCGGCGGAGCGCCTCCGTGGCCTCGGGTGCGGCCCCGCCCGCGAGCCCGCCGCTCACGCACGCCGCGGCGATCAAGGCCCCGGTCTTGCGCTCGTGGATTTCCGAGAGCCGCTCGATCGACACCTCCACGCCTTCGGCCTCGAGATCGAGCGTCTGCCCGCCGATCATGCCGCCCGCCCCCGCGGCTCGGAACAGCTCGAGCGCGATCGCCTGCTGGCGCGGGAGATTGAGGGCGAGACCTTCGAACCCGCGCGCGAGCACCGCCGCGGCCAGCGGAACCATGAGGAACCCAGCCCTGCTCGCCGTTGGGACGTCGAACGCCCGGTGCGTCGTAGGACGCCCCCGCCTGAGGTCGTCGTTGTCCATGCACGGCAGATCGTCGTGCACGAGCGAATAGGCGTGCACCACCTCGACCGCCGCCGCGAGCTCGGCCACCGAGCCCCCGCCCCCGACGGCGTCGTGGCAGGCGAAGACGAGCGTCGGGCGGAGGCGCTTCCCCGCCCCGAGCAGGCTGTAGGCGATGGCCGAGCCCAACACGGGCCAGTCGGGGTCCACGAACGTCCCACCCCACTCGGCGAGCACGGCATCGACCCGGGCCCGCGACTCGGCCATGTATTCGGCGACACGGCTACTCCGGACGGTCGCCAAGGAGCTGTTCTACCTTCGCTTCGGCACCCGCGAGCCGCTCGCGGATGGCCCGCAGGCGCTCGACACCTTCTTCGAAGATTCGGAGCGACTCGTCCAGGTCCAGGTCGCGCGACTCGAGGCGCCGCACGATCTCCTCGAGCCGTACGAGCTCCTGCTCGAACGTCGGGCGCTCAGCCATCGGCCACCGCCCGGACCTCGCCGTCCGACACGCGGAGTCTGAAGTGCAGGCCCGGCTCGAACTGCGCCACGCGCCGCAGCACCCGTCCGTCTGGATCACGCGCCACGGCATACCCTCGCTCAAGCACCTTGAGCGGCGACAACGCGTCGAGCCGCCCACCCGCCGCGACCAGGCGGTGGCGGCCACGCTCGAGCTCAAACCGCATCGCCCCGACCAGTCGCGTGCGGGTACGCTCCCACCCGAGGACCGCGGTCTCGGAGCGCTGCTTCAAGCCCCGGCTCAAGCGCACGCCGAGATGCGCCAAATGCGCCCGGACGTCCTCCTGGTCGGGCGTGGCGGCCGCGGCGGCCGCGGACGGCGTCGCCGCCCGCAAATCGGCCACCAGGTCGCAGAGCGTCGTATCGGTTTCGTGACCCACGGCGGAGATGATCGGCACCACCGCCGCCGCCACGGCGCGCGCCACCCGTTCGCTGTTGAACGCCCAGAGATCCTCCTTCGACCCGCCGCCGCGTCCTACGATCGCCACATCGAGCCCAGCGATCCTGCTCAAGCGAGCCAGCGCGGCGCACAGCTGGGTCTCGGCACCATCGCCCTGGACCCGGGTCGGCAAAACCGTGAGCTCGGCGAGCGGCCAGCGCCTCGCCACCACCGCCTGGATGTCCCGCAAGGCCGCCGCGTCGGGACTCGTGATCACCGCGATCCGCTCGGCGTAGCCGGGGATCCGTCGCTTCCGGGCGGGATCGAGCAGGCCGTCCTTCTCGAGCGCGGCCTTCGCCTTCTCGAACGCCCGCTGCCATAAACCACCCACCTCGGTCGAGAGCAGTTCCAAGACCGTTAGACGAAACTCGCCTTTCTCCTCCCACACTGTCGGCCGCCCGAAGAGAAACACCTGGAGACCGTCCTCGGGGGATGCCGGCAGTTTTCGGTTCTCGCTCGCGAACATCACGCAATTCACCTGCGCCGTGCGGTCGCGGAGCGAGAAGTACCAGTGCCCACTGCGCCAGCGCTTGAACCCGGACACCTCGCCCCGGACCCAGACCGGCGGCATGCCGGCCTCGACGATCGCGTGGGCCCGCCGCGTGAGCTCGCCCACGGTCCAGGCGCCTTCGGCCGACAAACTCGCTTCTAGGCTGAAACCCATTGGCGCGCAGCCTGCACAGTGTTGTAGAGGAGCATCGTAATGGTCATCGGCCCGACGCCGCCCGGCACCGGAGTGAGGGCGCTTGCCACGGCACTGACCTCGGCGAAGTGCACGTCGCCCACGAGCCGGTGCCCGCGAGGGGCACTGGGGTCATCCACGCGATTCATGCCGACGTCGATCACCACCGCTCCGGGCTTCACCATGTTCCCGCGAATGAACTCGGGGCGCCCGATGGCCACGATCAGGATGTCGGCGAGCCGCGTGACGCTCGCCAAGTCGGGCGTGCGGGAGTGGCAGATCGTGACCGTGGCGTTCCCGCCAGGCCGGTCCTGTATGAGGAGTGCCGCCATGGGCCGGCCCACGATCGTCGAGCGACCCACGATCACGGCGTGCCGCCCCACGGTCTCGATTCCATAGTGGCGCAAGAGTTCCTGAACGCCGGCAGGGGTCGCTGGGCGAAAGCCCGTGGGATCCCCGAGCATCACCTTGCCCACGTTTTCCGGATGAAACCCGTCGACATCTTTCCGCGGATCGACCCGGGTGAGCACGCGCGATGCGTTGAGGGGCGCCGGCAGCGGCAACTGCACGAGGATGCCGTGAATCTTGGGATCCCGGTTCAGCCGGTCGAGGAGACCAAGGAGCTCGGGTTCGGTCGTGCCCGCGGGCAGCGTGATCGTCTCGTGATAGATCCCCGCTTCGTCGGACGCCTTGCCCTTCAAGCGCACGTACGTGTGCGACGCCGGATTGTCGCCGACGAGCACCGCCGCGAGACCGGGCACCACTCCCCGTTGCGCCAACGCCCCGATCTCCTTGGCGAGCGCCGCCCGCATGGCCGCGGCGACCGGTGCACCCTCGATCAGCCGGGCGGGCACAAGGCAGGCCGGCGACGAACGATTGGCGAGAGGTTGTGCTGGGCGTCGAGCGCGCGAACCTTCACTCGACGGGCGCCGGGAGCGCGATCAGCTTCCGCTTCGCCGGGGGTAGGAGCTTCGCGAGATCGTCGGCCAGCGCCGTGAGTCGGGCCGCCACCTCGCGCTCGCCCCTGCGCGCCTGAAAGAGCTCGTTCGTCAAATCGAGCGCGGCGAGAATCGCGGCCTTGTGAATCTCGACGATCGGTCCCTGACTGAGCACCCGCTTCAAAGCTTGGTCGACATAGGCTGCCACGTCCCGCGTGTACTCGGGTGCGAGATCCGAGCGCACGGTGTATTCCTCGCCCCCGATCATCACTTTGACCGCGTGCTTCTTGGTACTCATGCAGCGCCGCTCGAACGGGAGGCCGCGTGCGCCTGCTCACGGGCTTGATCCTCGAGGAAGGTCAGCCGGGCGAGGAGCTCGCCCACGTGGGTGCGCGCCGCTTCGAGCCGGTTGCGGAGCTGCTTGTTCTCCTGCTCCAGGTCGGCGAGCCGGCTCCGCGTCTCGGGATCGGACCGTTGGGGAGTGCGGCCGTGCTCCTTGACCTCGGCCTCCGTCTTGAGCGCGCGCGCATGCCAGCCCGCGAGCTCATCCGCCACGTGGCGGATGATCGCCTCCAGCTGGTCCAACGCCCGCGCATCAGCTCGCTCTCCGTCGTACGTCAAGCTCGTCCTCCAACGCCTTGAGCGCTCGGGCGAGGATCTCGTCCACCTCGCCGTCGCGCAGGGTCCTCGTCGGGTCACGGAACGTCAAATGCCACGCGACGCTCCGCTGGTCGCCGGGGATCGCAGGACCCCGGTATTCGTCGAACACCGACACGGCCTCAAGCAGCGCGTTGCGCCTCAAACGCTGCTCGACCGCGCTCGCCGTTACGCCGGCCGGGAGAATCAGGGCCAAGTCCCGCTCTACGGCCGGGTGCTCGGGCAGCGCCCGATACGATACGGGTAGCGGTGCCGCCTCTTCGAGCCGCACTTCGAAGCCAAAAAGCGGCGCCGCCCAAACCGGGGCATCGGCCCCGAGACTGCCGGCCCACCCGACCACCGACCCGTCCGGAGCGAGCGCCTCCCAGGCGTTGCCCCGCTCCGAGACGGTGGCATCTGGTGCCGACACCCCCACCGCTAACTCAAAGTGATACTTGAGGTCCCATATGTCCATATCAGGTACTTTCGCACCCTCCGTCCAGTGCGCCGGGCGCCGGCCTCCCGTGAGGACACCGGCCACGGACACCCACTCGACCGGGCCCTTCGTCCCGGGGTCCCCGCGCCGGAACACGGTCCCGACCTCGGCCAAGCGCACGTCCCGGGTGTGCGCCGCCCAATTGTGCTCGACCCGCCTGATGAGGCCGGGGAGGAGCCGCGTGCGCAGGTGCGCTTCCTCGGCCGACATGGGGTTCAGGACGGGCACCGAGTCCGGACCGTCTGCCGGTCCGAGGGGGAACGTCCGCGCCTCGTAAAACCCCGCCCCGACGAGCGCCGCCCGTACACGGTCCTTCGCCCGCTCGGCCGGCGCGTCGGGCACGGTGCCAAGCCGATAAGGCTTGAGCTCGTCGGGAAACGTGTCGTAGCCCATGAACCGCGCGACCTCTTCCACCAGGTCCACTTCGCGCGAGACGTCCGGTCTCCAGCCCGGCACCTGGACCGCTAAGCGGCTGTCCTTGGGCGCTGTGACGAACCCGATCGCCGAGAGGTGTCGCTCGATCTCTTCGCGCGCGACCGGAGTGCCAAGCAGGGCGGACACGCGATCTGGCCGCAGGAAGATGGTCCGCGGCTGCGTGGGCTCGGGCCACAGATCGAGCGGCGGGCCCGTGAGCTCACCGCCCGCCACCGCCTGAATGAGCGCGATCGCCCGCCGCATGGCCTCGGGCATCCCGTGCAGGTCGATGCCCCGCTCGAACCGGTAGCTCGACTCGCTCGACAGGCCGAGGGCGCGCCGCGTGCGGCGGATGCGCCGCGGCTCGAAGTAGGCGCATTCGAGCACGAGGTCTCGGGTGTTGGCGGACACTTCCGACGTGGCACTGCCCATGATGCCAGCCACGATCGTGGGGCGCCGGGCGTCGCAGATCGCCGTCATGTCGGGGCTGAGGGTGCGTTCGACGCCGTCGAGCGTCACAATCCGCTCCCCCACGCCAGCGCGGCGGATCACGACCGCGGGGCCGTCGAGCTGGGCGAGGTCGAAGGCGTGCAGCGGCTGGTTGATCTCAAAGAGGATGTAGTTCGTGGCGTCGACCACGTTGTTGATCGGGCGCTGGCCCACGGCCTCAAGGCGGAGGGCGAGCCAGCTGGGACTCGGGCCCACGCGCACACCTCGGATCACGGCCGCGAGGTAGCGGGGACACCCTTCCGTGTCTTCGAGACGGACCTGGACCCCCCCCACGGTCCCGCTTGCGCTCGCGCTTCGTTCGGGCGCCGGGACTGGCGCTGCGCCCGGAATCTCGACCAGCCGGAAGGGCACCGAGAGCGACGCGCCGAGCTCGCGCGCGACGCCTTTGTGACAGAGCAGGTCGGGCCGGTTCGCGGTCACCTCGATCACGATCTGGTCGTCGGCCAGGGGCAACGCGTCGAGCAGCCTCGTGCCGGGCGCTGCGTCGGTCGCAAGCTCGAAGATCCCCGCGTGATCGGCGCCGAGACCGAGCTCCTTTGCGGAGCAGAGCATTCCGTTCGACTCGACGCCGCGGATCTTCCGCTTCTCGAGCTTGAGACCGCCGGGGAGGACGGCGCCCACCGGCGCATAGGGGTACGTGTGTCCCGCCGTCACATTGGGCGCCCCGCACACGACCTCGACCGGCGCGCCGCCCCCGTCCACGAGACAGAGCGAGAGCCGATCGGCGTTCGGGTGGCGCTTCACCTCGAGGACGCGGGCCACGAGGACGTCCCCCAGGTCCTGGTGGTGCGGGATGATCGCCTCGACCGGCGTGCCGAGCATGCTCAGGCGGTGCTCGAGATCCTTGGGGTCGAGCGAGCGACCGAGCATCGCCTCGAGCCAGCGGCGCGAGAGGATCATCGCGGCCCGGCGAACTGCGCGAGGAAGCGCACGTCCGACTCGAAGAACAGCCTGATGTCCGGGATCCCGTGCCGCGCCATCGCGATCCGGTGCGGCCCCATGCCGAAGGCGAACCCCGTGTAGCGCTCGGGATCCAGACGACAATGCTCGAACACGGCGGGGTGCACCATGCCCGCGCCGAGAATCTCGAGCCAGCCGCTGTGCTTGCACGTCGGGCACCCAGACCCATGGCACACCGAGCACGTGACCTGCATGTCGGCCGACGGCTCCGTAAACGGGAAGAACGACGGCGAGAAGCGGGTGCGCGTCTCGGATCCGAAGAAGCGCCGGGCGAACGTCGAGAGCGTGGCCTTCAAATCCACGAACGAGATGCCCTCGTCCACCACGAGCCCCTCGACCTGCTCGAAGACGGGCGAGTGGGACGGGTCGAACGGGTCGCGGCGGTAGCACTGGCCCGGCGAGACCACGCGGATGGGCGGGGTATGGCGCTCCATCACCCGGATCTGCACGGGCGACGTGTGCGTGCGGAGGAGCACGCCATCGCCCAGGTAGAAGGAGTCCTGGGCGTCGATTGCCGGGTGGTCCGCCGGGAAATTCAGCGCACCGAAGTTGTACCACTCGGTCTCGGCCTCGGGGCCGACGGCCCGCGTGAAGCCGAGCTCGAGAAAGATCTCGCAGATCTCGTTCACCACCTGCGTGACCAGGTGGAGCCCGCCCCGGACGGCCGGGCGCGCGGGCATCGTGAGGTCCGCGGTCGCCTGCTCGTCCGCGTGGAGCAGGGCTTCCTCGCGGCGGGTGATGGCCGCTTCGAAGTCGCGCTTGAGGGCGTTGGCCGCGGCCCCGACGGCCTTGCGGTGCTGGGGCTCGAGCTCGGGGAGCGCGCCGAGAATGCGGGTGAGGGCGCCCGCTTTGCGGCCGAGGATCTCGGTCTTCAGATCCTGCAGCGCGCGTGCGTCCGCCTGCTCGACGTCGCCGAGACGCTCCCGCAGCGCGTGGACGGCTGCCAGGAGGTCTTGGGTCAGAGCGCCTTCTTCGCGACCTCGGCGAGGTGCCCGAACGCCTGCGGGTCCCGCACCGCGAGGTCGGCGAGAATCTTCCGATTGACCTCGACCCCGGCGCGCCGCAAACCGTTCATCAGACGGCTGTAGGAGATCTCGTGGAGGCGTGCGGCGGCGTTGATGCGCGTGATCCAGAGGCGGCGGAAGTCGCCCTTACGCCGACGCCGGTCGCGGTAGGCGTACTTCTCGGCGCGCTCGACCGACTCCTTCGCTGCCTTCCACAGCTTGCTGCGCCCGCCCCAGTACCCCTTGGCGAGCTTCATCACCTTGTTCTTGCGCTTCAGGCGCGCAACGTTGCTCTTGACGCGGGGCATGTTGGGCTCCTTACGCCATCAGCACGCGCTTGAGGCGTCGTTCGTCGGCGTGCGACACGAGCGCGGCTTTGCGCAGATGCCGCTTCCGCTTCGGGTGCTTCTTGGTGAGGATGTGGCTCTTGTTCGCGTGATGACGACGCAACCGCCCGCGCCCCGTCAGCCGGACGCGTTTGCGGAGCGACCGCTTGCTCTTCATTTTCGGCATCGGATTCCCCCGTGTATGGCCCCGACGCGCCTCGGGGCAACGAGGGCCGGTGGCAGCAACGTCTATTTGGGTCCCAGCACCATCGACATGTTGCGACCTTCGAGCTTCGGGTCCTGCTCCACTTTCGCGATGTCCTTGAGCTCGTTCGCCACCCGGTCCAACACGTCGCGACCGAGGTCGATGTGCGCCATCTGCCGACCGCGGTACATCATCGTCACCTTCACCTTATTGCCTTCCTTCAAGAACTCGCGCGCGTGGCGGGTCTTGAAGTCGAAATCGTGCTCATCGATCCCGGGGCGGAACTTCACCTCTTTGAGATGGATGACGTGCTGCTTTTTCTTCGCGGCGCGCGCCGCCTTGGCCTGCTCAAATTTGAACTTCCCGTAGTCCATGATCTTGACCACGGGCGGCCGCGCGAGCGGCGCCACTTCCACCAAATCGAGACCCCGCTGCTGCGCTGCAGCCAGGGCCTCCTCCACCGTCATCACTCCCAACTGCTCGCCGTCTTGCGCGATCACCCGCAACGGACTGATGCGGATCTGCCGATTCACGCGCGTGCGCGGCGCTTTAGTTGTGCTTTCGATCGCCAGAGTGTTCGTCTCCCCGTCCTGAGAAGCGCAAAAGCGGATTCCAGCCGCCTGGAACCCGCTTCACCGGAACCGTCACACGACGGCTCACAGGAAACTGACCCTGGTGCACTGCCCACGGCAGGCACGGCGGGTGAGGCGACGGTGGCGCCCGCTTACCGATTTGTGGACACCAAGTTAGCCCCGCTCGACGGGCTCCACAAGGTCGAACCCCTTCCCGGCGCGCCGGATACGCCCCGCGGCGACGCGGGGGTCGTGCTCAAACCACAGGAGCCACTGCTCGGCCTCAGCCCGCTGAAGGAGCGCGCGCTTGGTCTCCAAGGTCACGAGCGGCTCGACATCGAACCCCATGATCCAGGGGAGGGGCAAATGGGCCGTCGTGGGCACCAAGTCGGCCACGTAACAGGCCCGCTCGCCTTTCGACTCGATCAGGATCGATTGGTGCCCCGGCGTGTGCCCGAGCGTCGGCAGACAGCGGATCCCGGGCAGCAGTTCGGTCTCGCCGTGGAGGACTTCGAAGGGCACGGGCTCGAAGTTCGCGCGCTCGTAGCTCACGGCCGTGCGCTCGTTCGCGGCGTGCGCGAAGGCGAGCTCGGCCGCCTGGACCACGTAGCGGGCGCGGGGGAAGGCGAGTGCCACGCCCCCCCGGTCGTCGAGATGGGTGTTGCCGCCAGAGTGATCGAAGTGGAGGTGGGTGTTCACGACCCAGCGGACGTCTTCCGACCGAAAGCCGAGCCCGAGCAGGCAATCGTCCAGGGCGGTCCGGCCCCGCGCGCCCGCGTTCGCGATGCCGTAGATGTCCCGGAACTTGGCCGCCTCTTTGTCGCCGATCCCTGTGTCCACGAGGACGAGCCCGTCGTCGTGCTCGATCAGGAGACACCGCATCGCGAGCGCGATCCGGTGCCGCGCATCGGCCGGGATGCGGCGTTCCCAGAGCACCCGCGGGACGATCCCGAACATCGCCCCGCCATCGAGCCGCAGCTCCCCGGCTTCGAGCGTATGGCAGCGCAGGGCCCCGACCTGGAAGGTGTGCGTTCTCATCCCTGCCCCGGCGTCCGTCATAGTCCTCGCGCGTTCGCGTAGCGGCGGCGCTCGCGCGTCGCCCGCTCCTGGTCGATCCTATCGGCAAACAGGTGAGTCGCCCGGTTGGCAGGGGAACGCCCGGACCATAACGGCGGGCCTTCCTGTCCGGCTAGTGAGCGACGCACCCGAAGATACCAAGTTCGAGACCAAAACGGGGGCATGGCGCCACGCTGCGCCTTGTGAACCCGAGAGGCAGCGCGTATCTCACTGACGATGCACCAGCGTCTGCCCCCGTTCGGCGTCCTCACGGTCGCAAGCGTTGCGTTCGGCCTCGGGCTCCTTCCCCCGGGTCCCGCGCCGCTGCGTGCGCGTCTGGCCAGCGCGGCCTGTCCGGAGGCAGCGAGCGATGCGATGGCTCAGATGCCTGAGGACCCCCAGATGCGCCTCACACCGCTGCGCCCGGGGACGCCCGCAGACTCGGCCCGGGCGAAGCACTTCGTCGAGCGGATGCGGGAATTGCTAGCCAAGTACCAGGACGTCCGGATAGCGGAGGCAGACGGCTACAAGCAGTATCTCCGGGACTTGACGCTCCCCTACTATCACTTCACCAGTTGGCGCCGGGCGATCGATGCGATGGTGCGATTCGACCCGGCCCGACCGACGTCACTCCTCTACGGCCGGGACCCGGACGGGAGCTTCCATCTCTGGGGAGCGATGTACACGGCGCCGGCGGGCATGAGCGACGACGACCTCGATGCCTTGGTGCCGTTAAGCTTGGCGCGCTGGCACCAGCACCTCAACTGGTGCGTGCCCGTCCCTACCACGCGGAACCGGCCCCCCGACACACATGCGGGCGGTCCCATTCCGGGGATCTCGACCCGGGCAGGGTGTGATTCGGTCGGCGGCCGGTTCCGGCCGCGCCTCTTCGACTGGAGCATCCACATCTACGCCTTTGCGGGCGACGATCCGAAGGCCATCTGGTGTGTCGACCATCAGGACATGAAAATGAGTGGCGAGTGACTCGTGAGGGTCAACAGGGTGGCGCTCGGTTCTGGACGAACGCTCCGGTGTTCCTCAGTTCGAGGGTCCAGTAAGGCTGCCTCAGGGGGTCGAACGCCAGGTCTTCGGCACCGTTGAAGAGGCGCGCGGACTCGGCCGTCGCCGGAATCGGGATCTTAGCACACCAGGAAGCGCCTTTCGCCGTGACGATCCCCGCGGCCAAGCTGTCGGAGCGGACGTCGAAGAACTGCCATTCGAGGACGAGGCCCGTCATGTCCCGGATGAGGACCACGACGTCGGGCGGCCGGGTCGGCGCTGGAACGACCTTCGCACCACCAGTGGCACACGCACTCGCCCCTACGAACGCGAGCCCACACACGACCGCCTTCACGGTTCCGCCTAGGCGCTGAAGCACGGCCGATCCCCCCGTCCCGCCCAGCTCAATAGGACATCTCGTAGTCCAGTCGCACTCCTCGAGCGGGCTGCGGCACGAAGTCCTTCACGACCGAGAGATTGTCGCGATAGATGGTGTTGAAGACGTTGTCGCAGTGGAGGCTGATCGTGTGGACCACCGCGTGCTGCACCAGCCTCACGCCGAACGCGATGTTCATCACGGCGTACCCGCTCGTCGGCGTGTCGCCATCCCCGAGGCGATTCTGGCTCGCAGCCATCCGCCACTCGAGCACACCGATGTAGCGACCGTCCTGATACGTGCCGCGTACCAGGCCGCGAAGCGGTGGGGTAAAGGGCAGCGGGACGTTCCGGTCGATGTCTTCCGCGTTCACGTAGTCGCCGCTCGCGCGGATCGCGAGCGGGCGGAGCGGCTCAACCGTGAGCGCCGCTTCGGCGCCCGCGAGACGGGCGCGCGTGGCGGCAAACTGCCGCACGGGAAAGCCCTGAAGCGTATCGCCCCGGAGAAACGCGTAGATGTAGTGATCGATCACGTTGTAGTAGGGCGACAGTTCAAACTGGACCGTCGGGAAACGCCCGTTGAGCGACGCATCGACGCCCAACCCCGTCTCGGGCCCGAGCGTGGAGGAGCCGATCGAGTAGGTGCCGCTTGCCGCATCGAGGCCGTTCGCAAAGAGCTCCTGGACGGTGGGGGCGCGGAACGCCCGCGCAACGCTGATCGAGCCCGTGAGATCGGGCGCAAACGCGTGGATCGCCCCGAGGGACGCGGTCACGGCGTTCTCCTGACGCGAGGCCGTGATGGTGCGAAACACGGAGTCCGACGACTGCGGGTAGGGACGGGTTTGGATCCCGTTGTAGTCGCCGCGCACGCCGAGCTCGAGCCGGGTGGCGCCGAGATGGTACTCCTCGTAGGCGTAGAGCGCAGCACCGGTCGTCAACGAATTCGGTCCGAGCGGCTGGTCTCCCTCAATTGTCAGATCCGAGACATCGGTCCAGAGACCGATCGTCCCCTCGAGCTGGCCGTGCCGCGCCTGGACGAGCTGCAGGACGCCGTTGAACTCGCGTTTATGAAAGTGGTTGGCCTGGGGGTCGGACACTCCGGTGGAATCTTCCGCGGTCGGGAATTCCGAGTGCCCGTAGTCGTTGTAGTTGGCGTCCAATTTCCACTGGCTCACGAACGACCCCTGGGCGTTCAAGAGGCCGCGCGCTTCGAGCGTCGTGCGCTCCTGTGTGATCCGCGACGTGGTGGGGGGCACCGTGAGCCAGTCGGGGTTCGGCGGAACGCCCGGGACGCCATAGTCCATCGCGTAGTACTCACCGCCGACACCAATCGAGCCCCGCTCGGACTGATAGGTGTACCCGAGTCCGCCCTCGCTGCTGCGATCGAAGGTCTGGGGCATGCGGCCGAGGGTGAACGGCGTCCCGCTCGCCGGATCGACGTAGGTCCCAAAGGGAATGCGGATATCCTGCGCGTGCACGCCGCCCGCCGAGATCCGAAAGGCGTCGTGGCTGCCGCTCAGCACGTTGTCGACGTACCCCGAGTACAGATCGCTCACGGAGTTCGTTTCGACCACACCCGTTCCCGAGACCGCGCGATCGGCCACCGTGGGCACGATATCGGTGACCACGTTGACGACTCCGCCCAGGGTGTTGGGACCGTCGATGATCGCCGCGGGCCCGCGCACGACATCGATCTGGGAGATCGCGACCGCCTCGATCGGCGTCGCGTGTGCGGGGTCGTACGTCGCGATGTCGCCCGTTCGGAGGCCGTTCTCGAGCACCAGCACCTCGTTATCCCCGAGGCCACGGAGAATAGGCCGCGAGGGCGCGGAGCCGTTGAGCCGGGCCGCGACGCCGGGAATGTCCGAGAGCTTTTCGGCAAAGGTGGCCCCGGCCGAGTTCAGGAGCTCGACTTGGGACTTGGAGGCCGTCGATTCGTACTGGTCGGTCTCGGGCCGCGGTCCGGGCGATGCCGTGACGATGATGGCCTGAAGCGGAATGGGCGACGGCGTCAGCTCGAATGACACCCGCGTCGTGTCGCCATGGACGCGCACCGTGTCCGTCGCGGATGCATATCCGAACAGGCCCGCGAACACCGTATAGGTGCCAGGAGCGAGGTCCGAGAAAGTGAACTGGCCCTGGGGACCGGTGCGGAGCGTACGATCGAGTTCAAGCAGCCGTACGGTGGCGCCCACGACGGGAGCGCCGAGCGAGCGCACCGTCCCGGTGAGCGTCTGAGCCGTCGCACTCGCGACGAGCGCAAACCCCGCTACTGACGCCCAGACGGCACGCCGGATCCCTCGAGTGACAGACGCCAAGCCCAAACTCATTGTGAGGGCCGAGTGCAATTTGCGCAATCCGCCCCCGCCGTCACCACCCACCAAAGCGCCCCCAGTGTGCGGTCCCCTGCGCTGCCCTACTCAACACCCTACCGAGACGAGCGCCAGCGCACCCAAAGCAATGAACAGGGACATGAACGGATCCCCGTGTCGGGGCTAGAGCGCGGCGGTCTCTCGCTCGGGCCACACGGCCGTCAGCCCGAGCGCCACGAGAATCCCCGCTGACACTTCAAGGAAGCGATGCACGGCGATCACCCACGGAGGGGCGGTCCGCGCGATGAGCAGGATGATGGCGAGCGTGATGCTCGCGAAGCGATAGGCATTCCGCTCAACGCCGAGCAGGGCGCATAGAATCCCGCTCCCGAAAACCGCCACGCTAAACACGAGGGTGCTCGGCGGGAAGAACGTGCCGAGAAGCGCGCCAAGTCCCGCCCCGAGCGCCGTGCCCACGGGCCGTTGCGTGGACACGGTGAGCGCTGCGCCCAGCGTCGACTGCATGACGATGAGGGTCGTGATCGCGGCCCAGTAGCTTTCCGGCAGCCGCAGGCCGTGGGCGAGCACGAGCGACACCGTGGCGGCCACCGTGGTACGCGCCACATGAACCATGGCGCTCTTTGTGACCCGGGCCCACAGCCCCTTCCGGCGCTCCGGCATACCGAACCTCCCCACGGGGCGCCGGCCGGCGAGTACCGCCCGATCGCCTCGTTCAGTTTTCGAGCTTGTAGATCTCCCGCTTCCCGTATTCGACCAGGTCGTGGTAGCCCTGCATGAGCTTTTCCATTTCCTTCCCTGCCTCGGGCGACTGGCCTTCACCCTGCATCATGGCTTCGAACGCCTGGACGCTCTGCACCTCGAACTCCGTCACCACCGTCCAATATCGCTCCGCACAAAAATCCGTCATGACGCGCATCTTCGGCATCCCGAACTTGTCGCTGAGCTTCGCCATCGCGGTGAACTTCTCAACCATCGCCCGCACTTTGCCGGGCTTGCAGTACATGATCTCGCGTACGATGAGCATCGGAGTTCCTCTCTGTGGGTGGACCGAAGCACTGGACCGCTAGCGCGGCTCGCAACACACCGAAACCAACAATTCGAGGCGACACACCGAGTCGACAAACGCGTAACGCGCCTGTGACGTGAGACTGACCCTTAGCTAGCCATCCGCGGACGCGCGGCGGCGGCGAGGCCGACGCCCGACAGCAAGAGCCCGACGGCAAAGACCGCCCAGTGATACTCACCCGGTGCGCGTCCCTGGGACGCCGCGCGGAAATCGACGACGAAGGTGCCGAACACTATGAGGCCGCCCCCGAGTATCGCGCTCACGCTCCCGAGCGTGAAGGCCGGCCGCTCCCTTCGTGCGCTGAGCCGCAGCAAGGCCGCGACGCCGCCCACGAGCTCGAGGCTCGCGAGCACCGGGGCCAGCACGGGCGCGGTCCACGGGACGGGAATCAGGAAGAGCACGTCCCAATCGAGGAGCGACGAAGGCCACCCGATCAAGACCCAGAGCCAGGCATAGTAGGCGAGATCCCAAATCGCGAACGCGAGAAGGAAGACCAGCCCGCGTTCCCAGAGGTCCCTGCCCGCAAGCCACCCGACCGCCACGAGCATGACGATCGTCGAGGCTTCCCGCGCCGCCTCGATCGCGAGAATATGGGGTGGGAGGATCGCAGTCGCTGGATCCGCAAACGGGCCGCCGTGCGTGAGTTCCCTCAGATAGACGACCACAGCCGCTTCCACGAACGCCATCGCCAAGGCGTAGACGACCGTCCACAGCATGACCCGTCTCACGTCCGCACGCTCAGCCTCGCGCCCAGGCTCCTTTGCCGAGCGACCGATTGCGCTCCGCAAGAAGCTTGGAAGAGCGTTCTCATCCTGCGCAAAGCTACGGACCGCCCGCATGCCAGGGCAGCCACAAAACTCTTCCGTGAGACGTTCCTAATGAGGCATTCGCGGCTTTGAGTTCGTGGGCGTCTGCACGTGGGCTGCGTCACGGCAGGTGGTAGAGACGCGCATAATCTTCAGGGAACCGCTGTAAATTGACCGGGTAGCGAACCCCGTCGTGCCGCCCGAGTTTCGCGCTTGCGTGCCTTAACAACAGCAGAGAGTGGGCGTCGCCTATGAGAGTTTCCCGGACAGTTCAAGCTGATGGAATGAGGGAAAGCTTCTGTCGATTAAGCGCCTGCTCCTGCTCACAGCGCCGCTTGCGATTGGCGCCGCATTGGCCGCAGCCGCGGGACCCTTGGGTCTCGCCACGCTTCTCCTCCCGCAGCGCCCGGCCCGGAACCGCAGAGTTCGTTTGAGCGGCAACCCTGGCCAGCCCAGCGGATCGGTCGCGCGCGACGCAGTGCCTCCTGCACGGCCCGGAGCGGGACCCTTGACCAACCAAGAGACGACCTCGGAGCAGTGATGCCAGCCAAGCGGTGGGTCCTCATTTTCGCCGCCGCGGGCATTGCCGCGTGCGGGAGCCAGACCGCTTCGGGCCCGGCCGCCGTCGCTTGCCGGTCGTCTGTGCTCACGGGCATCAATCTCGCGCTCGGCGCCGACATGATCGTCAGCGCCCTGGCGGATTCGGGCTGCCTGTCGTTCGCCGCGAACCCCGGTCCTGACTCGGTCGGGTATCTCATCGTCCCGCAAGTCACGAGCGAGGCCCCGGGCGACAGTTTTCCGTTCGCATTGACCGGCGGGTCCGCCCCCCCCGCGGCAGCCGCCGCAGTCGCCGCGCGACGCGCCCAGCACAGCCCGTGGGCGCGCTTGCGTCAGATGGGCCCGGTCGCCCTGCGGTTCGCGCATAACCTCGCTCAGCATCGCGCCGCGACGGCGTCGCATATTCGCGCCACGATGCGCCGTGCCCCCGCAGCGCCGGTGGCCAGCCCGCCAGCGGTCGGCAGCGAGCGGACGTTCTCGGTCTGCGCCGATTACAACTGCGACGTCTACAAGGCCGTGAGCGCGACCGTCCAAGCCGTGGGCAGCCACATCGCGGTGTACGTCGACAACACGTCACCAGCCCCGCCCAGCGGGCTCAACACGGCGCAAATCGACACGCTCACCGGACTGTTCGACACCCTGTACGCGATCGACACCGTGGCGTTTGGCGGGGTCTCGGACATCGACAACAACGGCGTCGTGATCATGCTGATGACACCGGTCGTCAACAGTCTCGTCACGACCGCCGAATGCTACGCCGGCGGATATGTCGCGGGATACTTCAACCCCATCGACCTCGTGACCGACTCGGCGAACTCGAACGATGGCGAGATCTTCTACACCATCGTGGCCGACCCGAGCGGGAAGTACAGCTGCGCGCACGATTTGAGCGACCTCGAGGCGGCGATCCCGACCACGTTCCTCCACGAACTCGAGCACGTGATCTGCTTCAATCAGCACGTCCTGCTGCGGAACGGCGAGGAGGAAGATCTCTGGCTCGACGAGGCGCTCGCGTCCTACGCGGAAGAGCTCGGTGGCCGGTATTTCCTCCCCGACTCGGTCACATTCTCGAACTACCTGATCAACGTCGTCTCTGACGCCTACTCGTATATGCAGAACCCGCCGCGCCACTTCCTGCTGCAGGAAAGCGATACCGTGCTCGCGGATTTCGGGGCGGGTTGGCTGTACATCCGCTATATGGTGGATCAGTTCGGAAGCGGCATCACGTTGAAACTTGAGGAGACGAATCTGACGGGGACGCTAAACATCGCGACGCAAACCGGCGTGTCCTTTGGGACGACGGCCGGGCAGTGGGCGCTCGCGAACTACGTCTCAGACCTCCCGGGCTTCACCGCGCCTGCTCCGTTGCGCTACACGTCCTGGTCCTTCCGGGCCGTGTTCGCGTCGCTCTCACAGCAGGATCCCTTGGACTTCCCCGTGGCGTTCCCGCTCTCGCCTCTCACTTCGCCCGGCACGCAGCTGCGCACGAGCGGCTACTTGGACGACGGCTCCGGGGCGTACGTCGAAGCCCTGCAAGGGCCCCTCGCGGCCGGGTTCTCGATGTACCTGAACGGCAACGGATCGGCCATCTCCCCGCTCAGCGGCCCGCAACTGGACGTCGTCAGAATTCGCTAGCGCCGCCCTGGGGGCAGCGAGCCCGTTTGCTTCACATCCTGCCTTCATCCGCCGTCGGTCCATAGATCGACGGTCATGGGAATTGGGGGCTGTTGGTCAGTGACCGGGCGCGGGGACGATGTCGAGCCCGGTGACCGGATGAACTTCCCACGCCGTCGCCCGCCAGACTCCCGGCTGCCCGGCCGCCGTGTTCTGAGATTGCTTGACGTGGTCAGTGTCGAACATCAGCCACCCCGTCACCTTCACCCAGTGCCCCGGGAGGTCATGCTCGAGCGTCCGCGTGGACCAGTCGATGCCGCGCGACGCCATCATCGCTCGGATCCTCGGCGTCACCTCGACGATCACGCGGTTCGGATGGTCTGAGTGCGCCGGATCGAGGACGATCTCGATGTGCGTGTCCCTTCGCGCGAGCGAACGGGCGTGACAGTTGGCGCTCTCGACCCCACCGGGCAGGACGTCCAAGACATACCCGATCACCACGGCGCCGCGGTGTTCGTCCCAACGGTGGCGGTCGTTGCCGGGGGCCACGATCGCCGCGAGGTCGACACGCGAATCGATGTCCGCGGGGCCGGGGGCTTCGGTCCTGTTCTTGAGCAGATCGAGCGTTCGAGCGTCCGCGCTCCGGGCGTCGCCCGTCGGCCCGCAACTCCACGGGGCCTGGGCGCGCGCGGTCGCCGCGACCCCGCACCAAGCGACGGTCAGGGCAAGCGTCAACACCCGAGGATGGATCATGGCGTTCAGAAGCGTCACCGAGGGGGTTACGCGAGGCCCATCGCGTGGTTGAGCCAGCGAACGAGGGGCAGAAGGGCCTTGAAATCGCTCTCTAGCAGGGCTGGCAGACGCGGGCCCATCGCCTGCGAGTCCTTGAGCCGCCGACCCATCGTAAATGACTCGTATTTGAGCCAGCTCGCGCCGGGCTGGTCTTCCCCGTACCCTCGCGGCATCCGCTTCAAGACGTTCTGGTCGTCGAGCCCGCCAAAGCGCCTCACCACTCCGCGGTGGCGGACGATGCGCTCAAACCCCCGGGCGTCCTCAACGATCGCATCCCGGATCTTGCCGAGCGCCGAGCGCGGCGGCATCCAGATGCCCGCACCGATAGAGCACGATCGCGGAGCCAGGTGAAAGTAGAACCCGGCGCTCCCGCCCTCGTTGTCCCCCGGTCGGCCCGCGGTCGCGCGGTGCTGGAACCAGCACGCGGCGTGCGTCTTGTAGGGGGACTTGTCCTTGGAGAAGCGGATATCGCGGTTGATGCGGAACATCGACCGCTTGGGATCGCCCGTCATCTCGGGCGCGAAGCGCTGGAACCGTTCGTCCATCTCGACGATGAGCGCGCGCATCGGGTCGCGCACTTGGCGCTCGTACTCCTCACGGTGCGCTTCGAACCACGGCTTTTCGTTGTGCTTGGCGAGGCCGCGGAAAAACGTCAGGGCCGCTTGCGAGAAAGCCATGGGTCAAATCTGCCCCCGGCCTCGGGGGTCGTCCACCGCCCGAAGCGCTTGGTCAGCGTCCTGCGGGCTCGTTGCGGACCCCGGAAGGAGCCGGCCGAAAGACGTCCGTGCTGAGATAGCGGAGCCCTGAATCGACGATCACCGTGGCGACCGTGGCCTCGGGTCCGAGCCGCCGGGCCACCTCGATCGCGGCGGCCACGTTGGCCCCGGTTGAGGTGCCCGCGAAGATCCCCTCCTCGCGTGCCAGGCGCCGCGCCATGGCCTTCGCCTCCGCGGTCGGCACGGCGAGGATCGCGTTCACGTGGGCCTGGGTCCAGAGGGGAGGGCGAAACCCGATCCCCACGCCCTCGATGCCATGCGACCCCGATGGACCACCCGATAATACGGCGGATTCCGCGGGCTCGACCGCGATCACCTCGAGCGCCGGGTTCAGCGTGCGCAGCACGTGCGTGGCGCCGTGGATCGAGTGCGCGGTGCCCACGGCCTGGACGAAGGCGTCCACGCGACCACCCGTCTGGGCCCAGAGCTCCTCACCCAGCGCGTGGTAGCCCGCTTCCCCGTCGCGGTTGTTCAGCTGATCGCAGTACCAGTGCCCGGGTTGCGCGCTCACCTCCGCCGCACGAGCGATCATCCGCTTGATGAGCTGTTCGGTGATCCCCTTCCCTTCGCTCGGCACGACGGTGACCTGGGCGCCATAGGCCTCCATCGTGTGTCGCTTCTCGTCGCTGAAGGCGTCCGAGAAGACCATGTGCGCCTTGTAGCCCGCCGCGGCACAGACGAAGGCAAGCGACACACCGGTCGTACCGGCCGTGTATTCGACGACCGTCCCGCCGGGCGCGAGCTTGCCCCTTTTTGCCGCGCCCTCGATCATGGCAAGCGCGACCCGGTCCTTCATGCTGCCTGTCGGGTTTGCGGATTCGACCTTCACCACCACGCGGGCTCCCGGCGGCACGACGCGCCCGAGCTCGACGAGCGGAGTCCGGCCAATCGCACCGAGGATGCGTTGCATGGGATGTTCCGGAGAGGCGTGCCACTGAAGGTACTGCAAAACGGACGCGACGCGGCGTCTTCGGTCTAGCGGTTGGCGAGTGCGAAGCTCAGGGTCTCAAGCTCCAAGGCCATGTTCACCGACTTGACCGCGACCGCGCTCGGGACCGCAAGCTGGATCGGGGCGAAGTTGAGGATCGCTTTCACCCCGGCGCGGACGAGTCGGTCGGCAACCGCTTGCGCCGCGTCGGCCGGCGTCACGAGGATCGCGATGTCACTGGGCTCCTTCTTGAGGTCGGCCTCGAGCTGGCGTACGTCCCGGACGACGAGACCGTTCCAGCGGGACCCCACCTTCTTCGCATCCGAGTCGTAGATGGCGGTGACGTTGAAGCCCCGCTGGCGGAAGCCCGGGTACTGGACGAGCGCGCCGCCGATCCGCCCGGCCCCAACGACCACGACCCGGTAGGTGCGACCGAGCCCCAGGATCTCCCGCAGCTTCGCCGCGAGCTCTTCCACGGAATACCCGAGCCCCCGCTTCCCGAAGGACCCGAAGAACGACAGGTCCTTGCGCACCTGCGCCGACGTCGTGGCGCCGCGGCGGGCGAGCTCGGCCGAGGAGATCGTGGTATGCCCCTGGGCTTGGGAGGTTTCGAGGAACCGCAGGTACAGCGAGAGGCGGCGGACCGTGCTCTCGGCGATCTTCCGCATTGTGAACTATTTCACAATGACCTCGTGTGGCGCAAGATGCGCGCAAACACCTCCGGGGCAAGGGCTTCCGGACGGATCGTCGGGGCGACCCCCAAACCGTCCAAGACATTGAGCAGTGCCGCCCGGGGGGCCTCGGTCGCCGCTTCGAGGGCGTTCACGATCTGCTTGCGGCGTCGGCTGAAGCAAGCCGTGACGAACGTCCGGAACGGCCGTTCTTCCTCAGGCATCACGACCGGGTCGGTGCGGGGAACGAGCCGTACGAGGGCACTGTCCACCCGCGGGCGCGGCCGGAACGCCCCAGCTGGGATGCGGAGGACCACGTCGACCGTGCACAGCGCCTGCACCCCGACCGACAGCGCGCCGTACGCCCGGGTGCCGGGGCGCGCCACGAGCCGACTCGCCACTTCCCGCTGCACCAGGTACACGATGCTCGCAGGCCGGGGCGCCTCGAGGGCCTTCGCGATGAGCGGCGACGTGATGGCGTAGGGGATGTTGCCGATGACTTTGAACGGAAACGCTCCGTCGAGCAACGCATGCCAGTCGAGCTCGAGCGCGTCGCCCGAGACCACCGTCACGTTCGCGGGCACCTGGGCAGAGAGCGAGCGGGCGAGCTCCCGATCGGTCTCGACGCCGACGACACGGGCGACCAGTGGGGCAAGCACGCGGGTCAGCGACCCCCGGCCCGGACCTACTTCGAGAACCACGTCCGTGGGCGCGGGCTCGAGTGCTGCGGCGATCTTGTTGAGGAGGTTTACGTCTGAGAGGAAGTGCTGACTGAGGCGCGTCACGCGCGCAGCAGCACGAGCGTCCGGTCGTCCGTCGCCGCCGCGCCGCCGGTGAACGCCGCGAGCTCGGCAAAGATCGCATCGAGAATTTCCCGCGTCGGCCGCTTGCGGAGCGCCTGCACGTGCCCCAGCACCCGCGCCTCGCCGAAGCGCTCGCCTGATTCGCTCACGGCTTCGACCAACCCGTCCGTGAAGAGACAGAGGAGATCCTCTTTGGGGCGCCACGGCCTGGACCGATCGGTTGCGTCCCCGGTTTCAGAGACGCCGAGCGGCGGCCTCGTCGCCTCGAGCCGCGTCACCGCAGCACTCAACGCGTCCACCACGAACGCGTGCGGGTGGCCCGCGTTCGCGTGCGTGAGACGCCCGCGGCGCGGGTCGATGATGGCGTAGAAGGCGGTCAGAAACATCTCCGTCCGGGAGAGCTCCTCCGTGAGCGAGGAATTGAGCCCGGCAAGCGCCTCACCCGGCGATTCGACCGCCTGGGCGCGGATCCCTACGGCCGCCATGACGAGCGCCATGATGAGGGCCGCGCTGAAGCCGTGGCTCGTCACGTCGCCGATCATCACGCCCATCCGGCCGTCCGGAAGCTTCATGAGGTTATAGAAGTCGCCGCCCACCGATTCGGCCTGTCGGCAGCGCGCCGCGACGTCGGCGCGGTCGGCAATCACGAGCGGTGAGGGCAGGAGCTTGAGCTGCAGATCGCGGGCGAGTTTCAGCTCGTGTTGCACGCGCTGCTGCCCGACGTCGCGGGCGACGAGCCGGGAGTTCTCGATCGCGGCGCCGATCTGGTTTGCGATCGCACCCACGAGTTTCCGGTCGCTCGAGCGGAAGCGATCCTCCCCCGTGCGGTCGGTCAGGTTGATCACGCCGATCGGGCGCGGCGACCCTCCCGAGGCGCCGTACATGATGGGCACGGACAGGAACGCCTTGCCCCGGTATTCGCGGCCCGCGGGGCACCCCGGGCTCGGCGCCGTGCTCTCGATCGGGTCATAACTGATAATCCGCCGCTCGGAGAACGCCCGGGCGGCGACCGAGCAGGGGTCGTCGAGCTCGAGCGGCTCCACCTCGGTCGGGTCCATGCCGCGGGCCGCGACCAGCCGCAGCACCCGCCGCTCCTCGTCCAGGACGAGGAGCGTGGCCCGTCGGGCCCCGACTACGCTTGCCACCTCGGTCACGATCCGCTGCGCGGCCTGGTCGAGCTGGATCGTGTGACCCAGAATCTCGGAGATGGAATAGATGAGGTCGATCTCCTCATAGCGCTCCGAGAGCTCGGCTGCGACCTGCGCCGTCTCCTGCTCCGCCATGAGCAGTGTGCCCACGGCTTCGGCCGCCGCCCGACGCACCGCGAGACCCGGGCGGTCGCCGTCTGTGGCCTTCGTTTCGAGCCAGACGCGCTCGACCCCGGGCACCCGGTCGAACCACGCCGGTCCGTCCGCTGTCTCGAGCCGGCCGCCGTCTCGCGTCCCTTCGGTCCACGCGGTCCAGGCGGGCGCACCACCCGCCACGACGCGCACCGCGCCCGCTTCCTCGCGCCAGATCCGGAGCCTCGCCCCGCACATCTGCTCCAAGGCCAAACGGAGCTGCTCGACGCGCGTCAACCCGCCCGGAGCGTCAGACAAATCGCGTTTCCCTTCTCGTTGAAACACACGTCGTCCACGAGGTGCCTGAGCACGAAGAGCCCCCGTCCGTCCTCCCGTTCGCGGTTCTCGGGCAGCGTCGGATCGGGCACGGTCGACGGGTCGAACCCCTCACCGTGGTCGCTCACGTGGACCTGGATGTGATCGACCGCCACCACCACCCGCACGTGCACGAGCTTCGAGCGGTCGTGGCGGTTGCCGTAGGCGATGGCGTTGCTCAGGGCTTCGGCCAGGGCGGTGCGGAGGTTGAAGCTCAAGCGGTGCGGCGACAGCGGGCGGGGCGGAAACGATTCGACGATCAGCTCGACTGCGGGTCCCACGAGCTCCAGGTCCGACGGCACATCGAGCAGGAGCTCGAGCCCGCTGTCCCGGGCCAGGCGCTGGAGGGCGAGACGGAGAGTCACCGCTAGAAGGCGCCGAGAGCTTCCTCTGGCGTCTTGGCGATGGCGAACAGGGTATCGAGTTTCGTGAGCTCGAAGAGCGTCTGGAGATCCTCGTTGAGCCCCGCAAGGCGGAGCTCCCCGCCCTGCTCGCGGATCTTCTTGGACAAGGAGACCAACACGCCGAGCCCCGAGGAGTCGATGTAGCCCGTGCGCGTGAAGTCGATCACGAACTTCCGCGCGCCGCCTTCCAGCGCGTCGAGCACGGCCTGCTTCAACTCCTGTCGGTTGCCGACGATCAGCTGGCCGTCGACCGCCACCACGGTGATCCCGCGCTTGTCCTTGTGGAGGTTGAAGCTCATCACGCTCTCCCCGTGAAATGATGGCGATACGCGCTCACAATATCGTCCCCTGTCCTGCCCTGCGACAACCTCGCGTCACTGTGGGAACTTCCGCCGCAGCGCGTCGTCCACCGCAGGACGCACGAGCTGGGAGACGTCACCGCCGTAGCGGGCCACTTCGCGCACGAGGCTCGAGCTTAGGAACGTGAGGTCGAACGCCGGCACGAGAAACACCGTCTCGACCGCGGACTCCAAGTTCCTGTTCATGAGCGCCATTTGGAATTCGTACTCGAAATCGCTCACCGCGCGGAGCCCGCGTACGATCAGGGTCGCCCCGATGCGCCGGGCGAAGGCGACGAGCAACCCTTCGAAGGCCTCGACTTGAACGGCAGGGTGGTCAATCGCCTGCCGGATCAGGTCCACCCGTTCCTCGAGCGTGAACAGCGGGTTCTTGGCCGCATTCACGGCCACGCCGACCACCACCCGGTCCGCGAAGGCGAGCGAGCGCAGGATCAGATCTTCGTGACCGCGCGTGACCGGGTCGAACGAGCCCGGGTACACAGCAACCCGGGAGCTCGTCACGGCGCGTAGATGAAGGTGACCCCGGTGTCGCCGTAGCGCCGGGTGTCGTCGCCCGGGATCGGGTGATCGGCCGGGTGCTCGATCGAGAACGTCCGGGCGAACGGGGTCATGCGGAAGATTGCAACGAGCAGCGGCAGCTGCTCGCTCGCGTAGGGCGGATCGGCGAAGGCGACGTCGTATTGGTTCGGGTGAAGGCGCTCGGCGAACTTGAACGCGTCCTCACGGTGAATCACCGTACGTTCGGCCACATCGAGCGTCTTGATGTTCGCGCGGAGCGCGGCGAGCGCGGGCCGGTGGATCTCGACGAAATCCGCGGTCGCGGCCCCCCGGGACAGCGCTTCCAGTCCGAGCGCGCCCGACCCGGCGTAGAGGTCGAGGACGCGCGCGCCCCGCATCGTGCGCTGGAGGATGCTGAACCAGGCCTCCCGCACGCGGTCGGCGGTCGGCCGGACCCGGCCGCTCGCCGGGGTTTTCAGCCGACGGCCCTTGAACTCCCCCGCGATGATCCGGATCATCCGCGCTGGGCGCTCGGTGCCATGGCCGCGACCCGGGCCTGCAACGCGTTTCGGCCATGCCAGTCATCGCGCTCAAGCCGGAACGCCACATCAAGCGGGGCGCTGAGCCAGGCGTCGGGCACCGCATCGGCCCACTGGAACCCGATCGCGGGCAGAACGCCCGAGCCGTCGTCGATCAGAAACCGGAGATGGTTTGCGCCGACCTTCCGCGCGCCCACCGCCCGGGCCGCGCGCACGCCGAACACGGGCGCCGGGTTGCCGGCGCCGCAGGGCTCGAGGTAGCGGATCAGCTTCTCCAGCTCTTCGCTGACCAGGCCCAAGGGCAACTCCAGGTCCACGCGTTGCGCCGGCACGAGATCCTCGGGGCGAACAAGCTCACCTGCCGCGGCAAGAAACGCAACACGGAACGCCTCGAAACGATCGCGGCGGATCGTGAGCCCGGCCGCCATGGCGTGACCGCCGAACTTCTCGAGGAACGACCCGACCTGGCTCAGGGCGTGGTGGAGATCGAGCCGCTCCACGCTTCGACCCGATCCGCGGCCGAGCGACTCCCCGCGCTCGGACTCGTCCTCCCAAGCCACGAGTACGGTCGGCCGACCGTAGCGTTCCACGAGCCGCGAGGCCACGATCCCGATGACCCCGGGGTGCCAGCGGGCCGAGGCGAGCACGAGCGCCCGGGGGTCCGAGCCGAGCTCGGCCTCGGCCAGCCCGATCGCGTCGTCCAGGATCTCCTGATCGAGGGCCTGGCGCCGGGCGTTCAGGGTCTCGAGCTCCCGGGCGAGCTCGGCCGACTCGTCCGGGTCGTCGGAGAGGAGCAACCGGAGCCCGTGGGCCGCTTCCCCGATCCGTCCGGCGGCGTTCAGCCGGGGTGCCAGAATGAACCCTACATGTCCGGCGCGCAGCGGCTTCCCCGCGAGCCCGGCCGTCTCGACCAGCGTCCTGAGCCCGGTCCAGCGCGAGTCGGTGAGCATCTTGAGCCCATGCCGCACGAGGATTCGGTTCTCGCCCACGAGCGGCACCACGTCGGCCACGGTGGCGAGCGCCACGTAGTCGAGGAAATGGAGCGGCAGATGGGGGGAGAGCCCCATGGCCTGCACCACGCTCTGTGCCAGTTTGAAGGCGACCCCGGCGCCGCAGAGCCCCTTGTCGATCGAGGGGCAGTCTGCGCGCTGGGGGTCCAAGACGGCCGAGGCCTGCGGGAGCGCGGGCCCTGGAAGATGGTGATCGGTCACGATCACCTCATGCCCCGCAGCTCGCGCCTCGCGTACGGCGTCGATCGCCGTGATGCCGCAGTCGCACGTGATGATCAGCCCGGCGCCGATCCTCGCGGCCTCGGCGAGCCCCGCCGGCCCGAAGTCGTAGCCGTCCCGCACCCGGTGCGGCACGAAGGCGTGAGCCCGGCCGCCCGCCGCGCGAAGCACGCGCGTGAGCAACGCCGCGGCGCACTGCCCGTCGACGTCGTAGTCGCCATGCACGAGAATCGGCGCGCCCGAGCGGATCGCCGACGCGACGAGATCGGTCGCGCGGGCCATGTCGGCCCACGCGCTCGCGTCGCTCAGGCGGGCGAGGTCAGGTCTGAGAAAGGCCTTCGCGCGATCGGGAGCCGCGAGCCCGCGCTGCACCAGCAACCCCGCCAACGCCTCGGGGATCGCGAGCTCGGCCGCGAGCAGGCGCGTGAGTGACGGATCCGGCGGCGCCGTGACGGCCCACCGGGCGGGGATCATTCGGCGTACAAGAGCACGCCACACGCCTCACAGCTTTCGATCGACGCACCCCGCTGGATCAGCACCCGCCGCTGGGTAGGCACGGCTGTGTAGCAGCGGCCGCAGGCGTCGCCGTGCAGGGCGTAGACCGCGAGTGCCGTCTTGCCGCGTCTGATCCGCTCGTAGCGCGCGAGCATCGGCGCCAACACCGCCGTCGCCGCGATTTCGCGCTCCGCCTGGGCTTCCTCGCGGCGCGCGAGGATCTCGTCACGCCGTCCGCCCAAGGCCTCGCGAGCCGCGGCCTGCGAGTCCCTGAGGTCCTCGAGGGCCTTCTCGGCGTCGGCCGCGCGACGCTCGGTCTCGGTCACCGCATCGCCCGATCGCATGAACTCGGCCTCCTCCTTCGCCAGCACCGAGCGTGCGAGATCGAGCTCCGCCATGAGCGTCGAGGCCTCCTTCGCCCCACGCACATATTCGAGCCGCTGTTTTCGCTGCTCCTGCATCGTGCGGTAGCTCGCGATCTTGCCCTCGAGATCGCCTCGGCGTCCCACCGCGGCCTGGATGTCGCGCCGCGCGTTGTCGAGCGTCCGCTCCGCGGCCGCCAGCGCGTCGTCCAGTAGCTGCAGCTCAGGTGCCAGCGCGGCCAGCGCAACGTTCGCTGCCGTCACGGCCTCGTCTTTTTCCTGGAGAGCTAACAAGCTTTCAAGTTCCGGATGCACCTCGCCTCCTTGTCGCCTTGAATTTGGGATATCGTGCGTTCATTTCTGCGCTCAACCGCTTCTTTTCCAAAACCAGCGCGAGCTTGCGATCGTCGGGCGCGAGGGGCAGCTCCCGGTCGATCGCGTCGACCTGCCGTTCGAGCACCCGCGCCTGGATCCAGTTCACCGCACCCGTGAACACCTCGTCTGCGTTCCGTCCGCCCAACCCGTCCCCCCGCAGCGCTTCAAACACCCGCGCCGCGGTCTCGTCCAGCCGGTCCGGGGCGTCGTCTACGAGCGCCTCAAAGACCGCCCGGTACGTCGGGAACTCGAAGTCCTCCGCCTCGACCGCTTCGCGGACCCGCGCGCGCCACGGTTCGCCCTCGAGCATGAGCACGAGGAGCGACTTCTCGGCTCCGGCAGGGACCAAGACGGCGGGGACAGGGCTCTGGGCGGGCGCGCTCGCCGGCTGCGTGCCCGCTTCCCGCTCGAGCACGTCCTTGCGCACGCCCGTCACGTCGGCCGCACGCGACAGATAGAGCTCGCGAGAGATCGGATCCGCGGCGGCGCGGATCGTGGGCAGTAGTCGATCGAGCGCCCGCCGGCGTCCGGGAAGGGAGCCGAAGAAGCCTTTGCGCTCGAGGATCTGTATCTTCCGCTCGAAGATGTCGACCGCGTCCTTCAGCACCTCGGCCAGCGCCCGCGCGCCCTGGCGCTGGACGAGCGTGTCCGGGTCTTCGCCCTCGGGGAGCGTCGCGACGCTCACGCGCACCCGGTGGCGCAAGAGCTCGTCGCCCGCCCGGAACGTGGCCCGCAATCCAGCGTCGTCCGAGTCATAGAGGAGGATGACGTGGGCCGTGTAGCGCGCGAGGAGCTCCGCCTGGTCCGCCGTGAGCCCCGTGCCGAGCGGGGCCACGACTTCCTCCACCCCGGCCAGCGTGAGCCGCAGCGCGTCGAAGTAGCCTTCGACGAGGAGCGCGCGCTCCGCTTTCCGAATGGCGTGCTTTGCGGTGTGGAGGTTGTAGAGGAGCTTGCCTTTGTGGAAGATCGGCGTGTCGGGCGAGTTCAGGTACTTGGGTTCGCCCTCACCGATCACCCGGCCGCCGAACGCCACGACGCGCGCCCGCAGCTCGTGGATCGGAAAGAGCAGCCGCCCGCGAAAGCGCGGGTAGAGGCTGCCGTCATCGCGACGGACGAGCAACCCCGTCTCAAGCAGCACGGGCTCTGCGATCCCGAGCGTCTTCATCGCTTCCTGGAATGCGTTTCCGCGCGGGGCAAACCCGAGACCAAGGGGCAGCACGGTCTCGAGCTCGAGCGCGCGCGAGCGCAGATGTTCCCGGGCGGGCTCGGCTTCCGGATTTTCGCGGAGTTGGCGGGCAAACCAATCGGCCGCGGCCGCGACGGCGGAATAGAGTGGCTCCCGCGGGTCCGGGCCGGCCCCTCGCTCGGGGATCGTGATGCCCACCCGGCGCGCGACCTCGCGTACGGCCGTGGGATAGTCCATGCCCAGGCGCTTCATGAGGAAGGTGAAGACATCGCCGCCTTCGTGGCACACGAAGCAGTAGAACATCCCCTTCTTCGGAATGACGGCGAAATTGCGGTGCGTGCCCCCGTGAAACGGACAGGGTCCCCGAAAGTCGGACCCGCTGCGCTTGAGCTCCACGTGCTCGCCGATGAGTCCCACCAGATCCGCAGCGTCACGGACCTGTTCGATGACCTCGTCGGGGATGAGCGTCATCAGACAAACTCGACCACCGTGACGCCCGAGCCGCCCTGGTTCGCCGGGGCGAAGGCGAAGCTCTTCACCCGCCGGTCGTGGCGCAGGTGCTCGTGCACGAGCTGCCGCATGGCGCCCGTGCCCTTGCCGTGGATGACGCGGAGATACGGCAGCTCGGCGAGCACCGCGTCGTCCAAAGTCTTCAGGAACAGCCCTTCCGCCTCGTCGATACGCAAGCCGCGGAGGGACACCTCGCTCGCGGCTTGGGCCGCGACCGGTTCGGCGCGCGGTCCGCTGGGGACCGGCCCCCCGCGCTTCAGGCGGAGCTCGTCCAGGGACATCCAGCGATCCTCGGGCAGCGCCGTAGCGCTTGTGTCGGCGATCGCTTTCTCGACCAACCGCCGTGCTTCACGCGCCGCGGCCTCGTCCACCGCCGCGCGGGCCGCAGCGAGCGCCGCGTCCACCTGGCGCCGGGCCTCGAGCAAATATCCGCGCGCCTGGCCCCGGGCATCGCGGTCCAAGGCGCGCGCCCGCGCCTCGACCCCGGCCTCGCGTTCGGCCAGCTCGGCCGCCTTCAGGTAGGCGGCCTCGCTCTCGGCCTCGACCCGGATCTCTTTTTCCCTGAGCGCCGCGGCTTGGACCTCAAGCTCCCGCGCCCGCGCCTCGACCCTTGCGAGCAGCGCATCAAGCGCGCGCGTCGTCTCGGGGAGCGCCCGCTCGGCTTCGGCGAGCACGTCCGCCGCCACGCCCAGCCGCTTGGCGATCGCGAGCCCGTAGGAGCGGCCTGGCACGCCTTTCAGCAACCGGTAGGTCGGCTCGAGCGTCTCGGCGTCGAACTGGAGCGACGCGTTCACGACCCCCACGCTGTCGCTCGCGAGCTGCTTCAGCGCGCCCAGGTGGGTCGTAGCGAGCGTCGTCGCCCGGCGCCTGGTCAGCGTCCGCAGCACGGCCGCGGCGAGCGCCGCACCCTCGGCCGGGTCCGTCCCGCTGCCGAGCTCGTCCAGGAGCACGAGCGAACTCGCCCCGGCGTTCGCGAGCACCTCGCACAGCGCTTGGACGTGGGCCGAGAAAGTCGACAGGCTTTCCGCAATCGACTGGCGGTCGCCGATGTCGGCGAAAATGCTCTGGAACACGGGGAGCGAGGACTCGGGGCCGATGGGCGGGATCACCCCGCTTTGCGCGAGCAGCGCGATCAGACCCACCGCCTTCATGAACACCGTCTTCCCGCCCGTGTTCGGCCCCGAGACGAGGAGCGTGTGCTCGTCCGCCAGCAGCTCGAGATCGAAGGGGACGACCAGCGCCTCCCCTGAGACGAGCAACGGGTGGCGGCCGGCGCGGATCGCGAGCGGCCCGATCGCGGGCGGAAACCCGTTCACCTCGATCGCGTAGCGGGCCCGGGCACACAGATCGTCGAACGCGATGCACATGTCCCACCCGGCATCGATCGTCGCCTGTTCGGGCCGCAACCTCTCTGTGAGCTCCCGAAGGACGCGCAGCACCTCGCGCTGCACTTTCAGCTCCTGGGCCCGGAGCTCGTTGCCGAGCTCGATCGCCGCCGGCGGCTCGACGAACAGCGTAGCCCCGCTCGCCGACTCGTCGTGCACGATGCCCCCGACCTCGCTCCGGGCCGTGGTCCGCACGGGGATCACGTAGCGTCCGTCGCGCACCGTCACCGCAGCGTCGGACGAGCGCTCGCGAGCGTCGAGCCCCCCGAGCACGGCTTCGAGCTTGGCAATCAAGCGCTGGCGGGTCTCGCGCACGGCCTGACGGGCCCGGGCGAGCTCGCGCGAGGCGGAGTCGCGCACCGTGCCGTCGCCGTCCACGGACTGTGTCAGCCGGGCCTCGAGCTCGCGATTGGGCGGCTGGACCCGGAGCGCCGCCGTCCGCGGGGCGGCTGGGGCGAGCCGGGCGAGCTCGGCCGCGACGACGCGGGTCGCGGCGAGCGCCTGGCCGATCTCGGCTAAGGCCAGTCCCTCGAGCACGCTGCCCGGCACGGCGAGGAGCTCGAGGGCGGGCCCAATATCGGGTATCGGTTCGGCGCGGATCGTCTCGTCTGTGAGGATGCGCGCGCTCAACTCGGCCACCTGCGCCAGGTTGGCACGAACGGTGTCGGGATCAGTGCTCGGGGCGCGGCTCTGGATCCGGGCGGCACCAAGCGGCGACACGGCGTGCGCCGCCACCCGCTCCAGCGCGGCCGGAAATTCGAGGACCTGAAGCACGGAGGGGCTCACCCCTCCCCCAACGCTCATACCGTGGCGCCGAGCTCCTCGCGAGCGATTTGGTTCACGAGCTTCCCGTCCGCCCGGCCCTTGAACTGGGGCATTACGAGGCCCATCAGCTTCCCGAGATCTTTCGCCCCACCGGCGATCGCCTGTCGCACGGCGCCGCGAATTTCCTCGGGATCGACCGCTGCCGGCAGGAATTCCTCGAGCATCTTCACTTCGGCGAGCTCCTTCGCTTGCAGCTCGGCACGCCCGGCCGCGGCGTACTGCTCGGCCGCCTCGTGCCGTCGTTTGATGCCGCGCCGCAGGACCTCGATCGCTTCGGGGTCTGAGGCCGGGTGCTGGAGCTCGAGTTCGCGGTTCTTGAGGTCGGCGAGGATGGTGGAGAGGAGAAGCGTGCGCAGTTGGTCGCGTCGTTTGCGGGCGTCGTTCATCGCGCCTCGGAGCCGGTCGGGCAGCCCATCCACGCTCAAACGGGACGGGGGCGCCGGGTCTGCCGGTTCTTACGACGCGCGGCGTTCATCTTACGCTTCTTACGCTCGCTCGGCTTCTCGTAGTGACGGTGCTTGCGCAAATCGGAGAGGATCCCCGCTTTTTCGCACTTCTTCTTGAATCGCTTCAGTGCGCGCTCAAAGCTCTCGTCATCGTGAATGATGACTTCTGGCATTTCTCCTGTAACTGTTGAGAACGTGCAAAGTTAGCTGCCCTCAGTGGCCGAGGCAAGACCTCAGCCGGGCGGCCACGCCATCGGGCGACCGCCGAGCAGGTGGAGATGGAGATGAAACACCGTCTGCCCACCGTCGGCGTTCGTGTTGACGACCACCCGGTACCCGGGCGCCGCCAAGCCCCGCTCTCTCGCCACATCCCGCGCGAAGGCGAGCAGCTTGCCGAGCAGCGCCTGGTCGCGCGCCTCGTCGAGCGACGGGATGTGCTCCGTGGGAATGACGAGGATGTGGGTCGGCGCCTGCGGATTGATGTCCTGAAAGGCGAGGAGCCCGTCGGCCCGCTTCACGACGATCGCGGGGATCTCGCCCGCTGCGACCTTACAGAAGAGACAGCTCATGCCCCGAAGGCGCGGCGGAGATCCTCCCAGAACTTCTTGCCCGCCCCCTCCTCGGCGGGCGGCGCCGTCTCGACCGACCCAAGAGCTTCGAGCGCCTTCCGCTGCTCTGCCGTGAGGTGCGTGGGCGTCCACACCCGCACCCGAACGTGCAGGTCACCCTTGCCGCTCGACCCCACGTGCGGCAGTCCCTTGTGCTTCACCCGATAGAGCATGCCCGTCTGCGTACCGGGCTGGATCTTGAGCACGGACTCGCCATAGGGCGTCGGTACCGTGAGCTCGGCGCCCAACGCGGCCTGGGCGAAGGAGACGGGCAGATCGAAGATCAGGTCGTCGCCGTGGCGCTCGAACCGTGGATCCTCGGCGATTTCGAGCACCGCCACCAAGTCCCCGGGCGGGGCGCCGCGGGGACCCGGCACGCCCTGGCCCCGGACGGTGAGATAGTGGTGATCCGCCACACCGGCCGGCACGTCGATCTGCACCGTCTTCTCGGCGCGGACCAATCCCTCGCCCTGACACTTGGGACAGGGGCTCAGAATCACGGAGCCTTGGCCGCCGCACGTGGGACAGGGGCCCACGGCCACGAACTGCCCGAAGATCGACTGCGCGCCGCGTCTGACCTCGCCCTTGCCGCCGCACGTGCCACAGGTCGTCGCCTTGGTCCCGCTTTTCGCCCCCGATCCCGCGCACGCCTCGCAGCGATCGAACGTCCGGAGCTTCACCGTCCGGTTCGTCCCCGTCGCCACATCGGCGAGCGTGAGCTTCAAGACGACCTTGATGTCGGCGCCGCGCTGGCGTTCGCGACGGGTCCGCTCGCCCCCGCCGAAGAACGCGTCGAATCCGCCCATGCCGCCGAAGTCCCGCATGAAGATCCCGAGCGCCTCGGACAGATCGACCGGCCCGAACCCCTGCGCCCCACGGCTCGGGCCCGCATCGCCGAAGCGGTCGTAGTGCGCGCGCTTCTCCGCGTCGCAGAGGATCTCATACGCCGCGGTGATCTCCTTGAACTTCTCCTCCGCCGCCTTGTCGCCGTTGTTGCGGTCGGGGTGGTGCTGCATCGCGAGCTTCCGGTAGGCCTTCTTGATCTCGGCCTCGGGGGCATCGCGTGCCACGCCCAGCACCGCGTAGTAGTCGCGCGCGCTCACTGGAGGAGCTCACCCACGAGCCGGCTCGTGTGATCGACCAGGGCGATGATTTTCTCGTAGGGCATGCGCGTCGGGCCCATGACGCCGATGACGCCCGCGAGGGGACCGGCCTGGTAGGACGAGGTCACGAGCGTAAACGGCACGAGTTTTGGGTCGCCGTGCTCTCCGCCGATCGTGATCGTGAGCCCGCCGCGAAGACGGGAGGCGAGCGCTTCGCGCAGCAGGTCCCGGCGCTCGGTCACCTGCATCAAGCCCTGCAGGCGCTCCTTCGTCGCGAACTCCGGTTGCTCGGCCAACAGCTGGGTCGAGGAGAGCAGCACGCCCGCGCCGTCGTGCCCGCTCGTCGGCACGTCGAACAGCTCGTCCGCTTCCTGGATGAAGATGTTGATGAGCTCGCTCGAATCGCTGTCCGAGACCGCGTCCCGCAGCCGGTCGGACAACGTCCCGCGGATCTCGCGCAACGTGAGACCGGCGAGGCGTCCGTTCAGAACCAAGGCCACTTCGACCACCGCGTCCGACGCCATCTGCGCCGGGACCTCGACGAAGATCGTGCGCACCACCCCGCTCTTGAGCGCGAGCACGAGGAGCAACCGATCGGTCGACACCTGCAGTAGCTCGAGCCGCTCAAGCACCGCATCGTCCAGCGTCGGGCTCACGGCGACGCCGAGCTCCTTCGTCAGCACCCCGAGCACTTTGGCCGCGCGGGCGAGAATCTCCTCCACGGCACTCCGCTCTGAGGACAGCTCTTCGCGGATCTGGTGCGAGTCGGACTCGGAAATGCTCGTGGGCCGGATGAGGGCGTCCACGTAGACCCGATAGGCGAGATCGGTCGGGATGCGGCCGGCCGAGGTATGGGGGTGATAGAGAAACCCCTTCTCCTCCAGATCGCTCATCGTGTTGCGGATCGTGGCCGCGGAGAGACCCATCCCGAAGCGCCGGGCAATAGTCCTACTGCCCGCCGGTTCGGCGGTTTCGACGTAGGTCTCGATTACGGCTTCGAGAACCTGCCGCTCGCGCTCGTTGAGAGAAGTTCCGGCCAGCATTGCCAAGTCCTTTGCTGCAAACAATTTACGAAGTTCCTTGAGGCCCGGTCAAGTCCGCGACGAGCGCGTCGAGGCGGAGCCACCCTTCGGGCGTGCACGACACGCGGTCGGCCTCGAGCCTGACCCATCCTGCGGCGGTCCAGCGCCTGAGCTGCTCGTTCGAGAACGCGCTCCGCTCGAGCCCCTCAATCGTTCGCAACGCAAGATAGCGGCGCTCGAGTTCCCGCAGGGTCTCGGTCAGGCGCTCCTCGGACTCAAGCGGCAGGCGGCCGAGGGCGAGCGCGCGGCGGTAGGCCTCCCACGCCGCGAGGTTCCAGCGACGGGTGGTGCCGTCGAAGGAATGCGCCGCGGGCCCGAGCCCCAGGTAGGGGCGTCCCGACCAGTAGGCCGAGTTGTGGCGCGAGCGGTAGCCGCGAGCGGCGTTTGAGACCTCATAAAACTCGAAGCCCGAACGGGCGAGGACCGCGTGAGCGGTGAGGTATTCGTCCGCGTACCGCTCATCATCGGGGGCCGAGCTCGCGCCGCGGCTCACCCAGCGGGCGAGCGGGGTCCGGGGCTCGACCGTGAGGCCGTAGAGGGAGAGGTGCGTGGGCTCAAGGGCAATGGCGCACTCGAGGTCCCTGGGCCAGTCGCGCTCGAGCTCCGCCGGCAGCGCGAAGATCAAGTCGAGCGAGATGTTCGTGAAGCCCGCGCGGCGCAGGGTCGCAAAAGCCCGCTCGGTCTCCTTCGCCGTGTGCACGCGGTGCATCCACGCGAGTGCCCGGTCATCGAACGATTGCGCGCCCAGGGAAACCCGCGTGATGCCGAGCCGCCGCCACGATGCGGCCGCCTCGGGTGTCACGTCCTCGGGGTTTGCTTCGAGTGTCACTTCCAAGTCGAGATCGGTGCTCGGGAAGCATTCGAGGAGACTGGCGAGCGCTTCGGATGGCAGGTGGGAGGGCGTCCCGCCGCCGAGATACAGGGTGCGAAGCCCCTCGAGGTCCGGTGCGACGAGCGCGAGCTCGGCGCGCACGGCGTCGAGATAGGCCCTGGCCGGCACGCGTTGGCGCACCGCGATCGCGAAGTCACAGTAGCTGCACCGACGACTGCAGAAGGGGACGTGGAGGTAGAGGTGCTGCACGAGACGGTGCTACGGTGATGCAGCGTCAGGTGAGAAACCGTGCGCCGCGAGGACCGTCAGTTCGAAGGCCGGTCGCTCGCCCCGGTGGATCGTCACGGTCTCGACCGAGTCCACGCGCCGGAAGAGGTGCGCATACGTCTGCCGCGCCGCGTCGTCTCCGGGGCGAACGACCAACAGCCCGTCCGCCCCGGCGAACGTCTTCTGGTCCAACCGGTAGGGGAAGTGGTGGCACGCGGTCCCAAGACACAGGACCGGCACCGACCCGAGCGCATAGGCCAGCTTCCCCGCTGCCATCCAGTCCGCGGCCCCGGCAAAGGCCGGGCCGCCCGGCGCTCCGACGCGCCCGAACGCGGGGCGGAGCTCGCGCCAGTCGACGAGCTCAAGCGTTGGGTCGCCCTGGCGGAACAACCCCGGGATCTCCTCGCTCACGGCGCCCGTCGCCGCCTGCGCTCCCAACGCGGCGACGAGGACGAGCAGCGCTGCTGCGCTGCCAATCATTTCCACTCGCCTCACGTTCTCGCGTTGTCTTGCTAGAAAGCCCCCGAGGAGAGGAAACAAGAAGAGGTACCCGCCCGCGGCCCAGTGCGGAAACCCCGGGTGGCCACGGAGCGCGAGCACGGCGATCGCAACGATCGGCCCCACCGCGAGCCAGCACAACAACCAGCTCTTCTCGTTCGGACCGGCCAGAGACCCGGTCACGAGCACGTAGATGAGCCCAAGCCAGATCCAAGGAAAGAAGTACAGCGCCTGCCCCGCCACACTCGTGAGCAGGCCCGCCGGATGGAACCCGGTCGCGCTACTCACCCCCGTGTGTCCCCCTTGAAACCGAAACGATGCCCAGCCGTGCGTGGCGTTCCACAGCAATACCGGACTCACGACGACGAGGGCCACGCCAAGCGCGACCCAGGGCCCGGGGCGCGCGAGCCACCGGCGATCGCTCGTCGCCAGAAACCCGAAGACCCCAAGCGCCGCGAAGACGGCCACGTACTTGGACAACCCCGCACAGCCGCCGGCGACGCCCAAGGCGACCCACCACCCCAAGCCCCCGCCCTCGGCGTCATCGAGCGCGCGCGTCAGGCAGTAGGCCATCGCCACGAGCGAGAACATGAGCGGGCCATCAGGGACGATCCAGCTTCCGGCACTCAGCGTGAAGAAGGGTGCCAAGTTCATCGCAACGGCACCGTAGGCGCCTGCCTGCTCGCCCACGAGCCTCGCACCCAGGCGAAAGAGGAGCCACGTCGTGCCCGCAAAGAGAAGGATGAATGGAAGTCTCAGGACTGCGCTTTCGCCGAGCAGCGCGCTTCCTGCTCCCGCGAGCCAGAACACGAGCGGCGGATGATCGAAGTAGCTCAGGCTGAACGGCCGCGCGACCGCTACGGCATACGATTCGTCCACACCGAGTCCCGTAAACCACGCGAGCACCAGGCGGCCGAGTGTGCCCGCCACCACGACCCCGAGCACCAGGCGCCGCGACTGCGCCTCTCGACCGAGCGTCACCACTCCTCGACCGTCGCCGCCTTCGGTCTCCGGGACTCCTCAGCCGGTTGCGCGCGCATCAGCACCCGCCAGAGCGTCTCGAGCAGCTCGGGCAATCCGGCTCCCGCCACGGCCGAGATCGCGCACACGGGCGTCCCCTCGCGCGGGCGGATCGAGGGGAGCGTGGCCCCGGGGGCGAGCAAATCGATCTTCGTCAGCACGAGCACCTGCGGCTTCGCGGCCAGCGCTTCGCTATAGCGAGCCGCCTCGTGCAGCAACAGGTCGTAGGTCGCTTGCGGATCGGGCGCATCGACCGGGACGAGCACGGCCATCACTCGCGTGCGCTCGACGTGCTGCAGGAACTTCAAGCCCAGCCCCCTGCCCTCGTGCGCCCCTTCGATGATCCCTGGGATGTCGGCCATGACGAGGGATCGATGATCCGACAGCCCGACGACCCCGAGGTAGGGTTCAAGCGTCGTGAACGGATAGTCCGCAATTTTGGGCCGCGCCGCCGAGACGCGCGACAGCAGCGTGCTCTTCCCGGCGTTGGGCTCGCCGAGCAGGCCCACGTCGGCGATGAGCTTGAGCACGAGCTCGATATCGCGCTCTTCTCCATAGGTGCCAGGCTCCCACTCGCGCGGGCTCTGATGCGTAGACGTGGCGAACGCGGCGTTCCCGCGCCCCCCGTGCCCGCCCTGCGCGACCGCGAGCGTACTGTTCGGCTCGACGAGCTCGCCCAACAGCTCGCCGGTCGCGGCGTCGCGGACTTCGGTCCCCTGTGGAACGGGGAGCACGAGATCCGCGCCCGACTTCCCGTACATCTTCTTGCCACGACCGTGCTGGCCCCGCTCTGCCTTCCATTGGCGCCGGTAGCGGTAATCGAGGAGCGTCGAGAGCTGGGGATCGGCCCGGACATACACCGTCCCACCCGTGCCCCCGTCGCCGCCGTCCGGTCCGCCCTTCGGAACAAACTTTTCTCGCCGGAACGACGAGGCCCCAGCCCCCCCGGCACCGCCCACCACGTGCACCACGACCCGGTCAATGAACACGGACACCCTCCCCTATCACGTCAATTGCCGTCAGGTCGAGTGATGTTTCGGCCCCGCACATCCGCCCAGAGCTCCCACACCGACTCAGCGTGCCTGCGATCGACCTCCTCCTCGAGGAGATCCAAGACCTCATCGACTTCCTCAGGCGAGGCGCCGGTGTTCAGGGCGCCCCGCAAGTGCGCGTGAAGCTGCCGCGGTGCCTCGAGCACGGCGATTTCGGCCAACGTGCACAACTCGCGACGCTTGAGGTCGAGCCCGGGCCGCCCGATCAGCTTGCCATAGGCGTCGACCAGAACGAGCGCTTCGAGGGCGGGATGGAGGCCGCGAAGGTTGAGGAGGAGCTTGTGGTAGGTGCGCCCGTAGACGTGCCCGCACACGTCGGCCCCCCGCGCAGCCCACTCCGACCAGTCGGCGTGGACGAGCGGCTCCCCCGTCTCAGGCGTGGGATTCACCTCGCGCCACACCCCGAACGCCTGCAGGGCCAGAGCGTAGCCCACGTTCAGCGTGCTCTGCAGCAAGAGCTCGTCGACCCAGGCCACAGGGACACCGGCCGCTTTGAGTCCCAACATTTGCTCTTTTAGTCCAGCGACATCGCCCCGCGCGATCCGGATCGCGACCCGCACCAGCGCGCGCGTCGCTGCGTCCAAGGCGTGCTCTGCCTCGTCAGTCATGGTTCCTCCCATGGCTTGCGGCGACTCCTTCGAGGCCCCCTCGCGTGCGCAGCTCGCCCACCACCTCGCCACGGGTGTTCGTAATCGGCTGCGCCACGAGGCGCTCGGGCTGCGGTCTCAAGCCGAGCTCGGCGAGAATGGCTGCCATCGCGAGTGCTGCCGCGGCCCCCTGCCCGTCTTCGACCTTGAGCGCGATACCGACCTCTTCCTGCACGAGGAGCGCACAGTGCACCCCTGCCGCACCTGCCTTTGTCACCACGCGCCCCGGGTGGGCCTGCATCAGGTCGGTGCAAGCGCGCCCTTCTCCTGCGATGATCTCCGGGTGCCGCAGCATCGCCTGGACGATCGTTGACGCCGCCTCCCCGCGCGAGTCCGATCGCGCGTTGGCCTCGCGCCCGAGCGTCGCGTAACCGAGCGCCATCGCCCGGAGCGGCAAGGCAAAGCACACGACCCCGCATCCGTCGACCGCCGTGCCGATGTGCTCCCCCGATACCGAGGACCACTCGGCCACTTCCGCAAGACAGCGCTGCTGCACTGGGTGGTCTGCTCGAATGTAGAACTCGGACGGCCAGTTGTGGTGGCGTGCGAGAACGAGCATGGCGGCGTGGTTGCCGGAACAGTTCGAGTGGATCGCCGTGAGGCGCACACCTCGTTTCGCGTAGTCGCGCGCCACGGCCTCGGAGAGCGGCGGATGGGGACCGCAGAGGAGGTCGCGCTCGCTCAGGTCCGCTCGTGCGAGCAGACTCCGCACGAGCTCCAGGTGCCGAGGCTCGGCCGAATGCGAGGAGCACGCCACGGCGAGCTCGGCCGCCGTCACGCCGAAGCGCTCTACTCCGCCGTCGCGCACGAGGGGCATCGCCTGAAAGGGCTTGGCACCTGACCGCCAGAACGTCACCAGGTCGGGGTCGCCGCTCGTGGCCACGATACGCCCCTCGGTGTCGACGATGGCGGCGTGCACGCGGTGCCGCGTTTCGACGACCGATCCCCTCGTTCCTTCAACCCACACCGAGCGGCTCCGGCTCGAGCGGCGGCGCGTCTGCACCCAACGCGAGCCCGATGCCCGCGATGACGAGCACGCCCCCGATCACCACCTGCGCTGTCGGCACCTCGTGGATCGAGGGGATCGCCCAGGCGAGGAGTGCCGCGCCGACAGGCTCCCCCAACCCCGCCACGTTCACGGTCGTGGCACGGAAGTGCTTGAGGGCATAGTTGTACCCCGTGTGCCCAATCAGCATCGGCCCCACGGCGAGTCCCCCGAACACTGCCCAATCGCGAGCCCCAAAGCCCGTCAGCCGGGTACGCGAGACGAGTCCGGCAATCCCGAGAGCCACGGCCGCCGTGGCATACACGCCACTCACGTACGTCCACACCCCCACCGTGCGCCGCACGCGCCTTCCGATCACCGAATACCCGGCGGCCGCCAGAGCCGCGAGCAGGGCCAGGACGTCGCCCCCGAGTGCGCCCACCGAACCCCGCGCGTCCACCGCACCGATCAACACGGCCCCGAGGATCGCCACCACGATCCCCCAGCGTTCCATCCTCCCGGGATGCTCACCCAGCCACCCCGCGGCGATCGCCCACACGAAGACGGGCCGGAGATTGACGAGCAGCACCGAGCTCGCCACGGTCGTAAACCGAAGCGATGCGATCCACATCCAGAAATGCAAGGCGAGCAGGAGACCCGACGCGACCATTAGCCCCGCCTCCTGCCAGCGGTAGCGACGCTCCCGGAGGGCGAACCCAAAGACGACGGGAAGCACGAGCGCGAGACGCCAGAACGCGATGGCCAGGGCCGGGGCCGTAGCAAAGCGGACGATCGGGCCGGCGTAGGTCGTAGCGAGCACGGCCAGGAGCAGGATGAGACGCGGCGACATGGCGCGAGGAACATAATGATTGGCCATTGTCCCGTTGCCAGTCCTTGGTCGCCCCGCCAAATTGCGCGCGTCTATGCGCGCCCTCTTGACCTGCGCCATCGTCGGGCTCGTGTGGGCGCCGACGGTCGGCCTCTCCCAGCAAGCATCGCCCTACGTCCCGATCGGCCACTGGGCCATGCCCTTCGTCGAGCACCTCATCTCCGCCGGCATCATCGCCGACCCCACGCCCGACACCCGTCCGATCAAGCAAGCGCAGCTGCTGCACGCGCTCGAGGGAGCGGACACCATGCGCGCGTCCCCGACGACGCGGGCCACGATCCGCCGGCTCATCGCCGAATGGGCGCCGGTCGAGCCCGCACCGCACTACCGCTTCGAACCGGGGCTCGGGACCCAGCTGTCGACGTTCGCGTTTCGCGACCCCCTCGAGCTCGATCGCGGCACCTGCGCCACGAATCAGTGCGTGATTCAGACGCCGGGCCATCACACGAGCGACCACACGTTCGTAAGCACCGATGTCGACGCCGAGTTCGTCTTCGGTTCGGTCGTGGGCGTCAGCCATCTCGCGCTCGACACACGCCTCGAGGCCGACCCGGACTGGAACGCGAGTGATAACAACGCCACGCGTTTTGAGGAGGCGTATCTCAGCGCGCAGTGGAAGGTGGGCGAGCTGTTCTTCGGGATCCTGGACCGCAACTGGGGCCCGAGCGTGACCCAAGGCGTGCTGCTCTCGCCCAATCCCTACAGCCTTGACCACTTCGCCGCGACGGTCGGCACCAAGGGATTCCAGCTTCAGATGTGGGCGGCCGAACTCGACCCTCGGACCGATTCGACCGGGACCATGGTGAACCGCTACATGATCCAGGACCGGCTGTGGATCCATCCCCCCGGTCGCTGGACGGCGACGCTCGAGAACGCGGCCGTCATCGCTGGCGCCGGCCGCGTGCCCGATCTCTGGTATTTCAATCCCGCGTCGATCACTTATTTCCGCGCTCAGAACGGGACCGAGGACAACAATTTCCTTGGTGCCGACTTCGAGCGGCACGGCCGCGTGACGCTGTTCGGTCAGGCCATGCTCGACGACATTCAGGTCTCTCGGAACCAGGTCGGCGAGATCAAGCCCACGAGCTACGCGATGACGATCGGCGCGAAGGGGGGCGCGCAGTCTGGGGGCACGAGCTGGACGGTCTTTTACACGCAGGTCGCGAGCTTGACGTACCGAAACGACGACAACGAGGAAGTCCCCGAATACTTCGCCGGCAATGGGATCGGCCGGCAGTTCAACGACTATGACCAGGCCACGGCCCAGTTGAACGTGCTCCTCGGACCGACGTTCATGCTCACCCCACAAATCGACATTGTCCGCCAGGGTCAGGGCGATCCCCACCTGCTGCACCCGCTCGTGCCGCAGTACGGGACGATCCCTGTGCTCCTCGTCGGGGTGGTCGAGCGGATTGTGCATCTGGCCGTTGGCGGGAGCTACCAGTGGCGCGGGCTCACCGTGAGTGGCACAGCGGGCGTAGATTTCATCCAGAACGCGAATAACGTCACCGGTGCCTCACAGACCCCGTTCCTGGGTTCGGTCGCCGTGAGCTATCACTTCCATCGTCAAAACCGACTGCCCTGATGCGTTCCGCCCTCGCCGACGCGCGACTCTCGCGGGACCGGATCGAGTCGCTGATCGCGAAGATGCGCATGTCGCGCATCGTCGTCGTGGGCGACGCGATGCTCGACATCTATTTGGCGGGGGACGCCGAGCGCATTTCGCCGGAAGCGCCGGTGCCCGTCGTCACGGTCCAAGGCCGCCGCCACGCCCTGGGCGGCGCGGGAAACGTGGCGGCGAACGTGGCGGCGATCGGCGGCGAGGCG
>DATNIM010000056.1:0-9869 GCA_035604455.1 Gemmatimonadales bacterium
ACCTGGCGAGCTATCTCTTCTACCGCACTACCGGATGGAAGCCGTATCGCGGGGGCGTGTTCACCTTCCAGTTCGGCCGGTTTCACGTGGCGACGGGGAGAGGGGACCTGGGGACGATTGGCGAGATCTTCATCGACCGCCTCCACCAGGTTCAAGACTTCATTCCCTCGGATGGTGACACCTGCGTGGACGTAGGCGCCCACATCGGGTGTGTCGCGCTCCAGTGGCGCCTGACGAACCGCACGGGCCGAATCATCGCTGTCGAGCCTCATCCCCGCACCGTGGAGGTGCTACGGGCGAACTGCGCCCTGAACCCTGGAGCGGACGTCACGGTCGTCGCCGCCGCCGTGGGAAGCCGGGAGGGCCCGTTGGAGATGATCCTGGACGCGAACGAGAACCGCATGGCGCTCACTGCGGGCGATCACCTGCGCTATACGGGTGCCTTCGCCGCCCAACAGCGGCACGCCGTTCCCGGCATCACGCTCGACTCTCTCGTGGCCACCCAGGGCGTGCGGCACGTGCATTTGTTGAAGATCGACGTCGAGGGCTATGAGGTGGAATGCTTGAAGGGTGGCGCCAAGACGCTCGGAATGACCGATCGCATCATCGTCGAGGTGCACAGCACGCCGCTCAAAACGGAATGCGCGAGGATTCTCACCGGGCACGGCTTCTCATTTCACATCACGGGCAACCTGATGTTCGCGAAGCGCATGTGACGCTAGCTAGCCCAGGGTCGCGCGAATGACAGGTTCCCGAGTGCTGCTGTCCTGGAGCTCGGGCAAGGACAGCGCGTGGACGCTGCACCGCCTCCGCGAACAAGGGGTTGAGGTGGTCGGGCTGCTGACGACGTTCAACGAGGCCGTCGATCGCGTCGCGATGCACGCCGTGAGGCGCACGCTCGTCCAAGCTCAAGCCGACGCGGTCGGGCTACCGCTGTGGCCGGTCCAGCTACCGTGGCCGTGCTCGAATGCCGAATACGAGCAGCGCATGGCCACGACCATCGCCCGAGCCCGAGACGCCGGGGTCACTCAGGTGGCCTTCGGCGACCTGTTCCTCGAAGACATTCGCGCCTACCGGATTCGGCAACTGGCCGGGACCGGCATCGAACCGCTGTTCCCGATCTGGGGCACGCCGGCGGACACGCCGGCCTTGGCCCGGCAAATGCTCGAGGCGGGTCTTCGCGCGATCATCACCTGCGTGGACCCCGGGCAACTGCCACCTCGGTTCGTCGGGCGGGCCTTCGATGCGACGCTGCTCGACGACCTTCCGGCCAGCGCCGATCCGTGTGGGGAACGAGGGGAGTTTCACACGTTTTGCTTCGGCGGCCCGATGTTCGGCGCCGAGCTCGCCGTCCGGGTCGGGGAAGTGGTGAAGCGCGACGGATTCTGGTTCGCGGACGTTGTTGAAAAAGACGTCGGCCGAGAGAAGCACGCCGTCGGTTGACTAGCGCGGGTCGGAGAGCGTGCCGGTAAGCAGGTCTTGGGATCGGGACTCCTTGACCAGCAAGGTGGGGACAGCCTTGTCGTAAAACACTCCGCCGCAGCCGATGACGTCGCAGGCGGTCGCACCCCAGCAATACGCCGCCTCAGTCGTCGTAAGCGCGCATGTGTGGGCGTGGCCAGCGGCGATCGCGGTGAACTTCTGAGTGCCCCCTACAGCAACCGGGACGTCCGAACTATCCGTCGTCCCGTTCCCGAGTTGGCCAAAGGAGTTATAGCCCCAGCAGTAGGCCGCTCCGTTCGCTGTGACGCCGCAGGCGTGCTGGAAGCCAGCCGCTAGGCTTACGAACTTGAGCCCGCCCGCGACGGCGACCGGCGTGGCGCTGCACGGCACCGATCCAGCACACGTTGAGTCATTCGCCAAGCCGTGGCCCAGCTCGCCATACGCATCCGATCCCCAGCAATACGCCTGTCCGCTTTGCGCGAGGCCGCAGGTGAAGTAGCCGCTGGTCGCGAGACTCGCGAAACTCAAGCCTCCCCCCACGGGCACGGGCGTCAAGCTGCACGCGTAGAAGGGTCCGCCATCGGGGTAGGGCTCTCCGCCGACGAGCCCGCACTGCTGGGCCACACTCGACGCGACACCCAGCTGGCCGAACTCGTTCAGGCCCCAGCAATACGCGGCCCCTGCGGGCGTGAGAGCGCACGTGTGATAGAAGTTGCTCGTGACGATCGAGGAAAAGCCGAGCCCGCCGCTCACGGCGCTCGGGGCGAATGACGCGTAGGAGTCATTTCCAAGCTGTCCGTACTGGTTCCACTGGCTCCAGCAGTACGCGCCGCCGCTCGTGGTGACGCCGCACATCTGGGTCCCCACGGCGATCCCGGCGAAGCTCAACCCGCCTGTGACGGCCGTCGGATACGGCTCTTCCGATACCGAGTCCACCCAGGGGCCCCAGCAATAGGCCGCCTCCGCGACGGTGACGCCGCAGAGGTCGCCCCAGTCTCCGAGGCTGAGCGATGAAAATCGGAGCCCGGCGATCGGGGAAGGGGCTGGAGGGGGCTTCCCGGAGGCCGACGAGATGCCGGCCCAACAGTAGCCGGTCCCGTCCTGCGTGAGCGCGCACGTGGCGTCTCCGCCCGCGCTCAAGCTGACGAAACTCAGCCCGGCCGCGATGGCGGTCGGGACTAACAGGTCGGGAGGCAGGGGTTCCGGCGGGGCGAGGGCGAGGCCCGTAGGCGAGCCGGAGCAGCTTGCCGTCGCGAGAATTGGGGCGAGGAGCGAGAGGTACGTTACAGCGCGGCACAGGACGCGCCGCGCGCGGCGGGCCATTGCTGCGTTCAGTGCCAAGTGCAGACGGCGGTGAAGAGGAAAGCTCTGCATCTCGGTCCTCCGGTCTGCTTTCGGAGCCTGCTTCTCAAGCATACCCCGCTCCCCTTGGCACCTCCAGCCCCGCGCGAGTGGGGACGTCCAACAAGCGGCCTTTCCTGAACTTACACCGCTTGGTATCTTGGTCGCCGCTCCCCCGAACTCGCGTGAGGAAGGCACCCATGCCGGCCCGCATCGCCCCGTCGTCGCCCGAACTCAAAGCGTTTTACAGCACGCGCCACAACTGGCGAAACGCGGGCGAAGAGCGCATGCGCTTTCTCAAGGCCACGAGCCTCGCGCAGGTGCGGCCCGGGAGCGCCGTGCTCGACATCGGGTCGCGCAACGGGGATCTGCGGAAGTACTTGCCAGACGTCAAATACCAGGGCTTGGACATCGCGCCCGAGTTCGCGGCGCCTCACATCCTGATCCACGACATCACGTCCGGTCTTCCGTTTCCCGACGAGTCGTTCGACTACGTGTTCATGATCGAAGTGCTCGAGCATACGCCGACCGCTTACGACACCGCGGGCGAGATCCGCCGCATCCTCCGCCCGGGTGGGACGTGGCTCGTGTCGGTCCCGAACCCCTACCACGTGAAAGAGATCATCTGGAATCTGCTGCACGTGCCGGACCGCCAGGGGCACATCTACAGCTGGACGCGCCAGACGATCTCGCGCCTAGGCGAGATGAACGGGTTCCGTCTCGTGGACTGGGGCGGCACGTATTTCTACCCGCCGATCCCGGCCCCCTGGCTCCTCGCACGCTCCGTCGCCTACAAGTTCGTCAAGACCTGAGCCTCCCCCGTCGATGACCGAAGGCCGGCTCGTGAGTCAGCCTCCAGTCGCGACGACCCGCCGCTGGATCTGGGCGATCCAGGCGCTCGTGACGGCCGCGGTGGTGTGGTTCGTCGGACGCTCGATCGCGGGCAACTGGGACCAGTTCCGGTCGCTCCACGTGGTCCTCGCGATCAGACCCCTCTGGATCATGCTCTCCGCGGCACTCGTCCTCGTCACCTACGCGATGCAGATCGAGTCGTGGCGGCGGATCATCGGCGGCTGGGGGCAGCACATCGCCTTCGGCCCCGCCGCTCGAGCCTGGAGCCTCGCGAACCTCGGCCGGTACGTCCCTGGGAAGGTCTGGAGCGTGGCGGGTCTCGTCGTGCTCGCGCGGCAGGCGGGCGTCGATTCCGGTCCCGCCGCCGCCTCCGCGTTCGTGGTCCAGGCCCTCGCGCTTGGCACGGGCGCCGCGGTCGTTGCCGCGGCCACGCCGCACGCCGCTCCGCCGCTCCGGCTCGTCGCCGCTGGCCTCGCGGGCGTGGCCACGATCGGCGTGCTCGTCTGGCCTCGGACGGCGCGCGTTTTGGGACGGCTCGTGCGCGGGGTCGCGTCCCTCGCGCCGCTCACCGCGGGCGCCGCGATTACCGGCGCCGTGCTCACCGTCCTCAGTTGGATCACGTACGGAACGGCCCTGTGGTTCCTCGCGCGCGGACTTCTGCCCGTCTCGACGTTGCCCCTGACCCAAGCGGTGGGCGCGTTCACCTTGGGCTACATTTTGGGGGTACTCGCGCTCTTCGCACCGGGCGGCGTGGGGATCCGAGAGCTCGTGCTCGTCGGGCTCCTCAGCCCTTCGCTCGGTAGCGGCGGCGCGGTCGCCCTAAGTCTTGCGTCACGGGTCGTGCTCACGTTGCTCGAAGCCGTCACAGCCTTGCTCACCTTTCCGTTCCGGCCGCGACAGGAGCCTGCCACGTGACCGCGCAACCGCCTGAGGTGGTAGAGGTCCCGCCGTACACGCCACGGTTTCCGGCGCTCTCGGCGCTCGGCCTGTTCACCTTGTGGCCCGCCCTCTTGGCGCTGCCCATGCTCTCGGGGCGCTGGCTCGCGAGTGTCTGGAGCGACCAGTACACCGCGGGATTTCCGTTTCAGGCCTGGAGCGCGGAGTGGTGGAAGCGCACCGGCCACATGCCGCTCTGGAATCCTGAGCTCTTCGGCGGGCTCCCGTTTGTAGCCTCGGGCTCGGGCGACGTGTTCTACCCGACGTGGCTGCTCCGCCTGCTCGTCTCCACGCCCACGGCCGAGAACATCAGCTTCTTCGTCCACTACGTGCTCGCCGGGCTCTTCATGTACTGGCTGCTGCGCCGGCTTGGGCTCGCGTGGGGCGGGGCGGTGGTGGGCGGGCTCGCCTACGAGCTGACCGGTCTCATCGCGTCCTACCCCTCGCCGGGTCACGACGGGAAGCTGTTCGCGTCGACGATGCTGCCGCTGATCTGCTTCGGCCTCGTGCTCACGGTCCGCGACAAGCGCTGGTGCGGATATCCCCTGATCGCGATCGGCGTCGCCCTCTCGGTGTTCGGGCACTTCCAGCTCACGTACTACCTCCTCATCGCCGCGGCGCTATTCGCGTTGTACCTGGCGACGGACCCCGCCGCGGACGCAAGCGTCGGCGCGCGAGCGGGTCGGCTCGGTCTCGCGCTCCTCGCGGTGCTGCTCGGGTTTGGAATCGCCGCGGTCCAGCTCCTGCCGTTCTTCGCCTACATCCCGTACTCACCGCGGGCGCAAGGGTACAACGGCGGGTTCGCAGGCTCGACCTCGTTTGCGATTCCCTGGGACCACGTCCTCGAGTTCTTCCTCAAGGACTTCGTGGGGTCGCGCGACACGTATTGGGGATCGAACCCGCTCAAGCTGCACTCGGAGTATTTGGGGCTCCCGGTCATCGCGCTCGCGACGCTCGGGCTTGGGGTGGGTGCGCGCCGCAGAATGCTGCTGTGGCTCGGGGGGATTGGGCTGCTGTTCCTACTCGTGAGCCTGGGGGCGGGAACGCCCTTTTATGGACTCTGGTGGACCCTGATGCCACTCGTCAAGAAGACGCGCGCACCCGGCATGTCCTTTTTCATCGTGGCGTTCGTCACAGCCGTGTTCGCCGCGCTCGGCGCCGAGCGCGCGCTCGCGGGAGCGGGGCGGCGCGCGTTCCGTCCACTACTCATCGTCGCGGCCGTCATCGGTGGCCTCGCCCTCGTCGGTGTATTCGGTCAAGTCGCGCGCACGATCGCCCAGGGCCTCTCGGCGGACGCCGGGCGGGACACGGTCGGGGCGGCGAACGCAAACCAGGGCGCGATTCTCTGGGGCGCGCTCACGAGCGCCGTCGCGCTCGCACTCGCCGCGCTGTGCGTCGGCCTGCGGCGGGTGCCGCCCGCGATGGCGACGCTTGGTCTCGCCTTCGTCGTGGGCGGCGATCTCTGGGTCAATGCCCGTCCGTTCTGGGACTACACCGAACCCTACGGGCGCGACGCCGTGATCGACCGGCTCGCCGCGACCAGGCCCTCGCGCGTGTTGAACTTCAACGCCTATCCGGGCTCGGCGCTGATGGCCTTCGACATCGCCGACGTGCTCGGGTACCACGGCAACGAGCTCGCGAACTATGACGCGTTGCTCGGCGGCAAGAACGAATGGCGGAACCTTGGAGCCCTGAAGCTTTGGGACTTGCTCGCCGTGAGCCATGTGGTCGTGCCGGCGGGGATGAAGGGCGCGGACTCGATCCCGGGGTTTCGGCGCGTGCTCGACACGACGATCTCGACCGGGGGCCGAGTGCGACTCTTTGACCGCCTCGACTCGGCGTCCTACGTGCGCGTGGTCCCGGCGGCCGTGAAGGCGGACACGGGTCAGATCATTCCGACGCTGCTCGATCCGCGGCTCGACTTCTCGCGCATCGTGCTCTTCGCGCAGGATGCGCCGATCGTGCTCCCGCCGCTCTCCGCGCTCCCGCCGCCGAGTGCGAGTCGAGCGCTGGTGAAGGCGTGGCGCCCGGGGGCCATGTCCATCACGCTCGATCCGCCACCCACGGCGCCGAGCTACCTCCTCATTTCGGAGAACTGGTTCCCCGACTGGCTGGCCTGGGCCGACGGGAAGTCCGCCCAAGTGCTCCGGGGCGATTACGCGCTGCTCACGGTGGCCGTGCCAGCCGGCACGCATCAGGTCGAACTCGCCTTCCGGTCGCGGGCCTACGAGAACGGCCGCACGCTCACCCGCTGGTCCCTCCTCCTCCTCGCCGCGCTCGGGGTCGGCAGTCTGTTCCAGCGCACGCGCGATGGCTGAGCGCGCCCTAGTCATTGTTCCAACATTTAACGAGGCGATGAACCTCCCGAGCCTCATTCCGGCCATCCTAGCTCAGGATGCCCGGCTCGATGTGCTCGTGGTGGACGATGGATCTCCTGACGGCACTGGGCGAATCGGAGACGAGGCGGCGGCTCGCGAGCCCAGGGTCCACGTGCTGCATCGGCCGGGGAAGCTCGGCTTGGGGACCGCGTATTTGACGGGTTTCCGGTGGGCCCTCGAGCGCGAGTATGACTATGTGTTTGAGATGGATGCCGATTTCTCGCACGATCCCACCCACCTCAAGGACTTTCTCAAGGCCATTGCCGAAGCGGACTTGGTCCTGGGGTCCCGCTACCTGGGCGGCCGTGTGACGGTGGTCAACTGGCCAATGGGGCGGCTTGTGTTATCCTATGCAGCTAACATCTACGCCCGCCGGGTGACCGGGCTCAACGTCTGGGACCTGACGGGGGGCTTTAAGTGTTTTCGCAGACGGGTACTTGCAGCGTTAGACTTAGCGCAGGTGCGCTCGAACGGCTATGCGTTCCAGATAGAAATGAGTGTGAGGGCGTGGCGAAAAGGGTTCCAGCTCAAAGAGATCCCGATCGTCTTCGTGGATCGGACCGAAGGCCAGAGCAAGATGAACCAGGAGATCGTGCGCGAAGCGATCTGGATGGTGCCGAGGCTGCGGCTGATGGCGTGGTCGGGGCGCATCTAAGCGGCCTCAGCGTCTACAAGATGACGGGGTCGGGCAACGACTTCGTCGTTGTGGACGGCCGGCATTCGGCCCCGGAGGACTGGACGGCCCAAGACATCGCGACCGTTTGCGCCCGCCGCACCGGCGTCGGGGCGGACGGTCTTGTGTTCTTGAGCCCTGGCTCGACCGACGGCGCCGTGCGGGTGGTGTACTTCAATCGCGACGGCTCGCGCGCGGTCTGCGGGAACGCCTGCCTCTGCAGTATCCGCCTCGCCGCACACCTGGGAATCGCGAACGGTTTGGGCATGCGCCTCGAAACGGACGCTGGCATCTTCGAGGGTCGCTCGGTCCGCGACGACCATCGCTGCGAGCTGCGGCTCACAAGTGTGCCGCCCGCGACGTCCGTCCCAACCTCAATCCTCGAAGGCAGCGAAGTACGCGCGCTGCTCGTGACCGTCGGCGTGCCGCATCTCGTCGTGCTCGTAAAGGACGTGGCGCCCATTGACGTCGCAGGGCGGGGTCGGCCGCTCCGGCAACACCCCGTGCTCGGTCCTGAGGGTGCGAACGTGAACTTCGTGTCCCCGGATCCGGCGCGCGGCGACTGGCACATGCGCACCTATGAGCGCGGCGTCGAGGCGGAGACGCTGGCGTGCGGGACGGGCGCCGTGGCAGTTGGGTGCGCGCTCGATCAATGGGGGCTCAGCGTACTCCCGATTTCGATCCGCACCTCGGGCGGCGGCGTGCTCGACGTGCGTGGCCACAAGAACGCGGCGGGCGGTTACGACGACGTGTGGCTTGTCGGGGGTGCCCGCATGGTCTACCGGGGCGTGGTGGCCTAAAATCGAGCTACTGTTTCTTCGGCGGACCTCGCCGTTAGATCGCCCTTCCGTCTGTTCAACTCTGCCTTCCGCACCAGCTTCTGGATCAGTCGAGCGTAATCCCGATGTGGGCCTTCATGAAGCACATAGGCCCATTCACCTCGTAAACCGGTTCAGCCCGTTCCATAGCTGCCGTCACGTCCGGGACGGCCTTCAACAAGGGCCCGTAAGTCCTCAGCGGCCCTGAAATGCGCCACGGCTAGTGGGGGAATGCGGGGGCGGGTTGTGCACATTTACACGCGCCTCAACTTAACATAACCCTTCTTATACGAAGTTGTCGCAGGTAAGAAATCAGCACCCTAGGGGGCGCCAGCGCTCCTCGTCAACTCGCCGACCCGCACCTTGGCCTCGGTCAAGACCTGGGTCGAGTCCATGCCCGAGATGATCGTGTGGTAGTCCGCGAGAGCTTTCGCCGTGTCGCCAGCCGCAGACCAGACCCGCCCCGCTTCGGAGAGGTACTGGCCCTGCTGGTAGGGGTACACGGCGTGGCTGGCGGCGGTCTCATAGGCCGTGGCGGCCTCCCTGAGGTGCCCCGCGTTCTCGTTGGACACTCCGAGCAGGCCGTAGGCCTGGGATTGGTAGTCCCGGCCCAGCGTCGGGGCGACCTTATTGAGCAGATCGATGGCTTGCTGGGTCTGGCCCTGAGCCAGCCGCACCTGAGCCATGAGGATATTGGCCTCGGAGGCAGCCTTGGTACCGGAATAGTTTTCCACGAGACGTGCAAGTTCGCTCGCGGCAAGTGGATAATTGCGTGACTCCAAAGCCAGCCGTCCCTGACTGAGACGCTGGCTCGCCGCCGCCTCGACCCGGTTTCGCGACACGATCGTCCACCATCCCAGGCCACCGCCCGCCACCAGCGCCACTCCGAGCCCGATGGCCAGATTCCTGTTGCCCTTGGCCCAGCTGACGACCCATGCAATCGCAGCCGGGAGCTCACTCGGCGGCGCCGCGGGCGCAGCCTGCGGTTTGACGGACGTGGTCATGCGGTCGGAGATCCCTTTCCAAGCGTTTGCCCGCACCCCAAGTGCCCCTGGGGTGACTCGAACACCCGGCCAACGGTTTAGGAAACCGCTGCTCTATCCACCTGAGCTACAGGGGCGTTGTTGTCGCGGTTGAACTTAGCGATTCGGCGGGGCGAGTGGGAGGCTCGGACTTGGCCGTAACTTGGCCATAGCGCTTGGCGACGGCACGGGAGAGATCGGCCTCGTCGATGATGTTGTAGCGGTCGAACATGGAGCGGGACCGCCAGCCGGCGAGCCGCATGATCTCGCCCTCCGAGACCCCGGCCCGGCGCATCTCGCGGGCGAACGTCCGCCGCAGGTCGTGCACGAGCCGCCCCTTGAGCCCCGCCCGCCTACAGGCCCGGGCCCACGCCCGCCGGAAGCTCTTAATCGGCTTCCCGTCGCG
>DATNIM010000057.1:0-8426 GCA_035604455.1 Gemmatimonadales bacterium
GAGCGCCTGACGTCGGCCGGTCTCGTCGGGGGCCACGATCATTTCTCGCATCGCGGCGATGCGGTTCCCCTCGAAGAACATGTGTTCGGTGCGGCACAGGCCGATCCCTTCGGCCCCGAACTCGCGGCTGCGTTTCGCGTCCTGCGGCGTGTCGGCATTGGCCCGCACGCCGAGCCGGCGTCGGGCGTCCGCCCAGGCCATGAGCTTGGTATAGTGGACGCCCACCTTGGGGAGGGCGAGCTTCGCGGCGCCCAGGATCACCCGGCCGGTCGTCCCATCCACCGTGATGAGCTCGCCGCGCTTCACGACCCGGCCGTTCGCCCGGAAGCGCCCCCGTAGAGGATCCACCTCGATCTCCTGCGCCCCCACGACACAGGTCTTCCCCATCCCGCGGGCGACGATCGCCGCGTGGCTCGTCATCCCACCCCGCGCGGTGAGCACCGCCTGGGCGGCGACGATCCCGTGGAAATCGTCGGGGCTCGTCTCGGGCCGCACGAGGATGACCCGGTGGCCTTTGTCCGCGAGCGTTTTCGCTGCGTCGGCGTCGAACACGGCCTCGCCGATCGCGGCTCCGGGGGACGCCGGAAGGCCGTGGGCCACGACCGTCACCGGGGCGCGCGGGTCCACCATGGGATGGAAGATCTGGTCCAAGTCCTGTGGCGGCACGCGCTGCACCGCCTCGTCGGCGGAGACCAGGCCTTCCTCTTCCATCTCGACCGCGATCCGCACCGCGGCGATCCCGGTGCGCTGCGCCCGCCGCGTCTGGAGCACGTAGAGCTTGCCTCGCTCGAACGTGAACTCGATGTCCTGAACGTCGTTGAAATGGCGCTCGAGCTTGGTGGCGATCCGCGCTAGGTCTCGATATACCTTCGCCAGGCGTCCGCGCCTCATCTTGGCGAGCGGGAGCGGGGTGCGCGTTCCCGAGACGACGTCCTCGCCTTGCGCGTTCGAGAGGAAGTCCCCGTTGAGGACGTGCTCGCCCGTGGAGCAGTCGCGCGTGAAGGCCACCCCGGTCCCCGAATCGGTGCCCATGTTGCCGTACACCATGGCCACGACGTTCACCGCGGTGCCCATGTTGTCGGGCACGTTGTGGATGCGGCGGTACTCGATCGCGCGTCGCGTGCGCCAGCTGCGGAACACGGCCTCGATGGCGCCCCACAGCTGATCCGTCGGACGTTCCGGGAATGACTTGCCCGTGCGCGTCTGGATGAGCGTCTTGAACTCCCGGACGAGGGCGGCGAGATCGTCTGCTGGCAGGTGGATGTCGCGCTCTACCCGGCGACGCTGCCGCGCCTTCTCCAGCACCGCTTCGAACGCGACCTTGCCAAGCTCGAACACCACGTCGCCGTACATCTGCACGAAGCGGCGATAGGAGTCGTAGGCGAAACGCGGGTTCCCCGAGCCCGCGATCAGGCCGAGGACCGTGTCGTCGTTCAGGCCGAGGTTGAGGATCGTCTCCATCATCCCCGGCATGGAGACCGCGGCGCCCGAGCGCACGGAGACGACGAGCGGGCGGTCGGCATCGCCGAACCTCTTACCGCTCGCGCGCTCGAGCTGCTTTAGGTGGCGATCGACTTCTTCGCGGAACTCATCGGGGAACGTGCCGGTCTCGAGGTAGCGGATGCACAGCTTGGCCGAGATCGTGAACCCTGGCGGCACGGGCAGACCGAGGTTCGCCATCTCCGCAAGTCCCGCCCCCTTGCCGCCGAGCACGTCCCGCATCGCGGCGGAGCCGTCGGCCCGGCCGTTCCCGAACGCATACACCCACCGCTCGAGGGAAGGCACGTTGGGTCAGGTGGGGAAGAGGGCGAGGTTCGCTGGCATAGGGACTGGATCACGCCCCGGTTCGTGTCGCGCAGTGAGATCGTCGGGGAATGTCCCCAGATTCCAAGCGCGCCCCCATGAAGGAATCGGATGTGTCCGGAAGGACGCGGTGCCGGCATGGAGCGCGCGCAGATAGACCGACGGCCGCCTCAACCGCGGCCATGGCGACGCCACAGAGACACACCCAGAACACGCGCGCGGAGAGCACGATTCAACTTAGCCCGGCGAGCCCGCCTGCTTCACGGTCACGACCACGCCTTGTGGAGTGCTTGCCGCGACGACGCCGAGACGGTGACTCTCCCGGTCACGAACACGCCGGCTCGCCACTGGGCTTGACACGAAAGACGGTGCTGGAAATCACCCCCCACCCCCAAGCGGGGGCCGCAAATTCAATTGCGCCCCAAGGCCGACGATCGTCGTGTGCCCACCGCCCGGCCGTTGTTCGACGTCCGCGGCGGCATGTACGCCGAACACCCCGACGCTCACGGTGAGGCCGCCGGCGATCCCGAACTCCGGTTTCTGTTGCGACGCGCTGGTGCCGGTCGCCCCGACCGGATTCACCCGGACACCTGGCGCCACCCACGGTTCAACGCTTACGCCGGGCGTGGGGACGCGGACGGAAAGGCCCACCGCACCCGTGTAGCGCGTGCCCACCGTGCCGAAGGCGCTGGCGCGGCCGAAGCCGCCTTGGAGGTTCACAGCCACGGGCAGCCGCGCTCCGCCAATGAGCCGATACGCGGCCGTGCCACCGTACTCGGTGAGCGACTCCGAGCCGGCAGGCTTGTTGGTGCCGAAGCTCGCACTCAGCGTCAGCGCGTGGACCCCGAACGCCACACGCCCGTCGAGGGTAGTCCCGATTTCGCCGGCTGAGTCCGGCCGACCGACATCCCCAGCGATCAGCAACCCCGTCCCGGCACGAGGGCTATTCCACACCGGCATCCCGTTGAGCTGTGCCGCCGCTCCCGAGGGTGCTACGAGCACGAGCGCCACAGCGCCGACGAGGACAAGCCCCAGCTTCATTACAGTTTCCCCTCCCCGCCGGGCTGGTGAGGACCGCCCCCACGCCGTGCTGCGCTGGATCAAGGCGAGCGCCGAGGAGGCTCGCCGCGAGCCCGCCCCGCTATGTGAACGCGACGTGGGGCCGCCTGCATATGCGCGAACATCTGGTCGGGACCGACGAGGCCAATGGATGGCGTCCGCCCGACTTTCTGAACCGCGCCGGGCTCTGGCATATGGTCTTCTCCATGCGACAAGGGATCGTCTGGCAGGTACTCCGCACCGGGCAGGGTAGCGAAAAGACCTTGAACGAGGCGCAAAGCCGAGCAGAAGAAAGCTTCACGCGGCCGAAGCCGTCGGGCCCCGCTTGGTCGGGTTCCTGTTAAAAGCTACGCATGAACCGCCTTCGGTGTCTTCTCGACATCGACCCGGAGCGCGTCTGGAACCACGTGACGGACGCCCAGGTGCCGAACGCGACTCGCAATGCCCGAATCGGCGGGGCGCGCTCTTCCCTATTCCTTTCACCTTGCCCGGGATGACACCGGTTCGGTGGACCTTTAAGCCGTGCATTTGCCACACGGTCCCAAGGGCGCCATCCGCGAAATCGTTGGGATCGCGGGAGAGGGCATGCCGCCTCAGCTGCTCCGCCGAGGGATGCGCCTACGTTCGTCCCTGTGATGTAAAGCGTGCATGCACCGGGATGCTGAGGCGTACGGAAACCATTGTGTCCTTCCCTCGCGCGGGTTCAGCGCGCAGGGGCGGGGTGTGGCCACCATCGACAGCGAACGACGGCGCTGAGTCGCCCCGATCCGTTCGGGGAGGGGCGGGCCGCTGGGGCCGGGGTGGGTCATTGTGCCGCCAAGCAAGGCAGGGGGGGTAGGGCTGGGAAGGGCGACCACCACCCTGGGAGAAGACTGCGACCGCGGCGGACGGACTGGGCGTCAACGTGCGCGGCCCCTCCAGAGCGCGAAGATGTGAAGAATGTCTCCGGCGCATTTCGCTCCCCCCTTAGCCTTCCCGTGCGAGACTTAGTTTCGAGGCTACCGGAGAGGGACCTATGGGCGGCGGCATGAGCATCGAGATGTATCTGGCCGAACGCGAGGACCCGGGCTTGGATGCAGCCTTCCAGGAGCGCATTTGGGAGGAGTTTGGATGGCAATCGGGCTTGGATGCGTCACACCTTTCAGTGGACGTTACGGACCGGATCGCGACACTCGGCGGGACCGTGGGGAGTTATCCCCAAATTCTCGAGGCAGAACGTGCTGCCCGACGGGTGGTCGGGGTCGAGGCGGTCCATAACCTGATCAAGGTCGGTCTCCCGCCTGAGGCACAGCGCAGCGACGAGGAAATCGCTGCGGAGGTGCGACAAGTACTCGCCGCGAACGGGCGGGTTCCACACTGTGGGGTCGAGGTGACTGTGGGCGGGGGCCGTGTCTACCTCGCGGGCGCAGTCACAAGCGGACGGGATCGCCGCGCCGTGGAAGAGGCGATCGAAGTCCTCGTGGGCGTGCGCGGCATCGACAACCTTATCGCGGTGGAACCCGGTACGAGACCTGCACGCCTCACGGAGCGGGTGGACGAGGCACTCCACCGGGACCCGGCGCTGCGGGGCGATCGGATCAGCGTCGATGTGCTGGAAGACGTCGTGGTCTTGGGCGGGCGGGTGCACTCCCTCGCCGAGCGAGACGAGGCGGATCGCACGGCCTGGTTACCCGGTGTCCGCGCCGTGTCCGACCGGCTCGAGATCCACGCGTAGGCGCACGGCTGGAGGGCGGGATTCGCTGCGTGGTGTTGGTAGACGCTGCAGGTGACGAGACGAGCGCAGGGACTTGGTAGGTGCTGTCCGAGTCATGAGACCTTGGGAACCGCTAGGACGCGCAGATGGTCGACGTGATGATTGCTTGGTTCGCAGCCAGTTTGGTGTTCGGCCTCGGGTGGGCTTTGTCCGCACGAATGGCGTGGTCGGCGGGACTCGTGGGCCCAGCGCTGCACGAAGGGGGAGTGCCTCAACCGAACGCGAGCCACCCTCTGAGCGCGGGGCTCGCCAGTTGCTCGGGCTTCCGCGAGCACGGTCGGGATCTCGTACGGCCGCAATGGCGTATAGTGCTTATGTGCCAGTAACGACCAACGGGGGAGCGGCGGTTACGGGCTAACGACTACTGATCGCGTCAGCATGACCCGCGTGACCGGTGTCCGAGGCGCGAGGATGCTGCTCGCAACTTGAAACCGTCACCGTGGCCGATCCGGGTTGGTCGAACTGCATTACGCTCGCACTGCGCGGCTGGTCGGGGATGACGTCCGCTGGACAAAAGGCCGCAGGGCTGTATTCAATCATCCAATTGACTAATCCGCCATATCGAGCGAGGTGAGTCAAGTCCACTCCGAATCGTTAACATTGACGCGGTGATTTCGATCGCGACCACGGGCCGCTGTTCACCAGAACAGCATGAACCGCCCCTCCAGACCGCGAAGCCAGCCCCGCCGAGTAGAACCGCCGACGGTATCCACACCTAGTCCGAGGGAGAACGAATAGCGGTCCCTCGCCCGCCAGCCGCCCTCCAACCGGATCTCGTCATTGTCTTCTCCGAGCGAACCGCCCGCGCTCGGCACCTCTCCTGACCCGCGAAGCACATCTCGCAGGTCGGCGTCCCATGCGACACTGCCCGTAAAGCCGCTGTTCGGTCGGTAGTCGAGGGCCAGCTGCTGGTCCCAGGCGGCGTCCTCATAGTCAACGTTCGGTGCGGCGTCGCTCCGGTAGACTTGCCACTGGGGGCGCCAGTTGCGCGCAAGCCAGCCCTCTAGCGCCCAGCGCGCTGCGACCCGCGCGAGCACGCGCACACCGGCATCTGCCTCCCGTTCCGTCAAGCGATAATCGTTGATGATCCCCCCCTCCGGCAGCGGCGTCCGGTCGGTAATCGCTTCGATGTACGTGGCAAAGACACCAACCGTTAGCCAGTCGGTTGGCCGATGCTCAACGAGAATCCCCGCGAACTCGTAGTCCTCGCTTTGGCGAAACCCTGAGTCAGGGGAGGTCTGCACATACGCTCGAACGCGAGACGGCAGCACCATGCCTGCGTGACCCTCGATGCGCCACTTCGGCCCGACCGACTGGTCCAGGTTCGCGCGGAGTGCGATCGGCTGCTCCTCGTAGTCGAGCGCGGTGTCTGGCTGGACCTATAGCGCCCCCGATTTCCCTGGACACGCATTTGGACTAATTCTGAGGGGTCCAAGGAGTGAGGGCGATGACCGTGGTCAGCGAGCAGGAGGGTGGGGCCGAGCTGCCGGAGCGGTGGAGTGCGAAGGCGAAGACGGACGTGGTGCTGCGCTTGTTGCGGGGAGAGAGCGTGGACGCGGTGAGCCGGGAGATTCAGGTGCCCGCGCATGAGCTCGAGGCGTGGCGGCGGACGTTCCTCGACGGTGGGGCGGACGGGTTGAAGCGACGACATGGAGATCCTGAAGCACGGTTGCTGAAGCAGGCGCAGGCCAAGGTGGGAGAGCTCGCGATGCGGTTGGAACTCGCCGAGATGCTCCTCGAAAAAAGGGGGTACGCGGAGGAACTGGCGAGGTTGAAGAAGTCGCGGGGCTTCTGAGCCCGGCCACGGGGCGGCGGTATCCGGTGGCGGTGGTGTGCGCGGTGTGGCGCGTGGCGCGCTCGACGGTATACGCGCGGCGATTAGGAGAGAGGCGTCTCCAACACGACGCGCGCATTGGCCCTGAGCGCGACGATCGCGGAGTGGGGAGGGATCCTAGTGCCCCCTCCGTCCCCCACGGGACGAAGCGCGGGCCGCGGACCCCGCAGGACGACGCCGCGGTGCTCGGCGCGATCCGCACGGTGCTCGCGGCGAGTCCGTTTCACACCGAGGGGCATCGGAAGGTGCGCGTACGGCTGCGCGCCCGCGGGGTTCGCGTCGGGAAGGCGCGCGTGCTGCGGCTGATGCGCGCAGGGCGGCTCCTGGCCCCGACGCGGCATGGCCCGGCGCACGGGGATCGGACCCACGCGGGCCGCATCACGACGCAGCGGCCGGACGAGCTCTGGGGGACCGACGCGACGCTGTTCTACACGCAGCGGGACGGCTGGTGCTGGTTCTTCGGGGCGATTGATCACTGCGTCGAGGATGTCGTCGGGTGGCACGTGGCCAAGGTCGGCGACCGCTGGGCGGCGCTCGAGCCGATCCGCCAGGGCGTCCGCCAGACGCACGGTGGGTATGCGCCGAAGATCGCGCTCGGCCTCGGGCTGCGCATGGACCGCGGGCCGCAGTACACGGCGCACCAGTTCCTGGGCGAGCTGCGCTGGCTCGGGATCCGCCCCACCCCGAGTTATGTGGGCGAGCCCGAGTGCAACGGGATCATGGAGCGCTGGATTCGGACACTGAAGGAAGAGTGCGTGTACCTGCACGACTTCGCGACGCTCGAGGAGGCGCGGCAGGTGATTGGGGAGTTCGTCGAGCAGTACAACCGCGAGTGGTTGCTCGAGCGACACGGCTATCGGACTCCGGTCGAGGTCCGCCGAGCGCTGACGCGGCGGGCGGCGTGATTAAGCCGCCCACTTGTCCAGAAAACCGGGACCGCTACAGACCGCGCCGACGGTTCCTAGATCCTGATAGATGAAATTGTTGAACACATCCAAAATGCCGATAAAGAAGGACACGGTTCGACCTGGCTGCCGCCAGCCAATCCCGCCTTCCAGGCTCGAACTCGGCTTCGCTGGCTCGAGAGTGCCTTCCAGGGAGGCGAAAAACCCGTTCGGCAATGCGCGCGTGCAGCCGATGCGGATGAGGTTCCGCGTCACCTGAGGTGAGTCCTCCTTGTCAAAGTGCACGTTCACCGCCCAATCCGCTGCCAAGGGAGCCGACTCCTTCAGGTGGAATCCGTCGAGCAGGTCTACGCTGTTCCAGCTGCCGCCGGCGTAACGCACACCGTTCGTCTGGCGGGACCATTCGAGGTCGTCGAGGAGGCCGAACTCGGTGCGGATGGTGTTGATCTGGTAGAAGGCGTCGATGTTTGGCAGGAAACGTTGCAGAATGCCGTCACTACTTAGGCGACCGCCGCGTGCGGCGTCTCGATCCAGGATCGTAAACCAAGCGTCATCCGCCCACGTGGCGAGTGTCGAATGCAGGCCGGCGGAGTCGCTCTGCGCGAAACCGCGCGTGAAGGCCCCGAGCGTGACGATGACGAGCGCCGCAGCGGCGCGCAGGGGGGCGAACCGAGCTCGGGCGCGCACGGGGTCGCACGGCAGCGGCTGCAATGGGTTGAACGCTATCTGCCGCCCGTGGCAGGCATCGTTAGGGTCTTTTGGGCCTTGAAACGAGATCGTGAGGACGCGAGTGTCGATCCAATAAGGAATAGTCTCGATGACCGGAATAATCCAAAACAATCCCGGTCCTTGAAGGGCGCGGAACTTACCTAGCCGCAACACAACCGCCTTGCTCCATTGATCCGCAACTTGAACTGCGGACGAGACGATGACGGCAAGGACAAAGGCCCCACGCAGCATCGATAATCCTTCGAAGTCCGTGCTAACTCCATGCAGGGCGTATGCGAATGCCCTCGCCGAGGCTTAGAATAACGTTCAATATCAATACCGGAAACTGCTTTTGCGCGCTGCC
>DATNIM010000058.1:0-42659 GCA_035604455.1 Gemmatimonadales bacterium
CGTTCGGATAGGGCACGAGCCAGTAGAAGAACCACTGGCGCCCGATGTGGATGAGCGGGAAGAGACCCGCCGTCATGACCGCGAACACCGTCATGATCTCGGCCACCCGGTAGACCGCCGTGCGCCACCCAGAGCGAAACAGAAAGAGGATCGCCGAAATGAGCGTGCCCGAGTGCGCGATCCCGACCCAGAAGACGAAGCACGTGATGTAGACGGCCCAGTACGTGGGCATCGAGTAGCCGGCGAGCCCGAGGCCGTAGCGGAACAGGTACAGGAGACAGATGACCCCGATCCCGAGCATCGTCACGGCGCACGCGAGGAGCACGTAGTAGCCGCGACCGGGCGACCCGAGCGTCCGGGCGATCGTGCGGGTGACGTCGTCGTAGGACAGGGTGTGGTGCGTCGGGGTCTGGGCCCGGGTGGTGGTGTGAGTCGTCACTCAGGCCTCCTCGGCGTGGACGACGCGGGCGAGATACGTGATCCCGGGCCGCGTGTTCAGCTCCTCGAACACATGGTAGCCCCGCGGATCGGCCGACACTTGCGCCACGCGGGAGGCGGGGTCGTGGAGATCGCCAAAGACGATCGCCTCTGACGGACAGGACTGCGCACACGCCGGCGTGATCTCGCCGTCCTGGACCGTGCGGTCCTCCAAACGCGCCTGGTTCTGCGCACCGCGGATCCGCTGGACGCAGAACGTGCACTTCTCCATGACGCCTTTTTCGCGCACCGTGACGTCGGGGTTGAGCTGCCAGTCGAGGGGCGCCGGCCACGCCTCCCACTCCCCACCCCGTTCGGCGAAGTTGAACCAGTTGAAGTAGCGGACCTTGTAGGCGCAGTTGTTGGCGCAGTAGCGGGTCCCGACGCAGCGGTTGTACACCTGCCCGTTGAGTCCGTCGGGCGTGTGGTAGGCCGCGAAAACGGGGCATACGGGCTCGCATGGCGCCTGTTCGCACTGCTGGCACAGCATCGGCGTGACGACCGCCTGCAGCCCGTGGTCGTCCTCCCGCCAATAGCGCTCGATCCGCATCCAGCTTATCTGGCGGCGCCGCAGCACGAGGTCTTCGCCCACCGTGGGGAGGTTGTTCTCGGCGTAGCACGCCGTGACGCAGGCCGAGCAGCCCGTGCATCGGGCGAGGTCGATCGCCATGGCCCAGCGGGGCTGGTGCCCCGCGTAATTCCCGCGCGCGGCCTCGGTGCGCTGGGCCACGGCCCACCCGGCCTCCGCACTGTCGGCATACACCGGGTACTCGCGCGCCCGGAACGGCCGGTCGCCCGGCTTGAGCGCCTTGGCCTTGGCATAGGTGAGCGAGCGCACGATCTCCTCGCCCCCGCCGAGCTCACGCGGATCACCGACGTTCGTGGCGAGGAAGCGATGGTCGCCGGTCGTCTTCACCGAGACCCGGACCGTGAACGTGCGGCCGGCGTACCCGTTGGCCGCCCCGCCGAGGAGATCAAACGCGTTGAACGAGCGATCCTTGGCGTAGCGACCGAAGGCCGTGTGCCCCTGCCCCGTGGGCACGGCGAGCACGCCGGGCCGGATGGCCGGGGTCATCCAGACGGGCGCGCTCACCGCTCCAAAGGGTGACTGGAGCACGACCAAGTCACCGTCGGTGACGCCCCAGCTCGTGGCCGTGTCCGGGTGCACTTCGACCCACGAATGCCACATGATCTTGGACACGGGGTCGGGGAGTTCCTGCAGCCACGGCTTGTTCGCGCCACGCCCGTCGTAGAGCGTGGGGGAGGGGAACGCGATCAGTACGGGGTCGTGCGCACCGCCGTCGAGCGCCGGGGCGTCGGGCGGCCCGGCGAGGATGCGCTCGACCCCGGCCGCCAACCGCACCTTCTCCACAGACGCCGCACTTGCCACCCCGCCCTTCGCGAGGGCGTCGTTCCAGAAATCGTCGAAGCTCGTGCCGTGACCGAGGCGCCCGTGGACCGCGTGCCAGCTCGTCTGGAGATAGTCCTTGAACGACCCCGGCTTGCCGGCCGCGGCGAGCAGCACGTCGCCCGCGGCCCGTGCGGTCGCATAGACAGGCTGCATGACAGGCTGCTGCAGCGCCCACACGCCGGCGCGGGGCCGCGAATCGTTCCACTGCTCGAGCGGGTGAAGCTCGGGCAGCACCAAGTCCGCAGCACTCGCAGTCTCGTCGAGGTACGGCGAGATGACGACCTTCGTCCCGACCTTGGCCCAGGCCTGCCAGAAAGCGCCGCCGAGCGAGTGGCCGGGGTTGGTGCCGGTCACGACGAGGACGGAGATCCGGCCGCCCGCCATGTCCGCCACGAGCTCGGCCATCTGCCCGAACGTGCCGGCCTCGACGTTCTGGTTCGGGCCGAACTGCACGGTCTTGCCGACCGCACCCGTGACGTAGTTCAGGACGTTCACCGCCGCGACGATCTCGGCGCCGTTCGGGTAGTGCGCGGCCATGCCGCCCGCGACGACGAGGCCGTCGCCCGCGGCAAGCTCCCGCGCGACGCGCTCGATCGTTTTGGCGTCGATGCCGCACACGGCCGCCACCGCGTCGGGCGTGTGCCGGCCGAGGAGCCCGCTCAAGCGGCCGACGTCCGGTTGCGCGGACGCCAGGCGGTCCCGGACGATCACGCTCGCCACGGCGAGCGCGAGCCTGCCCTCGGTGCCTGGCACGGGGGCGAGCCACTCATCCGCGTTCATGCCCGTGAGACTCATCCGGGGACCGACGAACACGAGCTTCGCCATGGCCGGGTTGCCGGCCGCAAACCCATGGGCGCGGGCGAACGCGGTCTGGTGATCGACCGGCGAGAGCCAGGTGTCGAGGAAGTCGGCGCCGAACGAGAGGATGTAGGACGCGCGGGCGAAGTCATACGACGGGACGGCGGTCGTGCCGAACGCCAGGCGATTGCCTTCCCGGAGCGCCTCGAAGGCGAACGGTTCGTAGACCACATGACGCCCGCCAAGGGATTTCGCGAGTTCGTCGACCAAGTCGCCGAAGCTCCCGGACTCCTGTCCGGTGAGGATCGCGAGGTGACCGTTTGCGCCCTTGAGGTTCGCACCGAAGCGGGCGAGTGCGTCGGTCCAGCTGATCTTCTCAAACTGGCCCTGCGCGTTCCGCGCGAGCGGGTCGGTGACTCGGTCGGGGTTGTAGACCCCTTCGAGCGCCGCCTGGCCGCGCGCGCACAGATGCCCGCGGCCGACCTGCGCATCGGGGTTCCCCTCGAGCTTGATCACGCGCCCCTCGCGGACCTTGGCCCGCACCCCGCAGCCGCTCGGGCACTCGCGACACGTCGTGGCGTACCACGTCGCGATCCCGGGCACCTGATCCTCGGGCTGCGTGAGATAGGGGATCAGCTTCTGGGCCTGCTCCTCGCCCACGCCGCAGGCGCCGAGCAGCGCGGCCCCGCCCCCGGTTGCCCCGAGGACCGTGAGAAACCGACGCCGATTCATACCGTCGCTCATGCGCGTTGGCTCAGTAGTGGCATACGACGCAGTCCCGAGTCACCTGCCGCTGCAGGTGGCAATTGATGCACCAGCCCATCGTGAGCGGCGCCACTTGGTAGACCTGCGGCATCTCGCGCACCTCGCCGTGGCAGCGGTTGCAACTCTCGGTCCCGAGGGCCTTGATGTGCCGCATATGCGGGAAGTGCACGAAGGCCGGCAGCGTGTGGATGCGCACCCATTCGGGCGCATGATTCGAGGACGTGAGCTCGCGGACCTTCTTGATTTCCGCCTGATGCGTGGGCGTCGAGCCGCCCACGATGAAGTGACACCCCCCGCACGTCTGCAGCGACGGAATCCCGGGCTCGCTCGAGACCGTCGCCGAGTAGTGGCAGTAGAGACACGGGATGTGCGACTGTCCGGCGTGGACATCGTGGCGAAAGAAAATCGGCTGCCGCGGGCCTTTTAGTGACCCGGTGTCGCTGATGACTGGAGCCGTGACCGCGGGCGTGGGTTGCCCGCCTTGGGCCGCCAGAGGGACCGCCACACACACAAGAAGGGCGATGCCAGCTGCGACCCGAGTGCTGCCATGCGTCATCTAGGCGCTCGAGGGCAAATGCGCATTTTTGTTTAGGAACGGTCGCGGGGCGCACAATGTACCGCTCACGACGAGGCGCGCAAGTAGGTAGTCACGATTGCGTGTCGATCGCACGACGCGAGAGATGCGCAGCGCGCCCGCCGCGCTGCGCGCGCGCCACGTCGCGAGGACCGCGAGTCGTCGTCGCCACCCAATCGGGTGAACCACCCCGAACCACGTCGGGCCCGAGTGCCACCGGAACGCGTGTCGCACGCCACCCGGTGGGACGGGAGGCGCAGGAAACGCTCGTGCCTGAAACGGGTCCGCCCGGGGCGGGGCCCCGGGGCTGGTTACTCGGGCCGGGAGAGGATCAAATGTTTGAGCCGCACCACGTGGACAAAGGCCTCCGCGGCGTGCAGGTCCGGAAACTCGAGCCAGCACCAGCGAACGCCCCCCGAGACGGGACCCTGGGCCATGGCCCGTCTCGCGGGCTCGGGAAGCTCGGTCGTAGCGAGCTCGCGCTCCTCGGCCTCGGTCAGGACGAAGGTGGCGCTCACGGAGGTCGCCATCGGATGCAGGTAGCCGAGCTTTCGGCCGCCGACTTCGTACATCCAGACCCATTTCCAGGCGGTCCCGAGAAACACGATCTGCTCGGTCACGTGCCGCAGCCCGCGCACGCCTTCCCGCGCGGCCTTGAAACGCTGCGCGGCACGCTGGGGAAGGTCTTTCAGGGGCGCGTCCGATTTCGGACGCTTGCGGGGATCGAGGTACAGTGTGTGGGCCCAGTACCCGGGCGGCTGCTTGTCGAGCGGAATCATTCAGTTCGTGGCGACCATGGCCGTTTGAGCGCCGTCAAAGGTAGCGAGCCAACCGCCGGTGGGAAGCGGGTCAGCGCGTGATGAGGCGGGTGGCACGCTCGAAACGCCCGACGTCCAGCAGTCGCCGCGTCGAGAGCGACGGCACGGCCATCCGGCCGTCCCGGCTCATGACGAGCTTGATCACGTCCGTGTTGCGTCCGTACCACCGCTCGCTCGGCTCGAGATCGGACGGGTAGATGAAACCCGGCAGGGCAGCCGCGGCGAGCGTCGCCTGGGACCCGATCCCGGTCTCGGGCATGGTCCCCGCCCAGAGCTCCGCCCCCCATTCCCGCGCGATCCGCCAGATCGCACAGGCCTCGGTGAGGCCGCCGACGCGGTGGACCTTGAGATTCCACACGCGGGGCCCATCGAGCGCCACGATCTGCCGGGCGTGACTCGCGCTGGCCAGGGTCTCATCGACACAGATGGGCGTGCGCAGCGTGTGGGCGAGGCGGGCGTGCCCGACGAGTTCCGCGGGGGCGAGCGGCTGCTCGATGTAGAGAAGCCCAGCGTCGTCGAGCGCGCGCAGCGCCTGCTCGTCGGCGGGCCACTCGTAGGACCCGTTCGCGTCCACGGTCAGGGGAATGTCCGCACCCGCGAGCGCGTCGCGCGCCGCAGCGACGGCGTCCTGATCCCAGCCCGGGGCCACTTTCACCTTCACCCGGCGGTAGCCGCGGGCGAGGGCCCGGGCGACCTGGTGGGCGAGCGTCGCCCGTCGCCGGTCTTCGGGGATTCCAAGGGCGACCCCACAGGCCACGCTCGAGCCCGCCGGCACGTCGAGACAGGCGGCGACGAGCTGGGCCATGCCGGTCCCGGCTCGGTCGGCCGCCAGGTCCCAGGCCGCCGTCTCGACCGCAGAGCGCGCGAAGGGGTTCCCTCGGATCTGGCCCCGTACGAGCGCGTCCACGGCCTCGGGCGACTCGCACACGGCCCCCCGCAGCCGGGGCAGGAGGACGCGCTCGAGCAGGTCCCGGGCGCTCGCCAGGGTCTCCTCCGAATAGAACGGCAGCTCGAAGGGCGGCGCCTCGCCGTACCCCACGCAACCGTCGCTGTCGCGGAGAACCACGATGAGCGAGCGACGCGCGGGGACCGCGCCGCCCGCGATAATGAAGGGCTCGAGCAGCGGCAGCACGATCTCGTGCAGCTCGGCCTGCTCAATCCGCACGGCCGATGTCCAGGAAGTGGAGCTTCCCATCCCGGCGCGCGAGCGCTCCCGCTCGTTCGAGCTCGAGCATGGCGGCGATGAGGCCGTCGGTCGGATGAAAGACCACCGCGTGCAGCACGCGCTCGGTGCGGGACCCGTGCGTCGCCGGGTATTCCGACAGGGGCAACTGGAACAACGTGTGGAGTTCGACGCTTTCGCACCCGCGACGCGCGTACTCGACCACCAGGCGACCGGAGGTGACGTTGCCCGTCCCGACGAGGGGGATGGATCGCTTGCCGCGCCAGCGGTCGAGCACGCGCAGGTTGCGGTCGCTCAGATCCCAGCCCCCATAGGCCGTGCCGTGCTCGGGGTCGTACAGGCGGTTGAAGCACACGAGGGCGTCCGCCGTGTCGCAGGCGGCGAGCATCTCGAGCTGGAACGCGTCGTCAAATCGCGCATTCATCAGCTTCACGGCGACGCGCACTGGACCAGGCGCCGCGGCGCGAACCTGCCGGGGTACGTCTCGGACCCACCGCAGGATGGCCGCCTGCTCGTCGGCGAGCGCATCACCCGCGAGCGTGGGCGAAAAGTCGACCTCGACGAGGAGTGACGCGCTCCACGCCATGGCGATGCGAGCGGTCGTGTAGCGGTACTCCCCGTCGCGGAACGGCTCTCCCAGGCGCGGGAGATGGTATTTCGCGGAGGGCACGACAGGCATGCCCGTCGCCTGGGCGAGCGCCGATCCGGCCCGCACGAGATCCACGTACTCGTCGAAGGAGCGATCCCACCCCCGCCCTTTCCAGGTGACCGTCCACCCGAGGCGGCCATCCCGGGCCGCGCGACGTTCGACGCGCATGCGCGATTCCTTGATCGCCCACGCGGCCATGGAGCGCGCTCCGGTCTCGTCCTGGGCGATGACCGTTTTCAGGACGACGAACGCGAGGCCCGCCGCGGCGTCTTCCTCGAGTTGGGCGAGGTTCAAGGACAACTGCCCCGACCCCTTCCCCACCGGGTGCGGGAGCGGACACCCGAGGTAGCGCGCCGAGAGATCGACGTGATAGGTGTCACGCACGTAGTCGGGAAAGTCGCGCGGCAGTTCCCGCTTGAAGCGTTCGAAGTCAGCCTCGAGTCGCGCGTTCACGAGCCGCGCAGCGCGCGCACGACCCGGACCACCGTATCGCGCTCCCCGGCGGGGAGCGCCGGTCCCCAGGGATCGTCGCACGCGTCCGCGGGAATCACGCCGTCGGCCGCGAGAGCCCAGAGCATGCGACGCACATACCCTTCCATCGGGGCGGTGAACGTTGCACCCGCGAAGCGGTCGACGTCGCGAGACAGGGCGTGAAACCGTGGATAGTCCCCCGCCGCGAACGCGCGCAGCAGGCCGGCACTCACATCCGTCAGCGCGGCCCCGAGGCCGATCAGGGCCGCGCGAGCGCCGAGCATGATCGAGTACCCGAGGAAGCGGTCCTCGCCGGTGATGAGGAGCTTGTCCGCTGCCACGAGGCCCGCGAGATGTTGGAAACGCATCACCGAGTCGAGGGTCGCCACCTTGATCCCGGCGACCTCGGGGAGTGCGAGCAGCGCGGTGAGCGTGTCGTCATCGTAGGTGACGCCGCCCGCCGCTTCGTACAGGTCGAACAGGACGATGGGCAGGACGGCCCCAAGCGCGCGGTGGTAGGCGACCGCGTTCTCGCGCGGCGGGAACGCGAGTACCGCATCCGCCCCTCCGTCTCGCGCCTCGCGAGCCATAGCGACCGAGGCGGCCCCGGCGATGACCACGCGCCCAGGCAACGCGCGGCGCCACGTCTCGAGCACGCTGCGACGCATCGCCGGGGTGAGGTGGCGACCCCGGCCGGTGTGGGCCCAGACGGCGACCCCGGCAATCGGCTGACCGGCGAGCCAAGCGGCGTAGGCATCCTGCGCGTCGACGGCGAGGTCCCGGCCGTGAAACGGCACGGGCACGGCCGGTACGAGACCCCAGTCGAGCCGGTCCGCGAGGGTCCGGGACGTCAGGCGGCGAGTCCCAGCCGCGCGTTCCCGGATTCGATCGCCGCCCGCGCGTCCGCCGCGACTTCGAGCAGCTCGAGCTTCGCGACGCTCGCCTCGGGGAGGCGCAACGGCTGTCCCGTCCCAAAGACGAAGCGCTCCGCACCCAACGCCGCGACGAGCGTCGGGAGATGGTCTTCCGGCGGGCCCCAGAGCCACGTGATGTCCCACCAGACGCGGGCCGCTTCGTCGGGCGTCGAGCCGAAGTGCACCTCCTCGACGAAGGCGCGGTCCGCGTGGGTCACGACGAGGCGCAGGTCCGCGTCGGCGCGCACCAGCGCCCGAACGGCCGCGGCGGGCAGCTCCGGGGCGCGGTCGTTCGGGTGCCGCTGACGGGCGTCCTCGAGCCGCACCGCGAGCATGAGCGGCATGCGGGCCGCGCTGCACGCGGCGGCGAGCACGCGCATCTCAGGCCCCACCGGGTCGAGCCCGTAGTGGCCGGGGTCGCAGCGGACAGCGGGCGCCCCGCGGTCGGCGGCCTCGCCGAGCCAGGCTTCCCACCCGGGAAGCCCGGGGTGCACGGCTGGCACGGGCTTGAGGCGCGGCTCGGTCTTCGTCGTCTCGTAGAGTCGCTCGTTGCCGTCCGTGGGCACGTGCCAGAACACACCCGGCAGATAGCTCACCCAGGCTTCGTCGATCCCCGTGCGGTCCATGGCGCGGCATATCGCTTCGGGCGCGGTGCCCGGCACGGGCCGATACGGATAGGCGCCGAGAAAGGCGTTGACGTCGATGCGCATCAGTCGGAGGAAAAGGCGCCGCGCGGGAAGATGCGGGCCGCGTTCTGCCATTGGACCTGCGCGAGCGCCCCGGGAGCGAGCAGCCGTTCCAGGTAGCGGAGCTTGGCCCAGCCGGTGTCCATGGTGAGATCGCAGCCCCAGAGCAGCCGCTCGACCCCTACTTCGTCGACGCAGGCCTCGAGCATGCCGCTGTCGACGCCGCTGCCCGAGAGATCGACGTAGACATTCGCGACGTCGCGGACGGCGGCGAGCGAGTGGCCCCATTCGCCGCCGCCCCCGATGTGGGCGAGGATGAACGCCACCGCCGGGTGGCGTCGCGCGAGGGCCACGAGCTCGACCGCGTCTGACGCCTCTTGCCCCGGCCAGTCGCGGCGGCGGTGCTGCCACACGTGATGGAGCACGGGCACACCGCGTTCGCGCGCGAGCTCGCAAACGGGGTCGAGCAGGCGATCGTTGGCGCGGCGGCTCGCTGCGAGCTTGATGCCGATCATCCCCGCCGCCAGGCAGCGGGTGATCTCGCCGAGCGCGTGGGCGGTGTAGTTGGGGTTGACGGTTACGTAGCCCCGGATCTTGGTCCGGTGTTCGTGTATGAGGCCGAGCAGCGCGTCGTTGCCCGTCTGCACGTCCGCGGTCGAGGGGAAATACGTGGGGGAGCTCTGTCCCCAGGTGCCGAGGATCGAGGCGACGTGGGTCGTGATCCCGATGCGGTCGCCTGCCCGGAGCCGGCTGGTGTTCCGCTCGCGCCAATCCGCGCGCGGGGTCCGCGCGTGATAGAAGTGCGCGTGGACATCGACGAGCATGGGGGGAATCTGCGGTCCGCGCCCGGGGATTGCCACGGTCGCTTGGCGAACGGTCCCGGTCGTGTATCTTCTCTCTCGCGCATGCCCAGCGCGCCACCGAATCCTCCGACTCCGAACCCCCGCCCGGCAGCCACACGCCGCCGGGGAACGCCGGTCGCGCGCAATGCGCTTCCTCAGAAGACCGGATTCTGGCCGGCTCGCGCCGTGCGCATGCTGACACACACCCGCGCCGAATGGGCGGCTGTCGGGGCCGCGCAAATGACGCCGCGGTCGATCTACCTCGGATTCCTCCTGCCGATGGCCGCGCTTGGGCCGCTCGCTACGACGCTCGGGACGATTCTCTCGGGGGGCGAGCGGACGAGTCTCGCGGGCACCTACACGTTGTCGGTTCCGAGCGCCATCCTCGCCGGCGTCCTCGAGTATGCGTTCAACCTCGGGGCGATCTGGGGGCTGGCCCTGCTCATCGACCGGCTGGCGCCGGCTTTCCAGGCGCAACAGGGGCGGGTCGAGGCGCTCAAGCTTGCCGCGTTCGGAGCCACGCCGTACTGGGTCGGCGGCCTGCTCGGCCTTATCCCAAAACTCGCGCCGGTCGGCGTGCTGCTCGGCCTCTACAGCCTCCGCCTCTACTCGCTCGGCCTGCCTACGCTCATGCGCGCGCCGGGGGACCGGCTGTCGAGCTACACGTTCGCGATCGGCGCGGGCGGAGTCGTGCTCGTCCTCTTCGCGAGCGCGCTGCTGCTCCTCGTCACGAGCTGAGTAGGCGCGGGCGCGCGGCCCCGAGCACCTCGTCCAACGTGGCGAGGGTGGTATCGATCGTCGCCTCGTCGTGGGCGAGCGAGACAAAGTTGTAGGCCGTCCGCTTAAAGAGCAGCCCGCGCCTCGCGCATTCCCTCGCGACCGATTGCGACACCTCATCGGTCGCATAATGCAGGAAGCACATCTCCGCGACCCCACCGATCCCCGTCACCAGATCGGGGTAGCGCGCCCGGATCCGGCCAAGGCCGTCGAGCAGTCGCGTGCCACGCCGATGGAGCGTGTCGCACACCCGCTCGTTCAACATCACCTCGAGGGTCGCGCGCGCTGCGGCGAGCGCCACGGCCTCGGTGGCGAGGGTGGACGAGATCCAGGTCCGCGAGACCCCCTGCATCAGGTCCGACCGGCCGCCCACCGCCGCGAGCGGAAACCCGTTGGCCAACGCCTTGCCGAGGACCATCAGGTCCGGGCGCACCCCGTAGCGCTCCGCGGCGCCCCCAATGGCGAGACGAAAAGCGGTCTTGATCTCATCGAACACGAGCACCGCGCCCGCGGCCTCGGTCTCGGCGCGAACGGCTTCGAGCCAGTCGTGCCGCGGCTCGTCCACGACGAGGGGCTCCACGACCACGACGGCGAGCTCGGCCGCCTGCCCGCGGATCAACGCGGCCGCGCGCTCGGCGTCGTTGTAGGGCAGCTCGCCGCAGAGCGCGCGGGTCGCCGCAGGCACCCCCGGCGCGGCGCCCTGGCACCAGTCGAGCCAGCCGTGGTACCCGCAGGCGAGTACGCGCTCGCGTCCCGTGGCGACGCGGCCAAGCCGGACCGCCGCCGCTACGGCTTCGGCGCCAGTCTTCAGGAACCGCACGGCCTCGATCCAGGGGATCGCCCGGCACAGGGCGCCGGCGAGCTCCTGCTCGACCACGGGTGCCAAGGGCCCGACCGCGCCCTGCTCGATCGCCTCCACGGCCGCGCGGTTCACGGCCGGGTGCCCATAGCCCAGCGCGACCGCTCCGAGCGCCATGAGGTAGTCCACATACTCGCGGCCCGCCTCATCCCAGACACGGCACCCCGAGGCCCGGGCGAACCGCGTGGGCAGTCCGAGCTCGGCAGCACGCGGCCCGAACAAGGCCTCGGGACGCTTGCTACCGGTCGACGTGAAGCCGGGAACGCGCCACGCGTCCGCCATACTTGGCCACCTCGATCGCCATAGCCCGGAGGAGTTTCACTTCTCGCGCATCAAGCGGGATGCGATGGAGAATGTCCCGCAGCGTGCGCACGATCCGCTCGGCGTCGCGGGTCTTGAAGAACTCGATCGCCCCGAGTGCCCGTTCGAGATCACTAACCACCCGCTCGAGATCGGCCGCGGTGGCCGGCTCGGCGAGCCGCCGGGGCGGCTTGAACGCCCGGCTCCCCGCCCCCCGCGCGAGCGCTAGCTCATACAACATGACGATGACGGCGTGGGCCAGGTTGAGCGACGGGTAGGTGGCCTCGGAGGGAATCGACACCACTCGCGCACAGCGATCGACGGCCTCATTCGACAGGCCCTTGTCCTCCCGCCCGAACAGCAGCGCCACGGGCCCCGACTCGGAGAGCGCCAGGACCTCGGCCGCCGCCTCCCGCGGGCGCTGCCAGGTGCGCTTCGCGGTCCGGCCACGCGCCGTGAACCCGACGATGTGCACGCAGTCGGCGAGCGCGGCTTCGAGTGTCTCGACGCATCGCACGCGCCGGATGATATCCGAGCTCTGGTGGGCGATGCCCTCGATCCGCACCGCGTCGAACTCCCGTGGCCGCACCAGGCGGAGGTCCCTGACCCCGAAGTTCTTCATCCCGCGGATCACCTGCGCGATGTTGACGAGCTCTTGCGGCTCGTCGAGGACGACCACGGTCATCCGACGAGCTCGAGCACCCCGAACCGGTCTGACGGCTGTCGGTCTCCCCGCAGCCACACCCATCCCCCGCCCCCGCTCCAGACGAGCTGGGCCGTGCGGCGCACGCGGCCGGACTCTGTCGTGTTCACGAGCAGGTCGAAGCCGATCTGCGCGCCGACGTGGGCGCGCGCCCCGTTCCAGGGCACGGCAAGCGTGACGCGATAGCCGTCGGGCGTGCGCTCCCACGCGCCGGAAGCGCCGGGATCCGCGGCCCCGCCGACGGGGCGGATGCGGAGCGATCCGCGCTCTGCGCCTTCGGGCACTACGAGGATGCCACGGGCCTCGCCCGTGTCCGGATCCCGGAGGTAGAGCTGGAGGCCATCCGAGTGCACATCGTCGGGCTCGTTGTCGAGCTCAAGCGGCGGCGCATCAGGTGGCCGGAAGTGGGGGTCTCTCTTCACGACCTCGACCGCGACGAAGAGCGCGTCCTCGTCCCAGTTCACGTAGGCCAGCGCTCGGAACTCATCCGGCACGAACGGTTCCTCGCTGCGTCGGTACTGGTCCTCGAGGTCGAGCGTCAGCGGGTCGCCCGTGTCGAATCCGGCGAGCGTACCGTCCAACGCCGGCGGCTGCCCGACGCGGACGGCCGTCCCCGCGACGCGCCGCGGTGGGTCTACTTCGACCCAAGGCTCAAAGGGCGCCTCGGGCTCGCGGCGGCCTCCGAGCCGTACGCTCAAACCGTCGCCGTCGACCTTCCAAGCGGCAGCACCCACCGCGTGGCGCTCGACTCCGCGGGAGGTCTCGACCTCGATCACGGCGCCGCGCAACCGGACCGCAACGATGCCCCCCGAGAGGACACTGTCGACGACCGCCACGAGCTGCGCCGCTCGGCCCCGGGCTCGCACGAGGTAAAAGACCTCTCTCAGAGACCCTGGCCGCCCCGGTCCTTCGGCGCGCCAGAGCTCGAGTGTCGGCGTCATGAGGACGTGCAGTCGGTGACCCCCGGCCGTCGCACCGAGGACGAGCGGGGCGTTATCGGGCACGAAGCGCTCGGCGCCGCTCGTGAAGGGGTCGGTGAGCACGGCGGGCTCCCAGTGTCCCGGGGTCTCGACCTTGGCCTCGAGGACGTGCCAGGGGAGCTCCACCAGGTGCTCGTCACGGCTCGTGAACTCAACGAGATCGAGCACATACGCGGGCCCGCTCACGACCGTGCGCGCGATCTCCCCCCACTGCCCCCGAACCCAGGCCCAGTCGCCCCGCGCCTCGAAGGCCTCGCAGGTAGCGGCGACCGCGGCCTGTGACACCCCGTCCAGGCGCGGCGCGTTGTGCGCGAGCGTGGAGCGGTACCACCCGAGCTCGGGCACCACGTAGGACGTAGTCCCCGGATCGGCGAGCCAGGACACGCCGTCCGCACAGAGGCTCAAGTGCAGCCGGTCCGCGTGTCCGTGCCCGCCACCCGAGGGCCCGCACTCAAGGCTGACGTAACGTCCCGGAGCGCGCAGAACCGCGAGGCCCTGCGACGCGAGGAGCTCGCTCACCGGCGTCCACGGTGGGGCGGGCGCGAGCTCGGGCGCCATCGTGACGAGCGCCCACCAGGACAACCGCGTGCGCGAAGGGGTCTGCGGCCCCTCGTCGAGCGGGGCGTCATGCAGGTAGGCGTCGATCAAGTCCGCGCGCGCCGGAGGCGCGCCGTAGAGCGCGTGGAGCCAGCTCGTCAATTCCGCCGCTCTCGGGTCCCCGCCGCTCTCGGCGAGGACCGCGAGGCCCACTTCCCACAGCTCGACGTAGGCCGGCTGCGCGAGGGAAATCCCGAACCGCGCGTCCTTGCGCGCAGGGTACGTGAGGTCCGGGAGTGCGGTCGCCGCCGGGGCCCGCAGGGCCGCGGCGAGGCGCGCGCGCGCCCGAGGGTCCGCCCACAGGTCGATCCCCGCGCGGTGCGCCCATGCGCCGCCGATCAAGACGGCGCGGAGCGCGAACAAGTGGTAGTTCTCGCCTTCGAACCACATCCCGTCCTTGCCGAAGCCGCGTGCCACGTGCGCCACGAGACCGGAGGCGCTGTCGAGCGTGCGTTCGGCGAGCGCTTCGTCCTCGAACCACGCGGCGATCGCGAGCAGTGCCGCGTTGTTCCAGGTCTGCCGATTCGAAAACCCTTCGTCGAACTCACCGATCAAGGTCGCCGCTTCGTCGGCCACGGTCGCCACCGCCGCCTGAGTCGCGTCGTCGCACAACCCGGCGTCGCGCAAGAGCGCCGCCGCGGCGAGGAAATTGCAGAGCCACATCGATTCGAGGTACGTCGAGAAAAAGAGTCGGCTCGGGCCGAGCACGTTATCGGCGTTAGGATAGGAGAGGTAGCGGTCGCCGTAGGCGCGCAGCAGCTGCTGCGCGCGCACACCCGCGGGCTCGTTGTGCCCGAGTGCCGCGAGCGCGGCCAAGTGCGCCGCGCGTTCGGCGAGCCACAGGTGCTCGAAGCGGGCCCAATGGCGGTCCTGCCGCTCGCCGGTCGCAGCCGCCCCGCATCGTGTGCAGCGGTGCGCGTGGGGACTCGACGGATCGAACGCAAGGGGCGCCCCGTCCACCGGACATAGGCCCCCCGTCCGCGACAGGAGCGCTTTTTGGACCGGCACGTCGAGCGGCGCGGCGAGGAGCGGGCGGGCGCGCTCGGTGAGAAAGCTGAGCAGCTCGCTCAAGTCGCGGGAGCCCGCGATCGCGGCGCGGCGCAGCTCGAGTTCTTCGCCCGCTACCATGCGCGCGCTCCCGCGCCGGCCCATTCGACGGGCAGGATCTCGGCGCCTGCGCCTCGCGCCGCCTCGACCGCACCCACTGGGTCGCGCACCAGAAAGAACATGCACCCCCCGGCTCCCGCGCCGGCCGCTTTGCCACCGAGCGCGTCTTGTGTCAACGCATGCTCCAGTCGAGCCATGTCCTCCGTCCGCATCTCAGGGTCGAGCGCCTGTTGATGACGCCAGTTCTCGCCGAGCAGTACCCCGACCCGCCCAAAGTCCGCTGCTCGCAGTGCCTCGCTCATCCGCTCCGCAGTGTCCTTCAACGCCTGCAACGCGCCGCGCACCTTCGAGTCGCCGCTCTCATAGCGCTCGAGCACGCGGGCGATCATCGTGCCGGAGACGCGGGAGCGGCCCGTGAAACAGAGGATCGTGTGGCGCGCGAGCGCGGTCGCGAATGCCTGATCCAACGTGATCGGCTCGATCCCGACGTCCGGGTCGCGAAACGCGAGTCGCTGGCACCCTCCAAGGGCCGCGGCGAACTGATCCTGCTTGCCCCCGGCCAGCCGCGCCTCGACCGTCTCCAGGTACCATGCGTGTTCGGCCAGCTCCCGCTCGTTCATGTGCTCCCCGCGCGCCCGCCCGAGGGCGGCTACGAGCGCCACGTCGAGCGCACCCGATCCTCCGAGCCCCGACCCGGGCGGCGCGTCGGATCGCGTGGTCAGCGCGCAGCCGCCGACGGGAAACATCCGCAGGGCCGCCTTGTGGAGGTCGAGGTGGCCGTCTGCGGCGAGCGCTGCCGCGTTCGGGCACATCACCGACTCGTTGAGGTCGAGCGCGGTAAGGGTGATCCCTGAGCCTCCAAGCACGAGCTCCACGTGGATCGAGAGCGATACCGCGACGTTCACCACGACGCCGCCCTCCCGCGCAGAAAACGGGGGCACGTCGGTCCACCCGCCCGCGAGGTCGAGCCGCATCGGCGCCTCGGCGCGGACCAGCGTCGGCAGATCCCGCTTCACGGCGAGACCTCCCAGGCCGCGACGCTCACGAGCTCGCCCCGCAGGTCCATGCGCACTCCGCGCAGACGCCGGCTGACCCCCTGCAGGCCACGCGCATAGTAGAGGAAGACCGCGGGCAGTGAGTCGGCAATCAGGCGCTGCACGTCACCCGAACCCTGCGTCCTGAGCCCCGTCACTTGCGCCAGCGTCTTCAGGTACCCGAGCCCTTCGTCTCCGCGGAGGCCAAGCACGGCAGCCTGGAAGTCGTGCTGTGGGCCGTAGACACGGTCCAGGTAGGCTGACAGCTCGAGCTCGCGGAGGCGCACATCGAAGCCCGCGCGAGCGAGGTCGGCCTGGAGCGTTTGCTCGAGGACCGCGTCACCCGAGCCGACCGACAGCAACTCGACCGATACGGAACGGCCGAGGAGCCGGCGCGCCGAGTCGGGGGCGAACGGCCGGATCCTCGGAGCGGCGCGGCCCGGCACACCAGGCGGCACGGGGCCCCACGCCGGCGTTCCGAAGCCGGAAAGATAGCCGCTCACGATCGCGTCCCGATCGACCGCGAGATCGACGGCAAGCCGGGCGCGATAGCTGTTGAAGGGTGGCCGGCGGAGGTTGAAGACGATGGCGTAGGGGAACAGCATCGAGTAGTCGACGACCCTGAGCGCCGGGTCGCGTCGGACGAACGGCGCGTGCGCGGGCAGGATGCCCGCGACGTCGAGCTCGCCGTCCACGAGTCCCGCAAGCTTCGTCGTGGGCTCGTTCACCGCGACGAACACTAACCGATCGACGTGGGGCGGTCCGCCGAGCGCCGGCGGGAAGGCGGGGTTCGCCTCGAACACCCAGCGCCCGGGCTCACGGAGCGTGAACCGAAACGGCCCATTGCCCACGGGGTGGTCATTCCACGCGGTCGTTCGAAGGTTCGGACGCGCCACTGTGTCGAGCAGGTGAGCGGGAAGGATCGCGAGATCCGTGAGGACGTCGGGAAACTCAGGCTGCGGGTCTAGGAATCGCAGCACGACCGTGCTGTCGTCGGGTGCGCTCTCGCCGGTCAGCGCCTGGAGGTCCGAGCCCCGGGGGTAGCCCGTGGCGGGGTCGCGAGCCGCGTCGAGCGTCCACACCACATCGCGCGACGTCGTGGGTATGCCGTCTGACCAAAGGATCCCAACGAGCACGAGTCGGAGCGTGCGCCGATCTCGCGACCACTGCCACGTCCGGGCGAGGTATGGGGCGGGCGCGAGTGTGGAGTCGCGTCGCGCGAGGGTGGTCAGCAGCACGTAGCGATCGATCTCGTTGGCGAGCGGATGCACCGTGAGGAGCGGGTTCACCCCTTCGATCTCGGCGCCCGAAGCCACCACGACGTCCCGCCCGTGCCGATGCCCGCCCCGCGCGCACCCGGAGAGTGCCGCGCCGAGCGACAGCCCCAGGACGACCGGTCGCCACACGCGGTGCATTCTAGCGGACGGCCCGGGGGCTCGCGAGATTCGGGACCATGTGGCGCGCGCTGTGGCAACGGACGCTGGCGGGCGCGGCAGTGGTACTGGGCGTCGTCACGTTGACATTCCTCCTCCTGCATCTCGCGCCAGGGGATCCCGCCACACGCCTCCTCGGCCCCCGCGCCACGGCCGACGCCGTGACGGCCGAGCGCCACGCGCTCGAGCTCGACCGCCCGCTCGGCACGCAGTACGCGCACTGGCTCGCGCAATTCGTCGTGGGACATTGGGGCACGAGCATCGCGACCGGGCGACCGGTCCGTGACATCCTCGCGCGCGCGTGGCCGGCGACCGTGCGGCTGGTGGGCCTCTCGCTCCTCCTCAGTTACCTCGCCGGCCTGCTGATCGGAGTGGTCCAGGCCGCCCGCCACGGCTCCTGGATCGACACCGGGCTCTCCCTTGCAAGCGTCACGCTCGCGGCGTTGCCGGGATACTGGCTTGGCCTCATGCTCGTGCTCGGGTTCAGCTACCACGCCCGCGCACTTCCCGCGTTTGGCGCGGCGGGCCTCGATTGGGACTTGCTCCGGGGCTGGCCGCGGGCGGTCGACGAGCTGCGTCATCTCGTCTTACCACTCGTCACGCTCACGCTCGTGGGTGCGGGCGGCGCCGCGCGGTATGCCCGCGGCGCGCTCCTCGACGTCGCGGCGCAGCCCTTCGTCTTGACCGCCCGCGCGAAGGGCCTAGGCCCGGCACGCGTGTGGTGGCGCCACGCGCTGCCGAACGCGCTCGGGCCCGTCCTCACGATGCTCGGGCTGTCGTTGCCCGCGCTGTTCTCGGGCGCCGTCTTCGTCGAAGCCGTATTCGCTTGGCCCGGCGTGGGCGGCGTGCTGGTCACGGCCGTCGAGAGCCGGGACTACCCCGTCGTGATGGCGGCGACCGCGGTGAGCGCCGTGCTCGTGGTCACGGGGAACTGGCTGGCGGACGTGGCCGCCGCGTGGGCCGACCCGCGGTTGCGGGAAGCGTCGCCCGCGTGAGGCGCCTCTGGAACGACCGGCGCGGGGCGGCCGGCCTGGTGGTCGTGGGCCTCGCGGCGTTCGTAGCGCTTGCTGCGCCCTACATCACGAGCGGGGCGCCGACTGCCGATGTCCTCACCGCCCAGCTCCTCGCGCCCGGCACCGTCGATCGCCGTGGCGCTTTCCATCTTCTCGGCACCGATGCTTTGGGCCGCGACGTCTGGACACGGCTCGCCTACGGGGCGCGGGTGTCGGTGACCGTCAGCGTCCTCGCGACGTTGCTGTCGCTCATCGTCGGCGTGCTGGTGGGCGCGACCGCGGCCCGCGCCCGTGGCTGGATGCGCGCCACGCTCGTCGGCCTCACCGACTTCGCGCTCGCAGTGCCACGCGTCGTGCTCCTCCTCCTGCTCGCGGCCCTGTGGGAGCCGAGCGCGGGCCTGGTGGTCCTCGTGCTTGGGGCGACCGGGTGGATGCCGGTGGCGCGGTTGGTGTATGCGGAGGTGCGCTCGCTCGGGCAGCGGCCGTTCGTCGAGGGGGCGGTGGCGCTCGGGGCGACGCCCGAGCGCGTGCTCTGGCGCCACATTCTAGCGAACGCGTGGACCCCGGTCATCGTGGCCGCGGCCCTCGGTCTCGGGAACACGATGCTGCTCGAGGCCGGGCTCTCGTTTCTCGGTCTCGGCGTGCAGCCGCCCGCGCCCTCCTGGGGCAACATGATCGCCTCGGGTCGGGACGCCATCGATGCGCCCTGGATCGTCATGGCGCCGGGAGCGGCCCTCGTCCTCGTGGCGACCGGTTGCGCGCTGCTCGGGGACGCGCTCCGCGACGCGCTCGAGCCGCGCCAGCGTCACGCGCGTGTGGGGAGCTCTTGACTCAGGTGATGAGAATCGTGACGAGCTCGTGTGGCTCGGCGGAAAAGCGCACGGTGTGGCCCCGGCCGTCGAGCGGGAGGGGCGTCGAGGCCCGCTCGTCCGCGCGCACACGATACGCAGCTCCCACCGGGCGCCCGAAGCGCCACGCCCCCATGACGGGCCGGTCGGTCGCGTTGTAGCAGCGGAGGGCGAGCGGCGCGCCCGCCTCGGCGGGTTTCGCCGCCGAAAACACGAGACCCGGCCCTTCGAGCGCGATGTCGACCGGGGTCTCGGTGAGCCCGACCGCGTTCCGGATCCAAAACCCGCGCAGCGGCAGGAAGCAATCTTCCCAGATAGCGGGCAGTTCGTCGCCGCGTTCGACCGCGGTCGCTGTGACCGGCACGACGCCGAATTCGATCCGAGTCGGGCCCAGGCACTGCGCGAGCGGCGTCGGAGTCGGCCACCCGGCGTGTCCCGGCCGTGTCGGGAGGTCGGGCCGCGACAGCTCGCCCACGGCTCGAAGCAGGGTGACGAGCAGGTCCCCCTGGCTCGTGCACTCGTATTCGAAGAACCCGGGTGCGAGCACGGCGAGACCGCGTCGCGCGCGCGCGACCGCCGCGAAGCGGTGCGCGGGCGCCGTCTGCACCGGCGTTTCCATGGGATAGTCGCGCAGCGCAGTCGGCGCCGGTCGGGCGATCGCTCCGAACGGCGCGCCGACCGACGCCGGGACGCCCGGCACGCCGGTCGAGAACCGGGCCCGCAACCGGTGATTGACGGCTTGGTTGTCGAGCTCGAGCACGCCTCGCAGCACGGGGCTATCGGCGTGGAGGGCGAGCGTGAGCCGCACCGCCACCCGCCCCGCGCCCCCGTCGGGCGCCGTACCCGCGCTCAGGACATACGTCGTCTCGAGAGCCCCCACGAGGGGGCCGCGAGCGACCGGCCGCACGCTCGCCTGGTGCGGTAGGGCCCGCGTCTCGGGACCCACGGGCGCAAAGGTGTACGTGTCACCCGCGTCCGATTGCCATTCGAGCGTCCCAATCCCCCGGTAGCGCTCCCCCGAGCGCCGGTCGCGCAACGATACCGTGCCGTTGGGATCGACGCGCACTTCGACCCATGCGTTCGCTATCGCGCGGCGCCGCACCCGAACACCGAAGGGCACGGCGAGCGGGCGCGACTCGTCGAGCGTGCACACGACCGTGCCAAGACCGGGCACGACGGGCGCCTGGAACGCGACGCGGACGTGGTCCACTTCGTCCTGGTCCGGATAGGCGTGGAGGGCGTCGAGTCGCTCGGTGGCCCGGCGCTGGTCCAGCACCTGAACGGGAATCACGGCGTCGCCGGGGCCTCGAAACGCAAACGGCTGGTACCCCGGCCCCTCCCGCAGACGCGCCGATCCCTCAGGCGAGGGGGGGCCCACGCCCACGTCACGTCGAAAGAACGTGACGTCGGCAATGCTGATCGCCGCCCGCGCGCGCGCGGCGGGGTTCCAGAGCACGAGTGTCGGGTGGGGCGTTCGCCCGGGCTCGCGACAGCCGTCCGGGTCGTGGTGCACGAGATCCTGCACGCTTCCCCGGACGATTTCCCGGGCCATGCTCTCGACGCTCGTAAACCGCACACCGACGGCCGTGGCCACGGCATCGCTCGTCGACCCCGCGATCGTGTCGTGGAACTGACAGGCGATGAGCTCGCGCCACGCGGCGTCGAGCAGCGGGCGGCGATCGCGGCCCCCGGCCATGCGGGCGAGCGCGGCCAGGGGCTCGGCGAACCGCTCAAGCCAGAGCTCGAGCATCGAGTTGCGCCGCTTGAGCGGCGCCCGGGTGCCGTGGACGCCCTGCAGTGTCCAGGTGTACCCGTAGGACCACCGGAGCTCTCCCGCCAAGACCTCTCCAGCGGGCTCTAGGGCGCCGAAAAATTCCTCGAGCCGCGAGACCCGGAAGACACTCTCGGGCTCAAGCTGCGCCAACGCGTCGCGCAACCGAGGGATGTGCTCGAAGGCGGCATGATGATCGGCCCCGACGAAGACCGGGACCTCCGTGCCCGCTCGCGCCACCAGCCGCTCTCGCACCCGCGCCCAGATTTCTCGCAGGCTTTCGGGATCGGGCGGAACGTGGGCCAGGTCGGCTCCGATCTCGTAGCCCGAGCGGGGCAGATGCCAGAGGAGGATCTCCTTGCCGTCCGGGCCGCGCCACCGGTACAGGTCACGATCTTGGCCGGGTTCGCCGCCCAGTCCCCGCCACACCACGCCAAACCGCAGGTCGAACTCGCGCGCGAGCGTGGGCAGGATCGCGGGATGACCGAAGGCGTCGGGGGAATACAGGACGTTCATCCTGCCGCCCAGCTCCTCGGCGTCCCCGGAGCCGAGGAGCAGGTTGCGCAGCAGCGCCTCGCCCGACGGGATGAGCTCGTCGGCGAGCACATACCACGGACCCACGGCAAGCCGCCCCCCGCGCACGAGCGCCGCGATGCCGGCGCGCCGCTCGGGACGAACACGGAGATAGTCCTCGATTAGGATCGTCTGACCGTCGAGCAGGAAGCTCCGGTAGGCGGGATCGCGTTCCAGCGTCGCGGTCAGGTCGTCGATCGCCGGCACCAAGCGCGCGAGAAAGGCCGCGTGCGGCAGATACCATTCCCGGTCCCAGTGCGTGTGCGGGATCAGATGAAACACCAGACCACTCACCCGTCCCTCGTCCGCACGCGACTTGGCACGTGCTGTCGGCGCATGCACCTTCCCTCATGCTCGATCGGGCTACCAAGGAAACCTGACCGCCGATGCCGCGCAAATCGCTCATCGTTTTGCTGCCCTGCACGCTCGCGTTGGCCGTCGTCGCGCGCCGCCTCGTGCCCGGCCCCGGGCCGGGCGGCGAGACCGTGCTCCCGTCGGGATGGCGGATTCACCCCGCGGGCCGCTCGGTCCCGGTCGGGACGTTGCCCCTGAGTGTGATCACACTCACCGACGGCTCTCTCGCGGTGACGAACGACGGGTACGGCGACAACGGCCTGGTGGGGATCGACCCCGTGGCGGCCGAGACTCGCTGGGAAGTGCCGCTGGCGGGCGCGTGGCTCGGGCTCGCAGGCGTCGGGGACACGCTCTGGGCGGGCGGCGGGGGAACCAACTGCGTCTACCGGCTCGTGCGCACCGGCGACGGTTGGCACAAGGACAGCGTGGCACTCGCCACAGACAGCACACGGGTCTTTCCGGCCGGGCTCGCACTCGTCCCCGGACGCGGAGAGCTCGCTGTGGTCGGCAATTTGAGCGACAGCGTCTATCTCCTCGACCGGGCCACGCTCGGGCGGCGCCGAGCCTTCGCCGTGGGTCACCGCCCGTACACGGCGGTCGCTGATTCGGGCCACCTCTACGTGAGCGACTGGGGGGACTCGACGGTGTCGGTGCTCGATCTCGGTGCGCCTGAGCGTGCGCGCCGCACGATCGTGGTCGGCCCGCACCCCTCGGCGCTCGCACTCGGCGCGGGCGAGCTCTTCGCGGCGCTCGCCGGGACGAATGGCGTGGCTCGGGTGGACCTCGTGACCGGACGCGTGAAGGAACAGCTCACGGTGAGCCTCGGGTCGAGAGGCCAGACGGGGTCTGATCCGAACGCCCTGGCGCTCGGGCCGGACCACACGCTCTACGTCGCGATGGCCGGCAACAATGCGGTGGCCGTCGTTCACTTGGAAGCGGGCGAGATGCGCGTGGCCGGGTTGATCCCGGTGGGGTGGTACCCGACCGCCGTCGCCGTCTCGGCGGACGGCCGCACGCTGTACGTCGTGAACGGGCGCGGGAGCGGCTCGGCCCCGAACCCCGACCACCGCTACGTGGCGCGCCTGATCACGGGTTCAGTCTCGGCGATCCCGATCCCCGACGCGGCGACGCTGGCCCACTACACGGGCGAGGTGCGCGACTTGAGCCCCTACACCAACCCCACGCTCAGATCCCAGGGGTCGGACAGCTTCCCGCCCGCACTCCGCCACGTCGTCTACGTGATCCGGGAGAATCGGACCTACGATCAGGTGCTCGGCGACATGCCGGAAGGCGACGGAGACAACGCGCTCGCGCTGTTCAACGACTCGGTGACGCCCAACGCCCACGCGATCGCCCGTCACTGGGTGCTGTTCGACAACTTCTACGTCGACGGAGACGTGAGCGCCGACGGTCACGAGTGGACCGACGCCGCGTTCGCGAACGACTACAACGAAAAGACCTGGCCGCAGGTGTATTCGGGCCGCCGCCCGTGGGACCTGACGAGTGGCGAGGACCTTGCGAACCGCCGCGGCGGGTATCTCTGGGACGCGGCGCGCCGCCGCGGACGCGCCGTCGTCAACTTCGGCGAGATGACCGAATCCGACGAGCGCGACCCCGACGCGGCGACGCGCGCCCATACCAATCTTCCCGGCCTCCAGGAGATCACCGCGGCCACGTATCCGGGGTTCGTGCTCAGCGTGCCCGACACGGTGCGGGCGCGTCTGTTCGCCGATTCCGTGGACAGCTGGGATCACCAGGGCCGCTATCCCGACCTCGTGCTGCTCTGGCTCCCGCGCGACCACACGGTCGGGCGCCGGGCGGGCGGCGCCACGCCCCGCGCGATGGTGGCCGACAACGACCTCGCGCTGGGCGCGGTCATCGAGCGGCTCCGGCGCTCGCCCGTCTGGGACTCGCTCGTCGTCTTCGCGGTCGAGGACGATGCCCAGAACGGCCCCGATCATGTCGATGCGCACCGCTCCGTGCTGCTCGTGGCCTCGCCGTTCGCCCGCCGCCACGTGGTGGACAGCACGTTCTATACGACGAGCTCGGTCGTGCGCTCGATCGGTCTGATTCTCGGGCTACCCCCGCTGAGCGAGTACGACGCGAGCGCGACGCCCCTCGGACGCGCGTTCACGACCGCGGCCGATACCGCGGCGTTTATCCATCGCGCCCCGACGTGGCCGCTCGATGAGCGGAACCCCCAGGCGTTCCGGTCGGCGATCCCGCGCCGCGATCTCGCCGGGCCAGACGAAGCGGATGAGACCGTGTTGAACTGGGAGATCTGGACGAGCGTGCGACCCACCCCGCCACCTCCGCCCCGCCGCTCGCTCCTTGCGCCCTAGCTAGGGCAAGCCGAGCCGGGTCTTGAGGGCGGCGGGCAAGAGCGACACCGCGAGCCGCAGCGGCACCGAGAACGCGAATCCCGGGCTCTCCACGAGCCCCGCGCGATGCACCGCCACGACCTCGCCGCTCGCGTTGAACAGCGGGCTGCCCGAGGACCCGCCGATCGTGATGCCGTCGAACTGGATCATGTCGTCCGTGACGCGCGAAATGATGCCGGCCGTCATGGAGGTGCGCACCGCGGCCGTGGTGGACCCTACGCGGGCGAACCCCGAGCCCGCCGGAAATCCGATCAGCGCCGCGGGCTCCCCTTGGCGCGCCTTCGCCGCGGTCCAGTCGAGCGCCTGCAAGCAGGGCCCCTGGTAGCCGCGGATTTTCAGGAGCGCCAAGTCCCGCAGCTCCGAGCTCGCCACGACATCGGCGTAGTGCGCATCGGTGTGGTCCGCCATCGTGACCCAGATCGTGTCCGCCTGCACCCCGCCCGAATCCGCGATCACGTGCCAGTTCGTGAGGAGGTACCCGTCGGGGCTGATGACGAAGCCCGTGCCGCTGTAGTAGCGCTGCGCCAACGAGACCGTGAGGAGCCCGATCGCGCCCTGGTTGCGTTCGGCGATCGTGGCGAAATCGGTGCCGCGGACGGCCCGCAACTTGGCGGCGACACTCGCGGTCTGCGCCTCGGCGGCCGCGATCGCCTGGCGGAGACTGTCGACCAGGCCGGGGGGCGGGGCGCGCTGTTCGGCCGTCGCGAGCTCGCCGCGCAGCCGGTCGAGCGCCGACTGGGACGCGACTCGCCGGGCCTCACCCGCGGCGAGCTGATCGGCGAGCGCCGACTGCGCCCGGGCGACCGCCGCGCCGAGAGCTGCGGTCTGGACCTGGGCCGACTCGAGGGCGGTGCGCAGGCTGTCGACCTCCACCGTCGGCGCCGCTGCCGCCCGCGCGGCGGCAAGGGCCTGCGCCAGCGCCGCCTCTCGGGCCCGGGCGGAATCGGCCGCCGTCTGGGCGAGCGCTTCCGTGTCCCGGACCTCGCCTGACAAGAGCCAGTAGACGCCATAGAGGGCCCCGCCCAAAACGGCGGCCAGGACGATCGCGAGCACCGTCGTCGAGCGGACGCGCGACTGACCCATCTCGGCTGCGAGGGCGCGCAGATACGCCGAGGAGCGGCGCGCGCGCGCCAACGTCGCGTGGGCGATGGGCATGTCGCGGGCGGTGCCGAGCCCTTCAATCACGAGCACCGGCCCGCCCTGCCCGAACATCAGCCGGTCGCCGAGACGCACGGGCACGGCCTGGGTGACCTGGGTGTCGTTCACCCAGGTCCCGTTCGTGCTGCCCGCATCCCGCACGACGAGCGCGCCACCCGACGTGACCCGGAGCTCGGCGTGTACACGAGACACGACGGCGTCGGGAACCGCGGGGATTTGGATCTCGCAGGCGCGGCCCCGCCCGATGCGGATTCTCGTGCCTCGCGCTTCGTACCGCCGCCCAGTCGTGGGGTCGAGGAGCGAGACGGCGTACGGCCGCGGCCCCGCTGGCTCGGCAGGGTGCACGGCGGGCTGCTCAGGCAGGGTCTCCGCCAGTTCGCTCGTGGCCGAGACGAGGAACTTGGGCCCCGTCTCGCCGAGTGAGACCTCGTCGCCTGTGGCCAACGGCGTCTCCCCGTCGACGCGCTTGCCGTTGGCGAACGTGCCGTTTCGGCTGGCGAGGTCGACCACCCGCCAGGCGTTCTCCGCAAACCGCAGCTCGGCGTGGCGGCCCGAGACCACGGGCGCGTTGGGCGCGTCACACACGATGTCTGAGGTCGGGTCGCGGCCGAGGCGCACGCGCTCGCTCCGGAATTCAAGGCCCCGCCCGGTCGCAAGCTCGACGAGCTTCAGGTACGGCATGGAGGGTGAAGCGCTGCGAAAGTCTGGTCGAGGCGGGTTAGAGACGCGGACGGACAACGGCCCGCTGACGGCGTTCCCCGGAAACGCGGCGCGCGGCGAGTGATCGGCGGCCCTGCGATCGCCGCTCTGTCCCGAGCCGCCGCTCAACGCCGCGGCGCTCGAAAGCGACGGCGATCACGAGGAGCCGCCGCTCTTCGCCAAACCGCCTGTCGACGCCGGATCGCCGGTCCTGAAGCCTGCGACGCTCGGACGTCTTCCGGCGATCGGGGAGCGGCTGAGAGTCCACGGTCTTTTTCACCGAAACAGTCGCGGGGCAAGCTAAGAAAAGCTGGGTCCGCGCGCAATGCACCGGCGCGTTCGGCGTTCGTCAACCGTCGCGCGCGCGCAGCAACCGTCAGCCCGAACCCGCACTCATTCCGAAGAAGATTCGATGTCCCGACCGGGCGTCGAGGCCGCGCGGATCGCCTGCTCGAGCTCCATCGTCAGACTCGCGACGCCTTCAGCGAGCCCGCGGATCTTCATGCTGATGCCGCCGCCGCGCGCCGCCATCACTGACATGGCACCGGCGGTATCGGGCACCGACCCAAGCTTCGCCGTGCGGGTCCGCTGACGCAGCTCGCTCAATTGACGTGCGATGGACTCACAGATGCTCTGGATGAGGGTCGCGCGTGCGGCACGGCTCGATTCCAGCTCGTTGACCAGCTTCTTGATGTGCTGGACTTCCTTTAAGTACTCGCGAACCTCGTCGATCCGGCGGTACTGCGCGGGCGTCAGCTTGTCAGCCATCGGTCATTTCCCCTCGAGCGCATCGGTCAGGGCGTGGCCGTCCACGGGCTCCGTGGGCGAAACCCCCAGGGCAGCGGCCAGTGTGGGGGCTATGTCCGCCGCGCTCACCCGGTCCGGGTAGGTGCCCCGCTTGAACGCCCGGCCCCAGAGGATCAGCGGTACGTGGGCGTCGAGGTCCGAGGGCTGGCCGTGCTGGGCGACCCGGCCGTCGCCCCACACCGAGTAGGGCTTGAGGGTCACGACGAGCGCCACGCCGGCGTCGGGAGGGAGGGCGTGCCGCCAGCGACGCGCGACGGGGTCGGGGTCGCGCTCCAAGTCGGCCGGGCGGTCGACCCGGGACACCCCGGCCACGGCCCGGACGCGGCTCGCGAGCGCGGCGACCACGCTGTCCACCTTCACGCCGGCTCGCGCGAGCGCCCCCGTATCGGGCAGGAGAAGGACCCCCGTGTCGAAGCTCAACCAATCGCGTCCACCCGCGCGGGCGTCGAGCCCCGCGTTCACGTCCGCCACGATCGAATCGAGGGTCACGGCCCGGGCGTCCGGGTGTCCATGGGACTGCGACCACGCCGGAAAGGGCGTCACCCCGTGGTCCGCCGTGAGCACGATCAGTACGCCCGGCTCCCCGTAACGCACGAATAACTGCCCGAAAAACCAGCCCAGGTACCGGTCGACCCGCAGCAACTGATCGTGGATTTCCCGGGAGTCCGGCCCGTAGAGGTGCCCGATCGCGTCCGTCGTGGAGAGTCCCACCGCCAGGAGATCGGTGGTGCCCCGGCCACCGAGCCCCAAGGCCCGAACGCCCGCGAGCGCAAAGGCGAGCGTGAGCGAATCCATGGTGGGCACCTCGGTCACGGCGGCGGCGGCGGCGGCGGAATCGCTCGGCAGGTGGTGGGGAAACGTGAAGTCCCGTCCACCATGCTCGTAGGGTTCGCTGTCGGGCTCCGGGTACTCGCTGGGCCCAAGCAGGAGGGGCCACGTCGCCCCCGCCTCGCGAAACGGGAGTCTCATGGCGTTGAAGTCGCGGACCCAGAGGGGCAGCGAGTCGCGGTAGTAGCGGCTCGTCGTGAACGACCCGGCGTCGTACCAGTAGACCTGCTGCTTCGCCCGCCCGAGGATGAGGATCGCGGCGCGGTCCTTGCGCGACACCGAGAGCGCGCGAGCGGCTGGTTCTTGAGCCTCGAGCCAGTCGAAGAGCGCCGTGCCGCGAAACCGGGCGGGCGAGGCGCCGGGACCCGCGACCTCGAGCAGTGGGGCGGTCGAGTCCTGCACGCCCGCAGCGTTGCGCAGGATGCCCGTGTGGGCCGGCCAACGACCAGAGAGGATCGTTGCGTGCCCCGGTGCGGTCTCCGTGAGGGCGTGGTCCTGAAAGGCGTCCGTGAATACGGCGCCCTGGCGCAACAGCCGTCCCAGCCCGCCTGCGAACTGCGCGCGATAGCGGTCCAGGTAGTCGGCGCGACACTGGTCCACCGTGACCACGACGACCAACCGCGGCTTCCCAGGCGCGAGCCCGAGCGCAGCTGAGAGCAGCCAGAGCGCGACGCGCATGGGGATAAGCTAACTGCCGTCAGGCTTCGACCGGGGCCGGCGTGACGCGCGGCACCCGGGTCGTGAGCAGGGCCGCGCATCCGATGATCGCCGCACAGGCGAAGAAGGGCACCCTCGGTCCGAGGCTCTGGTAGGCGAACCCCGCCCAGATCGGGCCGATCACGCTCGCGACGCCCCGCAGGGCTTGCTGCACCCCCATCGTCAACCCGAACTCGTGGGGCTCGGCGAGATGGCTCACGAGCGCTGAGTTCGCGGGGAACAGGAGGGCCGTGCCGAGGGGCAGGAGTATCTGCACCGCGAGAAACGCGGGGATTGTGGCCGCGAGCGGCACGAGGGCGTAACCCGCCGCGTAGAGCACGGCGCCGATCCGCATGGTGCGCACTTCCCCTAAGCGGTCGTTCACCGGCCCCACGACAAACGCCCGCATCAAGACTCCGACCGCGCCGAAGACCAGGAAAAAGTACCCCACGTTCTTCTCCGTGATGCCGAAGCGCCACGACAAATAGAGCGTGAAGACCGGGGGCATTGCGTTATAGGCGAGCATCGCGACCGCGTAGATCCAGATCATCCGGGCCACGGGGCGCCGCGGGTGCCGGATCACTTCCCACATCGCCTCGCGGACAGGTCGCGGCTCGGCCTGGCCCCGCTCGCCCGCGTGCGCCACCCGCGACTCGGGCAGCCAGCGCCAGGCAAACAGCACGTTGACGACGCACAGCCCGGCCGCGACGAGACCCGGCGCCGACGTCCCGCCCCGCGCCGCGAAGGAGCCCAGGGCCGGTCCGACAATCACCCCAAGACTCGTCGCGGCCGACAACCAGCCGAGTGCCTTGGCGCGCTCGTGCGGCGCCATCGTGTCCGCCACGTACGCCTGAGCGACGCCCGTCGTCCCGCCGCCCAGCCCCTGCACGAACCGCGAGACGAACAAGAGCCAGAGCGAGCTCGCGAGACCGAAGATCACATAGGCGACGGCCGACGCGGAAAGCCCGACGAGGATCGCGGGCCGGCGGCCGTAGCGATCCGACACCCGGCCCCACACCGGGGATGCCGCGAGCTGGGCCACCGGGAAGGACGCGGCGAGAAACCCGATCACGATCGGCGTCGCATGCAACCGCAGGGCGTAGAGGGGCAACATCGGCAGCACGATCATCAGCCCGATCATGTCGACGAACGCGACCGCCATCAGCACGCTGAGTCGTTTCACCGCCGCGTCCCCAGGGCGAGCACGAGCCCACTCGCCAGCATGACCACCACGCCGAAGGCGGCCGCGATCCCGATTTCGTTGAGTCTCAGGCTCGAGAGAATCTCGATCGAAATCGGGCGCGTGTCGTAGGTATAGAGCACGATGGATGTGACGAAGTCGCCGAGCGCCGTGACGAAGGCGAGCGTGGCCCCCGCGGCGAGCGCCGGTTCGAGCAAGGGGACCGTGACCCGCCACAGCGTGGCCCATCGCTCGGCGCCCAGGCTCGCGGCCGCGTCCTCGAGCGCGGGATCGAGCTGCCGGTATCCGGCAAGCACGGCGCGTCCCGTCAGGGGGAGCGCCCGGACGAGATACGCAAGCGGCAGGATCGCCACTGTCCCCACGAGCACCCACCGCAGGGCGAGAGGTCGCGACACGGCGAACGCGGTCGCGAGCGCCACGGCGAACACCGTGCCCGGGAGGGCCCACGGCAACAGCACGAGGCCCTCGACCAAGCGCCGCGTTCGCACGCGCTGGCGGACGACAAGCCACCCCGCGACGACTGCAAGCGCCATGGCCCCGGCGGTGGCCGCCGTGGCCATCCACGCGGAGTTGAGGAGGGGCCAGAGGCGGTCGGGCTCGCGGACCAGCCGCGCGTAGTTCGCGAGACTCAAGACCGGCGGCACCGCCTCGGTGGTCCACGTCGCATAGGGGACGAGCGACACCAGCACGAGGGTCAGGTGGGGGAGGAGCAACACGAGGCCGCCGAGCCATCCCGCGACGGCGGCCGCGATCCGGGCCCCGCGCGAGTGCAACGCGCGCCGGCGGGGCCCGGTGCCCTTGCCGGGCGTGACGAGGGTCGTGTCCCGCTCCGCGCGGCCGAGGATCACGAGGCCCGCCACGGCCACGAGCGTCAGGGCCATCGTCTCCACCATGGCGAGCGAGAGGTCGCCGTTCAACTTCGACGCCACAATCTGGGTCGGCATGACCCGGAACCCGCCGCCGAACACGTACGGCGCGCTGAAGGAGCCCAGCGCCGTGAGAAACGTGAGCAGCGCCGCGCCCACGAGCGCCGGCCGCAAGAGCGGCAACGTGACCCGCCGTAAGGTGCCCCACCACCCCACGCCGAGCGCCTGCGCCGCCTCGAGGAGCGAGACGTCGAGGCGCGCGAGGCCGGCGCGGACGAGCATGTAGAAGTAGGCGTACATCGAGTAGGCGTGGACGAGGAGGATCGCAAGCGGCCCGCGCAGCTGCCAGGGAGCGCGCTTGAGTCCGAGTACGGCCTCAAGCCCCCGCGCGACGAATCCCGACTCGCCGTACAAGAAGAGAAAGGCGAGCACTCCGACGAGTGGCGGCAGGACGACCGGCAGCGCGACCAGCACGCCGAGGACCCGCCGGCCCGGAAACTCAAGCCACTCGAAGAGGAAGGCGAGCGGTACGCCGATCGCCGCGGCGAGCCCAACGCTCGCCACCGAGATCCAGACGCTCGCCCACAGCGCCCGCCACTCGGCCGGCCGCCCGACAAACGCGACGAGCGCCGCGGGATCGGCTGCTTGCGCCGCGACGATCCCCACGGGATACAGCACGAGCCAGGCGAGCAGCGCGAGAACGCCGACCTCGATCAGCGCCGTGCGTCGGATCATGACACCACCGAGGCCAGGGCGGGCGTCTCCGGGAACGCGAGGAGCGTCGTCGCCTGCAAGTACACGCGGTCCCCCACTGCGGCCGCACGGGGCTCGGCCTGAACCTCGACTGACCCGGCTCCGTCCGTGTCCACAATGAAGAAGGCCGCGGCCCCGGTGTAGCGACGTTCCCGCACGACGCCCGCCACCCCAGCGTCCGCGAACGCGAGGCGCTCGGGTCGGATCACAATGACGCCCTGACCGCCAAAGGCCTGGGCCGCGCGGTCCCGCAGCACGTTCGCGCGGCCCACGAACGTTGCGACGAACAGCGTACGCGGGTGCTCGTACAGTTCGTCCGGCGTGCCGACCTGCTCGAGCCGGCCCTCGTGCAGCACCGCGACGCGCTGGCCCAGGTCGAAGGCTTCCTCCTGCTCGTGCGTCACGAACACGGTCGTGATCCCGACCCGCGCGATGAGGTGGCGCAGTTCATGGCGGGTGCGCTCCCGCAGGGCCGGATCAAGGTTCGAGAGCGGCTCGTCGAGGAGCAGAACCCGCGGCTCGGGCGCGAGCGCGCGCGCCAGCGCGACGCGCTGTTGCTGGCCCCCAGAGAGCTCGTGCACCCGGCGGTGCTCGAAGCCGGCCAGGTCGACACGCGCGAGCACCTTGGCCACCTGGTCGCCGACCGCCGGCCCCCGCGGCAAGCCGAAGGCGACATTGCCGCGCACGTCGAGGTGCGGAAACAGGGCGTAGTGCTGAAACACCATCCCGAACCGCCGGCGCGCCGGCGCCACGCGCGTTACGTCGTCTCCATCGACCACGATGCGGCCCGCGTCCGGAGTCTCGAATCCGGCGAGCAACCGCAACAATGTCGTCTTCCCGCTCCCGCTCGGTCCGAGGAGGGCCAGCACCTCGCCCCGCCCGATCGCGATCGAGATCCCGTCGGCAGCGCGCGTTGCGCCGAAGTGCTTGCGCAGGTTTTCGAGATCGAGGTACGCCATCAGCGACCCCCTTCGCCCTGACCCCGCACATGCTGATCCCAGTAGCGCATCCAGGCGTCGCCGTGTTCCGCCAGGAGCGCCCAATCCATCGTCGCCGGCCGGAGCGCGGTCTCGACCTCCCGCGCCCAGCCCGGGAGGGAATCCGGTGGGAGATCCTGGCGGGCGGGCAACCGGTAGGCTTCGCGGGCGGCGAGGAGCTGGGCCCCTCGCGTCCCCACCCATTCCACGAACTCTTCGGCTTCGCGCGGGTGACGCGCCCCGCGGACGATCGCGATCGCGTCTTCGATCACAGGGGTGCCGCTCCGGGGGAAGACGTACCCGAGTGGAAGCCCCTCGTGGCGACTCAGGAGGATGTCGGGCAGGTCCCATACCGTGACGAGGGCCTCCTGACGGACGAGCTTTTCGTCGAGGAGCGTCCCGTTGAGCACGTAGTCCGCAGTCTGGGCGTCGAGGCGCCGGAGCCACTGGAACCCGGCCGCCGTATCGCCGGTCGCCGCGAGCCCGCGCTCGATCACGAGCCCAAAGACCGCCCGCATCGTGCCGCTCGCGAGCGGATCGCGGATGAGAATCTTGCCCTTCCACTGCGGTGCGAGCAGATCGTCCCAATCCTGCGGGGCCTGGGCAGGCGCGAGCGCCCGCTCTGCGTAGACGATGACCGCAGGCGTCAGGTACGCTGCGAAATAGCGGTCCCCTGCCCCTGCGCCGAGCGGCCCGACGGCCGGCGCCCAGCTCGGCCGATACGCTGCGAGCAGCGAATCCGCCGCGGCGCGCGCGAAGATCGCATCCGGGCCGCCGAACCACACGTCCGCCTGCGGGTTCGCCTGCTCGGAGCGCACCCGGTCATAGACCTCCTGGGATCCCATGTCGAGCCACCGTACGACGACGTCGGGATGCAGCGCCTGGAACGCGCTCGCGCACAACGTGAGGAGATCGCGACCGTGGGGAGAGTAGACGACGAGGGGGGTGCGGCCGTGGCCGCTGCAGCCGAGCGCGAGGAGGACGAGCGACCGCGCGATCCCTCGGCGAATGGACCGAGCGCGCGACGCGCCGCGGCGCCATCCGGGCGCCGCGGAGCGCGCGCGCTCAAAACACATTCGGCGCCTTCAGGGCGAGCAGGTTGGCGAACAGCCGGTAGGCGCCGGGCACCCCGGCGGGCAACTGGCGAAAGAAGGCGAGCCCCGTGTAGACGTACGTACCCCGGCCCACCGGCGCCACGAGCAGGCCACCCGAGAGCGGCGGGTCGCCCGGATCGTGCATCTCGAGCATCGCACGATAGGTAGAATCCCAGTCGTGGGCGAAGTAGAGACCCCGCTCCTGGACCCACCCCTTCCAGTCAGCCGCGCCGATCTGGTTCGGAACGCGGAAGAGGGGCGCCACGGAATCGAGGAGCGTCACGGGCGCCGTCTCATCCGTCACGCGGTCGTGTGGCCGCGCGAGGGACAACCGGTAGGGCGCGAAGCCGCCCAGGACGAAGGGATACTGCTGGTACTGGACGATGAGCAGACCGCCGCCCCTGGCGTAGGCGAGCAGCCGGTCGTTGTTCGCGACCACGGCTGGGTCGGTCTCGTAGGCCCGGCTGCCGATGACGATGGCGTCGTAGCGGGCGAGCGCACCCTTCGCGAGTGAATCGGCGCCCAGGATTTCTATCGGCACGCCGACCCCGGCGAGCGCCTCGGGCACTTGGTCGGCTGCGCCACGCACGTACCCGACGGCGGTGAGTCGAGGCAGCCCGATGTCTGCGACTTGCAGCTCGATCGTGGACGAGCGGACCACCGGTTCGGGCCGGATGTGGGGATAGTCGATGACCGCGAGCCCGCCGCCGTCATCGCACTCGCGCGCGACCGGGCCAGCCCCGCGCGCCGCCGCGGTGAGGGTATACGTCCCGGGCGCAACCAACGGCGGGAGCGCGAGCGGCACGTCCACGACGCTCGTCTCGCCCTCGTGCCCGAACGCCACCGTATCGCTCGGCAGCGCCGGCCACCCGGCCGGCACCGCCCAGACGAGCCGCACTCGCGCGGGCCCGCGCGCCCGGCTGGTCAACGAGATCGCGAGGTGACGCGGCCCGCTCGCGGGCCCGGCGAGCGGCCACACGATGACCGGCGCCGGTACAGCCACGTCGAAGGGACAATCCACGACGATCGGCTTCCGCACTTCGCCCATCACTTCATCGCGCACCCGATACGACACCTCGCGGCTCACCAGCACCGAGGCACCGCGAACCCCGAGCCGCGCGTCGAGCTCGAGCGGCGGCGGGGCGAACGGAAGCCCCCGTACCTCGGGCGGCCCGCCAGACCAGTCGTACAACGATCCGTGCATCGGGCGCGCGAGAAAGTAGGGGCGGGACCGGGGCGCGTCGGCCGCAACGGTCACGACGAAGCGTCGGGTCACCAGAGCACCAGGGCTGAGCGTTCCGGTAGGTGGATCGAGCGCCTCCACGGTCCAGCCGGTCGGCACGCTCAGGTGAACGTCGTCGAGCGAGGCGGTGTCCGAGCCCGTGTTCCACACCGTCGCCTCGACCTGCAGCCGCGCCCCGCCAACCACGATCCAGTCATCCGACACGCCGTCCACCGCGATGCCTGCGGCGGAAGCGATCGCTTGATCGAGGATCCCCCGTTGCTCCGTCGTCACCAGGTCCGTCGCCGTGCCGAGCGCCGTGTGGGCGCGAACGAGCAGCGGGACGATGGCGCCGGGGTGCCAGGGGCCGAGGGCCGCACGCGCCGAGTCGATGAGGGCCGCGTAGGTTGCGCGCCCGGGCAGGAGGGTGTCCACGCCGGCGAAGACGGCCGAATCCGGGACCTGGCCCTTCTCGTCCCAAAGCGCGAGACGGATGGGCGCCGGGCCCGGCCGCTCGAGCTGTCCCATGCCCTGGGAGCGGTGGCGCCCGCGAGACGCGAGCGCGAGCTGGTTATAGGAGCGCCCCGTGATGGGGTCGAGTTCACCCCCGGGGAGGATGAGCGTCGCGACCGAGTCGAAGCGGGCGGAGCGGTACAGCTTCACCGGTCCCCAGCTTGAGTCTTTGAGGATCTCGAACGCCTGATAGGTGAGGATGCCCGCGGCCTGGTGGTGGCCGTGGCCATCGCGCGGGGTGCCCGAGAAGACGGAGACCACGACCTGGGGACGGAACCGGCGCATGACGTCGAGAACGTCGTGCAGCACCGAATCCCGGGGCCAGAAGCGGAACGTCTCGTCGACAGTCTTCGAGAACCCGAAGTCGAACGCGCGCGTGAAGTACTGTCTCGCGCCGTCGATCTGGCGGGCGGCGAGCAGCTCCGCCGTGCGGAGCACGCCCAATTCGGGGCCGAGCTCAGACCCGACCAGGTTCTGGCCGCCCTCGCCGCGGTTCAGGGAGAGATACGCCGCCTGCACGCCAAGGCGGCGGGCGAGGTACACGAGCAGGGCCGTGTCCTCATCGTCCGGGTGGGCCCCGACCATGAGGACACGCTTGTTCGCGCCGATCGCCCGCAGCGCGTTCGCGAGGGCCGCGATCCCCCCCGTGCCCGGCGGCGCCAGCTGTCCCTGGCCCGGCCAGGCCAGCGCCAGCGTGAAGGAGAGGAGCAAACCCGGGACGCGTCGCACAAACCAAGATATATGCGGCCTCGGCGGGACGGCCAAGCGAGCGCGCGCGCGGCGGGTGCCTTAGGTTGAAAACACACACACGTATTCGCGTCGCCCAGGGGGTTGCATGCCCGCGACCACGGTTCCGTCCGATCGCCCCGTCACCGCCGCCGAAGCGCGCGAAGTGGCCGAGGCGGCCCGCGAGGAGAGCTGGGTCTCGCCGAGTTTCGTACGCGAGCTCTTCCTCGGCCGCCTGCGATTGGACCTGATCCATCCCTATCCACAATGGGACGCCGAAGAAGAGGCCCGCGCCCGTCCGTTCCTGGGCGCCCTGGCGCGCCTGCTCCATGACCAGGTCGATTCCGATCGCATCGACCGCGAAGGCGAAATCCCCGATGCCGTGATCAATGGGCTTCGCGCGCTTGGGGCCTTCGGCATCAAGATCCCGCGCGAATACGGCGGCCTCGGACTGTCGCAGCTGTCGTACATGCGCGCGATCGAACTCGTGTCGAGCGTCGACGGCTCGATCACGGCCCTCCTATCGGCCCACCAATCGATCGGCGTCCCGCAGCCGCTCAAGATGTTCGGGACCGAGGCCCAGAAGCATCGGTATTTGCCGCGGCTCGCCCAGGGGGCGATTTCCGCATTCGCCCTGACCGAGGCCGGCGTGGGGTCGGACCCGGCGGCACTCGAGACCACGGCCGTCCCGACCGAGGACGGCACGGCGTGGATCCTCAACGGCGAGAAGTTGTGGTGTACGAACGGCACACGTGCCGAGCTCATGGTGGTCATGGCGCGGACGCCCTCCCGCGTGGTCGGGGGGAAGGAAAAACGTCAGATCACGGCGTTCATCGTCGAGACGGCGTGGCCCGGTGTTGCTGTGGGACAACGCTGCCACTTCATGGGTCTCCGCGCGCTCTACAATGGCGTCATCCGGTTCACGAACGTCCGGGTTCCGAACGAGAACGTCCTCTGGGACGTGGGCCGTGGCCTGAAGCTCGCGCTCGTGACGCTTAACACGGGGCGTCTCACGCTGCCCATCTCGGCCGTGGCCGCGGGCAAGCGCTGCGTTGAGATCTCGCGGACCTGGGGCACCGAGCGCGTGCAGTGGGGGCGCCCCATCGGGCAGCATGACGCGATCGCGCAAAAGATCGGGACGATGGCGGCGAACACGTTCGCGATGGAGGCCGTCGCCGAACTGTGCGGCGCGATGGCGGACCGCGGCGGCTACGACATTCGGCTCGAGGCGGCCATCGCCAAGCTGTACAACTCCGAGACCGCATGGCGCATCATCGACGACACGGTGCAGATCCGCGGCGGCCGTGGCTACGAGACCGCCGACTCGCTCCGGGCCCGCGGGGAGCGCCCCGTCCCGATCGAGCGGATCATGCGGGACTTCCGCATCAACCTGATCTTCGAAGGCTCAAGCGAGATCATGCACCTGTTCATCGCTCGCGAGGCGGTGGACAAGCACCTGGCGACAGCTGGGGATGTCCTGCTGCCCGGCCGCACGCTGCCCCAGCGCCTTCGCGCGCTGGGTCGCGCGGCCGCGTTTTACGGCTGGTGGTACCCGACGCGCTGGCTCGGGTGGGGCCGCTGGCCACGGTACGCGGAGTTTGGGCCGCTGGCCGGCCACCTGCGGCGCGCCGACCGGGGCGCGCGGCGGCTCGCGAGAAGCGTCTTCCACGCGATGCTGCGGTACGGACCGAAGCTCGAGCACCGGCAAGCCGTGCTCTTCCGCCTCGTGGACGTAGGCGCGGAACTGTTCGCGATCAGCGCGACCTGCGCCCGAGCGCAGGCCCTGCGGGCGAAAGACCCGGTCGAGGGTCGTGCGGCGGTCGAGCTCGCGGACCTGTTCGCCCGTCACGCGTGGCGGCGCGTGGCCGCGCATTTCCGTGCTCTCAGGCGCAACGATGACGCGCGCACCTACCACGTCGCGCGGGGCGTGCTTGCGGGCGAGCATGCGTGGCTTGAGCGAGGGATGGCCGAGCCCCGCTGATCCGTCGCGAGGAAGACCCCCAGTCCCCTCTCCGCCGTTCCGCGAGGTGGGGCTTGGCTAGGCCGCCTGGTGAGCGATCATGATGCTGCGGAGCCGCTCCGGCGTGTCTCCGGTCGAGTCGCCGTAGGGAGAGGGGTGGCCGCCCGCATCCATGACGACGCTCGGACAGACGAGCTCGAACCGGCGGGCGTAGATCCGGTCAGCTGCCATCTGGGTGGCGACGGGCGTCGCGATGATCACCTTTGTCGCCCCGAGCTGCTCGGCCGCCCGGGCAGCCGCGAGCACCCGCCACGGCCAGATCACCTGACCATCCACGATCACCGCAATCCGCCCCGTCAGGTTCTTCACCGGCCGCTGGGTCCGGTAGAGCACCAAGTCCTGACTCACCCGGGCCCGGGACTCGTCGATCGCCGCTTCGAGCTTGTTCAGTAGGGTGCCCGCCGGCTGGAACTCCGGGTCCATCTCCGACGGCGCTGCCTCGGCGATGGCGCCGATGGGGGCGAGGTTTGACCCGAGCCGGATGAACGAGGCGACCAGCACGTCGAACGCGGCGCCCATCGCCTTCGCGGCGTTGGCGGCGATCTCGACGCCTTCTGGCGTGATCCCGAGCAGCACGGCGCTCGTGTAGCCCCGGGCAGCGAGTTGCTGGCCGAGCAAGGCCCCAGCGCTCGATCGGGTGGGGTAGAGACTGTCGCGACGCGGCGTCGCTGGTTGCGGCATCCCGCCAAAATAAGGGGAAAGGCCCACCCCGAAAGGCCCGGGGGCGCGCCGGGCAAGGTTATCTTCTGTGCGGGGAGTCTCCCCAGCGAGGGGCGAGCGCGTGCCGAAGTCGAGCCTCACCATCACCGACAACCGGACCGGGAAGCAGTACGAGATCCCGATTACGGATGGCGCGATCCGCGCCGTCGATCTCCGGCAGCTCAAGCTGGGCGACGACGACGTGGGACTCCTGGCCTACGACCCGGGGTTCATCAATACCGCGTCCTGCCGGAGCGCGATCAGCTTCGTCGACGGAGCACGCGGCATCCTGCGCTATCGCGGGTACCCGATCGAGCAGCTCGCCGAGCACAGCACGTTCCTCGAGACGGCCTACCTGTTGTTACACGGTGAACTGCCCTCGGCCGCGGCGCTCGAGACGTGGATGCAGGAGATCACGCACCACACCTTCATCCACGAGAACATCAAGAAATTCATCGACGGCTTTCACCACGACGCGCACCCGATGGGGGTGTTCGTGAGCACCGTGGCGGCGCTGTCGACGTTCTACCCGGACGCGAAGCGCATCCAGGACGAGCACGCCCGGCACGAACAGATCGTCCGGCTCATGGCGAAGGCCCCGACGCTCGCCGCCTTCGCCCATCGGCACTCGCTCGGGATGCCCTACGCGTACCCGGACAACGACCTGGGCTACGCGGGCAACTTCCTCAACATGATGTTCAAGACGACGGAAGCGAAGTTCGTGCCCGACCCGACGCTGCAGCGAGCCCTCGACGTAATGTTCCTGCTGCATGCGGACCACGAGCAGAACTGCTCGACGAGCGCCATGCGGACGACCGGCTCGGCGCACGCGGACCCCTATTCCTCGATGGCTGCAGCAGCGGCGGCGCTCTACGGCCCGCTGCACGGCGGCGCGAGCGAGGAAGTGCTGCGGATGCTGCAGGCCATCGGATCCAAGGACCGGGTGCCCGCGTTCCTGCAGCGCGTGAAGGGCGGCGAGATGCGGCTGATGGGATTCGGACACCGCATTTACAAGAACTACGATCCGCGCGCCACAATCATCAAGCGGATCGCCTACGAGGTCTTCGAGGTCACCGGGAAAGGGCCGCTCATCGATCTCGCGATCGAGCTCGAGCGGATCGCGCTACAGGACGACTACTTCGTCTCGCGCAAGCTCTTCCCCAACGTCGATTTCTACTCGGGGATGATCTACGAGGCGATGAAGATCCCGGTCGACATGTTCCCCGTGCTGTTCGCGATCGGGCGCACGCCCGGGTGGCTCGCCCAGTGGCAGGAAATGCTGCTCGACAAGGAACAGCGCATCGCGCGGCCCCGGCAGATCTACGTCGGACCGGACGCGCGCGACTACGTCCCGATCGACCGGCGCGGCTAGGGCCGCAAGGAGGCATCGTGGCCACCTACATCATGCTATCGAATCTCACCGACGAGGGCGCGAAGACGCTGAAGGAGAACCCAGGGCGCCTCGAGGAGGTGAACAAGGAAGTCGAGAAGCTCGGCGTAAAGGTCACCGCCCAATACGCGACGCTCGGCCCCTACGACTTCGTCAACATCCTCGAGGCCCCGGACAACACCACAATCGCGCGCGTCTCGGCCACGCTCGGCGCGCGCGGCAGCGTGCGGCTCCTCACCCTTGCCGCGATTCCCGTCTCGGAGTTCGTGAAAACGCTGAAGTAAGGGATCAGGTGCGGGCCGGGCGGCGGACGAGCGCCACGGACCCCACGCTGATGATGATCGCGAAGCTGAACCACTGAATGGCGTAGGAGAGATGGGGCCCGTCCGTGAGCGCCGGGGGAGGCCAGCGGCGCGGCACGCCCGGGAGCAACGGCGCCCCTTCGAGGGGCAGCGCCTGGAGCACCACGCCGAGGAGCGGATACGGCAGCTGCGTCCGAAGGGCCGCCAGATCGACGTCGCCTGGCCCCCGCGGCGCGGGGTACGGGAGGCCGATGACGTCGCCCGAGTCCGGCTCTCGGTAGGCTCCCTCATCGACCGTGTAGGCGTCGGGCGATGACACGAACCCCCGGTCGACCAACACCGCCCGCCCGTCGACGAGACGGAGCGGGGTGATCAGGTCGACCCCCGGCTCGTCCTCGAAGCTCCGCGGCCGCCACACCTGTTCATGGGCGTAGTCGTACACGCCGTGGGCGTACACGCGACGCCCGGGGAGCGACTCGAGCGGCGTCTGGGGCAGGAGCTCAAGCGGCGGGCGGGCGAGCGCGGACCGAGTCACCGCGTTCCGGGCGCGCCGCTGGCTCAAGCGGTGGAGTTGCCAGATGCCCAGCCGGACGCACGCCGCGGCCACGAGCAGCGCCCCAAGGAGCCAGAAACGATCCCGCCGCCCGAGCACCGGAACGCCGCCTACTCGAGCTTGGCGTCGAGCGTGAAGCGGACATTCCCCTTGAGGGCGCTCGAAACCGGACAGCCTTCTTTAGCAGCCTCGGCCGCGGCGGCGAACTTGGCCGCGTCGATTCCCGGCACGCGTGCCCGGACCTTGAGATCCATCGTGGTGATCTTGAAGCCGTCCCCGACCTTGTCGATCGTGCACGCCGCCGTCGTCTCCACCCGCGTCGCCGGCGCGCCGCCCGCCTCGAGACCCCCGGCGAGGGCCATGCTGAAGCACGCCGCCTCCGCGGCCGCGATCAGTTCTTCGGGGTTCGTGCCCGCCGCTCCTTCGAAGCGCGTGCGGAACGAATAACCGCCGCTAAAGGCGCCGCTGCCCGCTTTGAACGTGCCCTTGCCGTCGCGCAGCTTGCCTTCCCAGACGGCGCTCGCCCGACTCGTCGTCATGCTGTTCTCCTCGATCCGGTGGAGCCGAAATCTGGCGGAACCCTCGGCATGACGCTACGCTTGGCTCGCCAAGCCCATCACGCCGCGCACGGACAAGGGGGATCGATGCCAGCCAAAGCGAAACGGACCAAACGCGGAAAGCCCCGCAAGCGCGTCGCCGCACCGCGGCGCCCCGCGCGGAAGAAGCCCGAGTCGCTCCGCCTGCGCGCGATGTCGGCGTCGCTCACCGTGGGCGACCTCGACCGAAGCGTCGCGTGGTACCGGGACGTCTTGGGATTCACGGTGGGTGAGCGCTGGGAGGAGGGCGGCACGCTGCGCGGCGTCCAGATGAAGGCCGGACGCGGCGACCTCCTCTTGAACCAGGACGACTTCCGCAAGGGCCAGGACCGCGCGAAAGGCGCCGGCGTGCGCCTGTGGCTCTCGACCGTGCAGGATTTGAACGCGCTGGCCGAGCGGGCGCGGGCCAACGGGGGCGTGCTCGACGGTGCGCCGTCCCACACGGCCTGGGGTGCTTACGTCTTCGGGATCACAGACCCGGACGGCTTCCGCCTCACGCTCATCCGAGAGGAAAAGGAGTAGTCAGACGCTCTTGACCGCCGTCACGAGCTTGATGAGGGAATCCTTCGCGTTGCCGAACAGCATCGAGCACTTCGGGTTGTAGAAGAGCTCGTTCTCGATCCCCGCGAACCCGGGGTTCATGCTGCGCTTCAGCACGATGATGCTCTTCGCCTGGTCCACGTTCAGGATCGGCATGCCGTAGATCGGACTCGAGCGCTCGTTCCGGGCGGCCGGGTTCACGACGTCGTTCGCGCCGATGACGAGCGCGACGTCGGCGTTCTCGAACTCCGGATTGATGTCCTCCATGTCGTACAGCCGGTCATAGGGGATGTTGGCCTCCGCGAGGAGCACGTTCATGTGCCCGGGCATCCGGCCCGCGACCGGGTGGATCGCGAACTTGACCGCGCCGCCCCGCTTCGAGATCTGCTCCGTAAGCTCGGCGACCTGGTGCTGGCACTGAGCGACCGCCATCCCGTAGCCCGGCACGATGATGACGAGCTGCGCATAGGCGAGCTGGATCGCTGCGTCTTCGGCGCTGATGGTCCGGACCGTCTTGTCGGCGGCGACCTGGAGCGTGGCCGCGGCCGTCGCGTCCCCGCCGAACGCTCCGAAGAGGACGTTCCGGAAGGAGCGGTTCATGGCCTTGCTCATGAGAATCGACAGGATGAGCCCCGACGCACCGTCGAGCGAGCCCGCGATGATAAGCACGTTGTTCCCGAGCACGAACCCCGTGGCGGCCG
>DATNIM010000059.1:0-3003 GCA_035604455.1 Gemmatimonadales bacterium
AAGTGTGCCCCAGAGCTACCGCTCTGGGGCACACTTGCGCAATGAGAGACGGTGACGTCTGCTCCCGCCTCAAGCGGCGAGGCTGAACGGCGGGTAGTGATCGCGAGATCGCATCGTCGGGATGCTGGATCGCGTCTCCTACCATCCGACGATTTCGACTCCTACTTAGGTAGGAGGCGGGAACGGAAGGGGGTGGAGTACGTTCAGTGTGTGAGCCGAATCGAACATCTCTCCCGCACGTACTGGTTCGACCTGCTGATCGCGCTGCTGGCGATCGTGGCCATCCTTAACGTGGTGCTCGGACGCGGCTCGTCCGGAGCTCCGACAACGACGCTGTGGTTCTGCCTTCCCGCGCTCGCGATCCTGGTGCTACCCGTGTTCGCGCGGCGATCGTTTCCGTTTGCCGGACCGGCGGCGTACTGGCTTTTGGCCGCGGGAATCTCGTTCGTCGACCCGCTGCTGATCCCGTACCCCGAGGCCCTCTTCCCGATCGGGCTGGTAGCCGCATTCCTGCTCGGGAACCTTCGGGACGTCCGGCGGGCCAGCCTCGGACTGGCGATCGTGGTCGGCGCTACGGCGACCCTCATCTACAACATCCCCGGACACTCGGCCTTCCAGCTCGTCTTCATTCCCGTCGACTTCGCCGTCGCCTGGGTTGCAGGCCTTGCCGTCCGTGCGCGGGCCGAGCAGGCGGAGGTGGCGGAATCACATGCGACACAGGCCGAGCAGGAGCGGGATGCAGCGACGCGAGTCGCCGTGGCCGAGGAGCGGGCGCGGATCGCGCGCGAGCTGCACGACATCGTCGCGCACGCCGTCAGCGTGATGGTGCTGCAAGTCGGCGCTGTCAGGCACCAGCTCCCCGACGCGATGGCCGAGGATCGCGATGCCCTCAGGAGTGTCGAGCAGGCCGGACGCGGCGCGCTGGCGGAGATGCGCCGTCTGCTCAGTGTGATGCGCCGGGACGGCGATGGCGTCGAGCTCGCACCTCAGCCCGGCCTTGACGGCCTCGACTCGTTGGTGAAGGAGATCGGCCGCGCCGGGCTCCCCGTCGAGCTGCACCTCGACGGGGAGCGTTTCCCGCTCCCGCCAGGGATCGACCTCTCCGCGTACCGGATTGTTCAGGAGGGTCTCACCAACGCGCTCAAGCACGCCCGCGCCAGCCACGCGGAGGTCACCGTCCGGTATGCGCCGGACGAGGTAGGGATCGAAGTGCGCGACGACGGCACCGGCGCGACGCCGAGCGACGGCTACGGCCACGGACTGATTGGCATCCGCGAGCGCGTCAGACTCTACGGCGGCGAGATGACCGCAGGCACGACAAACGGCGGGTTCACGCTCAGCACCCGCCTCCCACTCACCCCAGACCGGCCATGACGATCCGAGTCCTCATCGCCGACGACCAGTCCATGGTCCGCGCCGGCTTCCGAATGCTGCTCGCCGGCGAACAAGACATGGAAGTCGTCGCCGAAGCAGGCAACGGACTGGAAGCAGTGGCCAAGGCGGCGCAGGTTGATCCGACCGTGATCCTGATGGACATCCGCATGCCAGAGCTCGACGGGCTCCAGGCCACCCGCCGGATCATGGCCACCGACAACACGGCGCGGATCCTGATCCTCACCACCTTCGGACTCGACGAATACGTCTACGAAGCACTCAGCGCCGGCGCGAGCGGATTCGTGCTCAAAGACGACCCCCCCGAACAGCTGATCGAGGCGGTCCGCACCGTCGCCGCTGGAGACGCGCTCCTCTCACCCGCGATCCTCAAACGCGTGATCAATCAATTCACCCGCATCCCTCGCCACGAACCGCCGAAGGAACTCGACGAGCTCACCGCACGCGAGCAAGACATCCTCCGGCTTATCGCCCACGGCCTGTCCAACGCAGAGATCGGCGCGGAGCTCTACATCAGCGAGACGACGGTCAAGACCCACGTCTCGCACATCCTCCAGAAACTCGGCCTCCGCGACCGCGTCCAAGTCGTCGTGCTCGCATACCAGACCGGGCTTGTACCGGGAGCCACGCCCACCTAAGCCTCAGGAAGCGCGACTGCCGCCGTTCCGTCGATCCCGCGACGCAGGACCATTTCTGACGTCACCTCCGCGCGTCGCCAGAGGGCCGTCGTGAACGCGCAGGGACGACCGGCGTCTGCAAATGGCCGCAGAACAGCCGAGGGCCCGCCCGACATGGTCTCCGCGCGCGCCTGCGGGATGCCGGCCCTCGCCGTTCCTGGCGACCAGGCGTGGGACAGCGCCTAAGCCCTCGGGTTAGCGGACCGTGACTCCTCCTCAAGGACGAGTCTCGAATCCGCCTGCGGGACGAGCGCGAGTCGCACTCGCGGCCGACGATTCCGCCGGGCCCGATAGTTACCGTTCGTGTTGCGGGATCCACCGCGTTTTCCGCAGGACCGAGGGAAGGCATCGTCATGAAACCAAAGCGGATCTACAGCCCCACTCGGATCGTTGCCCTGGTGGTCATCGGGGCAATGTTGCTCGGCCTGACGTACCTCCGGTTCGCACCCGGCGACGCCGCGGCCTCGGTGCCGGCCGGAGCCAAGGCCGGAGACCTGACCATGCACGCGTGCACGTACGCCACCGAAAAGGGTGCGATGCCGGCGGACTGCGGCACGCTCGTCGTGCCCGAGAACCGGGCAGACCCCCGGTCGCGCCTGATCGCGCTGCCGGTGACCCGGATCCTGGCGCGCTCATCGCACCCGTTGGCGCCAATCTTCCACCTCAACGGCGGCCCGGGTATAACCAACATGACGTTCCCCCAAGCGAGCCGCCTGACCGCCCAGCACGATGTCGTCATGGTCGGCTACCGCGGCGTCGACGGCTCTTCGGTGCTGAACTGTCCCGAGGTGACGGCGGCGCTGGACAACTCCGCTGATTACCTCGGCAAAGCGTCGCTGAGCGCGTACTCCCAGGCCTTCACCTCGTGCGCGCAGCGGCTTGAGCGAAGCGGCGTTGACCTCGCCGGCTACACGCTGGCGGAGCAGGCCGACGA
>DATNIM010000060.1:0-20621 GCA_035604455.1 Gemmatimonadales bacterium
GTTTCGCGGCGCGCCGCGCGAGTCGGTGCGCCGATTCAACGGGTTGCAGTGAGGTTCGTGGCGATAGGTCGCGTCAACCCGAGCGGCGAGCCTGGAGATGGTGACGGGGTGGCAAGGTTGATCCGATCGACGGCGCACGGAGGAGGAACTATGTGGACTAGGGCGGCGTGGGTGGCATCGGTTGTCGTGCTGGGGCTCTGGGAAAGCGCGGCGTCACCTGCAGCGGCGCAGCAGATGGGCGGCCAACCGATGATGCGAGGCAAGATGAGCCAGATGCAGGACATGATGCAGCGCATGCGGAGCATCAGAGACCGCGCGCACCAGATGGCGATGGGAGACGCGGCGCACGACTCCGGGCCCATGGCGCCACAGCGTAAGAGGATGCAGCGCATGGGAGTCGCGATGGCAGCGATGGCGGACCAGATGCAGTCGATGATGGCTCAGGCTCAGACGCTGACGCGGGATTCGGCGATGATACGAGCGCCGGGTATGCTGCAAGCCATGGCCGAGCTCCAGCAGCGCATGGATTCCATGACTGTACAGATGGAGCGGATGGACCGGCTCGTGGAGCGCATGCACCGGGACCTTGGACCGCCCGGCACGGTGCCGAACGCGCCGAAATAGCGGGCGAAGGGCACCGGTCGCCGGGTTCTTGTTTGCCGGTCCGTGGCTGTCGATCGGGTCGTCCATGCTCGATTAGCACAATGCGGGAGCATGGGGTCATGCTCCCGCCAGGTTTTGTACAAGATGGGCGATCCCTGCATTCTCACCGCGTTCCGGCAGTGAGACGTGCTGCCGCGTCGGCTCAACCGCGACGCCCGGGGCTCGGCACTCCTGCAGGACGCTCAACACAGGAGGGATCACGAGCAGTGCGCTTGCCACGATGAGGTCCGAATGCTTTCCGAGCACGGTGGACAGCACGATGATTAGTTCGAGCATCCGCGCCGAGATCTCGCAGAATTTCCGAAGGAACGTGAGGACCGGGTGCCCTTTCGTGGTGGCCACTCCGTTGTAGCCGTGCTCCTTCCGGCGGAGTTGACCCCCAGCGCCGCAAGCGTGTCGGGAATCGACGCGGAGGCGATGTCCGGCGTGTTGCGCTTGCCGGATTTGGGGGCAGCTTGGCTGCGGATTGATTGGGGATCGCATCCATCGTGGACGTCCTTCCTGGTGCTTTCGCCGCGTCCGCCGGGGTGGCTGAGTGGGTCCCATCCCACTTCCAACAGCAGATTGCCGGCGCGGGCCGGGAGTTCACATCGCGTTGGGCTTCGATTCCGACGACGGTCCCGGAGCCTTGGGCTGGTCTGCATCGGGCGCGCGTCTAGCGCTCCGTAAAGTCTCCGACGCGCGTATGCCGATTTGAGGTGGACCGCGCGCTGTGGGTACCGGTCGAGCGCCGGCGGTTCCCTCCTTCCACGCGCCTCACGTTACACGCGCCTCATACGCCCCTTCGCCTGTGGGCCCTGCAGGTGGACTGCGAATCTTGCAGGTCCCTCCTCCTGCGCCTGCTACGGAGCAAGCGGCCGATGGGCACGAATCTTGACCCATGCGGAGGAAGAGAACTGCGTGATGGCGACGGGAGGCACATATGGTTTTGCTCACGCTGAGTGTGATCGGATGGTCGCTGCTCAGTCCGGGTGGATCGGCAGGCCTCTCGCTCGCTGGAAGGGGCGTCATTCGGAACCTGTCCGAAGCGCAACCGCTCGCCGTCACCCAACACAGCTTCCTGGTTCCCGCGCGCTGTACGCCCGGCGGGCAGGTTGCAACGCCTTGTCTCCCGCGCGAGGGTGGGACGGCCTCCGTGCCGGGGTACGTGACCCCGGCGCCGGCGCGACGGGTGTCGCGGCATGGTGTCTCGCGCGCCCGGTTCGGGGCAGCGTCGTGGACCATGATTGTGAACGCGGGTGGGCCGCTCGTCGCTTCACCCAGTGCAGCCACCGCCCATGGAGACTCGGACGTAACCTATGCCCCGACGTCCCGCTGGTCCTCTCGTGCGGTGGCAAGACGCTGGGGGCCGTGCTGGTCCAGCGCGGGACTGATGGACCTACCCTACAACGGTTGGGGCGAGATGGGCCTCACGCTCAGTCTGGGGTATTACGTAATTGGAGGACGGTTCGGTTGGGGCTGGCGACCGCAAAGTGCAGCAGCCGGTTGCGGCGCACGGTGATTCAGCGCGCGAGATTTCGGGCGTGCAGGGAAGAGCGGTGAGCTAGCCCTCCGAGAGTCAGGAGGTGGGCCTCTATGATCGCAGCACTCGCGCTTCTGGTTGGGGGCCTCTGGTCCGTGGCGCCGGTCGCGCGGGCCGGGGACCCGCCCGTCAAGCTGTGGCTGAGTGGGGATGGCGCCTACGACGTTGGGGACTGGGTCCGGGTGGACGTTCGCGCCGCGCAAGACGGATACCTCGTAGTCTTGCGGGCTGACGGCGATAGCCGCCTGCGCGTCCTGTTCCCGCTCGATCCGGGCTCGGACAACTTCGTGCGCGGCGGGGACCGCCGCGAGATCCGCGGCCGGGGTGACCGGGACGCGTTCATCGTCGACGAACAGGGTGGCCGCGGCGTGGTGGTCGCCGCGTGGTCGCCCGCACCCTTTCAGATCACCGGCTTCGTGCGGGGCGATCACTGGGACTACGCCGCGCTCGACACGGTGCCGCTTGGGAACGACGAGGAAGCGGCGCTCGTCGATCTCGTCCAGGGTATGACGCCCGGTCACTTTGCCTTCGACGCCGTTCACTACGCCGTGCAATCCGAGGCGTCCTACGTCGCGCCCGACTTGGGCCCGTGCTTCGGATGCACGTACGATCCCGACTGGTGGCTCGGCGCTGGCCCCGTCGGATTCGCGTGGGGCTACCCCTTGGGGGACTCCTTCTGTGATTGGTCGTGGGGCCCGTGGGGCTGCAACGCCTACGAACCAGCCTGGGGGTTCTGGCCCGGGTTCTGGGGGTACGCGGCTGCGCCCTTTGGGTTTGGATGGGAGTCCGGCGGGTACGCACACTTCGGACGCGGTTTCGGCAGGGGCTTCGGGTACGGCGGCGGTTTCGGGCGGCCCTGGGGTCGCCCGTTCCCGCATGGGAGTGGCTACGGCAACGCCTTCGTCGGTCGTGTGCGCGGGGGCAGTCTGGGGCTCCGCGCCGGCTCGGCGCTTGCCGCGCGGCCGTTCGTGCTGCCCACGACGGCGCGGACCCTGACCACCCGCTCCTCGCTCAGTCGCGTACCCGCGCGGCAGGTTGGGCGCGCGGGAACGCCTGCGTGGCACGGCTACGCGCGCGGTGGGACCCGCGGCATGGGGGGGCTGCGTGGGAGCCGTCCGCGGGCGCGTGGCTTCGGAGGATTCCGAGGATATCGAGGGGGCGGTGCCCGCGGTGGTTATGGGGGAGGGGGCGTTCGCGGCGGAGGGTCTGGCGGAGGGTCCCGTGGTGGCATGAGCCACGGGGGAAGGGGCGGGCGGCGCTGAGCGCTGCTAGCCGTCAAAGAAGTCAGGGTACCACAGCGAGCAACCAACGAGCAGGACGGCGAGTGCCCAAAGGATCAGGGGACCCACCGTCAGCCGTCCTCTTGTTGCGTTCGAGGCACGGGCCGCGCCTCGAAGGAGCGAGGGGCCGACGTGCCGAGCGCCATCGCGACACGTCTCGGGCCGGTTCGGCGCGCCGAGATCGTCGTCGCTGGGAGTCGGACTGAGGCGCGGCCCGTCTCGGATCTTTCCCATGTACGGACCACCGCAAGCCTCGGGTCGCTCGCGAGGCGAGCGACCCGCCCTCCCGATCTCGCGTGACCCGCTGGACGAGCACACGGGTGGCCGCGCCTGCGCTTCGGGATGCGCGCGCGAGCCTTTCTGATCCGCTGGTCTGCCGTCATGCCTCTTCCTTCCAGGCCTCAAGCAACGGCCGAAGGGCTCGGCGCGCGTGAAAGACCTCCGCGCGCACCGTGCCTTCGAGGAGGCCGAGGATCCGACCAATCTCAGCGTGTGAGTAGCCTTCTACATCGAACAGCACGACGGCCAACCGACGTCGCTCAGGGAGGTGGGCCAACGCTTCCTGAAGCCGCCGCCCGAGCCCGCGCCGGTGCGTTATCGCATCCGGCGCAGGTCCGCCCGCTACGAGCGTGTCGTCCAGCGGGAGCGCGCGTCGCACGGTGCGGCGGCGGCGGCGATCGGTCGCCGTGTTAGCCACGACCCGCGTGAGCCACGGGCCGAATGGCTGTTGCGGATCGTAGTGCCTTACCTTCACGAGCGCCTTCAGGAGCGCGTCTTGAACCGCATCATCCGCGTCGTCGGGATCCCCAAGGATCGCCCGCGCCACCCGTCTCACCGAGGCCGCGTAGCGTCCCACCAAGGCTCCGAACGCGTTGCGATCGCCCGTGAGCACCCGGGCGACAAGCTCCGCGTCGCTTGCCGCCAGTGCGTTGTTGGTCCGGCGCCTGTCGAGCATCGGCATTTCGCGGTCCCTGTTAGGTCAGCCCGTAACGCTTCAGTTTGTCATAGAGCGTGCGTTCGCCAATGCCGAGTCGTTCGGCTGCGCGACGGCGATTCCCTCCTACTTCCTCGAGCACTTTGCGGATCGCCTCCTCTTCGATCTCTTCCATCCTCCCAGTCTGGGCAGCTGACGGTGTGGTCACGATGGGGAGGTCTTCGCCCCGGATCTCGGCGCCTTCCGCAAGGATTGCTGCGCGTTCGAGCGCGTTCGCGAGTTCGCGCACGTTGCCCGGCCAGGTGCCCTCGAGGATCCGTTCGCGCGCGGTGGTATCGAGCTGCATGGGCGGGCGTCCAATCTCGGCGCTAATGCGCGCCAGTAGCGTCTGGGCGATCGGCAGGATGTCGCGGCGCCGCTCGCGTAGGGGCGGGAGCGTGATGGGGAAGACGGCGAGCCGATGATAGAGGTCCTCACGAAACCGACCGCTGGCGACCAGCGCCCCGAGGTCTCGGTTGGTCGCCGCGATCCAGCGCACGTCCACGTGGATCGTCCGCGTGCCGCCGAGCCGCTCGAAGGTCCGCTCTTGGAGGACGCGGAGGAGCTTCGCCTGGAGCTCGACCTTGAGTTCGCCAATCTCGTCGAGGAACAGCGTGCCGCCCTCAGCGAGCTCGAGCCGCCCGCGGCGAGCGCTCACCGCGCCGGTGAACGCGCCCTTCTCGTGGCCGAAGATTTCGCTCTCCATGAGCGTCTCCGAAATCGCCGCGCAGTTGACCGGGACGAACGGGTTGGGCCCCCGAGGGCTCCGGTCGTGGATCGCCTGCGCCACCAGCTCCTTTCCTGTCCCGGTCGCGCCCGACAGCAGGACCGTCGAGCTCGTCGGTGCTACCCGGTCGATCGCTCTCATGACCGGCTGCATCACTGGATCGCCGTACGTGAGAGGCGGAGCGTTGCGCGTCTGACGCCGGACCTCGTCACTGGCGACCAGCGCGCGCCGCTCGAGCGCGCGCGAGACCAGGAGGCGGAGCGCTCCTGGGCTGGCGATCGGCTTCTCCAGGTAATCGAACGCGCCGAGCTTCATCGCCTCAACAGCAGTGTCGACGGTGCCGTGGGCCGTGAGCACGATGATTTCCATCTCGGGGGCGTCGGCTTTGCCCCGCCGCAGCAGATCGATGCCGTCGACCGAGCCGGGCATCTTAAGGTCGGTAATCATGATGTCGAACACTCGCTTTTGGAGCTCACGCAGCGCTTCGACGCCGTTCGCGGTCGACGCCACGTCGTGGCGATCGGATGCGAGGACGTCGCGCAGGAACTCGCGAATACCCTCTTCGTCGTCTACGACCAGAATCGATGCCATGCCTCGCTCCCGAACTATCCCGGTCCGTCCGCTCGGGCCAGCTCGATCCGGAACTGTGCCCCGCCTCCATCTGCGTTCGCCGCTGTGATACGTCCGCCGTGCAGTTCCACGATTCGGCGCGCGACCGCGAGCCCCAGTCCGGTACCGGAGGTGCGTGTGGTGAAGAACGGCTCGAAGACCCGGTCTTCCTGCCCCAGGGGGAGTCCCGGTCCGAAGTCGCGGATCGTGTAGATGAGGCGGTCGTGTTCGAGCGCCACGATGCCCTGGGGCGATCGGGTTGCGGGTGCGGCTTGCACCGCGTTGCGCAGGACGTTGACGAGAACCTGGCGACAGCGGCGCTCGTCGAGCGGCCACAGCGGGGGTGCTCCCCGCGGCTCAATCTCCAGCTGTGACGTCCCCGCCTCCGCCGCCGCGTGACGCAGCAGGGCGACGGGGTCCGCGGGATGCACGTCCATGGGGCCAGAGCGCGCGAACTCGAGCAGATCGGACGTTAGCGCCTCCAATCGTGTCGCCTCGGCGACGACGCGCGTCGCGTTACGGCGTTGTGGCAGGTCGTGGGCCAACCCTTCGACCACGAGCTGTGCGTGGCCCTTGAGCGATGCGAGCGGATTGCGAATCTCGTGCGCGAGGACCGCGGACATCTGGCCCAGGGCGGCGAGCCGGCGCTGCTCGAGCAACCCTCGTTCGTCGCGTTCGACGCGCTGAGAAATGCGCCAGAACCCGAGACCCGCCGCGACGAGGGCGAGCGCGACGACGACGGCGAGGAGCAGTGTCTGTCGCGCCCGTGCCGTGAGCGTCTCCGCAACGATCGGCTCGAACTCAACAACGACGATGGGCAGGTTGCCACCTTCCGCCGCGAGCCGATCGAGAACGGAGAGCGACGGCGCGGCTTGACCCCGCAGCCAGGGTGGTGGGAAGGAGGCGCGGACGCGGCCGTCCCCGACTCGCACCATTCGGACACGCTCGGAATCAAGCGCCCCGAGGGACTGGGTTTCGGAGTGGCCGCCGCTCACCAGGAGCGAGCCGTCGAAGCGCGCCAGGGCGGCATAGCGCAGTCCGCCGAAAGCGTGGGCCTGCACCACCTTGTCGAGGGTGGTACGGCGCTCGGGCGGCGCGGCGGCGTTGATCGCCACGACCGTCGCATGTAGGAAGATCTGTGCTTGCGCGCGCACGAGGTCGTCGGCCGCGGTCTGCGTGCTTCGCCAACTGTCCCACGCGCTGGCGATTACCGCCGCGCCTAGAGCCAACGTTATGAACAGCCAACCCCACCGCGCCCATCGCGCCTTGCCGGGCATCCTTCCCGCCACCTCCCTCCGCGTCGACTGACGGTCTCGGACGTTCGGATCGACTGAGCCAATCTGTGGTCGTTGGAGGACCAAGCTCAAGGATGCCGCGATCCCACGATGGCAGCCGGGACCGGACGATCCCCACCCTCCCGTTCGCGGAGGAAATGACGAACGGCTGTATTCGGCTTGGATGGCAGCCGCCCAACTGCGTATCTGCCGTTCGGAACGCTTGGGGTTCGCTCGGACTTCGCGACTCCACTAAAGCACCTCGCGTGCCAAGGGCGTGCGTCGATTCTTCTAACGCAGGACGGGTGCGACGTGCGGCATCCGCAGTCCGTCTGCGGAAGTCGCAGCGCTGCTAGAATCAACGGCAGCGGGGAGGATGCGGTGCAGAAGACTCGGCACGGGAGCTTCAGTACACCAGGGGGACATCATTCGTGCGACAATCACCAGGCGCATCTGGTTCGACGGCCCCGGTCGGTTACCCGACCGGGGCCCGAGCACATCACAACGTGATCTATGCGACGTCGAGTTCCGAGAGCGTCGCGGGGATTGAGAGATTCACCGCACGACCCAGCCGAAGGGTCATCGGCTTGGACTCGAATCCCGTGAGCTTCTGGAGCGGGGCCAGAATTGTGATATCCTTCGTCCCCACGAAATCGCGCGGGACGTCGAAGACCTTCGTTGCCTTGCTGCCCACCAACCCAAGCACGTACCATCCCTGATCGACCAAGATGACGTTGGCGGCCTGACCACCATTGTTCGCTACCTGGATGGTCGTTTCGGCACCGCGCTTGGACCCCACGTGCACGGCGGGGCTCCGTGTGTACGCGATCACCGACGCGGACAAGGCCGCCGGTACGGCCGCCGACAGGAGTAGCAAGGAGACCAGCGGGGAAATGCGTTGGGTAATCATGGCATCCTCAATTCTCTAGGGTTCACTCGAGAGACTCCCGGATGCTCGCTCGCGTCACCGAGTGTGCCCTTTGGGGCAAAACGTTCTCGGGGGTCGAGGAAATGATGTGTCGTCGTCGGCGACGTACCGGGGGAGGCCGAACCCAGCCCTCCACTCCATGCCGTAGCTCTACCTTCCCTCTTGGGGTCGCGCGGCTGATCACTTCCAGAGATCGGCCTCCAACGAGGAGTAGTGTGTGGTAAAGGAGGGAGCAAACACGCGCTCTTCCTGACCCGCGGGGGAGTCCCGTGCCAAGGTCGCGGTTGTGTACACCAGTTTTCGTTGTCCTCAAACGTCACCGCGCCTGCTAGCGAATGGGCGCTTTCGTGCCAATTTTCGCCCCCCGCAGCACGTTGGCATATGCGGCCCATCTGACGAGCGCTCCGGCGATTCACCCCGAGGGAGGAGGTCCGCATCATGTGTTCTCCGCGGTCGGTATGCGGATGTAGCAGTGCCTTCCACCTTGCGAGCGATACGATTGAGGCTTGGCGATTCGGCACGGATCTTGACCATGCGTTGCTCATGGATGGCTTACCGCTTGCTTCCAGGTCGGATAGTCTGGGCGATCTCAACGTGCTCGATGGAGGAGCGTTCGTGAAACAGTCCACAGTGATGAAGAGACCTCGCCCCTCCGTAGGGCCGACGTCTTCGGCGGGCTGCGCCGGCGACGTGGCCGTGAGCGACCCAGGATGTCCAGGCTCGGTGCGGGGAACGGCTGGGAACGGGAGGCCCGAGAATGGTGACGGCTGCCCGCTTGACCGCGACTGTTGGGACGCTCTGAAGCGCACCAATGGCACTCTGGGCTCGAGGAGCTTACGGGACCTCCCTGGATTCGTAACGGGGCTCGTAGCGTTGCACGCGGACGGCTGGGGGAAATCCGATATCGCGCTGATGTTTGGAGTCACGCGCGAACGGGTCCGCCAATGGTTCCGCATGTGCGGGCTCACAACCACAATCCGGGGTTCGCGCCGCCGCCGCTGGAGTTGGGACGCAAGGCGGTTCCTCCCGGTGAACTCGGAGGCCGAACGCACCCGTATCGCTGGACGTTGAGGGATGTTCCTGAGATTGAATGGGTTGGACGCCACCACGGCTATGTGATCTTTGAGCCGAAGATTGCTGGGGCCCAAGACGCGCAGGCCCCCTCGTCTGCATTTCGAGATTGACCCCGTTGAGAACAGTGCTTCAATCAGTGCCGACGCTGGCGTTGCCGGCCGTTGCGGGCCGGTGCCTCCGGCAAGTAAGCGCTTGAAAAACCAACGGCCGGCGCTGATGGCCGCCGGCCGTGGAGCCCTGATAAGCGCGAGGTCGGAGGTTCAACTCCTCCCGGGCCCATTCGAAGTAACGAAGCCCGACATGGGATGGCAACATGTCGGGCTTCTGTTCTTTCCAGACTTCCGGTCCCGCTGACAAACGGCCACCCAACGTTCTTGCTGAAGGGGTTCTCAAGCTGCTCCCGGAGCCGTGCGGACGTGTCGTCAGTTTCGAAAACAGGCCGGGCATAGGTGGCACTCGTCCCAGCAGCCGCAGCCAGTGTCACTTGACTTCTGCTCGTATAGCCTGCAATCGACGTACAGAGTGGCGCACCCGAGGCCCCGGCTCCTCCGCGTGGGGTGTTACGAGGACCCCTGCCCGGCGAGCGGCGTGGCCGCGCCCAGCACGAGCACCCAGCGGAGGAGCGGGAAGGGGGCCGCTACAGGAAGGTCACCGAGAGGGTGATCGTGCCCGAGTAGCTTCCGGCGCGCTGATTGACCGCCGGACTGGCGGTGCCCCCCAGAAACACAGACCCCCGACCCGAGTTCGAGAGTTGAAACGTCTGCGCCACCTTCGGATCGAACGCCGTTTCGGAGCCGGTCGACTGTGCCGCCGAATAGCCACCAGCACTCCCCCCAAACGTGAGCGGGAGGGTGGCCCCGGCGGGTCCAGTCATCGTCGCGGGCAACGACAGCGTGACGTAGATCAGCTCGTTCTTCTTCCCAGTGAAGTTGAACTGACCGCTGTTGCTTGGGTCTGTGGGAACCACCGTGGTCGGGATGCCCGGGAGCAGCGTGCCAAAGCCCACGGCGCGGATGCCGGTCACGCCGGCCGGCAGCGCGGCCGCGCGCGCCGCGGCGCACACGAGTAATGGCACGACCAGTAGGTGAGGACGCATGGTGGCCTCCGTATTTGCGCCTTAGAGCGTCCGTACAGGTGACACCGGCAGTCTTCCCCTGACCCCTGCCGGTGCGCCGACGCTCCGGTACAGCGCGTGCAGCCGTCAATAGGTCACCGTCATCGAGACGGTCCCGGTATACGCCCCGGCCACCTGCGCGACCGCCGGGGTCACGGTCGCACCGACGAAGACGTACAGCGCTCCAGTGGCGCTTAGCGTGGCGGGCGTGGCGGTCGCCGATGGGGTGAAGCTGGTGCCGGTCGGGGCGTTCGTGGTATTCTGGTTCCCCGTCCAGGTCCCGATCGGCAGGTTGTGGGCGCCTGACGTCAGATTGGTCGGGAGGACGAACGTCATGCTCACCGGCGTGGTCGCCTGGCCCGCGACCGTGAAGGTCCCGGCGCTCGCGCTCGCGACCGCCACCGTGGCGGCCTTGCCCGGGAAGACGTTCCCGAAGGCGAGGGCATTGCCCGCCGTGACCGTGATCGGCTGCTGGACCGACGCGGTGACGTTGATGCTGGCGTTATTCTGCGCGTCGAGCGAGGCCGCGCCCACTGCGACCAGGCCCAGCGCCATGAGTGCAACCTTCTTGGTCGTACGCATTTGGGGTGCCTTTCCCGTGTGAGTTCGCGTCAGTGCTGCACTTGGAGCGCGTGGCTCAGCGCTCTCACCGCCCCACCCATAGGGCAACCCGCGTGCCGAATTGTCACAGGATTGGTCGGGCTGTCTGATTTCTTGACAACCGCTGGGAGGCTCGAGGCACCAATGTTGATGGCGGGGAGACGCAATGCAAGCCGATGACTGTCAAGAAATTAGACGAAAATGGCCATCCTCCAATGTGCGATCACGTGACATAAATAATTGTCATATATTATTTTATGATTCTGTTGCACAGGGACGCAGCGTGTCTCGGCTCCCTGTGACGCGAGTACCATCTGCTGCGGAGTCCACCATGCGGCAGCGCTCGATCCGGACCGCGCTCGGCCAGTCCCCGTCGCGTATCTGTCTGGCGACCATTGTCTTGCCGACTGCCGTAGGCAGCCAAAGCCGTCGCACCTTGCAAGCCACCGGGACCGTGCAGGACGACCGACGTGCTCCGCGGGGCCGGGGGCGTCCTCGGGGCGCGGCACCGCTCGTACCCCACAATCCCGGTATCACGACATCCGAGAGCACCCAGTCGGATGCCGACCGCCGAGCCCTCGCCAGGCCCTGCGCCCCGTTCTTCGCGACCTGCACGTCGACGTGCTCCAATCCGCGGAGGAGGCGCAACTGCTCCGCCTCGGGTGGCGCGGCCCGAGACGAGGAGGAGCCGCACGCGGCCGGCGGTGCTCACGCGGGCGGGCCCTTTAGCATCTCGCGCACCCGGCTCCACAGCTCCTCGATCGTGTAGGGCTTCTGGAGGATGGTCACGTCAGGGGGAAGGTTCGCGCGCCTCACGATGTCGCCCGCCGCGTACCCGCTGGTCAAGAGGAGCCGGGTCGCGATCCCCTCGCCCACCAGCGCTTCCCTGAGCTGCAGGCCACCCATCTTCGGCATGACCACATCGGAGACCACCAGAGTGATCTCGTGCGCCCTCGCCCGTAGGATCTCGAGCGCGCGCTCTCCGTCCTCTGCGACCACGACCGCATAGCCGGCCTGCTCCAGGATCCGCGCGGTGGCGCGCCGCAGCGGCGCCTCGTCCTCCACGAGGAGGATGGTCCCGGCGGACGCGGGCGCCCTCTCTACCGGCGCGGTGGCCGCCGGAAACAAGAGGGACACCGTCGTCCCGTTGGCCGACGGCGCTGGCGACGTCCACGTCGCCCTGGTGCTGCCTGATCAGGCCGTAGACGATGGACATCCCGAGGCCCGACCCGGCACCCAGCGCCTTCGTGGTGAAGAACGGCTCGAAGATCTTGGCCAGGATCTCCGGGGGCATCCCCGAGCCCGTGTCACTGACGGCGACGCGGTGGTAGGCTCCGGGAGCGAGACCGGGCCGCGACACGCAATCCGCCGCGCTGAGCGACGTGCTCGACACCCGCACGTCGATCGCTCCCCCGTCGGGCATCGCATCCCGTGCGTTGGTCCCCACGTTGAGGAGCATCTGCTCCACCGCACCGGCATCCGCGTGCACCCAGGCAGGGCCATCACCCGGATGAAAGCGGATGTCGATGCTGGCCGGAAGCAACTGGCGCAGCAACCGCACGGCGTTGTACAGGAGGCCCGATAGCGGCAGCAGCTGGATGGCCAGCTCCTGCGTCCGGCTGAACCCGAGCAACTGCCGCACGAGCCGGGCCCCGCATCCAGCAAGACGAAGCCCGACATGGGATTGCAAGAGGTCGGGCTTCTGTTCTTTCCAGGCTTCCGGTCCCGCTGACAACCTTCCAGCGGCGGCCGCCCCTGGCTCGCTTACTCGAGCTGGGTGATCAACGTGCTTAGCAACGACATAGGCGAACGCATAGGCCCTCCTCAATCATCTCCCACCCCACCACCATCCGAAATCGAGTGCGGTCCGTAGAGCGGGAACCCCTACCTGCAGGACAAGCGCAAGTCGGCGCGGAGCGGAGGGGGGACGACGAGGAGGACGCGGACAGGCGGGCTTACAGGGCCTCTTATCAGCGGTTCCCGCATGGGAGGCAGGCGGTACACCGCGACCTGCCGCGCCTTTCCTTATCTCAACGTCACCATCTCAGGTCACCCTGCTCACGCCCAGGACCCTCGGCCCGCGCGCCAACCGTCTATCAGGTTGTAGTTTTTCCGCTCTGCGCTCAAAAGTTCGTCCGCAACGACGCGTAGACGGACCGGGGTACCCCGGGACTGATGAGCCCCCCGGCTTCGATCTCCCGGTAGGTCGCGTCAAACACGTTGCGCACGCCGAGCTGCAGGAACACTTCCCCCAGTTGCATGCCGCCGCTCACGTGAAAGAGCGCGTAGCCTGGCAAGACCACCCCCGGTTCATCAAACGGGCTGTAGCCGCCAACGGCGTTCGTGCTAAGACGCAACTGCCAATGGTTGCCGGGCGGCGCGATTTCCAGCCCAGCGACGCCGACGTATTTGTCGGTGTTGTACACACGCAGTCCGTCAAGCGGGGTGCCATCCGACGCCACGTAGTTCGACGTGTAGCGCGCGTCCTGGATGGTCCAATCCGCACTCAGGTGCACCGCGTTGGTGACCCGCCCCGTGAAATCGATTTCTGCGCCCTGCCGCGTGCTCGAGCCGCCGTTAAACGCGTTGAGCGTGATGGGATCGAACGTCTGCTCGTTGCTCACGTCGTCTCGAAACAGCGCCAATGTCCCCGAGACCCGTTGCGCGTGGAGCTTCACGCCGATCTCGTAGGCCCACATCTTGATGAACGGAAGTGTTGGGTCTTCGATGACACCATCGGTCTGCCGAAACCCTTCTGACACATTGGCGTAGAGGGCAAGGGAGTCCGGCAGACTATAGAAGAGGCCGACCTTCGGGACGAGGAGCGACTTGCTGGCGGTCAGGGCGGGCTGCGGAAATACCGGGACACCTGGACCGGGAACACTGTCAGGCGTGTCGGTCGTCGATTGGTTCTCGAAGCGCAGGCCGACCGTCGCCCGCAGAGTACTCGTGATGTCTTCGGTCGCCTGGACGAACAACGCTTCCGTTGTTTGCACCGCCGGGTCGATGATCACCGCGGCCGAATCCCGCACGGTGTTCGTCACATTCCAGTTCTGGTAGGCCGAGTGGGCCCACAACTCCTCCGTCCCGACGGTGATATCCGTGTGAGGGAGCGCCCACGAGAGGGCGCTCGTCAGTCCAGCGCCAACGCGCCGGTCATCCTCTTCTGATTGCCCGCCCGAGCCTTCGAACCCGCTGCCCAGAGGCGGAATGGTGAGAATCAGTTGCCAGGCGCCCTGGGTCGAATACACAGTGGTCCGCCAGACGAGCGATGGATCGAGCAGCACTCGGAGGCTGGCCCGTTCCTGGGCGCGCTGTTTCCAGCCGTTGTCAGTGGGATTGCTCACGTTACTGTAGTCCTGGGCGTTGAACTGACTGTCGTCCAAGAAGCCCGGGGAGCGGCAATTCATGGCATAGACCTCGACGCCGCCATCGAAGGTGGTCTTCGCACTGAAGTCGTGTACGATCCGAAAATGGAGTTGCCCGATGTTGTACTTGGCGTTCGGCCGCCAGCCGTCCTCGTGCTCGCCACGCAGGCCGAACACCCCGTGCGTCGTGTCGTTGCCAAACCCGGTCAAAAAGGTTCCTCCCTCATGGCCGAACGAGGCGGGTTCGAGCCATAGGCTTGAGCCGGACATCTGCTCGATCGTGCGGATATTGACGATGCCGGAGAACGCGAAGTTCCCGTACTCCGCGCTCGTCGGTCCCTTGATGACGTCGATGTCCTGGATCGCCTCGGGGAACAGGAGGTTGTAGTCGTCATAACCTTCCGCGTGCCCGTTCACGGATTCGTTCAGCGGGACCCCGTCCACCCAGGTCGCGATGTCGGTCGAGTGGTCCGAGCTGTACCCGCGCACGGAGGCGTCGGACGCGAAGTCGGGCCCCTGACCCTGATCGTGGACCTCGAGCCCGGCGGCCTGCCGCATCAGGTCGTAGTTGTCAAACGCCGGGGTCTGCTGGATGACGGTCTGGGGCACGTGCACGGAGGCGAGTGGCTGTTGCGGCAGCTCGGGGGCGGCTTTGACGGTCACCGGTGCGAGCTCGATCGGCGGGCGCGCACTCGCATTTAGCGTGAAGTCGGCCTCGGCGGTCTCCCCGGCCCGGACCGACACGGTCAGTTTGTCGGGTTCACGGCCCACATACCGGGCCAGCACGACGGCCTGACCGGGAGGGACGTCTGTGATCACGAACCCCCCGCGTGCGTCGGTCACCGCGGCTAAGCTTGTGCCCTGCACCGCCACCCTGACCCCCGCGAGCGGCTCGCCGCTCCCCTCGGCAAGTACCGTCCCCTTGACTCGGCCCGTGGCAGCGGCCGGCGTCGCGCCCCCCTGGGCGCGCGCGTTACCAGCCACGATCGTACACGCGAACAGCGTGACCGTGACTTGCACTAATTGGACCTTGTTTCTGCACAAGCGCCGCACGCTGCCGTGCACACCAGACGTTCCCATACGCCACCCCCGACGTAACTGTGTTGGCCGCAATGCGCCCCATGAACGACAGCGCAACTTTCCGACTACGCGAGGGGGAGCGGCGGGCCTATGAGAAAGGGAAGTCGGTGCTGCACGGTGGGCACGACAAAGCCTGTCCGATCCGCAGTGGGCCGGGCGTATTCGACCACCCGGTGGAACGCAACGGTCGTTACGATCGGAGCGCCCGATATGGCTGCGCACGCGCACGCACTGGCTTGGCAGCAGTCCTTGGGCACGCCACGGTGCTGGGGCGCATCGTGGTGGTGTGCCCCACACGGCATCGTAGTCGTGGTCGCCATCAGCGCCGGGTGCCCGGCGACAAACGACGCTATGGCCACGACCGTGGTCGAGATCCTGAAGAGGGCCGGCGGGCGCTGGCTCACAGGTGCGCTGAGACCTTGTGGCAGCTCGCCCAGGCAGAGTGCACCGCCTCGCGGGTGAATCCCGTGGGTCCGGAGGGCTCGTAGAGCCCATCCACGAAGAGGTAGAGGCGGGCACTGCCCTGGTCACTTCTCTTCACTACCGACTTCTCCTTCGATACTTCTTCTGCATTTGCCACGACTCGTCTGCCAGGTAAGCAAGGAGGTCGTCGATTGCCGACTCACTTAACCTCTGCTTGCCCATCCTGACGCCCTTCGCTTCATCCAACAGGGCGCGCACGACCGAATCGCGCGCCAGCAGCTGAGCTGGACCATGGAGCCACTTCTTGCGGTGAGCTCCCCTCCAGCCGCCGCGGTCGTGGTTTCCGCTAGGTTCCGGCGATCGCCCGAACCCCTTCGTGCGGAGTGGTTTTGAGCCCGCGCGCACAGCGACCGCACGCGGTCCTACGTTGAGCGTCTGCATGGAACACCCCCGTGGTCGTCGGAGGCGTCGATTCCGGAACGGAACCAACGCGACGGACTTCGGACTACACGAGGTCGGTCGGGGGACCTACAGAGAAGGGAAGCCGATGCGGTACGGCAAGGATAATGCGCCCTGCCGGCTCGACTGCGGGGTGCACGACATTGACCGACCGGAACAGTAGAGTGGCGGTTCGTGCACTGGGGAGACCTAGACTGCCCGCGCACGGGCAGCAGACACACAGACTGCAGCAATCCGTCGGAAGGGAGTGGTGTTGCGGACCGTCATGATGGTGCGCGCAGTCGCTCATCTCGCGCGCCATCGCGGTCATGCACGCAATCATGGCCGGACGCCACGCAACAAACGACGCGATTAGCAGCGCCGCGGTCGACGCCCTTGAGATCCGTGACCAAAGCGTCAACACGACCGCCGCCTTGGTGGTCGTACCATGCAGTCCGCCGCGCAGCGGCTGGTGGTCCAAAGGACTTGAATACAACACCCCCACATCAGCGTGTTCACCGAAACGCGCCCACTGGAGCGAGCGCGAGGACTTCGGCCTACACGAGGTGGAGCGGAGGGCCTATAGAGAAGGGGAGCCGATGCGACGAGGCGACAGAGATGACGCCCGCCCAAAGCGGGGCCGGGGCGTATTCACTCGACGCCTGTAATGCTATGGTGGTGGTAACCGGAAGAATCGCGACGACCGCGCACCCACAAGCGCTACAGCAGTTCATCGGAAGGGTATGGTGCTGCGGTGCGTTGGGGTGGTGCCCAACGTGTTCCATGCCGCACGACATGGTCGCCATACTGGCCATCATCGCCGGGTGCCACGCGACAAACGAGGCGATCACCACGACGGCAGTGGATGTTCTCACTACCCGCGACAGGTGCCGGAGCATGGCCGACAAGGTGCGTTCCAGCCTACGGCGCGTCAAGTCCCATTGTCGAGTGGAACGGCCACGCGCACTCGCACCCGTCCGCGCCAGCGACCGAGGGTTCTTGTAGTTATGGACCGACCCCATACTGCGGCAGTACGCGGTTCCCACCAGACGCCCCACAGTTGTGCGCGCACCAACGGCTGAAGCCGGGGAGCGACCCTCGCTGGAGCGACCCTCGCTATGGCTGAGCAGGTTTGACCTTTGCGTGCGTCAGTACCGTGATGTGCCCGAGGTGCACGCTTCCTGCCGAGTCGACGACCTCGCCACGGATCTCGTCCCCGATCTCGACGAAGACGAGATCCTGCGCATTTCCGACCGCGTAAGGCATCGTCATGGCGGACATGAAGCCGGGAATGTTGTCGTGCTGCACCACGAGCTGCTCGCGGTCGCGGTCCACCGCGATGACAGTGCCGTGTAGGTCGTAGTGGCGGGCGGGGAGCCCAGGCCTCGCGTGACACGCCGCTGCCCCGGCCGCCCACACCAGCGCCACCGCCCCAGCGATGCGGGCCGCTCTCATGTCACGAGCGGCCGACAGCGTCCCTCGCCGCCCGCTCCGACCGTTCGTCCCCGTCACTTGGCAGACATAGAGGAGCGCCGGAGGCAGCATGCGCGCCGCGACGGTATCACTTGGCTCCCGGAGCCCTGGGTATGGCCGCGACGAGTTTCGGCAGGTCATGAAACCAGTCTCCCTGCCGCGTTCCGAAGGGGTACAGCACACGAGCGGAGTCCCCGACAACCGCGATGACCGCCGCCTCGTGTCCCACGGCGACGCCACCGTCCGGAAGACGCTCGATGACGGTGGGGAACATGTGGAAGGCCTGCTGGATGCGGTTGACGGTGTCGAGCGGGCCGCGCAGCCCGAGGAAGGCGGGGTCGAAGTTGTCGAGCCAATCGCGCAACTCTCGCGGCGTGTCGCGCGCCGGGTCTACGGTCACGAACACCACTCTGACCCGCCCGGAGACATCGGACGGCAGCCGGTGCAGCACGGACGCGATGTTGGCCATTTGCATCGGGCAGACATCTGGGCAGTGCGTATACCCGAAGAACAGGAGGGCTACAGCGCCCGCCGTCTCTCGTTTGAAATCATAGGACCGGCCATCGGTGGCAGTGAGAGTGAAAGCCGGTTCGGCGAAGGGCGTTGCGAGCACAGCGCCCCGGTAGTCGCTTGGGCGCCAGGTTTGTTTCGCGCCTTCCGCATGGCAGTTAGCAAGAAGGACTGGCAACACCCACACGGGAAAGCGCGATCGGCGGCTCACGCCACCACCTGTCGGAGGTCCACCAGCGCGACGATTGCGGCCACGTCCGCGTGGGGGTCGCACCACGGTAGGGCGGCTTCCTCCGCGCCCCATCGGTGCCAGAGCATCAGTGTTCGACTGGTCGTTCGCACGGGAACTCCCTGTTCTCTCCCTCGTCGGCCGTCTCTATCCCACATTTCAGACCACACCTGCTCTCCCCGGCTACGCTGCCTGGGGGGCTAGCACCGCGAACCTTGGGGTGATCTTCGGGTCCACGTGCAGGAAGACGAAGTGGTCGAAGTAGTAATGGATCAGGAGAAAGGATAAGATCACGCTGTAGTACGCGAAGTAGTGCTGGCCGGGGAAGATCGTTCCCCACACGGGGCTCCGCATGGGGACCCCGGTGGCGAAAAGCCCCAGCCTCGCGGTCACGCCGAGCACCGCCAGGAAGATGACGCCCGCTCCCAGGGTGAACGCGAGGCACAGCCCATATAGACGCCACCCGCGAGTCGCGACGCGCTCCACGAAGGGTGACCCGATGTATCCCCGCGTACCGCGGAGACGGTTCAGGTACAGGACGAGGGCGAGATACTGGAACGAGTGCCAAGTGTTTAACCCCTGAAACGCCACGTCGAGATTGGAGAGGGCAGGGGTAACGAGAAACAGACCCGTGGCGAGCGTCATGTGCAACGTCTTGGGACCGTGCAGCCGCCCCGAATACGCCTCGTGCACGGTCTTGACGATGAATGCCACGAGGAAACTGAGAAATACAGCCCAGAGCATCGGAGGGAGCGCGGCGACCTTCATGAATTCCGGGAAGAGCAATGTACGCCCTCCGGTTTGAAACTGGGCGTGCATCAGCTTGGCGGCGGCGATCGGGTACATGCACGTCGCTAGCAGCCCGGAATCGATGGCGCGAGAGCTCCAGGTCCACCCGCGAGGGTCCTTCATCCGATAGGCGTCGGCGACAAACGCGGCCTGGTGGATTACGTGGACCGAGGCCCAGAAGAAGAAAAGCGTGACGAGCAGCGTCAAATTCACCACCGCCAGTCCGACGATGATCACCGGTAAGACCGCCGCCCCTGCTGCGTAGCGGGGATACCGGGCCCGGAATTCCGGCTCCATAAGGGTCATGGTATAGGTAGCGAAGAGATGGGGGCCCCCGATCAGCATCGTGATCAAGAGGTCCACGCCAATGTTCGTGCCGATAAATGGGTGGCTCAGGTGCGGAACGACGAGGAGCACCGCCGAGAAGATCACCAGCGTCAGATCGTAGCCGGGGCTCACGAGCCAAAGGTCGGCCCCCCAAGGTGTTGTTGCGGATCTCATGAGCTCCCCCCCCGCACTAGCTCGCCGCGAGGCCCGATCGCAGCGCCCAGCGTACGAGGTTCGCGACCGAGTGCAGATCGAGTCGCCCCATTAGGATCGCTCGATGTCGGTCAACGGTCCTCACGCTCAGCGTAAGCAACCGCGCGATTTCCTTCGAGGTGTAGCCCTCGGCGATCAGCTGTACGATTTCGCGCTGCCGCAGCGACAGGCGATCTGCGTCGCCTCGGGGCTCACCGCGCCCGGGATAGTCCACGAGAACCTTCTTGGCCAGAGCTGGTGAGAGATAGGTCTCGCCCCGTCCGACGACCTGAATCGCAAGCGCCAGTTCTTCCGGTTGCGCGCCCTTCAGCAAGTAACCGCGCGCGCCGACCCTCAACGCTCGGATGATGACGGGCTCGTCTGTCGACTCCGCGAGGAGGAGCACTCGCGCGCCAGAAGACTCCTTCGCGAGTTCGGCCGCGGCGTTCAAGCCGTTCAGATGGGGCATTTGCAGGTTCATCAACACGACGTCGGGCCGCGTCTTCACCGCCATCCGGATGGCCGATACACCATCGGAGGCCTCGGCGACGACTTGGATTCCAGGAAAGCCTTGCAGGAGTACCCGCAAGGCCGAGCGTATCAGATCCTCGTGGTATGCTAGCAGGACACGGAGTGCAGCCATCGTCGCGCACCTCCCTATAGCACGCAGCTAGTGAAAAAGACGGCTCCCACGCCACCATCGGCACGTCTGATCGCCCGTTGACGTCGCGATTTGGCATTCGCATCCCACTGGACACGTGTTTGCCAAAACCGCCGCGTCGCGAGCGGGACGCGTCACGCGTAGCCCCGTGACTTTAGGGCCTCCCAGAGCAGGGTTTGCATTGCCGCTTCGTAATCGAACGGCGAGCGTTTGACCAAGGCCTAGCCCGAGGACCTCAGCAGTCCTTTGGGCGAGTCAACTGCAAACCGCGCTACGGGTTTGGGATTAGGCGAGGTGCAGCGGGGGGCCTGTGGCGAAGGGAAGTGCGTACGGCGTCGCGGCGGCGGGCATTGAGCGGGCCCGGTCT
>DATNIM010000061.1:0-21002 GCA_035604455.1 Gemmatimonadales bacterium
AACGGGGCTCGGCGGCCCCGGGCGAGCCGTTGCCCGTAACCCCGGGCGTCGGGCTGCGCTTCGCGACGCCGCTCGGGCCGGTTCGAGTGGACGCCGCCTACAACGGCTACGCCCCCACGCCCGGCCCGCTCTACTACCTCAATCCGCGGGACAACACGTTGACCCTCGTCCCCGGGGTCACGTACGCGCCGGGGCCGCCGAGCTCGTTTTGGCGCAGCCTCGTGGTCCAGTTCGCAGTGGGACAGGCCTTCTAGCGATGCGCCGCTCGCTCGGGTCGGCGCTGTGGGTTGTGGCGGGACTCCTGGCTTCGTTCCTCGGGGGTCTCGGCGCTCTGGCGGGGACGGCGAGCGGTCGCACGCTCGTCACCGCCGCCGCGACGGCCGCCCTTGGCACTCTGGTCGATGGGTCGATCGAGATCGCGAGCGTCAGCGGGCCCCTCGTCACCGGGGTGACGGTCCAAGGACTCCGGGTGTTCGATCGGGAACGGCATCTCGTGGCGACCCTGCCGACGGTTACCGCGAGCTACGATCCGTTCGACTTCATCGCGGGGCGGTTCGTGCTGCTGGCGCTCCGTCTCGAGCACCCCGTGCTCGACTTGGTCCAGCACCGCGACGGCGGCCTTAACCTGGCTGAGGTCCTTCGCCTGCGGGGCTCACCGGGTTCGGTGCCCGGGCCCGGCCCGCTCATCCTCTTTCGCAACGTCGACGTCGACGACGGGACCGTGTCACTGCGCACCTGGGAAGCCGCGGCTGGCGTGGAGTCGGAAGAGGGGGTCGGGCTACACGCGTTCGAGCACATCGACGCGCGGCTCCCGGTCGTGCGGTTGTCAGGGCCCGCGGGTCCCGGGGTGCGTATCGACGTCGTGCGTCTGGCCATGGTGAGTTCGGACCCGCGCCTCGACGTCCGGGACGCGGTCGGGCGGCTACGCGTGGCCGGGGATTCCGTCGTGGTTGATCTCTCGACGCTCGCGCTGCCGCGGTCCGAGCTCGCGGCGCGCGGCGTCGTCCTGCTGGGCGGGCGAGGGCCGCTGATGGACTTGCGAGTCGAGCTGGATTCTTTGCGGCTCGGCGACGCCGGGTTCCTCTTGTCTCGGCTGCCGGCCAGTACCGTGTGCCGGGGCACGGCCACGGTCCGCTCGCGCGGGCCGCGCGCGCTCGAGGTGCGCCTCGACCCGATTCGCGTCCGCTATGGCGGCGGGACGCTCGCCGGTCGCCTTGGGTTTCTCACGACGTCTGATTCAGGTCTCGTCGCGCTGTCGGGCGTCGACGTCGTGGCGGACGACCTCGATCTCGATCTCCCGCGCGCGCTGCTCGACACGCTGCCGTTTGCGGGGCGCCTCTCGGGGCGCACGATCGCCACCGGCCGGCTCAAAGACCTGGCCGTGGCGCTCGACTGGCAGTTCCGGGATTCCCTCGCGGCGGGCGCGCCCTCGAGCGTTCAGGGGCAGGGCCACATCGGTGCGGGCACCGGCGACGGGCTGCGGTTCACGGCCTTCGACGTCCAAGGCGCTTCGGTGAGTCTCGAAACAGTCCGCCGGCTCGTGCCGAGCGTGGTGCCCCTGCGAGGCGACCTGCGCCTGGCCGGGGTGCTGAACGGACCCTTGCACGACGTTCAGTTCACCGGATCGGTGGTCCACGAGGACGGATCCCGCCCGGTGAGCACGGTCGAGGGGACCGTGACTCTCGACACGCGCACCGACTTCCTCGCCGTCGCGGCGCATGTGCACGCGGACTCTCTCTCGTTCGACGGATTGCGGGGGAGCTTCCCGACCCTGCCACTTGAGGGTGCTGTTGCTGGTCTTATAGAGGTCAGGGGCACCGCGCTGGCGCTCGACACCCGGGTCGAGCTCTCCTCGGCGGCCGGCGCCGTGGCAGGGCAGGGCGTCCTCACACTCACGTCTTCGCGGGTCGGCGTGCGCGACCTGACGCTCAGCGGGCACGATGTCAACCTGGCGCACTGGGTACGGCGGGCGCCCGTGTCGCGTCTCACCGCCGCGGTGCAGGGGACTTGGGAGGAAGACAGCGGAGTGCCGCCCCTTGGCGCGCTCGCCGCGACGGTCAAAGCGTCGGTGGTTGCGGGCGCGCCGATCGACAGCGGTCGGGCCGTGCTCCGCCTGGCGGACGGCCGTGTCTACGTGGACTCGCTCCGTGTCTTGCAACCTGGGCTCGTAACGACCGCGGGCGGTGCGCTCGGGTGGCGCCGGCCCGTGACCGGGGTTCTTTCGGCGGACTTCGACGCGGACAGCCTGAACGCCCTGGACTCCCTCCTCGGGTGGCTCGTGGGCCCGGATGTCGCCGCGGCGACGGGCGGCCCCCGTTCCCTACGGGGATCGGCGCGCGTCGCCCTGGCAATCGAAGGCGCGCTCGATTCGCTCGCGTTTGATGCACGGGCGACCATCGAGCAAGTGGTGTGGCGCGGTGTCGGCGTGCCGAGCGCCCGCGGCCATGTGATCTACGAACCCGGACCCGTGCCGGCGTTCCGCATCGACGCCACGGTCGACTCCCTTGCCCTCGGGGACTACGGGCTCGGCGATGCCGTCGTGGCGGCTCAGGGGACGACGGACTCCTTGACGTGGTTTGCGCGCACCCACGTGGGCGCGATCGCCGCGGTGTCCGCGGCCGGGCGCGTCGCCCGCGCGCGGGCTGTCGACCCTCCGGACGATCGGGGCGCCCGCATAGAGCTCGACGTGGACTCGCTCTCGATCCTCGTACCGGGCGGGGTGTGGCAGTCGCTCGCCCCGGTGCGAGCGACGGCGAGCGACTCGGGGTTCTGGGTGGGGCCCATGATGCTTGCCCCCCAAGGCGACTCCACCCGTGGTGTGATCGCCGTGCAAGGCGCGGCCCCGACCCGGGGCTCGCTCGCCGCGAACGTGCGGCTGGCGGGGCTACCGCTCGCCGGCGTCTACGCGCTCCTCGACCAGGATACGGCGGGCGTCGGGGGCACGGTGGCCGCGGCCCTGGCCCTCGGCGGGACCCGGGCGGAGCCCGTGTACCTTGGGTCGCTGTCGCTCGTCAACGGCTCGCTCGGCGAATTTCGGATGCCCTACGTGGACGCCACGTTTTCCTATGCGCAGAGGCGGTTGGACGCGGAGGTTCATCTGTGGCGTGCGGGGGACCAGATCCTCAACGTGACCGCGGGCTTGCCACTCGACCTGGCCCTTCAGCCCGCGGGCCAGCGCGAACTGCCGGATCGTTTGTCGATCCGGGCTCGCGCCGACAGCGTGGATCTATCGCTCCTCGAGGCGCTCACGCCGCTGTTGCAGGAGGTGAGGGGGGTGGTTTCCGCCGACGTCGGTGTCGATGGCACGTGGGCCGAGCCCCGCCTGCGCGGCACCATGCGGATCGCTAGGGCGGCGGCGAGCATCCCGGCCTTGAATGTCCGTTACGAGAACGTGGTCGGCGACCTGGCCCTGTCCGGCGACACGATCGAGGTCCGCGCGCTCTCGGCGCAGAGCGACCGCGGGCGAGTCGACGTGTCCGGCTTCGTGCGTCTCGAGGAGCTCTTGCACCCCGAGTTGGCGCTCCACATCAAGGCCGATCGCTTCAAGGCGCTCGACTTGCGGAACCGGGTGACCGTGACGGGCAGCGGCGAACTCGCCCTGACGGGGCCCGTGATCGGGGCGACCCTGAGCGGACGCGCCACGGTAACGAGCGGGGCCCTGTACTTCGCCGATCTTGTCGACAAGCGCATCGTGGATCTGAGTGCCCTGACCGACACCTCGCTCGCGGCCGTCATCCAGCAGCAGAAGCTCGGCCCCGCGTTTGAGAGCGTGTTCCTCGACAGTCTGCGCGTCCAGGATCTTGATTTGGACATGGGCAGCGGGGTGTGGCTCCGCTCGAACGAGGCGAACATCCAGCTTACCGGCCGCGTCTCGCTCACGAAACAAGGGGCCGGCTACCGCGTGTCCGGGACGCTGAACGCGCCGCGCGGGGTCTACCGCGTGAAGGTCGGGCCGGTAACCCGCGAATTCGTCGTCTCCCGAGGGACGGTCACGTACTTTGGCACGCCCGATCTGGACGCGGCCTTGGACGTCGAGGCGACGCATGCCGTGCACCCGGTGCCGACGACGACCCAGCGGAATCCCGATGACATCGTCATCGTGGCCGACATCACCGGCACCCTCTCGGTGCCGCGCGTGACCTTGAGCGCTCAGAACCAAGACCTCTCGCAGACCGACGTAATTTCCTACTTGCTCTTCAGCAAGCCGAGCTATCAGCTGTCCGGCGAGCAGGGCGGCATCACCGACCAGCAAGCGCTGCTCCAAAGCGCGGCCGACGTGCTGTCAGGCGAGCTCGGGCGCAGCCTCGTGTCGGACCTCGGGATCCCGCTCGACTACGTCGAGATCCGCCCCGGGGCTCCCGGCGCCGCCAACGACCCGCTCGCGGGCGTCCAGCTCGCGGTCGGGCGGCAGCTCGGGCGCAACACCTTTCTCGTGGTGAACGCGGGCGTGTGCCAAGGCCGTCCTATCGGGGTGACGAACACGATCGGGCTCAGTTTGCAGTATCGTCTGAGTCCCGAGTGGCGGACCGAAGCGAGCTTCGCACCGGTGTTGACGTGTACGTCCGATCCGCTCGAGGAGACGCCGAGCACGACCGTCCCGCGCCAAATTGGGTTCGACCTGATCTGGGAGCGGCGCTACTGACCATGACGCGAACCCTGCTCATCACGAATCCGGCGGCGGCGCGGACGGATGTGCGCGCGCTCAACGCGATCCGGGCCACCCTGCGCGGCGGGGGCTGGATGGTTGAGGTGCACGCGACCGCGCGGCCCGGGGACGCCCGGCGGTTTGCGCAGGAGGCGTCGACGCAAGGGTTCGATGTCGTCGTGTGCTACGGGGGGGACGGCACCGCGATGCAGGTCGCCGCGGGCCTCGCCGGATCGGGGGTTCCGTTGGGGCTCGTGCCCGGCGGCACGGGCAACCTCCTCGCCGGCAACCTGCGCCTCCCCTACGCGCCTGCGGCCGCCGCGCGCGCCATCCTGAACGGCCGGCCCCGCACGCTCGACCTCGGTGCTGTCGAGCGCGAGGACGGCCCGCATTGCTTCGCCGTTTGCGGCGGTGCGGGGTTCGACGCGCGCCTTATGGCGGACACCTCGGGGGCGCTCAAGCGCCGCTGGAAGATGGGCGCCTATCTGATCCGCGCGCTGGCGGCGCTGCCCGGCGTGCAGAGCGTCCTTCACCGCGTGACCGTGGACGGTACCGCGCACGAGCGGCCGGCGGCGATGGTGCTCGTCGCCAACTGCGGCGAGCTGGTGCCTCCGTTCCTCCGCATGCGCCCGGGCATCGCCCCAGACGACGGGTGGCTCGATGTCATGGTTCTCGAGGCCGAGGGGGCCGTGGACAGCGTGCTCGCGTTCTGGGAGCTCGTGCGCGGCGGCAACGGGTCTGGCCCCGGGCGCCGCCTGTGGTTCGGGCGCGGGCGCACGATCCGTGTCGAAACGCTGGCCGGCGCCGCGCGGCCCGTGCAGCTCGACGGCGAAGTGGCGGGGGTCACGCCGTTCGAGGCGCGTCTCCGTCCGGGGGCTCTGACCGTGCTCGTGGACGGCGCGCGCAGGCGCGCGGGGGGAGGCCGCCATGGTTGACACGCTGCTACTGGTTGACGACGACCCCGACATCCTCCGCGCCGTGGGCGACTACTTCGGGAAGCTCGGGTACGAGGTGCACCGCGCCCCGACCGCCGATGCGGCGTTCGAAATCTTCGACCGCGTGCGTCCTGAGGTCGTGATCCTCGACCTCCATCTCCCGGATGCGAACGGGCTCGACGTGCTCGAGCGCCTGCGCACGCAGGGCGCGGCCGTGGTGCTCCTCACCGGGCAGGCCGACGTGGAGACGGCGGTGCGGGCGATGCAGCTCGGCGCGGAGAACTTCCTCACCAAGCCGGTCGACATGACCCACCTCGCCGCCGCTACCGCCCGCGTGAGCGAGAAAGTGCGGCTCTCGCGCCAGAACTCCCTGTTGCGCGCGCGGGAGCATCTGGGTGAAGGCCTCGAAACGCTGGGCGTCTCGCCGGCAATGCGCGAGCTCGCCCATCAGGTCGAGCTGCTGGCCGCGAGCGAGCGCAGCACCGTCCTCCTCACGGGCGAGAGTGGCACGGGGAAGGGGTGGGTGGCGCGGCTCATTCATCAGCGGAGCAGCCGGGCGCAGGGGCCCTTTGTCGAAGTGAACTGCGGAGGCCTCTCGGCCACGTTCCTCGACTCCGAGCTCTTCGGACACGAAAAGGGCGCGTTCACCGACGCGAAGGAGCGCCGCCAGGGACTCTTCGAGCTCGCCGATGGGGGCAGCATCTTCCTCGACGAGATCGGTGAGCTCGCGCTCGAGCTCCAACCCAAGCTGCTGAAGGTGCTCGAGGCCAAAGCGTTCCGACGCCTTGGGGGCACGCACGAACTCCGGGTCGACGTCCGCCTGATGGCGGCGACGAACCGCGACCTCGTGAGCGACGTGAAGGCCGGGCGCTTCCGTGAAGACTTGTACTACCGGCTGAGCGTACTGCCGCTTCGGCTGCCGCCGGTGCGCGAGCGCTCCCGCGAAGACCGGCTCGCGCTCATCACGCGCCTGCTCGCGACGCTTCGCGGGGAGCTTCCGGGATGCCCGGTGACCTGCACCGCGGAGGCGCTCGACCGCCTGCTCTCGGCGCCATGGCCAGGGAATGTGCGCGAAATGCGCAACGTGCTCGAGCGCGCGCTCATCCTCGCGCAGGGGGCCCAGGCCATCGGCGTCGAGCATCTGCCCGCCGACCTGCGCAAGGGCGCCCAGGCCTCCGAGCGGCGGCACGTTCCCCAAGCGCTCGCGGACGTCGAGCGTCATCACATCGAACGCACGCTCCGCGCGCACGGGAGCAATCGGACGCGGGCTGCCCAGGAACTAGGCATTTCGCGCGCGACGTTGATCAATAAGATTAAGGGGTACGGCCTCGACCTTTGAGGTGGGAGATGGACAAGCCACAGCTGAAAGAGCACGACGGGATGGTGTGCCGCTATTGCGGCAACGAAGAGCGCGCGTCGGAGGGCTATCCGTGCTCCGATTGCGGGACCTTCATCTGCCTGATCTGCTCGTTTCGGGGCATCACGCGCTGCAAGGCGTGCGAGGAGAAAACGGCACCCAAGGTTTAGGCGCGGCGTCGCTCGAGGTCGGCGGCGAGTGTCGCGGCGGGTGTTCCGAGCGCCCGTGACAGCGCGGCCAGCGCCTGGGGCTCGCCCGCCCAGTTCCGGGTCGCGGCGAGTGCGGCGAGTGCGACGTCCGCGAGCGCCACTGTGTGCTCCTCGAGCGCGTGCGTGCGGGCCGCGACCTCCCGGGCCAGCCACTGCTCGAGCTCTCGACGCTCGATCTCCAGTTGACGCCGACGCAGCGCCCACCCGAGCGCGAGCTCTAGTTCTTCCAAATCGAGAGGCTTGATGAGGTAGTCCGAGGCCCCGTGCTTCAAGCACTCGACCGCCGTGCGCGGCTCGTCCACCGCGGTGAGCATGATGATGGCGAGGTCCGGCGCCTGCGCGATCGCCTTCGGCACGAGCTCGACGCCGCTCATCCCCGGCATGCGGATGTCGGCCAGCATGACGTGCGCTTCCTCTTCCGCCAGCCGTTCGAGGGCCTGCGCCCCGGTCGACGCCTGACGCACGCGGTAGCCGAGGCGGTCGAGGAACCGGGTGAGCGCCTCGCGAATGCTCTCCTCATCGTCCACGATGAGCACGCTGTGCGCGCTCTGTGGGTCCGTGGCGCTCATGGGCGCTAACGTAGTGGTGGACGCGGGACCGAGCAAGACAACGGCGGTGTAGCGGGTGCGATTATGTTTCCGCGACGATGAAGCTTGTGCTCTTCGATATCGACGGCACCCTCCTGTGGACCGACGGGGCCGGCCGCCGGGCGGTGCACCGAGCCCTCGTGGCCGAGGCCGGCACCGCAGGGCCGATCGACACCTACCGCTTCGACGGCAAGACCGACCCGCAGATCATCACCGATCTCCTCCGGCTGGGGGGGCATCCGCTCGCAGGACGCGCAGAGCTCCTGGCGGCTGTCAGCGAGCGGTATCTCGTGCTCCTCGCCGAGGAACTCGCGGGTACGCCTGGTGCAACGCGCGTGCTGCCCGGCGTCACGGCGCTCCTCGCCGCGCTCGTGCCCTACGAAGCGGAGGACCGGGCCCTCGTGGGTCTTCTCACGGGCAATTACGCCGTAGGGGCCGCGCTGAAGCTGCGGTCAGGCGGGCTCGATCCGGACCGGTTCGCGGTAGGCGCCTACGGGTCGGACTCCGGGTCGCGGCCCGACCTGCCGGCGATCGCCGTGCGTCGAGCGATCGCGGCACGTGGGCGGGCCTTTCCGCCGGAGCAGGTGGTAGTGCTCGGCGACACGCCGGCGGATGTCGCGTGCGCGGCGGGGATCGGCGCCCGCTCGATCGGCGTCGCGACGGGATACTACGACGTGGCGGCCCTTCGCGCGGCCGGGGCCACGGCCGTGTTCGAGTCGCTCGCCGACACGGGCGCGGTCCTCGACGTCCTTCTCGGATGAACGAGGGTGGGCGGAGGCCCGGCGACGAGCTCGAGGTCAAGGCGCGGGTGCCTGACCCCGCGGCCGTGCGGCGCGCGGTCCAAGCCGCGGGCGCGACCCCGGAGTATCGCGGCGCGATGATCGATCGCCGCCTCGATCGGGCGCACGCGCTCACGGCGCGCGACGAGGTGCTCCGCCTCCGCATCTACCGACCCGCCGACGGCACTCCCTCCTACGGCGTGCTCGGGTGGAAGGGCCCGCCCGGCACGCAGGGCGCCTACCGGCACCGCGCGGAGCTCGAGACGCGCGTCCCGGAACCCGAGGTGGTGCTCGCGATTCTCGAGCGCGCGGGGTTCGAGGTGACGCTGATGATCGAGCGCACCGTCGAGGTCTACCGTTTGTTCGGCGCCGTGCTGCGCTTGGAATGGTATCCCGCCATGGACGTCTTGCTCGAAGTGGAGGGCGAGCCGTCCGCCATGGAACGCGCGATCGCGGCGACGGGGCTTGGGCGCGACAGTTTCCTGCCCGAGTCGCTCGAGTACTTCCTGGCCGCCTACCAAGCGCGCACCGGCCATCCGGGGCGCATCACCGCGCCGTGAACGCGCTGCGCGTCCCGGAGCTCGCGCCCTCGCTTGGTCGCGTCCTCGTTCCTCGTCGTCAGACGGAGCCCTGGGTGAACGTCGACGACATCCGCGAGGAGCTGGCCACGCGCGTCATCACCCAGGCAGGCGCCGCCCGCGCCGCGGGCGACCGGGCCGCCGTGGTCGGTGCACTCGGGCGCGCGGCCTGGCTCGGCGCCTGGGAGCACGCCGTCACCCGCATGGCAGAGCGGACCGCGACGGCGCTCGACCAAGCCATCACGGCCGCCGCCTGGCGCGTCCGCATGCCGCGCCGCCAAGCGCGGCGTCGGCTGCTCACGGCAGGGGAGCGGCGCGCCATCGCGGCGCGCCTGGGGAGCGGGGCGGAACGCCTCGTCGACGCGCTCGACGCACTCGATGCCTTGGCGGGAGCGGCGGCCGAGGGCGGGGACCCGGGGGTCGACGCGGCGTGGCAGGATGCGGTCCGCACCGCCGCCCGGCGACTCGAGGCCGCGTGGCTCGCCCTCGAGGCGGCGCTCGCCGATGAGGGCGCCCGCTGGGCCGCTGAGCGCGCCGCCATCGAAGCGTGGCGTCCTCCGCTGTGGCCGCTCGTCGCTCTCTGGGTGCCGGTTGCGATCCTGTTAGTGTGGATCGGGCTCGTCGTGGGGGGCTACCTGCCAGCGCCGAGCGCGCTGGCCGAGCGCCTCGGGTTCTAGAGCCTTTGAACACCCTCGGTCTCGGTGTGGATCTGGTCGAAGTCCCGCGGGTGAGCGCGATCATCGCGGATAAGGGAGAGCGGGTGTTCGCGCGCTTACTGACCGAAGCCGAGCGCGCCTATTGCACGAGCCGCGCCGACCCCGCCACGCACGTGGCGGTCCGCCTCGCCGCCAAGGAAGCGGTCTATAAGGCGCTCCAAGGGAGCGAGGCGGCGCGCGGCATCGGCTGGCGGGAGATTGAGGTGGTGCGCGCCCCGGACGGCCAGCCGAGCGTCTCGTTGTCCGGGGCGGCCGCGGCTCGCGCCGCCGAACTCGGGGTGCGTCGCGTGGTGCTCTCGCTCGCCCACACACACCTTGCGGCCGTGGCGGTGGCCCTGCTCGCAGCCGACTGATCGCGGCTTGAATTCCCGACAAATCTGCTCTACTTTGTTGGACCCTGTGCCTGAGAGTCGTCGGCATCCGTTCTAAGCTGATATTTGGCTTGGTGTTGTGCCTTTCTCTGCCGCCCGTTCTGGCGGGCCAGGGGGAGGACTCGCTCGCCGTGGCTCGCCGCGTGGTCGCCGCCGCGTCGCTCGCGGCGAAGGAATACGCGGACGGGGTGGCGCCCGGCGGGGGTCGCGTCACTGCGCCGCAGGAAGTGGCGGAAGCCGAGCAGTTTCTCGACGCGGCCCTGCTCGACGCGCCGAACCTGCCAACGGCCGCTCGGGCGGGCGCGGACAGCGGGCTCCGCGCCCTGCGGGTGGACGTCGGGCGCGCCGCGCCGCCCGACTCGGTCGCCAAACGCGTCGCCGTCTTGGTGCAGCGCATCGCGGCCGCAGCTGGCGGGCCGCTCGACGCATTCCCCTCGGCCCCTCCCTCCCTCGCACGGGGAGCCGCGGTTTACCAAACGCAGTGCGTGCAGTGTCACGGGGCGACGGGCCGTGGCGATGGGCCCAAGGCACGACACTTGGTTGGCCCGCCCGCCGCCGACCTCACGGACCTCGGCGATGTCTCGCCGGTGGACATGTACCGCAAGATCGCAATCGGAGTCGCGGGCACCGGCATGCCCCAGTACGCCGAGGCGCTCGCATCCGACGACCGCTGGGCGCTCACTGAGTACGTCTTGACGCTCGGCGCGGACCCGGGACGCGTGCGGGAGGGCGAGGGCGTGTACGCGGCCCACTGCGCCTCCTGCCACGGCGCGCGGGGTCGGGGCGACGGCCCGCTGGCGACGGGCCTCTCGGTCGCCCCACCGGCCCTCGCCGACCTCGCGATCCAAGCCCGGTTCTCAGACAGCGACCTCGTGGCGCTCACCCGCGACGGGCGTCCCGGGACGCCGATGCCCGGGTTTGCGCGGGAGCTCGACCAGGGAGCCCTTCGCGACCTCGTCGCGTTCCTGCGGGTGCTTCCGGCGGCCGAGCGTCAGGGACCGGGCCAGGCCTCGCCCACGACCGCGGCGTTCGTGGCCGTGCGGCGCGAGCTCGATTCCGCGGTGGCCGCCGGGTCACCGAAGCTCGCGCTGGACGCCTACATGAGCTTCGAGCAGGTGGAGAGCGACGTGCGTGCGCGCAACGCGGCACTCGCGAGCGAGCTCGAGGATGCCTTCGCCGCGCTACGCACGCGCGCGGGCGCCGGAGCCGGGCCCGACGAGCTCGCGGCCATCCGGGGTCGAATCCTCTCAGCACTTGAGCGCGCCGAGCGCCTGGTTGCCGACCGGCCGTCACGCGCCAACCTCTTCACGGAGTCCTTCGTGCTCCTCGTGCGCGAAGGGTTCGAGGCCATCCTCGTGGTCGCCGCCCTCATGGCGTTCCTTAATAAGGCGGGCGCCGCCGAGCGGCGCCGGGACGTCGCGACCGGTGCTTGGGTCGCCGTGGCAGCGAGCGTCGCCACCGCCGCCGTCGTCGAGGCGCTGTTCACCGTCACTCCGGGGCAGCGCGAAGCCCTGGAAGGCGGCACGATGCTCCTCGCCGCCGCAGTGCTCTTCTATGTGAGCTACTGGCTGCTGTCGAAAATTGAAGTCGCCAAGTGGAACGCCTTCATGAAGAGTCGCATGGAGGACGCCCTGTCGAAGGGGTCCCGGTGGGCGTTGGCCTCGGTGGCGTTCCTGGCGGTGTATCGCGAGGGTTTCGAGACGATCCTCTTTTACCAGGCTCTCATCACGTCCGCGGGCACGGCACAAGGCGGCACGCCAGCCGTCGTGGGCGGTCTCGTGGCCGGAGCGGTGACGCTCGTGTTCGTCTACATCGCCATCAACCGGTTCGGGATGCGCCTACCGCTGAAGCCCTTCTTCGCTGTGACGAGCGCCATGCTCTACTACATGGCCTTCGTATTCGCGGGCCGAGGGATCGCGGAGCTCCAGGAGGGCGGCCTCGTGCGCACGACCGTGCTCGAGTGGGCGCCCCGGGTGCCGGTGATCGGCGTGTACCCGACCGCCGAGTCGCTCGCGCTACAGGGACTGCTCGTCGTCCTGCTTGTCGTTGCGGTCGTGCTTTTGCAACGACGCGTGCCGGCCGGGGCGGCCGGACGCCCGCGCTCTTCGGCCTAGGCGGCCGCGCGGGGGGCCAGGTGCCCCGAGACGCCGGGCGCGACACGGTCGGGCGCCCAAAGGCGCGCCGTGACGACGACTCCGACTGCTACCACGCCCAAGCTTGCGATCTGCGCGAGTGAGAGCGGGCCGAAGAAGCGGTCGTCCTTCGCCCGGATGAACTCGATCAGAAAGCGCTCCGTTCCCGCGAGCACGAGATAGACCCCGAACCGCCAGCCCAGGGCGTGGTGGTGCGTGCGCGCGCGCCACAGCCACGCGAAGGCGAGCAGCATGAGCGTCGTCTCGTAGAGCTCCGTCGGATGGACCGCCACGACCTCGAGCGGGTTGGCGGTCGGCGGGAACGTCACGTGCATGTGCTCGAGGTTGGCGACCGTGGTGGGGGGGAGCCCCCTCGGAAACCTCATCCCCCACGGCAGGGAGGTCGGAATGCCGTAGTCGTCGTTCACGAGGAAACACCCGACCCGCCCGAGGGCGTACCCGACGGCCAGCGCGGCCGCCGTGAACTCCATCGTATAGCGCGGGGGCACGCGGAGCCGCCACCCGTTTGCGAGCACCGCGACCACGCCGCCCAAGAACCCCCCGTACCACACGAACCCGCCACGCCGGAACAGCGCTGACCAATCGCGCGTGACCACGACGTACCACACTTTCGCGCCGACGAGGCCGCCGATCACGGCGGCGAGAATGATGTCGGCGGCATAGTCCTCGTTCAGTCCTCGCTCCCGGAGCTCGAGCTGGATCGCCCAGCCAGCCATGACGAAGGAGACCATCATCATCACCCCGTACCCGGTCAGCGTGACGGGGCCGAGCTGGAGCACCAAGGGATAGATCGTCATATCGGCGCCTTGAGGGTCGAGAGGGTGGGCTCGAGGCCGGGGAGCGGGAGGTCGGCACGGGCGTCGAGCGTCCAGTCGCTCAACTCACCGCGCTCGAGCCGGTAGGCGCCCGCGCGGGCGATCATCGCCGCGTTGTCCGCGTTCAGTCGCGGGCTTGCGACGCACACCCGGGCGCGGCTGGCGAAGCGATCGGCGGCGAGCGCCACGAGGGTGCGGCTGCACGCGACGCCGCCCGCGAGCATCACGCTCGGATAGCGGGTTGCGGCCAGGGCCCGCTCGAGCTTCGTGAGCAGCACGTCGAACACCGCGTCCTGAAATCCGCGCGCCAGGTGGGGGCGGTCGGCCGCAAGATCGGGGCTCGCGCGCACGGCGTGCAGGACAGCCGTCTTCAGCCCGGAGAAGGAGAAATCCAAGCCCTTCCCCGCCAGGGGACGCGGAAACCGGTACCGCTCGGGGTCGCCGGTCGCCGCGAGGCGTTCGACCGCCGGGCCGCCCGGATAGCCCAAGCCGAGCAAGATCGCCACCTTGTCGAAGGCCTCACCCGCCGCGTCGTCCCGCGTCTCCCCGAGCACCCGGTAGCGGCCCCAGGCGGGTACGTCGAGGAGCAGCGTATGGCCTCCGGAGACGAGGAGAGCGACGAAGGGCGGTGCCACGTCGTCCTCCACGAGCGGGGCGAATAAGTGGCCTTCGAGGTGGTTGACGCCGATCAGCGCGCGCCGGCCCGCGTAGGCGAGCCCTTTGGCGTAGGTCACGCCCACGAGGAGCGCGCCGACGAGCCCCGGGCCGGCCGTCACGGCGACCGCGTCCACGGCGTGCCAGGCAAGCCCCGCTTCGACGAGCGCGCGCTCCACGACCGCCGGGAGCGTGACGAGGTGGGCGCGGCTCGCGAGCTCAGGGACCACGCCGCCGAAGATCTTGTGGACGTCCTGCGAGAGGATCACGAGGCTCGCGAGCTCGGTCTTCGCGCCCTGACGCACGAGCACGGCGGCCGACGTCTCATCGCAGGACGTCTCGATCCCGAGGATGACGCTAGCCATGGTGGGGCGTGTGCCGCGCGGGCGGTGCCTCAGGCGGCTTGAGCGGGACGGAATCGGGTACGGCCCGTGCCGTGAGCCCAGACGGCGCGGCGACGGTGAGCCGTGCGTAGGCGTCGGGGGCCGCGTGGCCGACCAGGTGTGCGACGACGCGGAGGCTGTCGCGGGTGAGGGCGTTGACCCGAGTGGCCGGGCCTCCCACCTCGACCACCACGCGCTCGGTCGCGAGCGCGAACCCGGCAAACCCAGATGCCGCGGCGGTGACCGCCACGCCCGTGAAACTGCGCTCGAGGTAGGGAGTCACCTCCCCCGACACACGCACGTCGAGCGGCACGACCCGCACGTCGCCGAGGGTCGTGGTGTCGATCGGCACGAGCTGGAAGAAGGCTTCCGACACGGCCGTGAGAGAGGTGGGGACGGTCATCACCGAGTCGATCGCCGCCACGGCGCGCACGGGGCCCACCAGCCGGACCGTCGACGGCAGGAGGGAGAAGCCCTGGATTACGAACCCCGAGTCGGCGACCACCGTGACCCGGGACACCACCGGCACGTCCTTGCGGCCGGCGGAATCGACCCCGATGTCGATGTCCCGGGGATCGATGTCGGCGACTTGGACATCCACGCCCTGCGGCAGCAGGACGTCGGCCGGCTCGAGCTGCAGCCGCCACGTGGTGCCCGGGAACGTGTCCGGGACCGCCCGCCGGATCACGCGCGGGAGGGCGCGCAGCTTGAGCAGCTCACCTCCCCGCCCACTCAACAGCACGACGACCTCGGCCGACGACGGCCGCACGGCGCGACCGGGCGGCCCGTCCACCTCGAGCCGGAGCTTGACGTGCTGCGTGAACGGTTGCTGGGCGGCGACCGCGACGTACAAGGTCACGGCGAAAAACAGGGCGGCGAGCTTGATCGGCCAATTGCGGGTGACGAGCTGGCCGAGCTTAATGCGCATTGAGCAGGGTGCGGATGAGCGTCTCGTTCACCGGAGCGTCCCACTCCTCGGCGCCGATCACCTTCTTGATGATGACCCCGTTGCGGTCGACGACGAAGCTCTCCGGCACCCCCGTCGTCTGGAGGGTCTTCTGAATCTCTCCTGACTGATCCTGGAGGATGTCGAAGCGCAGGCCGAGCGCCTTCACGAACTGCATCACAACGTCCGGGCCATCCTTGTCGACGCTGACGGCAACGACGCGAAAGTCGGTTCCCTGAAGGCGCTCGCTCAGCTTCTCCATAGCCGGCATCTCGAGGCGGCACGGGTCGCACCACGTGGCCCAGATGTTCAGCAGCACGACCTTCCCGCGGTAGTCGCTGGGGGTGGCTGGTGCCTGGGTGCGGAGGTTCACGGCCTGGAAGGCCGGCAGACCGGTGCCGGGGCTGACGAGGTCAATTTCCGGCCGGATCTTGATGGCGAGCGCGATACCAAAGGTGATCGTCATCACCGTGCCGAGGATGAGGGTCCACTGCCGCCCGCGGGTCATACGGTTACGAGACACCGGCGGCGCAACTCCTCGACCTCCCGTGCGGGGTCGGCGCTCGTGAACACCGCGTTGCCGGCCACGAACGTGTCCGCGCCCGCCTGGTGGGCGGCGGCGATCGTGGGGCGCGCGATGCCGCCGTCCACCTCGAGAAAAGCGCGGGACCCGCGGGACTGCAGGAGATCGCGCGCCCGGCGGATCTTGTCATTCGAGGCGGGGATGTAGGACTGGCCTCCGTACCCGGGGTTCACGGTCATGATCAGCAGCAGATCGAAGTCCGCCACGACCTCCTCCACCGCGGACAGCGACGTGCTCGGATTGAGCGCGAGCCCGGCGAGCATCCCGCGGCTGCGGATGTGGGTGAGGTGACGCTGGACGTGGGCGGTCGCTTCGGGATGAAAGGTGAACACGGACGCGCCGGCGTCGGCGAACCGGTCGATGTAGCGCTCGGGCTCGACCACCATGAGGTGGACGTCGAGGGGCTTGTCGGTCAGCTTGCGGAGCGCTTCGACCATGTTGGCGCCGAAGGTCAAGTTCGGCACGAACCGGCCGTCCATCACGTCGACGTGCAGCCAGTCGGCGCCGCCCGCGACCATGAGCTGCACTTGTTCGGCGAGGTGCGTGAGGTCGGCGCTCAACATACTGGGGGCGATGCGAATGCCGTTGGCCATTACGGGCTCCGCGCGACGACGAGGTCCACGACCGTACCGGGTGCTGCGAGTGTTCCCGCACCCGGCTCCTGTGCGACAACCGTTCCTGGGTTTGCGGCTGGCGTGCGGCGTCGCGTCACGGTGCCCAGCGCGAGACCCTCGAGTTCGATGCGGGTGCGCGCATCGGTCTGTGACATGCCCACGACGTCGGGGACGGGGATCGTCGGGGCGCCGCGACTGACCACCACGGTCACGGCAGCTCCGGGGGCGAGCAAGGTGCCCGCGGCCGGCCGCGTCAACATCGTGATGCCCGGCGGAAACGCGGCCTCGACCGACTCGGCCGGCGTCACGGCGAGCCCGGCGGCCCCGACGAGGCGGCCGGCAAGGGAGACGTCCAACCCCGTCACGTCAGGCACAGGAATCTTGGGTGGTCCCCCGCTCGACACCAGGGTCACCGGCAATCCGCGGGGTACCCGCGCGACGCCTCCGGGTGGGTCCTGCCAAATTACCGTGCCTGCGGGCGCGCTCGGGTCGGGCTCGCTCCCGCCGTCCTGGACCACCAGCCCCGCCTTCTGCAACGAGCGCGTGGCGTCTCCAAGCGGCAGGCCGACGACCCGCGGCACCACGTCGTGGCCGCCGAAGAGAGGGGCCGGGAAGAGAATAAGAAAGGCCGTCAAATACCCGGCTAAGGCGGCAGCCGCCAGGTACAACCCGAAGCGACGGGCGGACACGCCTGCCACGGGCCGGGGCCAGTGCCAGACGTGGAGCGGCGGCAGATGCCGGCGGACCCGCATCAGCCGGCGACCTCGCTAATCCAGCATCCCCTCGAGCGGGGACGACGGCACCGCGACTTCCCGCCGCGGCATCCGTCCCGCGAGAAACGCCATGCGCCCGGCCGCTACGGCGAGACGCATAGCGTGCCCCATCGCGACCGGATCCCGGGCCGCCGCGAGCGCTGTGTTCATCAACAAGCCGTCGACGCCCTGCTCCATAGTCACGCACGCGTCGGATGCCGTGCCCACGCCCGCGTCGACGACGACCGGCACGTGGAGCCGCTGTTTGAGCAGTCGGATGCTGTAGGGGTTGAGGAGCCCGAGCCCGCTGCCGATCGGCGACGCGAGCGGCATGACTGCGGCCACGCCCGCGTCCTCGAGGCGGAGGGCGGTGACGAGATCGTCGTTCGTATAGGCGAGGACGTGGAATCCCTCCTGCACGAGCGCCCGCGCCGCCTCGAGGAGCCCCGCGACGTCAGGGAGCAGGGTTTCCTGATCGCCGATGACCTCAAGTTTGACGAAGTCGTTGAACCCGGCCTCGCGCCCGAGTCTCGCGTACCGCATCGCCTCGGCCGCCGTGTAGCAGCCGGCCGTGTTGGCGAGGAGAAAGAAGCGCTTGGGGTCGAGGCGGCCGAGAATGCCGTCGTCGCTCCCGGCCCGGTCGAGGTTCACGCGGCGGACGGCGACCGTGACGATATCCGCACCCGAAGCCTCGAGCGCGCGGACCATGACCGCGGGGTCGGCGTACTTGCCCGTGCCCACCATGAGGCGCGATCGAAAGGCGCGACCCCCGACCTCAAACGGGGTATCTCGCCCTCCTTCAAGGGGGATCGCCACCCTCACCCGCCTCCTACAAAGTGCACGAGCTCGATCGCGTCCCCGGGTGCGACCGACACCGCGTCGAGCGCGGGTCGACGCACGATATGCCGGTTGTGCTCGACAACCACGGTGCGCGGGTCGAGGGCAAGCGTGCGGAGCACCCCGAGCAGCGTGGAGCCTCGGGGCACGGCCTGCGGCTCGCCGTTCACGATGACCCGCACCGTGTCAGTCACCGCCACGCCTCCACGAACGACCGCGCCGCCTCTGCGGGGTCGGCGGCGTCCCAAAAGCCGCGGATTGCCGCGACGCCGCTCACGCCCTCGGCCGCAAGTGCGCGCACGTGACGCGGCTCGATTCCGCCGATCGCGATCACCGGAAGGCCGAGCCGGACGATCCCGCGGACCGCTGCAAGGCCCAGGGGCTCGCGCCCGGGGTGTGTGGGTGTGGGAAACATCGGTCCCAAGAGAAGATAGTCGGCTCCACCTGTTCTCGCGGCCTCAGCTTCGTTCCGGTCGTGCACGGAGCATCCGATCCACCACATGCCTTGCACCCTGCGGGCATCGACGGGCGACCACCGAGTCCACGAGAGCTGCACGCCGACGGCGCCCGTCGCGAGGGCGATGTCGAGTCGGTCGCTGACAAAGAGCGTGGAGGGCGCGTGGCCCCCGAGCGTGCGGGCGAGCTCGAAATGCTCACGGCCCGAGAGCGTATGGCCGCGAGCGTGGAATGCGAGGTCCGGCCCGCCGCCCCGGGCGAGCCCCATCGCCACCGTGTTGAAATCCCCCCGCCGCGCGACGCGCTCGTCGGTCACGGCGTGCACTCGGGGGAGCGGCGGCCTCATGCGAACTGGTCTCCCCGCGTGACTCCGCGGCCCCGAATCCACTCAGCGGCCGTTTGGCGCCGTCGTCCGGCCGGCTGGACCTCGTCGAACGCCAGGGCCTCGCGCCCCGTCGCAACGACCAAGCGATCGCCCGCTTCGATCACTTCGCCCGGGGCGCCCGCGCCGGTCGCTCCGTGGGGGCCAAAGAGCTTGACGCTTGTCCCCCGGAGCTCCGTCCACGCTCCGGGCTCGGGATCGAGCGCGCGCACGAGACGCGCAATTGCGTCGCCGTCTTTACTCCAGGGAATTTGTGTGTTCGCGCGGGTCAACTTGGGCGCAAAGGTCGCCCGGGTCGCGTCCTGCGCCACCGGCTGGATCGCGCCCTGCTCAAGCAGCGCCAGCGCCTCGACCAGGGCTTCCGCCCCGAGTTCTGCGAAATGCGTCGCGAGCTCCCCGCCCGTGATGTCCGCGGGCAGGGGCTCGGCGATCTGCCGCAGGATGGGCCCGCTGTCCATGCCCGCGTCCATTTGCATGATGGAGACCCCCGACTGTCGAAGGCCGCGGATGATGCTCCATTCGATCGGCGCGGCGCCGCGCAGCTCGGGGAGGAGCGACGGGTGGACGTTCACCATGCCGTGCTTTGGGATGGCGAGCAGGTCGGGTTTGAGGATGTGCCCGTAGGCCACGACCACGCCTACGTCGGGGGCGAGCGCGCGCAATGCGGCGGCCAGCGCGGGGTCGACCGCCCGTTCGGGCTGGAGCACGGGGATCTCCTCGGCTATCGCGGCGAGCTTCACGGGCGGGGCGACGGCCCGTGAGCGCGAGCGCCCTTGGGGGCGATCGGGCTGGGTGACGACCGACTGCACGTCGAACCCTTCGCCGAGCAACGCAGCCAAGGAGGGCACGGCGAACTCCGGTGTGCCAAAAAAGACGACCCGCACCTAGAGCTCCCCGGCGGGCTCCGGCGTGACCTCCTTCAGGTAGCCGGTCTGGCCTTTGCGCAGCCGTTTCCATTTGCTAAGCAGGAGGCCCCGCTTGACCGCGCTCAGGCGGTCCAAAAACAGGATCCCGTCGAGGTGGTCGACCTCGTGCTGGACCGCCCGAGCGGCGAACCCCGACACAGTCGCACGGTAGGGCCGCCCGGCCGCGTCCAGCGCCTCAACGACCACCGTCTGGGCGCGAGCCACATCGCCGTAGAGATCCGGGATCGACAGGCAGCCTTCTTCGGCGGTTTCGCGGGCCTCCGACGTTTCGACGAGGCGCGGGTTCACGAGGACCAGGGGCGAGGTGTCGTCGCCCACGTCCACCACAGCCACGCGTTGGCCGACCCCGACCTGGGGTGCGGCGAGACCGACGCCTTTTGCCGCCCGCATGGTGTCGAAGAGGTCGGCGACGAGTGCGCGCACCCCGTCGTCGACGGCCTCGACCGGCCGCGCGCGCTCGCGGAGCGTGGGAGACCCGAGCAGGTGCAAGCGTCGCACGCTCACTCTGGCTTCGCCTCCGCCGCCGGGCGATTGAGGACGTTCGCCACGTTGCTGCGCATGACGACGAGCCGGGACTCGCCTGAGCGAATGGTGACCTCGCTCTCCTTCAGGTGGATCACTTCGCCGATGATGCCCCCGGACGTCACGATCTGATCGCCCTTCTGCAGCGAGTCGAGCAGCTTTCGGTGCTCGGACTGTTGCTTGCGCTGCGGTCGGATGAGTAGGAAGTAAAAGATGGCGATGAAGGCCGCGATCTGGAGCGCAAAGACCGCGATCCCTCCGCCTCCCGCCTGACCAGCCGGGGCGAAGAGCGACGTGCGGACAGCAAGCATGGTCAAACCGACCCCCCTTGAGTGTAGCGGCGCCTCCACTCGGCCGCCCACCGCGCGAACTCGCCCGCTCGCACCGCCGTGCCCATCTGGCCGGCGAGCCGAATGACGAACCGCACGTTGTGCAACGACAACAGCCGGAGCCCGAGCAGCTCGTCGGCGACGAACAGGTGGCGCAGGTAGCCGCGCGAAAACGTCGTACACGTCTCGCAGTCGCAGCTCGCGTCGAGCGGGCGGGAGTCGGCGCGATGCGCAGCGTTGCGGATGTTGATCGGGCCGTCCTCGGTGAACGCCGACCCGTTACGGCCGTTCCGTGTGGGCGCGACGCAATCGAACAGGTCAACCCCGCGTTCCACCGCGGCCACGAGGTCCTCGGGAAAACCCACGCCCATAAGATAACGGGGAACGGGACGCGGCAGCTTCGGCTCGAGCGCGTCGAGCACGCGGTACAGCACCGGCTTGGGCTCCCCCACCGATAGGCCACCGATGGCGAC
>DATNIM010000062.1:0-54705 GCA_035604455.1 Gemmatimonadales bacterium
TGCAGCGCCGGGACTTCGAAGGCATTTTCGAGGCGATGACGGGCTTCCCCGTCACCATCCGACTGCTCGACCCGCCGCTGCACGAGTTTCTCCCGCACACGGCCGCCGAGATCGCCCGCCTCGCCAAGAGCATGAAGCTCCCGGTGTCGCGGCTCAAGCGTCTGGTGAGCTCGCTCGTCGAAGTGAACCCGATGCTTGGCCACCGTGGCTGCCGGCTCGGCATCACCTTCCCCGAGATCACCGAGATGCAGGCACGGGCGATCTTCGAGGCGGCGTGCCGCGTCGTGGCCCGAGGCCGGCAGGTCGTGGTCGAAGTCATGGTCCCGCTCGTCGCTCATGTGGAGGAGCTGCGACGGCAGGCTGAGCTCGTGCGACGCGTGGCCCAAGAAGTCTTCCACGCCGAGGGAAGGGCTGTCCCGTATCGGGTGGGGACGATGATCGAGCTGCCCCGCGCCGCGCTGACCGCCGACGCACTCGCCAAGGAGGCCGAGTTCTTCTCGTTCGGCACGAACGATCTGACGCAGACGACGTTCGGCTTGTCGCGCGACGACGCCGGGCGGTTCCTACCGTTCTACGTGGAGCACGGGATTCTCGCGCACGATCCCTTCCAGGTGCTCGATCAGGACGGCGTGGGCCAGCTGATCGCCATGGCAGTGCGCCTCGGGCGTGGGGCTCGGAGCGACCTCAAGGTGGGGATTTGCGGCGAGGTCGGGGGCGAGCCGAGCTCGGTCAAGTTCTGCCACCGGAGCGGGCTGAACTACGTTTCATGCTCCCCGTTCCGGGTGCCCATCGCGCGGCTCGCGGCGGCGCAAGCAGCGCTGGAAGAGGCTGGGGTGACGAACCGGACGCGCGCCACGGTCTAGCGACACGCGAGGCGAGCTAGCCTCGTCAGGGACCGGACGTGGAGCGAGGATCGGCGCGCGGGCGAAGGATTCCGGCAGCCGGTCAGGCTCTCGAGGAACGCCACAATGTTGTTGATCCCGTCCGGGGACAGCTCGCGGGCCAGTTGGGCGCGGGCCATGGTCCGGACGCCTGAGCCATGAACGTCTGGAGAGACTGCGGGACACCCGAGCCCGATTGCCGCGACCGCGAAGTACAGCGACTTGACCAGCTTTCCGTCCCCGGGGAGGGAGCGAAGCGGGGAGCGCATGGGGCCCTCCTCAATCCACCCAATCATGAGGAGCTGGGGGATCTAACCGGCCGGGCCCGAGGTTCGGCTCTACACGGCGCAGCAGCCGCTTCTGCAGCACTCGGTGCCCAACGGACAATCGGCTACGCATACGAAGGGGCCGGTCGACGTGTTGTTGCTGAGATGTATCCAAGCAAGCAACGCCGCGGTGGCGCCGACGAACACAAGCTCCGCGGTGCGATCCGGTGATGGTTCGCTGACCCGAAGGACAGTTGCCTCCGAGAGCGGTAGGCGCTCCACCTGGCCGTTGACCACGCCGACGAGGCTGTCGCCCCTTACGCGCGCCGAATCGAAGACCACGGCGGTGTGATCCGCCCGCGTCACCCAGACGCGGGTCGGCGGGTTGGGCGGGCTCAAGTCGGCTGGCTGCACGGTCTGGATCGCGGTGCAGGCGGCGAAAGCGAAAGGCGCGCAGACAAGAAGGAAGCGAAGAGCGGGGCGCATGGTGTCCTCCCGGGGCGCGAAGGCCCCTCTTCTCTACTCCTGTGACGTACACCCAGTTCCCGCGTAGTCGTTGACCTCAGCTTCCCTTCGCCCACTTTTCAATGGGTAGGTAGAACGGTCCGAGCCCTCGCTGAAGGCTCGCGGCCGTTCTTGGCGACTCCACGGCGCAGGTTGGCTAACGAGGCGCTCTTGGTATGGGTCCCCACACCCAATAGGTGTGGTTCAGGACCGCTAGTGAGTCGGCCCGTCGGCTTGTTCAGGCGGCGCAACGGGTTAGGGGGTGACTCCTAGATCATGGAAAAACGAGGGCGGAGCGTCCGAGCCTGCGACGCGCCGCCCACGGGCGTTGGAGCATAGGAGCACCTGCCAGGCTTCCCGCTCTTGCTGCTGTCGTGCGTTTACCTGCCTCTACACAATCGGTCCACTCGGTCGGTTGGCAAGAAGCGAAACGGTCTTGACTCCTCCGGGCACCCTCCCATGTTCAATGTGTATCAATTGTTTGGCCGGTCCTCGCTCGCCTTCGCTCTGACGCCCGCCGCCGACGCCACTTCGAATCGTTGAGCAGAGCCCGGTGTCTCTTCCGGAGAAGCGGGAGGTGCTCTATGCGACTCGCCATCCTCGCGGCGGCGCTGCTTCCGGTCTGTGCCTGCACCAGGCAAACCGATGTCCCCGCACCCGCCAGCTACATCGCGACCAAACATCCCAAGGCAATCTGGGTCGCGAGCGCTACCGCAGCGGTCCGCGTCGACAACCCTCACGTCGACGGCGACACGATCCTCGGTGTGCAGGACGGGCGTCCGTTCACCGTACCTAGCTCCGATATGACCGTCGTATCCGTGCGACGCATCGACTGGGTGGCGACCGCCTTTGTTGCGGCGGGGACTGGGCTCGTCGTGTACGCCGTGGCGTCCGCGAACCATACGAGCGTAAGCCCTCACTGCCCCGTCCTTCTAGCTCCTACACCTGAAGGTTGTGAGCCGGTACCGGGTCTGCCTTAGGAGTCGGCGAGGAGGGTCCTATGCGCTCCGTACGTCTTGCCCAGCGACTGTGGGCGTCGTTGGTAACCTGCCTGATCGTAACTGCTGCCTGTACTACGCTGCGTCCAGTGGACCCCGACGAACTCCGGGGCCCGAATCCGCCCGAGCGCGTGCGCGTCACGAAGACAGACGACTCGACCGTGGTCCTGCGCGCCCCGAAGCTGGTCGGGGACACGTTAATCGGGACGGTGGACGGGGTGCGGCGAACGTTCCTGCTCGCACGCGGAACGGCGATTCAAGCCTGGGAGCCTGCGCCGGGTCGCACGGCCGCACTCGTGGGGGGTGGTGCAGGTGCGCTGGCCTTCATCGTTGTCGAGGCCATCAAGACCAAGGCACCGGCGCAGCCAGCATGTGGCGTCTGCTCGTCTTGCGGTTCATTCTGCTGACGAATCGCGGCGATGGACCGCTCGACACCTTCGGCGACGGGCGTGAGCGGTCTCCGGCGAAGCGCTGATAGCTGCACGAGGAAGGAGGCGCCTGTATGTGGTCGATGGTGAAACTCACGTTGCTCCTCACGTTGACGACGGCGGCTGTCGCACCCCTCGCCTCGGGGCAGGCGCGGATTGAGGTCACGCCCTTTGCAGGTGCCTTTATGCCCAACGGTGATCTCGGTGGCTATGGGGGTACATTCGAGGGGGTCACCCCTGACGGAAGTCCGCTACCCTACGCTCTACGTCGGTGTGGGGGGCCCAGATCACCGCGTGGGTGGGGAAGCAAGTCGCCGTGGAGGTGGGGGCGGGGTATTCGCCGAGCGCCTCCATCGCGTTCGCCACCTACTACTTTCCCCTGACGTGTACGACGACAGGCGAATCGTCGACTCGACTCATGGTTGGGAGCGCCCGGCTCCTCGTCGCCCTCAGTCCGCCCACGGTCCGTCATCCGGTGCTTTACGTCAGTGCGAGCGTCGGCGTCGTCAGCTACAGCGGCCTTGAGTTCTCGGCTCGTGGCACCGAATGGGGACCCGACCTTGGCGTTGGTGTCCGCATGCCACTGACGGCCACAATGGCCCCTCGCGTGGAACTGGAAGACGTCGTCGAGCCCGCCTCCCCGACCGGGAGCAATCTGATCCTGTCGGTGACGCTGGGTGGCCGTCGCACGTCCGCCTCGGACGCATCGGGTGTGACCGATCCCTGAGGTGGAGGGCGATTCATGCGCGGTGCGATCTTGGGCGCTCCTCTGGCATTCATGGGCTTGGCAGCGGCCGTCGCGTTCAACGCGGTGGCGTGTTCCGGTAGTACGATGCTGGTTTGTTCCTGCGCGACAAAGCAGAATGCCGCGGACGTCTCTGAAGGAATATCGCTGGACGTCGAAGGCGAGGTCTCAGACGCCGCATCCACGGGTGGCGTCGCGACCTACACCGACGCCCCGGCGGTCGGGAACCTTGGCCTCACGGTCCCGCTATGTACGATCACGCGGGCCCCGAGCTCGCCGACGGATACGGATGGCGATGGCGTCCCGGACTCCGTGAGCCTCACCATCAACGGTTGCGTTTTGACCTACCCCGGCGCGGGCGGCGCGTTCGCCGAAACCGATACCCTGCTGGGCACGATCATCGTCAAGGATCCCACGCCCACGACCGCCGATCACAACGTGGAGCGGACCTATCAGCAGGTCTCCCGCATTCGGGAGCGCGTCGGTTCGTCCACGGTGGCGCGGTCGACCGAGATGTGGACCGGGACTCGGGTGATGACGCGCGACTCAAGTTCCCTCATGCAGGTCGAAACGGGGTTCATCACGCAGTTCGGGCTGCCGGACGGGAGCACGCCGACTCACAAGCGGACCTGGACGTCCAAGTTCACGGCGGACACAGCAGGGTCCATCAAGGCGGACAAGCCGCTTCCGAGCGGCACGTGGAGCATCACGGGCACGGGGACTTGGACGATCGGGCCGAGCACATACAACGTGACCGTCAGCACCACCGTCCCCCTGCACTACAACGCAGGCTGCACGGCGACGCCGCCGTTTGACAGCGGCGTGTTGAAGGTCGCGATGACCCAGGGGACCGGCACCGGCACCGTGACGATCACGTTTACGCCCTGCGGAACGGCCATAGGCTACAACAGCTAAACCGACCCACTGTCTGGACGAAGACCCCGGCGCGCAACCAAGCCGGGCGGCTTGAGAGCGAGCTGCTGCTCATCCAGCAACGCCACACGCTTCGGCGTATCATCTAATAGGGAGGTTGCCTATGAGGGTGCCCATCCTCGCGGCGTGGGTTCTGAGCGCGGCCGCCTGCACGACGCAGAGCGACATCCCTGCGCCCGCCAGTTACATCGCGACCAACCATCCCAAGGCGATCTGGGTCGAGAACCCGACTACGGCGGTCCGGGTCGACTACCCTCACGTCGACGGCGACACGATCCGCGGTGTGCAAGACGGGCGTCCGTTCGCCATGCGCGTGTCCGACATGACCGTCGTGTCCGTGCGACGCATCGACTGGATCCCGACCGCCCTGATGGCGGCGGGGACTGGGCTCGCCCTGTACGCCGTGGTGTCCGCGGCCCAGCCGAAGCCGTGCTACCCCATACCGTGCCCCCTCCTCCGCCCCTTCTCCTACCAAACGTGCAGCTGCTCTTGACGACACAGGCCCCCGAGACCGTGAACATGGCCGGGGAGGGGCCCGGGATACGCGTCAGCACGTCGGGAAGGACCTCGGCCCGGTAGCGATTGATTACCGCCGGGCCGGCGGGCGGCGGCCCGCTAGTCGAGACGCACGAGCCGAGGGGTGTCTCCGACTCTCGCTGGCCCTCGTTCGCGCGTAGGTTTCAGAAGGAGGTGGCCCATGCGAATCGTGATTCTCGCAGCATCGCTCCTCACCGCCGCTGCCTGCACTATGCGGACTGACGTGCCCGCACCCAGCACCTACATTGCCGCCAACCACCCGAGCGCCATCTGGGTCGAGACCCAATACCCGACGGTGCGCCTGGAGCACCCCGACGTAGTCGGCGATTCGATCGTTGGCACGCGCGATGGTCGGCCCTTCAGCGTCGCGCTCTCGGGGGTAACGGGCGCGACCGTGCGGCAAATCGACTGGCCGGCGACGGACGCGCTCATAGCGATGGGTGCCGCGGCCACGCTGTTTTTTGTTGTCGTCCCTGCTCTCAAGTCACACGCTGCCAATTCAGAGGTGCCGTGCCCGGGCCCGTGCATCCCAGGCCAGATTTCCTGCTGCCCCATATAAACGATCCCCCAATCCCTAACCGTGTCGACGAAGGCGCACAGCCGGTGATAGGCACAGGGCCCGCCGTCGGGGTGGAAGCCGAGGATGACGCAGCCCTCCTCGAGGCTCGGCCCCTCGCCGCAGAAAGATGCAGCGCTGCTCGATCACGGCTCGCCCCGCGCCCGCTTCGCCAGCTCGGTGAGCGCCGCGCGCCCCTCCGAATCGTCAATGCCACGCGGCGGCAGCAGCCGGGCCCGGTTTGGTGCTGGCTTCGCTGAAGCCCCTCGAATTGGACATCGCAACCACCGCGACGCCAAAGGCGCAGTACCTCCACGCAGCTGGGACCTTCACGGCCTCGTCGAGACGTTCGTTCTCGTCGAGACGTTTGTTACCGCAGCTAGGACTTCGGCGACGGTGATGAGGCCCCAGAGCACGTTGCGGGCCCTGCTCGGCAAAGCTCCCCCAACCGCCAGATTCGCGATGGCTCCAAGCGCGAAGACGGCGTTGACGCGACCGATCGTTGGGTGCGATCCTAGGAATGGGTTGATCTCGACGCCTTGAACGCCGGGTCGCTGAGAAAGACGCACATTCTGTAGTGTCGTCAGCCAGTCGCTACCAATCGCCGCTGTCGAGACTGCGGCCATCACAACGTTTAAGCGCGTAATGTGGCGACTCGAAGTCGTGTCGCCAGACGTTGCTTGCGACATCAACGACGTCGTGACGAGCAAGAGTACCGCAGTCCAAAGGGCCACGGTCTCCATCCCGGCCAAGGGTGAGCTCTTCGACCGACAGCGTGTGGACTTCTCGTTCGAGCGTCTCAACCTTGGTCATCGGGTCGGATGCGTTCGGGGTCGTGAACGGCGAGCATGTCGGTGGTGGAACGCGGGACTGGGCGGTTGCTCAGGCGCCGATCTCTGGTATCGACAAACCGCGACAGATCTTGCGGGCAAGAGCCTCCACGATCTCGGTGTGGCGCGGGACAGCCTCGACCGCCCCCGTGCGTGGGTTGCACCAAAGGGAGTGGGATCGTCCCTCGCGCTTCAAGTAACAGCCACGGGCACGCAGCCACCTCAGCAGGGTGCCGCGCTTCACTCGATCGTGACGGTGTCGCGCAGCGCGTCGGGGGGCACGCCGCGCAGGGCATCCTCCCGGCGATCCTCAAGGATCAGGGCGATGGCCTCGGCGAGATTGTGGCGTGCTTCGTCCTTCGTCCGGCCCTGCCCGTTCGCACCTGGGATTTCGGGGCTATAAGCGACGTACCACTCACCGTCATGTTCGATAATGGCAGTGAACTCATTGTGCATTTGACCCTCGTCAGTGACCGGACTTGAAAGGTACACCGCGGATGCGACGGCGACCAAAAGGGCCGGTCGGCCGTACCTGCTCCACACCCCACATGGTGGTGGACGTGCGGCGCATTTGGATTCGGATACGTTCGGGGCCCTGAATGCCAACTTTTCGGCAGTGAAACGCGGCACATCGCTGCGGTCTATCGAAAAGAGTGTGACGTGGCATCACAATCTTCGCTGCTGTCCGTTCTGCTCTCCAGGCGCGTGCCTTTCGCTACTCTACCAGACTCCTCCTCCGTTGACGAAAGGACGCTTGGCCGGAGTGTTTGCTGCGGGATCACGGGAGCCGACAGGGGCTGCGCTCGTGTGGGCAAAAATGCGGGCAGTTTACGCGGCACTCGCGCGGACGTCCGCGGACGCAGCCGGACACAACGTGGCGAGAAGTCCAAATCACAGCAGACGTTGCGGGATAAACAGGGACCCGGGCGAACCTCGCAGGACAAGCACGAAGCTCGTTAAAAGTCCGTTGCTCTACCAACTGAGCTACCGGGTCGGACTATGCTGCGCTTGAACTTAGCTCGCCGCTTTGTTCAGCGGCACCGGTCGCGCGGAAATGGTCGGAGGGCTCTGTCTCTGTCTCGCGGGGACACGCCTTGCTTTTGAATAGTTCCGCCACTGCCATCGCGGGTTCCGGGCGAGTCACAATCGCATCCACGGTCACTCCGGAGGAGTTGTTCCCAGGCCTGCGGCCATCGCGAGTGTGACCGAGGTGGGAACGGGGCGACGACCCTGCGCCGCCCAGAGCGCGAAACGCAGACGCGTTTGAAACGTGCCCTCCCGGCGGGGGCGTTGGGGCGTACCTTATAGATGCCGTACGCGCTTTGCGACGTCCCTATGTGCACCAGCGCTAAAAGGAGACGTGATGCTCAGGCGCCGCTGGGCCCTCGGTTTGTTGTTTGCCTCTGCCTGCACGAGCATGCAACCAGTAGAGCCCAAACGGTTCATTCCTGCCCACAAACCTCAGCAGGTGTCCGTCTGGACCGGGCCGGACAGCATGGTCGTCCTTCAGAGTCCTCTGATCGCGGGAGATTCCCTCGTTGGCACGGCCTTCGGAGAACGCTGGGGGATACCCCTCAAGAACGTCGTGAGGGTGGAGGCGACTGCGCCGGACGCTCGGCGCACGTGGTTACTAGTCGCAGGGGTGGCAGCCTCAGTCGCCGGTGTGTATGTGATTAGTAGTAATGGTAGCAGGAACAGCGGCATGGCCCCATGCCCGCCGGACGGTTGTGATAACGCCAACGGGCCCCCGCCCTGATCGCGGCTCGGCGGCCCTGTGGCGCTCGGTCACACCTCGGCACGATGGACGGCGGTCCCGTCGATCTGCGCAGCCATGCGCACCAAGTCCGGCAGCGAACCCGCTCGCATCTTCTGCATCACCCGGCGGCGGTAGACCTTGACCGTGATCTCCGCCAACTGGAGGTGACCGGCGATCTGCTTATTGGGTAATCCGGCCGTCACGAGCGGCATCAGTCCCGCTCGCGGTCCGACAGTGAGGGGAAGCGCGAACGCACGCCTTCGAGTGATCGACCGGCGCTCGAGGAGCCACCTCCTTCCGGAACAAGGCCCGGATCCGCGCCAGCACCGCCCCGGCCCGGGTGACGTCCTCGATGATGCGCTCCGCGGTGCCGCAAGGCGGAACTCCCGTACGCAAGTGACCGAGGCCCGTCTCCTTACAGACTCAGCGATGCTGTTGCACGCGCCAGCTCGCTACCCACTGGTCGAGCTTTTCTCGCTCGCCAAGGGCGCCAAGTTTCGCAAACCTCTCCGAGGCAAGCGCGGCGAGTTCGCGCGCTTCGTCGCCCTTGCCGGCTTGAGCGAGGATGCGAGCTAGGTCGCGTTCCGCCTTAGCCGCCAATAACGGCCGTCCATGCGCATGTGCCCGCTCGATCACGTCGCGCAGCAATCGGGCCGGTTCCTCGGTCTCGCCGCTCGCCGCCCACGCGAGCGCCACCACGCGGAGGTCTTCGGCCTCCATCACGACGTCACCGAGCTCCCGGTGCGCCGTGACCGCGGCCTCCGCTTCCCGTCTCGCCATCGCCCCATCGCCCATTACGGCACGGATCTCGGCGCGCTCCGCGAGTGCCTGGGCGGCGAGTTCGCGGTTTCCGGCGTCCCGCGCCGCATCGATCGCCCGTTCGGCTTCAGCAAAGGCGAGCGCAAGCTGTCCTTGCTCACGATAGGCGATGGCGAGGTTATGGTGGATTTCGGCAAGACCTCGCCGATAGCCGGCGCGCTGAAAAGCAGCCTGGGCAATTGTGTAGGATCCGACGGCACCGGCGTGATCCCCGCGCATACTGGCGATGATCCCGAGGTTGTTCGCGCACCGCCCCACGGTCGCATGGTCACCGAGGTCTAGTGCCTCGGTGAGCGCGCGACGGAAATGGTGAGACGCCTCGTCGACGCGTCCGCTGTCCAGGGCAATGGCTCCCCCAACGTTGAGCGCGCGCAGGGCGATCGCGCGATCCCCCCGCTCGCGGGCGCGCCGCAAGGCAAGCGCGACCCATCGCTCCCCCTCCTCAAAGCGGCCGAGACGCGCGTGGGCGATGCCAAAATGCAGCGCAAGTGTCGGCGACTCCTCCAGGGCCCGAGGCGCGTTCCGTAACCCATCGATGAATGTGACGACCTCGGCGTGCCGTCCCTCGGCGGCGAACCGCTCGACCGTGCTGAGGTCGCTGAAGGCGCTGGTCATCGGCACCTCCTTACCGCCAGGCGCAAACGATGGGCACCGCTACCACGAGATGGCGTAACCGGTTTGGTCCCGCTGGACGCCGTCCATTGCCCGGGACGGGCTTTGCGTGAAGGTCGGCACGGAATCGGCCGCCGAAGGCGAGTCAAGCTTGGGGCCACCGACATCGCTGCAAGCGGCGAGAGCGATCCATGCGCTCACGCCGACGATCATCCAAAGACGGGTGCGTACCCTCACGGCCTCCTCCCTGTGGTCCGGAACCCCTTCCGCTCCGCTCGTGCACGCTCCCGAGGGGGCCCGAGAGCTACTTCGGCGTCGAGAGCAGGCATCTTCAGTGCCAGATCGGGTGCAGTGCTAAGGCACTGCTGCAGAGTCATTTGTGTTTGAGTCTGACGCAGCCCCCGGCCCATCCCGTACCACGCCTGGTGTCTTTTGTGCCGCCTCAGCGGTTGCTCGAAACTCCCTGCCAGCCGCGTCATTCGGATCGTGCGACCGTCGCGAAGGACGGCCGCCTGTGCGCCGTCGGGCACGAGGCGCGGGTTATCGACGAGCACGCGAACGAACGCGCCGACCGCCCGTGCATCGAGCTGCTTGCCCGCCACCCGTTTGAGCTCAGTGACGGCCTCGGTGGCCGAACGGGCGACGCGGTAGGAACGCGGGCTCGTCAACGCGTCAAACGTGTCGGCGACGCCCACGACCCGAGCCGCGAGCGGGATCTCCTCGCCGGTCAGCCCATCCGGGTAACCCGATCCGTCGATGTGTTCGTGGTGCGAACGCACGATCGCCAGGGCCGTCGGGTGACCGACGAGTAGCGGCCGAAGTATGCGTTCACCGATCACCGGATGGGCTCGCACCTGTGCTAGCTCGTACGCTGAGAGCGCGCCGGGTTTTCGAAGCCCTCGGTCGGGCACGCCGATCTTGCCGACGTCGTGCAGCATCGCACCAAGCCAGATCTCTCGCCCCTCGACGCCGAGCCGGAGGGCCCGGGCGATCGCATCGGCGTAGTGGGCGACGCGGCACGAGTGTGCACAGGTTGAGCTGTCGCGCTCTTGCAGCGCCTGCTCGATCGCGCTGACCGCCGTCTGGAACCACGCGTCCCGAGTCGCGCCACTCCCGTCTAGCCCTGACATGAATTCGGCTGCCACGCGGTCCCCCCCCGTTTCGTTCGCCGAGGCACCTTCCCCCCCGCAGGGGCGAGAGCGCAACAGCGGGGCCAGGGAGCCCCATGAGCGAACCTGTTGGGGAGCTTTGGATTACAACAATTCTCTTGATGTTCTTCCCTGGTATGGTTTGTGCCCGCTGATTCAATGCGGACCAGTGAGGAGAAAGCGCCGTGGGCGATACCGCCATCCTCGTCGTCACATTGTCGGACTCCTTCGCGGATCTGTGGGCGCAGTTCGGCGCAGATCTCGGAGTCTCGATTCGCCTCGCCGAAGCTGACGCGACACTGCCGCGGGACTGCGCGGCGATCGTCCTGGCAGCGGGGGGAGCTGAACGAGAGGCCTTGGCGTGGCTAGAGGCGAGCGGAGGGTCGGATCGGGTTGCGATCTTCGCCGTTGGTTGCGATCCGGGCCGGCGAATCGCCGCCCAGCTCGTAGGGCGAGGGGCGAAGGACTATTTCGCCTTACCTGAGGACCTTGAGCTACTGCGCAACGCGCTGCGTCTCGCCGCGATGGGTTATCGCCAGGCTTCGGGCGGCGAGGACGGGATCTCCGCACCGGCGGCGAGCGCCTTTGCAGGCATCGTGGGCGAGAGTAATGCCCTTCGCCTCGCCCTCGCCCGCGCGGGCAAGATCCTGCCGCACGCCTCCGCAACCGTCCTGATCGCGGGCGAGACCGGGACGGGCAAGGAGCTTCTCGCGCAGGCGATTCACCACGGAGGCCCGCGCCGTGACGCCCCGTTCGTCACGGTGAATTGTGCCGCGCTGCCGTCCAATCTCATCGAGTCCGAACTCTTCGGCCATGAACGCGGTGCCTTCACCGATGCGCACGCGGCCAAGCCCGGGCTGTTCGAGGTGGCGGACGGGGGCACGTTGCTCTTGGACGAGATCGACATGATTCCAGTCGATCTACAGGGGAAGCTGCTCCGTGTGCTTGAGAACCAGGAGGTCCGCCGAGTCGGCGCCACGAAATCCCGCCGCGTCGACGTCCGCATCGTCGCGGCGACCCACGAGGACTTGGCGCAACGAGTCGCCAGCGGGCAGTTCCGGCAAGACCTCTACTTCCGGTTGAGCGTTATCGCACTGGCGCTCCCTCCGCTGCGGGAACGCGGGGAGGACGTCATCACGCTCGCGACGGCCTTTCTCAAAGCCTTGTCGACGCAACACGGCCTGCCCTTGCCGGCCCTGACCGCTGAGGTGCAGCGAGCACTGCTCGCGCACAGCTGGCCCGGAAACGTGCGGGAGCTCAAGAACGCAGTCGAGCGCATGCTGCTCCTCTCGCCACCGGGCGAATTGAACGTTGGCGAACTGTTGCCCGACAGGGGCGTCAGGGGGGACCTTGAGCCCTCACCCCCGCCCAAGTCGCTCAACGACGTGGCGGCCTCGGCGGCTCGTTCGATGTTGGCGACCTGCGGTGGCAACAGGAGCGAAGCGGCGCGGCGGCTGAGGATCTCGCGACAGCGACTGCGAAGACTCCTGAGTGCCGCCGCGAGCTGAGTTCGGTCGACTCCGATCCCGGTTCCAATCCCGGCTTTGTGGCAAGAGCGCGGCACCAGGGGAGCTGCCACCACGGTCCGCGTTTCTTCCACCGAAGAGGCACGAGCGCGGCCGCCCACGGATTCCGGGTACAGAACTTGCCTTGCCTCGGGCACGGAAGTAGTGCGACCCGACACCGAGGTGGTGCCAATGGGCAGGATCGAGCTACGCGCATTCGTGGAACCCGTTATCCGGGAAGAAGCCTCGCTTGCGGATCTCACGCTTGTCCTCCAGTCCGGGAACCCATCGACCTGAGGATGTACCAGGACCTCAAGGGTCAGGTTTGACCCACTGCGAATCGAGACGCTCTGATGGCCCATCTAGCACCCCACCTCAGAACCCCGTGGCTCACGACCCCAGAGTAGCTACGACCGGGCCCCGCCATGGCCGGTAACGCCGACACGGAGCCCCCCCGTTACCGGCGCCGGGCCGACGTACGCGTCGCCGCGCTCGATGGTGAGGGCGTGGTGCTGCATCTGGGCTCCCGGCGCTACTTCACGGTAAACGAAACGGCCCTCGTCATGCTCCAAGAGCTCGCGTCCCCGCGGTCGGCGGGGGAGCTCGCCACCCTCCTGACCAGCCGGTACGACGTGACGCCGCAACACGCAGCGGCCAGCGTGGAGGCCTTTCTCGAGCGGAGCGTCCAGGCCGACATGCTCGCGGTTGAGCACTAGGACGTATCGGATAGGTCCTTTCCACATCGACGGTTGACACACCCAAGAGCGCGTCATAAGTTGCGCGCCCTATGGCGATCCTGAGCTGCTTCCAGTGTTGTTGTCCCAGCGGTGGGGCTGGACGGACTGCGCGCTGCCTGACGACACGAGGATGAGCTAGACCTCTTTTGCTCCTGAGCAGCTTGCGAGCCCGGCCACCCAGCGTGCGCCGGGCCTTTTTTTCTTCCGTGGGAGGAGCGTTGATCGAACCGGAAGCGAAGCGCTGCCGCGCCTCGAGCGGGCGGGGCGAGAGGCCGTCATTCCTCGGGCTGTGTGGGCGAGGCACGTCGCTGACGCTCGGCTCTTGGGTCGTGGCTGTCCTCGTGGTGGCGCTTCCTCAGACGGGGCGGGCGCAGCAGGCCGCGTCCCTGCTCAACGTGTCATCGGATGCGAGCCGCGAGTTCTATCAAAGCGTTGACACCGCCTTCACCGCGGTGTGGAAGGAGAGGACGGGCCAGGACGTGGCCATCCACGAGTCCTTTGGGGGATCGAGCGCGCAGGCGCGCGCGGTGATCGGGGGTCTCGAAGCCGATGTCGTCACCCTGGCGCTGGCGGCGGACATTGACCAGATCAGCGCGCGGACGGGTCTCGTGCCGGCCGATTGGCAGGCCCGGCTGCCTAATCACGGCTCGCCGTACACCTCGACCGTGGTGTTCCTCGTCCGCAGGGGGAACCCCAAGCACATCCGGGATTGGGGCGATCTCGTGCGACCGGGCGTCTCCGTCATTACGGCAAATCCCAAGACGTCGGGTGGGGGCCGTTGGAACTACCTCGCCGCGTGGGGTTACGCGCTGCGCCTTCGCGGAGGCACGGACTCCACCGCACGGCGCTTTGTGGCGAGCCTCTACCGCAATGTCCCCGTGCTCGACGCCGGGGCCCGTGGCGCGACGACGACCTTCATCTCACGGGGCATTGGGGACGTCTTGATCACGTGGGAAAACGAGGCGCTGCTCGCGGCAAGGGAGCGCGCGCCGGAGGTGGTCGACGTCGTGATCCCTTCCGTGAGCATTCTCGCGGAGCCCTCGGTAGCGGTCGTGGACGGCATCGCGACCCGACACGGGACCTCGGCCGTCGCGCGCGCGTACCTGCACTACCTCTACAGCGATGCGGGCCAGGAACTCGCGGCGCGCAGCTTCTACAGACCGCGATCGGTCGCGATCGCGCGGAAGTACGCCGCGCAGTTCCCGATGCTGACGCTGTTCACGATCGACGATGTGTTAGGCGGTTGGCCGCGGGCTCAGGCGCATTTTGCGGATGGCGGCGTGTTCGACCAGCTCTACGAGCCGAGCGAGGGGGCAAGGCCATGACGCCGCGCCGGTCGCGGCGACCAGGGCTCCCGGGGTTCGGGGTGTCGCTCGGGTTTGCTATGGTGTACCTGAGCATGATCGTCCTGATTCCCCTGTCAACGATCTTCCTCAAGAGCGCGGCCCTCGGGTGGCGGGGGCTGTGGGGCGTGGTGACGACGCCCCGAGTGCTCGCCTCGTGCCGCTTGAGCCTTGTGGCATCGCTCGCGGCCGCTGGCCTGAGCGGCGCCCTCGGGCTCGTCGTGGCGTGGGTGCTTGCGCGGTACCGCTTCCCCGGCCGCCGCGTCGTGGACGCATTCGTGGATCTGCCCTTTGCGTTGCCGACCGCCGTGGCCGGGATTTCCCTGACAACGCTGTATGGACCGCACGGGTGGATCGGCGCGAGGCTCGCGTCGCTCGGCATCCAGGTGGCGTTCACGAGACTCGGCATCATGATCGCGCTGACGTTCATCGGCCTCCCGTTCGTCATCCGGACGTTGCAGCCCGTGCTCGAGGATTTCGATGTCGAGGTGGAGGACGCCGCCGCGAGTCTCGGGGCCACGCGCTGGGAGACCTTCCGTCGCGTCCTCTTCCCGACGATTCGACCCGCGCTGATCACGGGGATCGCGCTGGCCTTCGCGCGGGCGGTGGGCGAGTACGGGTCGGTGGTCTTCATCGCCGGTAACCTGCCCATGCGCACGGAGATCGCCCCGCTCTTGATCATGACGAAGCTCGAAGAATTCGACTACGCGGGAGCCGCCGCGATCGCCGTCGTGTTGTTGCTCGCCTCCTTCGCGGTCCTCGTCGTGCTCAACCTGCAAATGCGGGTCCGCGACCGCGACGCGGAGACGGCCTAACCGTGGCGGACCCCAAGACCCCGCCCGGGTCGGGATCTCCCGTCCGACGTCGTTCGGGCGAACCGCCGGTCGCCCGCTGGGCGCTCACGGCGGTCGCCGTCCTGACCGTGGTCATCTTCATCGGCCTCCCGATCGCGGTCGTCTTCACCGAGGCGCTGCGAAGCGGCCTCGGCGCGTACGCCGCAAGCATCCGGGATCCCAATACGCTCACGGCAATCCGTCTGACGCTCACCGTCGCGGGGCTCGCGGTACCGCTCAACCTGGTGTTCGGGCTCGCCGCCGCGTGGGCGATCGCCAAGTTTGACTTCCCCGGCAAGCGCATCTTCACCGCGCTCATCGACGTACCGCTGGCGGTGTCCCCTGTGGTAGCCGGCATGATGTTTCTGTTCTTGTTCGGATCCCAAGGGTGGCTCGGCTCGTGGCTCACCGCGCACCATGTGAAAATCCTCTTCGCTGTCCCGGGGATGGTCCTCGCCACAGTGTTCGTCACCTTTCCGTTCGTCGCCCGAGAGCTCATACCGCTGATGGAGGAGCAAGGGACGGAGGAGGAGGAGGCCGCGCTCGCGCTCGGCGCGAGTGGGTGGCAGATCTTCCGCCGGGTGACGCTGCCCAACATCAAATGGGCGCTCCTCTACGGCGTGATTCTGTGCAACGCCCGCGCCATGGGCGAATTCGGCGCCGTGTCGGTCGTGTCCGGACACATCAGCGGGGTGACGAACACCCTGCCCCTCCAAGTCGAGCAGCTGTACGACGAGTTTCATCTGACCTCAGCGTTCTCCGTGGCGTCGTTGCTCTCGCTGCTCGGAATTATCACGCTCGCCGCGAAGGGGTTTGTCGAACGGCGCGGACGAGCGGCCGGAGCGTGGACTGAAAGAGGCGAGGTGGCGTGAGCATCCGCGTCCAGGACGTGAGCAAGTGGTTCGGCGCGTTCCAAGCGCTGCGCGAGGTGACGGTTGACGTCCCCGCGGGCGAACTGGTGGCGCTGCTGGGACCGTCGGGCTCGGGCAAGACCACGCTCCTGCGGATCATCGCGGGCCTCGAGGTGCCGGACGCGGGCAGCGTCCTCTTTCACGGGGAAGACGCGACCGACCGCCACGTCCGGGACCGGAGCGTGGGATTCGTCTTTCAGCACTACGCCCTGTTCCGGCACATGACGGTGTTGGACAACGTCGCGTTCGGATTGCGGGTCCGCCCTCGCAGTACGCGCCCGCCCGAGGCCGAGATCAGGCGGCGCGCTCACGAGCTCTTGCGTCTCGTGCAGCTCGAGGGGCTCGCGCCCCGCTACCCCGCCGAGCTCTCCGGCGGCCAGCGGCAACGCGTCGCGCTTGCCCGGGCCCTCGCCGTCGAGCCCAACGTGCTGCTGCTCGACGAGCCGTTTGGATCGTTGGACGCCCGCGTGCGAAAGGATTTGCGACGCTGGCTGCGCCGTTTGCACGACGAGATCCACGTCACGAGCGTGTTCGTGACCCACGATCAGGAAGAGGCGCTCGAGGTCGCGGACCGGATCGTGGTCATGCACGAGGGTCGCGTCGAGCAAATCGGCACGCCGGAAGAGGTCTACGACCATCCTGCGTCGGAATTCGTGTACCGGTTCCTCGGCGACGTGAACCTCTTCCACGGCCGCCTCGTGCGACCCCACGACGTCGAAGTGGCGCGGACGGCGCACGCGGCGGCCGTTGCGGCCACCATTCGTCACGTCCGGACCTGGGGCGCGGTTGTGCGTCTCGAGCTCGATCCGCTCGACGAAGGAGAGACGATCGACGTGGAGATCCCGCGGGAGCGGTATCGGGAACTGGGTCTCAGGAAAGGTGATCGGGTCTACGTTTCGCCGCGCGTGGCGCCGTCCCTCGTTCCCCCGCGCGCTTACAAGGAGCGGTCGCAAGCAAAATAGCACGCCACCCCGTCAGACGACGCGCGACGGTCGGGCGGGCCGCTGGCGTTGCTCCCGGTGCTCGTGAGGTTACCATTCGTGCGACCAACGCGAGCGAGGGCATCGTGGTAAGACGCGGCGCGCCGATCCGCCCGCTCACGCCAGCGCGCGGGACGGGCGTCCGGTGACCGGCCCGTACACGGAGGCGGACTGGCAATCGGACCGACAAACGCTGACCGGGGGCGGCCGGGTCGCGTGTCCCGACTGCGGGCACACCCGGAACTTCGCACCCTTGGTCCGGCGCGGCTCGGGGCTCCTCGAGATTCACTACCGCGGATGCAAGGTTTGTGGATTCTGGCAGATTGCCGACGGCCGATCCGCACCGTACCGCTGCCGGATGACCGTTCATCTATGTCTGGGCGAGTTCGACACCCAACGGGACTGCCGGGGGTGCGGGAACGGCATGCCCGCCGGCCTCACGTTCCACTTGTGCCCGAGGGTGCTGGAACCGGGCGAGACCCGCGAGTGCCCGGAGTGCCATACTCAGGTCGGCAACTCCCACGTCGTGCCGTGGGCAGTCACGCGTCCCTGACGCCCGCGTTCCCTTCTCACAACTAACAGGTACCCGCCGCGGGATCGGCGGAGTTAGTGCTTCTTTTCCTGCCGCGCGGGCGCTGGCCTCGGTTGAGGCGCCGGATGTGCGGGAACCTCCGGGTCGCGCATCGGACCCGGGGGTCGACCGGCGCGCACGTTTTCCATTTGCTGGGGCTCGAGCGGCCGGCCCGGGTGCCCCTGCATCGCCTGCGCCCGGGCTTCGAACGGCGGGTTCGGAGCGGGCGCCAGCCGCTGAGTGACGAGGGGCCGACGCCCGGTCACGCTGGCCTGCGGAGGCGGAAGCGGCCGGGGACTCGAGGGCTGTGCGGGGCGCTGCCCTGCGGTCCTGCCGACCCCGTGCACCGGGATCATGACGGGCGCGGCCTGGCGGGGCCTGCCCCCTAGGGCCGCGTCGGCCACGGGGGCGACCGATGGGTGCGGGACGATGTGAACGGCGGCGAGGTCGGCGGGGATCACGCGCATCAGATGCGGCACGATGTCTTGCCCGCTGCGAAACGCGCCGGTCGCCACAGCGGTCGTCGCGGGCTCGTTGACCCAATGCATGCTCTGCGGGTCCGCGCCGTGCCGCGTGACCTCCGGAGCGTTGCGGATGTTGGTGGCGTTCACCTGCCGCAGGTATTCGTCGCTCGAGTGATACCACGGATAGTAGGGCTCTCGCGGACCGAGCGGGAACCACGCCTGGACCGCCGTGCGGCCCGAGGTGGCGGCCGCGGCGAAATGTGAGCCGTCAACGAACACCACGAGCGCCGGCGCGTAGCACGGGCGCCGAACCACCGGGCCAGGCAGCCACCCCCAGGCCGCACCGAAGAGCGCCCACCGGCCGTAATGGAACGGGGCGAATCCCCACCATTCGTCCTCGACCCACGTCCAGCCCCACGGATCGATCCATGCCCAATGTCCCAGGCGATAGGGCACCCATCCGACTGCAACGACGGGATACCACACGGGCCCGTCCGGCGAGTCTTCCCAGTGGCCTGCGGCGTCGAGGTCCGATGCGCCCGGGAGATCGTTGCTCACGTATTGCTGTCCCGATGCGTTCGCCTGGCGCTCGTCCCGCTCAACGCTCCATTGGTCGAAGCTGTCGCGCGGCGGCATCGCGGCCCCCACCCCGCCCGGGTTCGTCGCGCTCAGCTCGACTGCGCTGCCGGTCCCCACGGTCTGCACCGGCCCACCGGCAGTGACGCTCACGCTGCCGCTGTCGACGGACACGAGCGTCGTGCTGTCGTCAGCGTCGACGTCCACGCGGTACTGCCCCGGCGCGAGGAAAGAGATCGCCCCGTTCGGGGTGTCGATTTCGATCGAGTCGCCGGGCGCGAGGTCGTAGACCGTTGCGCGCAGGGTCCCGTCTGCGAGTCCGAGCTGCACCAGGGCGTCGGTCAGATTCGTCATCGTGACGTCGGTGCTTCCCGACACGCGAAAAGTCGAGTTCCCAACCTGCAGCTCGGCGCGCGCGCCCTGGTCGGCGTAGACACGGTCCCCGATCGTCACCGGATAGTTGAGCGTCGCTTGGCCCCAGGTCGTGTCGCCCGAGGGCTCGAAGGACACGCTTCCAGCGAGGTAGGATAAACGGGCAACCCGCGGCGGCGGATCGCCGGGCGGCGAGGCGATCGGCTTCCCACTCAGGGCCCCGACGACCAGCAGCAACGTTCGACCGAACAGGTGGACTCTCATCGTGTCTCCGGAAACGAGCGCGTCGTGAACGCTCAATGTGCCCAGAACGCACCCGACCGCCAGACCCTGGCAACCGTGCTCCCGGTCGAGGCCCATCACCTGGTTTGCGTTACCTGCGGCGGAGGACACGGACGCGCAACGACGCGAGACGAGGGGCCCCTAACGGCGCGGGCCCCCACCGTGCTGATGAGGGCCCGGAGCGACGTCGCGGAGACAGACTCGCGTGTTACTCCGTGTCGTGACGGACGGTGCCCGTGCTCGAGTGCCGGCAGGATAGCTCCGTCGGAGTGCGCGTCACGAGTTCCTGGTCCGTGATGCGGGCGGCGACGACCACGGGCTCAAGCACGCCGCCATACCAGATCACCTGGCCGGCAGGCGCAGGCGCCGCCGCGGCCGGGATCGCGGTTTGCGAGACCCCTACGGACTCGACTGCCTCCGCAGCGACGTAGCCCGACCCAAAGGTCGCAAGGGCACCCAACACGAGAGCAGGAACACGCATCGCGGGTCTCCGGGCAGATGTTGAAACGAGCCGACGGCCGCAGCGCCACTCATGCTATGACGACGGACAGCCCCGAAAAGTTGCAGCGCCCGAATCCCGGTGTCGGTCCGAAACGACCGGACAAGTTCCCGACAAGGGACGGACATGCCCCGGACGCCCCGGAGCGCCGTGCCGGGTTGCACCATCAAGCTCCGGCGCTCGAGCATCTGCGGGCATCCCTTGCCTTGTCTCTCGCGTCGCTACATCTGTGAAGGCACATGCGTTCGACCTCATGGCCCGGCGCGCGCAGCGTGTTTGTCACCGCGCTTCTCCTTGCAACTCTCCTGCTCACCGGCGTGCTCGCCCGGCTCGCGCGCCGCACGGTCTCGGAGTACCGAGCCACGGCCGACCACGTGTTTCAGGATTACGCCCGGCTCGCCGCGGCCCGGTTGGCGTCGAGAACCGCCCAGGAGCTCTACTACGCCGCGTTCTGGCCCGCGATCGACGCCCTGCAGCACGGGGCCGCCGGCCGCCAGCCCCCTCAGGCCGTTCACATCATGGGCGAGCGCGCTTCGTCTGAGTTCTGGCGCAGCGCGCGCTATACGTTTCGTCTCGATTTGCGTACGGGTCGTCTCGCGACGGCGGGGGATACCCTCGGAGCGGCCACGCGCCAATGGCTCATCGACACCGTTCGCGCCCACAGTGAACACGTCTACGAGACCGATGAGCACCTCGCCGTCATCGTGGCCACCCGGGGCGGCGCTCGGCGCGCCATCGTCTACAGCCTCACCCGGGAGTCACCGCACGGGCCTCTCAGCGCCTTCGGATTTGATGTGGACCCGGTCGCTTTCGAACCCTTCTATGCCATGGCCGAGGACAAGTTTCCGCTGCTCCCGAGGCCGCTCACGGGCGGCGTCGTGTACGATTCGCTCGCGTCGATCGTCGTCGAGGACGCGACCGGCAGCGTGCTCTTTCGCTCCGCGGTACAGTACCCGGCGACGTTCGCCGCGCGCGACAGCCTCGAGGGGACGATGGGGAGCCTCCGGGTCGAGGTCGCGCTGCGCCCCGACCTCGAGCCCCGCCTGATCATCGGCGGCATGCCGCCCTCGCGCTTGCCCCTGTTGCTGACACTCCTAGGCCTGAGCGCGGTGCTCGTCGTGGCGGCCCTCCTGCTGCTCCGCCGCGAGAACGAACTGTCACGCCTGCGGGCGGACTTCGTGTCGGGAGTGTCACACGAGCTGCGGACGCCCCTGGCGCAGATCCGCATGTTCGCCGAGACGGTGGCACTGGGCCGCGTGCGCTCCGACGGCGAGCGCGTGCGTTCGCTGCAAATCATTGATCAAGAGGCCCGGCGCCTCACCCACCTGGTCGCCAACTTGCTTCACTTCGCCCGCTCCGAACGTCATCACAACCGCGTCACGCCCGCGCCGACCACGCTCGCACCGCTCGTCAGCCAGATCGTCGGGGACTTCGCGCCGCTCGCGCGCGGCACCAAGCTCGAAACGGAGCTCGCTCAGGACATCGAGGCCCCGGTCGATGCGGACGCACTCCGGCAGATGTTGCTCAACTTGCTCGACAACGCGGTCAAGTACGGTCGCCTCGACCAGGTGGTGACAGTTCGTCTACTCACCGCCCCGGGGCACGCGCGCATTCTTGTGGACGACGAGGGACCCGGCGTCCCGCCGGCCGACCGCGAGCGCATCTGGGAGCGTTTCACGCGCCTGGAGCGCGACCGCGGGTCGTCGGTGGCCGGCACGGGCATCGGGCTCTCGGTCGTCCGCGAGCTCGCGGGTCTTCACGGCGGACGGGCGTGGGTGGAGAGCGTGCCTGATGCCCCAGCCGGCGCGCGGTTCGTGATCGAACTGCCACTTTCGATCGCCCAGGCCCGAAGCCAGGGAGCGCGCCCGGTCGCCACAGGGGTCAGCGTATGAGTCGCATTCTGGTCCTTGAGGACAACGCCGACTTGGCGTACGGCCTTCGCAACAACCTGGAGATCGAGGGCTATGAGGTGGACGTCGTGGAGGACGGTGCGCGGGGTCTCGAGCACGCACGGGCATCGTCACCCGACCTCGTCATCCTGGACCTCATGCTCCCCGGCATGGACGGGTTCCGGGTCCTCCGCAACCTGCGCGACGAGGGCCTGCGCATGCCCGTCCTGGTCCTCACGGCGCGCGGCGAAGAGGCGGACAAGGTGCGGGGCTTGCGACTCGGAGCCGACGACTACGTGACCAAGCCCTTCGGGGTGCTCGAGCTGCTCGCCCGCGTGGAAGCCCTGCTCCGGCGCTCGGCTCCGCCCGAGGACTCAGACGCCCCGGAGGGCTTTGGCGACGTGGAGGTCATTCGAGCCTCGCGGCTCGTCCGCCGGGCGGGCACGCCGGTGCTCCTCACGCCCAAGGAGTACGATCTGCTCGTGGCGCTGCTCGGCCGCCGCGGCGCGGTCGTGTCCCGGAGTCAGCTGTTAGCCGAAGTCTGGGGCTACAGCGCAGAGGTATTCAGTCGCACGGTCGACACGCACGTCGCCGAGCTGCGCCGCAAGCTCGAGCCCGACCCGACTTCGCCGCGCCACATTCTGACGGTGCGCAAAGCGGGCTACCGGCTCGCACGATAGGTGGCGCGTCCTTGCGCCTCACGGAGCCGTTTCCTAACGTTGGCCCCGTGAAACGGGGCAACGCACGGCACCCCCCGACACCCGGCTCCGACGCGCCAACCGCGCCGACGCCACCGCCGCTCGGCACGCAGCGATCGACGCAGCGGGCGGTCGCCCCCCTCGGTTCGCTGAGCAGCAGCCGGATCACCGGAACCACGAAGTACACCTCCCCGAGATGAACGAGCACCTCCGCACGCTTCTCGAGGAGGTTCCCGAGGCCATCGTCGTGTCGGACGCGAGTGGGAGGGTCGTGCTCGCCAATCGCCGGGCGTGCGCGCTTACCGGCTATTCGCTCGAGGACCTGCTCGCCTTGGGGATCGCCGACACCTATCCCCCGGAAGACCGTCACCAGCCAGTCGAACTCTCCGAACCCCTGGCGGGTCCGGGCGTCCGCATCCGCCGGCTGCTTCGCAAGGACGGGTCGGTGATCGACGTCGAGATCAGCCTGAACCGCCTCTCGGACGGAAGGATCTGCGCGGTCGCGCGCGACATCACCGACCGCAAGCGTGCCGAGGAGCGGCTGCGGTGGCTGACCCTTGCGGTCGAACAGAGCCCGGTGTCCATCATCATCACGGACACCGACGGGCGCATCGAATACGTGAACAATCGCTTCACCGAGATGACGGGCTACACGCCTGACGAAGTGGTGGGGCGGACGCCTCGCGTCCTCAAGTCCGGAGCGACCCCGGCCGAGGAGTATGACGCACTGTGGAAGTCAATCAGGGACGGACACGTGTGGCGCGGGACCCTCTGCAACCGGCGCAAGGACGGGAAGCTCTACTGGCACTCCGCCTCGATTTGCCCAATCACCGACGCGACCGGCCGGATGACCCATTTCATCGCGATTCAGGAAGACATCACCACCCGCCAGATCCTCGAACAGCAGCTCCGGCAAGCGCAGAAGCTCGAGGCCGTCGGGCGCCTCGCGGGCGGCGTGGCGCACGACTTCAACAACATCCTCACGGCGATCATCAGCTACAGCGACTTGCTCCGAGAAGATCTGTCGCCAGGCCACCCGGCACTCGAAGAAGTGGCCGAGATCCGCAAGGCGGGCGACCGCGCGGCCGCCCTCACGCGTCAGCTGCTCGCGCTGAGCCGCCAACAGGTGCTCGAACCGCGCGTGCTCGATCTGAACGAGCTCGTGATGAATCTGGAAAAGATGTTGCGCCGCCTGATCGGCGAGGACGTGAAGCTCATCACGGTGCTCGAGCCGACACTCGGCGCCGTGAAGGCGGACCCCGGCCAGCTCGAGCAGGTGATCATGAACCTTGCCGTGAACGCCCGGGACGCCATGCCGGAAGGCGGGGAACTCGTCATCGAGACGCGAAACGCGGTGCTCGACAACGAATACGCCTTCGAGCACGACCCCATGGCCCCCGGGCACTACGTCCAGCTGGCGGTCACGGATTCTGGCACCGGGATGGACGAGGCGACCAAGGCCCACTTGTTCGAGCCGTTCTTCACGACCAAAGAGAAGGGTAAGGGCACGGGCCTCGGGCTTTCGACCGTGTACGGCATCGTGAAGCAGAGCGGTGGCTACGTCTGGCCCTACAGCGAACTGGGTCAGGGGGCGACGTTCAAGATCTACCTGCCCCGCGTCGAAGAAGCCGCGGAGGTTCAGATGCCGGTCGAGGGGTCCGCGAAGCGGCTTCAGGGCACGGAGACGGTCTTGTTGGCCGAAGACAATCCGCTGGTCCGCGAGACGACCCGAAAGACGCTCGTGCGCAACGGCTATCGGGTGATCGAGGCCCCGAATGGCGCCGCCGCCCTGGAGGCGGCCGCCGGCTACGCCGGCCCGCTCGGGCTCTTGATCACGGACGTCGTAATGCCCGAGATGAGCGGTCGCACCCTCGCCGCCCGGCTCCGCGAAGCGCGCCCAGGGGTGCGGGTGCTCTACATGTCGGGGTACACGGATGACGCGGTCCTGCGCCGCGAGATCGTCGAGTCCGGCGCGCCGTATCTGCAGAAGCCCTTCAGCGTCGAGGTCCTGCTCCGTAAAGTGCGCGACGTGCTCGATCGGCCCTAGGCCCGAAGCACGTTCAGTTCCCCTGACCCACCGGGCCCGGCCCGTCGGGGGGACCCCAGAGAACGATGGCCGCCGCCCTGCCCCCATGGGCGAGCGGACGCAGGTCGACGCGGCCCTGGCAGGTCTCGTGAATCATCTTGCGCAGGAGCGGCAGCGCCGGCACGCCGCGCCGGACACCGGCAGCCTGATCCGGAGTGACGAGCGGGTCGGGCGCCGTCCCTTCTTCTACCGACACGCAGATGCCCGCTTCGATCGGCTCGACCCGGATCACGATCGGAGGGGTGTCGCTCCGCGCTCGACTCACTGCACAGCGGATGAGGCTCCGCAGCACGTACGAGACAGCGTAGGCGTCGCCCCTCACGACGCGCCCTCCTCCGGAGCCGACGAGATGCAGCACGACGCCGCGCCGTCTCGCGGCCGGCCGCTCGAGCACCACCGAGGCCTGGGCGATCTCGGCGGGGTCGAAAGAGGCGGCCGCGGCACCGGCAATCCGGGCTTCAAGCGAGACCGCCCGCCGCTTCGCGAGCTCGAGGCCACCCGATACCGCCACTAACTCATCGAGCAGCGTCGCGCGAAACGCGGCGTCCAGATGCGCCTCGGCTTCGATCCGTTCGGCAGACAGCTTGAGGCTCGCGAGTGCCACCGTCACGGGATCGGCGACCGCATCGCCCGGCTGAGGGACCGCGGGCTCGGCCTCCACTCGGGGCTCGACCTCCGTGGCGCCCACACAGAGACCCGCAAGTTCAAGGGTGATCCGCTCCCGGCTGCGTCGCTCAATGCCATCGGGCGGCGGCGCGGCGGGCTCCCGTCTCACCGGGGCCACACACCATTCCTGCTCGTTCAAGCGGCATCCTACCCAGCGCCCGCCGGGCGCCAACGGCGTCTTCCACCGCAGCAGCGTGCCCTCGATGTCGAGTACCGTCGCGTGATACGGCGGGTTCTCGACGCTCGAGAGGCGCGGCACGAGCTCCCGCGACGGCGAGACCTCCCACATGGTGACCACACGACCCGACAGCGCCACGCTTGCTTGTCGCAGAATCTCGCGCTCGCGATGAACGTCCCCGCTTGCCGTCGTCACGCGATCGGCGGGCACGGCGCCGTGATCCGTCACGGTACCGTCCGCGCGCGCGACGGCGCCGAGGGCTCAATCAACTTCATGATCTGTTCGAGATCGAAGGGCTTTGAGAGAAATGCGTCAGCGCCGAGCTCGGCCGATCGTCGGGCCAAGTCCACGACAGGGGCGTCGGCGCCCGAGATGGCGATAATGCGCAGTTGCGGCCAGTGGGAGCGCAGGTGCGCAATCGTCGGAAGGCCGCCGACACCGGGCATGTAGATGTCGGTGATCACGAGGTCAGGCCGCGACTGGGAGACGAGCACGATCCCCTGCGCACCGTCCGCGGCCTCGAGAACGTCGATGCCCGCCCGTCGCAGGAGCCGCGCGAAGGCCGTGCGAAATCGCCCGTTGTCATCAATGACGAGCGCTGTCACGCGGCGAGCAGGTTCGCCGGAGCCGTCTGCGGCCCCCGGACTCGGCAACACTCCATCCATCGATCAACGCTCCTTCGGTAGCCGGGCCACCTCGATCGTCGAGGCCCCTAGCTTTGCGACCCCGGATCACTCCGGGTGTGCTCTTGTCGATGAGCGTGCACGGCACGCGACTCTCCGCGCCTGAAGGGCAAGGGGTGTGCCGCCTGCTTTGAGCGCGGCCGCCAGGTGGTCTAGGAGAACTGCATGTCAAATCCGAAAACACTGACCAGATCTTCGACAGCTCGATCCGAGAGGAATGCTGGGCAGGCGAACACGCAACATCTTGCATGTCGCTCAGATGCGACATCGACACGTGACGACGCGCCGCTCGCGAAGGCGCGGACGCTCAGGAGACCCCGCTTGCGCGAACCCGTGGAAGGCTCGATTCTTGCTCCCGCCGGGGCATCACTACAAACACCGGGTGCTCGGTCGACCCCCCGCGGGCAAGCAGTTTGGGCGGTTCGCGCGGCATTGGGTCGTGCCCCCGTTGCGGGCGGCACACGTCACGTTCAGGGGGAAAAGCGTGCTAACTGTCGAATCGGGGGCGCAGCTCGCGCCTGAGCGGCGTCGCGCGAGGAATCGTCGACGCGCGGATCGCCGCGCGGCGACGATCCCGGTGCTCGTTGAGCGGCGGAAACCGTCCGAGCGGAGGCTCCGGGGAGAGCGCCGGGAGCCGCGCGCGAAGACCAACTAGCCCGACTCGCAGACGAGCGTTCGTCAGAACGACGGTCGCTCGCGAAACAGCGCGTGCAACACGTTGTCCAGGATCCGCTCCAGGTGCTGCTCGACCTCCCGCTTTCCGAACCAGCGGCCCCGCAACCAGGCGCCGAGCGAGTGGGGCGCCCATTCGTTGCGGATCGTGAGCGCGGTGCCGGCCCCTGCTGGGTCCAGGTTGAAGACCGTGCGCCACCCCTGCCGACCGCCCCGCTCCACCCACCCCACGGTGGAAGGCTCCGTGTAGGCGACCACCTCAAACTCAGTCACCCGCTCGCCGAACCGCACGGTAATCGACGTGCCAGCCGCGAGCGGCCCCGTGCTTTGGACCGCGTCCGCTCCGGGGAAGCAGGCGGCCATGCCGCCCGGGTCGGTTAGGACATGGAAGACCTGATTTACTGGGGCGCTGACCGCGTCGCGAACGGTGTACGTTACGGCCCGCATGCCCGCGCTACCCCGTAGAGTGAGGGTGGACCGGGGGTACGGCCCTTGGTCGTCCCCGGTCAACTTGGCACCATAGGCCCCGGGCGTGGGGGAGAGCAGGGCGTTTTTGCGGCAGGGGGGGTCGAATTTGCGACATCTGGTGGCACACACCCCGCTAACTCCTCGCGCCTAGGCCGCTTGGCCGGTCTTTGCCCATTGCTCAGGGCCGCCCAAGGACGACGTTTGGCGTCAAGAGGGCGAACTGGTCGTTCCGACTCCATGGCCTAGGCGCTCTCCGTGTGGCCGGGATCAAGCGGTCTTTCCTGGCCCTTCGGGATTGTCCGGATCCGAGACGCCGGGACCCGTTGCGCGACGAGATAGGTCTTCGCCGCGATCCCGCGGCACGCTCCTCCTAGATCCGCATGCGAGACGCACCCCGAGGGGTCACGGCGTCCCGTTGAGGGAATTTCGAGCGGCCCCTAGGTTGGGGCGATGCCAGCCGAAAGTGCGATCAGTCACGTCTCCGACACCGCTCGGTGGGTGGCCCTCTACCGAGCCATGGAGAGCGAGCGACAGGACGCCCTGTTCCACGATCCCTACGCCCGCGGACTGGCGGGCGAGCGCGGGGTCGAGATTCTCCGCACGATGCCCAAGGGACGAGCGTGGGCTTGGCCGATGATCGTGCGCACCGCGGTGATGAACGACCGGATCCTCGGGCTCGCGCGTGACGGGGGGATCGACGTGGTGACGTGGTGTTGAACCTCGCGGCGGGGCTCGATACCCGGCCCTACCGCCTGGCCCTTCCGGCCACGCTGCGCTGGATCGAGGTGGACTTCGCCGACATTCTGGCCTACAAGGCCGAGCAGCTCGCCGGGGAGAAACCCGTGTGCGTGCTCGAGCGGGTGGCGGCGACCGCGCAATCTGCGCTCGTCATCAGCGAGGGCCTACTCATCTATCTGTCGCCAGCTGCCGTTTCGGGCCTCGCCGCAGCGCTGCACGCTCGTCAGGCATACGGGTTCTGGCTGTTCGACCTCGCCTCCCCCGCGTTGCTCCAGCTCATGGAGCGCACCTGGGGTCGGGCGGTGGCGGCCGGGAACGCGCCCTTTCAATTCGCCCCTGAGACCGGCACGCGTTTCTTCGAACCACATGGCTGGCGGGAGCGGGAGTTCCACTCGATGTGGGAGGAGTCCCTGCGGCTCGGGCGGACGATGCGCTTCGCACGCCTCTGGCGCCTCGTCGGATGGCTCGCCCCCCGCGCGCGCCGCGAGATGTGGCGCCGGATGTCGGGGATCGTGTTGATGGAGCGCGCGAGCGAGCCCGCGGTCTAGACCCGAGCCATGCAGAATCCCGATATCGCCCGGTTGTTCGACGAGGTCTCAGACCTGCTCGAGATCAAGGGCGAGAACCCTTTTCGCGTACGCGCCTATCGAAACGCCGCGCGCACGATCCGCGACTTTCCCGAACCGCTGACCGACGTCGTCGCACGAGGCACACCCCCCCTGACCGATCTGCCCGGGATCGGCTCGGACCTCGCCGAAAAGATCTCCACCATCATCGCGACGGGCGAGTTGCCGCTGCACAAGCAGCTAGCCGCCAAACTGCCCTCGGGACTGCTCGACCTCTTGCGGATCCCGGGCCTCGGCCCGAAGCGCGTAAAGCTCCTCTACTCAAGCCTGAAGATCCGATCCGCCGCGGACCTCGCCAAGGCCCTGGCTGCTGGCCGTGTCGGGAAGCTCAAAGGCTTCGGCCCGAAGATGGTCGAGAAGATCCAAGCCGGCCTCCCGCAGGCCCACGTCGGCGAGCAACGGCTGCTGTTGCACGACGCCGAAACGGAAGCGCAAGCGATCGAGGCGCACCTCGAGACCGGGGGCGGCCTCTCGGCCATCGCGGTGGCCGGCAGTTTCAGACGGCGGCGCGAGACGGTCGGGGACTTGGACGTGCTCGTCACGTGCGCCGACCGCACGGCCGTGATGCAGCGGTTCGTCACCTACCCGGACGCAGCCGAGGTACTGGCGCACGGTGACACGCGCTCGACCATCCGTCTCCGCGGAGGGCTTCAGGTCGATCTCCGCGCGGTCGAGCCCGCCGCCTACGGGGCGGCCCTCCAGTACTTCACCGGTTCAAAAGCGCACAACGTGGAACTGAGGCAGCTCGCTCAGTCCAAGAACCTCAAGCTGAACGAGTATGGCCTCTTCAAGGGGACGCGTCGCGTCGCGGGGACGACCGAGGAGGAGATCTACGCCGCGCTCGGGCTCGACTGGATTCCCCCGGAGCTGCGCGAGGCCCGCGGCGAGATCGCGCTGGCCCGGGCCCACCGGCTGCCCACGCTCGTGGCCCTCGACGAGATCCGGGGCGATATGCAGATGCACACGAAAGCAACCGACGGCCAGGGGACGATTGCCGACATGGCCGAATCGGCTCGCGCCCGCGGCTACGCGTACATCGCGATCACGGACCACTCGAAGCGCGTGACGATGGCTCACGGACTCGACCCGACGCGTCTGCGGGCCGAATGGGCGGCCGTGGACGCTTGGAATGCCGCCCGACCGAAGGTGACCATCCTGAAGAGCGTGGAGCTCGACATCCTGGAGGACGGCAGACTGGACTTGCCGGACGACCTGCTCGCGGAAGCGGACTACGTGGTGGCGGCGATCCATTACGGTCTCACGCAATCGAAACGGCAGATCACGGAGCGGGTGCTCGGGGCGATCGAGCACCCCTGGGTAGACGCGATCGGCCATCCGACCGGCCGCCTCATCGGCAAGCGAGAGCCCTTCGCGATGGACTTCGACGCGATCGCCGAGGCCGCCGCCCGCACGGGGTGCCTCCTCGAGGTGAACGGGCAGCCCGACCGCATGGACCTGCCCGACACCCTCGCCGCGGCGGCGAAGCAGCACGGCGTCCGCTTCGTGCTATCGACCGACAGTCACCGCCCGAACACCCTGTCCTTCATGCGTTACGCGGTAGACATCGCGCGCCGCGCCGGGCTCGAGCGCGGCGACATTGTGAACACGTTGCCGCTCGCGGGGCTGCGCGCGCAGTTGAAGCGCACGCGCGCGCCGCAGCATGGCGGTTCGGGCTAGAACAGCGCGAGCTGGAGTACCGGAGCGAAGCTCAGGCGATGGTGGACCGAACGCCCGAACGCCATCAACGCGTCCAGGTGCTCGGGCGTCCCATACCCCTTGTTGCAGTCCCAGGCGTAGCGTGGGTAGCGCGGAGCGAGCCGTACCATCAAGCGGTCGCGCACGGTTTTGGCGATGACCGACGCTGCGGCGATGGACGTGCACAGGGCATCGCCGTCAATCACCGGCTCGTGGGCCCACCCAAGCTCGGGGCACGCGAGTCCGTCCACGAGCACGTGCGCGGGGGCGACGGACAGACGCGCGAGCGCGCGCCGCATGGCGAGGATCGTGGCGCGGCGGATGTTGAGGCGATCGATTTCGCGGACGCTCGCCGCTCCGACACCCACGGCGACGGCTCTGGCGCGCACGACGGCGGCAAGGCGCGTCCGCGCGGTGGGCGTGAGAACCTTCGAATCTCTGAGACCGCGGATCGGCGTGGAGTAGGCGGGCAGCACGACTGCGGCGGCCACGACCGGCCCGGCGAGGGGACCCCGCCCCGCCTCGTCGATGCCGGCGACAAGCCCGCCCCGCGCCCAGAGCGCGCGTTCGCGCTCGAGCGAGGGACGGGGCCCCTTCACCCTTCGGTGTGCTCCGGGACGACGAGCCCGCGGCGCTCGCGAATCCGCGCGGCCTTCCCGGCCAGCCGCCGCAGGAAGTACAGCTTCGCCCGCCGGACGCGGCCCTTGCGCACGATCGCGATTTCGGCGATCGATGGGCTGTGCAGCGGGAAGATCCGCTCCACGCCCACGCCTGCCGAGATCTTGCGGACGGTGAACGACTCGCTGATACCGCCACCCCGCCGCGCGATGCAGATCCCTTCGAACGCCTGCAACCGCTCCTTCTCCCCTTCGCGGACGCGCACCATGACGCGCACCGTGTCGCCGGGTTCGAACGGGGGCACGTTGGTCTTCAGCCCCTCGCGCTCAATCGCTCGCAGCCGCTGCATATCCCGTCTCCCTCAGAGGTCCCAGCCGGCGTGCTCAGTCCTGCCCCGCCACGTGCCGGGCCCAGATGTCCGGCCGGCGCTCCCGCGTCAGGCGCTCCGCCTCACGCGCTCGCCAAGCCGCAATTTTGTCGTGGTCTCCGCTCAACAATATCGCCGGCACATCCATCCCGCGGTAGCTTGGCGGTCGCGTGTAGCTCGGCGGGGCGAGCAACTCGTCGTAATGCGAGTCCGTCGCCGCGGACTCGTGATCACCGAGCGCACCGGGAAGCAAGCGCACCACCGCGTCCACTACGCACAGGGCGGCGGGCTCGCCGCCTGACAGGACAAAGTCGCCGACCGAGACTTCCTCGGCCCCGAGCCCGTCCGCGACGCGCTGATCGACGTCCTTGTAGTGCCCGCACAGGAGCGTGAGCTCCCGCCCGAGCGACCAGCGTACTGCATCCCGGTGGCCGAACGGGCGACCCCGCGCCGAGAGCGACACGAGCGGCGGCCCCACGCGCAGATCCTCGACCGCCTCGAAGAACGGCTCGGGCTTGAGCACCATGCCGGCGCCGCCTCCGTAGGCGTAGTCGTCCACCGTGTGGTGGCGGTCGTGCGTGTAGTCGCGCAGCTGCACAACCCGGTAGCGCACGAGCCCGAGCTGAGCCGCCCGTCCCAGGATGCTCGTGGCCAGCGGCGCTGCGAAGTACTCGGGAAACAACGTCACGACGCTAATCGTGAGCATCGGGCTCTTCCACGGCGACTAAATGATCCCGCCACCCCTCGACCGCCGCCCGACTCGACACTCCGACGAACCCCAGCAACCAGGTCCGGTGGTAGGAGCGGCGTCGCGCCACCAGGAGCGGCCCGGCGACCACCCGCCGCTCCTCATCCACAATGAACACCCGCGCCTTCGGGCCAAACACCAAGCCCGGGTTTTCGACCAGCGGCACCACGGCCGCCTCGCCCTGCTGACCGTGCGGCTTCCGCAGCCGACCAACTACGCGGATGGCTTGCCCAATACGCCGGCCTTCTTGAGGAGCGAGCGGACGGTGTCCGTCGGCGACGCGCCTTTGGCGAGCCACGCGTGCGCGGCCGTCGCATCGACGGTGATCTCCGCCGGATTGGCGCGCGGGTTGTAGTGCCCGATCGTCGCCACGAATCGCCCGTCCCGCGGCGAGCGCTGGTCCGCGACCACAATGCGGAAGTATCCCTGGCCTCGTCGCCCCACTCGCCGCAGTCGAATTCGAGTTGCCATACCGCTCCCTAAGTCTTTTGGATGAACTTGCGCATCTGCTGGAACTGCTCCAGCAACCGATTCACTTCCTGCACCGACCGGCCCGACCCCTTCGCGATCCGCAGCTTGCGCGAGCCGTTCAAAATCTTGGGCGTCGCGCGCTCGTCGGGGGTCATCGATAACACGATCGCTTCCACATGCTTGAGGCGGCGGTCGTCGAGCGACACGCCCTTGAGCTTCGCCCCGAGCCCCGGCAGGAGCCCCACCACCTGCTTCAGGGGACCCATGGCCTGCATCTGGCGCAACGCGACCAGAAAGTCCGCGAGGTCCATGCCCTGCTTCGATCGTGCCTTCTGCGCCAGCCGCTTCGCCTCGTCGGCGTCGAGCGTCGCGGCCGCCTTCTCCACGAGCGCAACGACGTCACCCTGGCCGAGAATGCGTCCGGCCAACCGTACGGGGTCGAGAGGCTCCAAGGCGTCCGTCGCTTCGCCCACCCCGACGTACTTGATCGGCAGGCCCGTGATCCCATGGATCGAGAGCGCCGCCCCACCCCGGGCGTCACCGTCGAGCTTCGTGAGAATCACGCCCGTCAACCCGACGCCGTCCTGGAAGCCACGGGCCAACCGCACGGCATCCTGTCCCGTCAGCCCGTCCGCCACGAGCAGCACTTCGCGCGGAGGGACCGCCGCCTTCAGCGCCCGCAACTCCTCCATCATGGCCACGTCGATCTGGAGGCGTCCGGCCGTGTCGACTATGACGGTCCGACAGCGGGCCCGCTCTGCGTCCCGCAATCCCTCACGCACGAGCCGGGGAACGTCCCGCTCCCCCTCCGATCCGCCGAAGACGGGGATCCCAAGCGGCTCCGCGAGCTGCGCGAGCTGGGCGCGCGCGGCCGGCCGGTAGACGTCCGCGGCAATTAGCCCGGGCGCCTTCTGCTCGAGCTTCAGGCGTCGCGCGAGCTTCGCCGCGGTGGTGGTCTTCCCAGACCCCTGGAGGCCGACGAGGAAGATCACCGTCGGCCCGACGCTTGCGAAGTCGAGCGCGGGCGCCCGGCGGGCCGTGGCTCCCGGCGCAAGTTGCTCGTCACGCGCGCCCAACATCCGGGCGATCTCGTCGCGCACGAGCTTCGCGACTTGCTGACCGGGGTTCACCGCGCTGAGTCGGACGGCGCCGACCGTGCGCTCGCGCACGTGCGCGACGAAACGCTCAGCCACCTCGACGCTCACGTCGGCGTCGAGCAGGTGGCGCTGGATCTCGGTGAGTGCCTCGCCCACGTCGGCCTCGGAAAGGACGCCCCGGCCCGTGAGCCGACGCAGCACTGCCCCAAGCTGCTCGCCGATGCCCGCAAACATAAGCCTACCAAGCTACTAACAGGCCACGTCGTTTAGAAGGGGAGGTGCAAACCCGGCAGTGGTCCAACTGGCCCATTACCTGCAAACCCAGCCCGCAGGCGGGCCTAGTTGACGTGGACGAGAGGGAGGTGTTTCCAGCCCACCCACGCGGTGGGCGCGTCGACGAGGCGCACGCCTGGCGCGCCGCCGACCACAAGGCGCGTGATCTCCGCACGGCGACCCGCAGGGGCGTTGGCGCGTCGAGCGGCCCACGCCCGCTTGAGGCCCTGCGCGAACCGGTCGGCGATCGCCGCATTATCCCAGAACGAGTACCACACGAGCGCCTCGTCTCCGGCGCCGAGCACCTGGTAGCGGTCCCCGTCCCAGCCCGTCGCCAAGGCCGTAGCGGCGGCTTCGTCGCCCAGGAACTGCTCCAAGAGCAGCCGCGTCTCAAACTCGCCAAGGTCGTTCTCATAGCGCACCGTATCTGCGGCGGGCGTGACGAACGTGACGGGCCGGGGCCGGTCGCCGGCTTCGTAGCGGTCGGGGTGGAGGATCTGCTCGGTCGACGTGGGCATGAGCGTGCCGAACGGTTGCTTGCCGGGATGGAGCTGCTCGAACGTGCGGATGAATTCCGCGCCCGCCAGGTAGGGGAAGATGAGACTCTCGCGCAGCCACAGGGGCGCGTGCGCGAAGATGCTCATTTGGGCCTGCTGCTCGCCCAGGGCGTTCCGGAGCGTCCAGAAGTTCGGCAGGCTCTCGACCCGCTGCTCCGGCATGAGCACGAGAATCTGGGCGAGCGTCGCTTGGCCTTCGAGCACGGCTTCGGCCGCGCTGCGTCGGTCGTTGTGGGCGGGCTGCTGGACCAGGGAGTCGAGGTCCACATACTGATGCTGCAGCGCGTGGACGAGCTCGTGCGAGACCACGATTCGGGCCTGAGCCGGGTCGATGTCGGTCGGGACAAACAGCGCGTTCGAGTCGGGGTCGTAGTAACCCGCGACTTGCTCCGTCATCAAGTCGACCATCGTCTTTCGGAGATCGATGGAATCGGGCAGAAGCCCGAACAGGCGGTAGGCCGCCTGGACTCCGACCAATTCGGCCGGGGTGAGATCCGCATCAAACTTGTGAATCACGTAGTCCCGCACCTGGGTCCGGCTGCGGCGGAGCAATACCGGGTGGTGCTTGAAGGCGAGTCCCGTCGCCCGGGCGACGGCGGGCATCATCTGGTCCACGGCCTGCTCGAGCTCGGCTTGACGCTGGACGTCCCGGGCTCGCTCGCGGCAGGCCGCGACGAGGAGGAGCAGCGCGAGCGCTCTCCTCATCCGGCCCACTCGATGACCTTCCCGACCGCCGCGCCGACTACGCGGGCGACCTCGGCGGCGCCCACGGTCACGCCCTGGCGCTCGAGCTCGCGGCGGAGCTCAGCGTCCAACGCAACGCGGCGCTCGGCGAGCGACTCTCGAGGGGTCGGAGCCGCAGCTGCTGCGCGCGCTGGCTCCGGTGCCACGCGCCCGAAGAAGCGATCGAGTTCGGCTCCGATCCGCTCGATCACTGGAATCAAATCACCGATCACGTCGTCGGGGCTCGCTCGATTCTCCTCGGGGAGATCGCGCCGCAACAGCGCATCGAGCCGCCGCCGCTCACGGATCAGGCGATCGAGCCCGGCCGACACCTGGGCCGTCGCCTGGGCGTGGGCGCACGCCTCGTCCAGGACGTCGATCGCCTTATCCGGTCGCGCGCGATCGGTCACGAACCGGTCCGTGAGGACGATCGCCGCCTTGAGGGCGTCGTCCGTGATGGCGACGGCGTGATGCCGCTCAAGCCGCGGTCGCCGCGCCACGAGCACCTCCCACGTGGCCACCGGGTCGAGCTCCGCCACCGTGACGGGCTGAAACCGGCGCTCGAGGGCGGGGTCGTGCCGGATCCAGCGATCGTATTCGCCGAGCGTGGTCGCGCCGATGACCCGCACGTCGCCGCGGACGAGCGCCGGCTTCAGCATGTTGGCCGCGTCCATCGCAGCACCGAGCGCGCTCCCCTGGCCGATGAGGTTGTGCAGTTCGTCGACGAACAGAATCAGGTCCGGGTCGGCCACGAGCGCGCGCACCAGGCGCCGCACCCGCTCTTCGTACTGCCCCCGGAATGCCGTCCCGGCCAGGAGGGCCACGTGGTCGAGCACCATGACCCGCGCGTCTCGCAACGCCGGCGGGACCTCCGCGGCCGCGATGCGTTGGGCGAGTCCTTCGGCGATCGCCGTTTTGCCGACGCCGGCCTCACCAACGAGCGCAGGGTTGTTCTTGGTCTGGCGGAGAAGAATGTCGATGACTCGCGCGATCTCGGTGTCCCGACACCGCACGGGCTCGAGCGTGCCTCGACGGGCCTGCAAGGTAAGGTCCGTGCCCACCTGCTCCAACACATCGCCCGAGGCCTGCGCATTCACCACACTAGCTACCCCGGAGGAACTGGACGTACCACGCGAGCAGCCCGTCTCCAAACACGAAGGTCATGAGCGCACCCATCGCGAGGTACACCCCAAAAGGCACGACCCGACGCTTTCGGGTAACCGCTTGCGGGAGCGACACCGCAGTGCCCAAGAGCGCCCCCAGGAAGATTGTCAGCAGCACGCCCCGCCACCCGACGAAGCTGCCCACCATCGCCATCATAAAGACATCCCCGAGGCCCATCGCCTCTTCTTTGAACACCCATCCCCCAACGATGCGGACGATCCACAACAACCCGAGCCCGACGGCAGCGCCCACCAGCGCCGCGACAAAGCCCTGGGCCCCGCCTTGCAGCGAGAGGCCCAAGCCGATCGCCAGGCCGCCGAAGGTGAGCTCGTGCGGAATGATCTGATGACGGGCATCGATGATCGCGATACCGAGGAGCACCGTTCCGAAGAGGGCGCCGCGCAGCGCTTCAAACGTGACACCGTAGAACAGGGCGGCCGCCACCCAAAGCAACGCCACTGCCGCTTCCACGAGCGGATACTGCGCCGAGATCGGCTGTCGGCAGTAGCGGCACTTGGCCCCAAGCCACGCCCAGGAAAGGATCGGGATGTTGTCGTACCACGCGATCCGGCGGTGGCATCGGGGGCAACTTGAGGGCGGATAAAAGAGGGAACGCGCCTTGGGGTCGTCCGCCGGCAGGCGCGCGATGCAGACATTCAAAAAGCTTCCGAGACACAACCCGACCGCGCCCGCGAACACGACGCCCGGGGCGTCACCGCCCACGCAAGACCTCGTACAGAAGGATCCCGGCCGCGACGGCCACGTTCAGGGACTCAGCCCCCTGTGCAAGCGGCACCGCCACGCGCTTTGTCGATACGGCGTTCAGCTGGGGCCTGATCCCCGCTCCCTCGTTCCCAACGATTACACCGATCGGCCCGCTTTCCCCGGCTGCCTTCGCGCGGGCTCCCGAGGTGGCGCGATGCAACGGCACGCCGTCGGCGGCCGCGGCCCACAGGGTGACATCGTGCTTGCGCGCCCACGTGATGAACGCCGCGTCGTCGAGCACGAGCACCGGGTGGCGAAACGTGGCGCCCATCGCCGCCCGCAGCGCCTTCGGCGAGACCACATCAGCTGTCCCCCGCAGCGCGATCGTCCCCGCGGCGCCAAGCGCGTGCGCCGTGCGGATCAGCGTGCCAACGTTGCCGGGGTCCTGCACCCCGTCGATCACGAGCACGACGCCGTCCGCGCCCAGGGGCAGGTCGTCGGGATGCCACTTCCGTGGCTCGACGACGGCGAGAATCCCCTGCGGCGATTCGGTGTCGGCCAGCGTCGCAAAGGTGCGGGCGCTCACGTCTTCGACGGGAATGGCCTGGCGTTCGAGCTCCGCGCGCAGCGCACTGCCGCGCGCGGTGCGCTCGAGGTCCGGCGCCACGACGGCCCCGCGGATCTTGAGGCCCGCACCAAGAGCCTCCTCGACTAGGCGGACCCCCTCCACGAGCGCCAGCCCGCGGCGGCCCCGCGCCCGACGCCGTTGAAGATCACGAAGCGTGGACTGCAGATTACTTGGAATGCGCACCTCCCTCGGCATGTGCCGAATCCACGTAGCCTTAAACGTCGCCGCCCTTCCGTCCTTTGCCAAGGCGGCCCGGTGAACATTGCACTCACCGTCGCGGGCTCGGACTCGGGCGGGGGCGCGGGCTTGGAAGCTGACCTCAAGACCTTCCACCAGTTCGGCGTCTTCGGGACCTGCGTGGTGACGGCCGTGACCGCTCAAAACACCCGCGGCGTCCTCGCCTGGGAGCCCGTCTCGGCCAGTCTCGTCGCCCGCCAGCTCGAAGCCCTCGCCGCCGACCTTCCGCCGCAGGGCGTCAAAACGGGCATGCTCGGTACCGGGGAGGTCGTCGAAGCCGTGGCCTGGGGGCTCGCGCGGTACGCCTTGCCAGACTACGTGCTCGATCCCGTGCTCGTGGCCAGTACGGGCGACCGCCTCCTTGAACGCGACGCCGAACGCCTGCTGCGGCGGGCCCTCCTGCCGCTGGCGGCGCTCGTGGTCCCGAACCTGTACGAAGCCGCCGTGCTGATTGAGGACGAGGTGCGTACCGTGGAGCAGATGGAACGCGCCGGTCGGGCACTGGTCAAGCTCGGCGCTCGCGCGGCGCTCGTGACCGGCGGCCATCTCGATGGCCCCGAACTGACCGACGTCTTGGTGACCGAAGGCATGACCCGCCGGTTCGCGCATGCGCGGATCGAGACGACCTCGACCCACGGCACGGGCTGCACCCTGTCAGCGGCGGTAGCCGCAGGATTCGCCCAGGGTCGGGGCCTCGTCCAGAGCGTGGCCGATGCGGTGGACTTCGTCGTGCGCGCGATTGCCGCGGCCCCCGGTCTGGGGCGCGGCCACGGTCCACTGAACCACTTCGTCCCCCCACCGCGCACCCGCTAGAGGCGATCGAGCACGCCCGTCACGAGCGCGGCGAGCGACGCGGTCGCGCGCCGACCGGTCTCCAGCACCTCGGCGTGCGCGATCGGCGCGGCCGACAGCCCGGCGGCGAGGTTCGTGATCATCGAGAGCCCGAGCACGCGCATGCCGAGCGCCCTGGCAGTAATGACCTCTGGCACGGTCGACATCCCCACCGCGTCAGCCCCAAGCCCGGCGAGCATGCGAATCTCGGCCGGGGTCTCGTAGGAGGGGCCGAGCAGCCCGGCGTACACGCCGGCCGCAAGCGGGATCGCGGCGTCCCGCGCCACGCCTCGGGCCAAGTTGCCGAGGCCCTCGTCGTAGGGCGCGCTCATGTCGGGGAAGCGTTCCTCACCGGGGAGCACGCGACCGATGAGCGGATTTCGCCACATGAAATTGATGTGGTCGGTGATGAGCATCAGGCTGCCCGGGACCAGATTCGGGCGCACGGTCGCCGCGGCATTGGTGACGACAAGCACTTGAACGCCGAGGCGATGGTAGACCCGCACCGGCAGCGCGACCGTCGCGGGGGTATGGCCCTCGTAGAGATGCGCCCGACCCGCTTGGATGATCACCGGCACGCGTCCGAGGGTGCCCGCAACGAGTTCCCCATCGTGCCCGGGCACTCGCGCCTCGGGGAACTCGGGGACAGCGCTGAAGGCGAGGCGCCGCGGCGCATCCACGCGTCCGGCAATATCGCCGAGCCCCGAGCCGAGCACGATCGCGGCACGGGGCGCGTGGGGCCCGAGCCAGCGACGCACCACCTCCGCGGCTTGGTCGGCCCGCCGGGCCTCGCGCTCCTCGAGCCGCTCGGTCACGAAAGCTGCTCGAATTCGCTCTGGAGCCGTGCCGCGAGGGCCACCCGCTCGGGCTCGGGCAAGAACGCGCTCTCGCACCCGGCGAGAACGAGACGCAGCAGATCGTCGCGCGACAGGCCTAAGGCCGTGTGGGCGAGGAAGTACTCGTCGGTGAGGCTGACGCCGCCCACGAGGCGCGCATCGGTGCTGAGCGTCACCACGGCACCGGCGGCCAGAAACCGCTTGAGCGGATGGGCGGCGAGCGAGCGGACGGCGCCGGTGTAGAGATTGCTCGTGAGACAGACCTCCAAGGGCACACGCTCGGCGACCACGTGCTCGAGCAGCGCGTCATCCTCCACGAGGCGTGTGGCGTGCCCGAGACGGTCCGCTCCGCAGACCTTGAGCGCCTCGTGGATCGACGCAGGGCCCTCGGTCTCGCCGGCGTGACACGTGCGACCGAGCCCGTTGCGGGCAGCGAGGGCGAATGCCTCGCGGTGGACGGCCGCAGGATGCCCGCTCTCGGGCCCTGCCAAGTCGAAACCGACTACGCCGGCCCCGTGGTATGCCGCGGCCGCGCGCGCGAGCTCCAGGGACTCCTCCGGGGGTCTGTTCCGCATGGCACAGAGCACCAGCGCCGTCCGCGTGCCCGTCTCGGCTTGAGCCCGCGTGGCTCCGCGGAGCGGCCCTTCGATGGCTTCGGCGAGCGACAACGCCGGACGATGGAGCAACGGCGAGTAACGGATCTCGAGATAGCGTACGTGCTCAGCCGCCGCGTCCACCACGAGCTCGTACGCGATGCGTTCCAGCGCCTCGGCCGTCTGCATGACGGCGAGGGTGAGGGTGTACTTCTCGAGATAAGCCTCCAGCGAAGCGGCGCCCCGTCCCGACAGGGCACGAGCGAGCGCGTCGGGCGTACTCGCAGGCAGCGACACCCGCTGCTCGCGCGCCAGCTCGAGCATGGTGGCGGGCCGCAGCGAACCGTCCAAATGCACGTGGAGCTCGACCTTGGGCCAGCGGCCGAGGGCTTCCCGCGTGAGGTCCGGAGCGCGCCGCGCCGTCACCACGACCCGGAGCACCTCCCCAGCCTCGCTCACGGGCAGCGTGACGTCGAGCGGACGCCCCACGCCATCCGTAACGTAGGCGTGCGACGCTGCGATGAGATCGGCCAGCGCCGGATCGAACGTAGCCACGACCTCGACCACCGTGGCGCCGCGCGTCACGTCCACGGGCTCCGCGTTGACAAACACGCGCACGCGATCGGCGGTCACTCGAGGAAAATTGCCAATCACACACCCGCCGCGCTACTTTGTCGGCGCTTGGAGTTGAGTTCGCGACCCGCGTCGCACCGTGTGCCACAGGAGCCGGAGTCGTGACGGCAGCCGTAGCAACACAGCGAGTCCTCGTCGTCGACGACGAGCCCGACATTACGGCCCTGGTCGCCTATCACCTCGCCAAAGAAGGCTACCGGGTGAGCACGGCGGCGAGCGGACGCGACGCCTTGCGGGCGGCTCGCGAAGAACGTCCCGATCTCATCGTCTTGGACCTGATGCTCCCCGGGGCTTCGGGCTACGATGTCCTCGCGGAAATCCGGCGTCGCGAGGAAACGAAGGAGATCGGCGTCATCGTGCTCACGGCGCGACGGGACGAAGCCGACCGCATCAAGGGCCTCGCCCTTGGCGCAGACGACTACTTGCCGAAGCCGTTCTCACCCCAGGAGCTGGTCCTGCGCGTGCGCGCCGTACTCCGCCGCCTCGCCGCCCCGGCTGTTGCGGCGGGAGGCGTGCTCACGGCCGGCGCCTTGGCCCTCGACGCGGGAGCGCATCGCGTCACGGTGGACGGCGACCCCGTGAACCTCACGGCCACGGAGTTTCGCCTACTGCATACGCTGATGGAACGGCAAGGCCGGGTTCAAAGCCGGGCCCAGCTGCTCGAATCAGTCTGGCACGCCCAGCCCGACATCCAGACCCGCACCGTGGACATGCACGTCCAGCGGCTGCGGCAGAAGCTCGGCCCCGCCGGGGACATCATCGAGACCGTGCGCGGCGCGGGCTATCGGTTCCGCGCCCCTCCAGCCGCCAGCCGCAAGCGCGCGTGACCCTCGCGGGGCGGCTGTATGGTGGCGCGGCGGGGGTCGTCGTCGCCATGACCGTCGCCACCGCCATCGCCACACAACGAGTCCTCAGGCACCGATGGGAAGAGGCGCTCGCCACTGAGCTCCTCGCGGAAGCGCGCGTAGCCGCGGCCGCCCTGCCACCAGACTCCGCCAGTTGGGGCGACGCGATCCGTGACCTGTCCGCCCGGGTGGGGCACACGCTCGCGCTCGTGGACGCCGCGGGCAGGGTTCGGGGCGATGCGGCCGCGCCGGGACCTGAGATCGGCCGCGCCCTCGCCGCGGGGGAGGGATGGAGCGAGCACGTCGCCACAGCGAACGCTGGGCCCGCGCTCGTTGCGGCCGTGCGGACAGACCGTCCCGGCCTAGCGGCGGTCCGCCTGTCGGCCTCGCTCGACCCGATCGATGAGGCACTCGCCGCCGTGACGTGGGTCATCCTCGGGTCGGGGGTGGCCGCCCTCCTGCTAGCGGCGCTCGTGGCGCCGCTCGTCGCCTATTCGGTCACGCGTCCGCTCGCCCTCCTGGCCGCGACCACACGCGCCATCGCCGCCGGCGAGCCAGGGACGTTTCCCACCTCGCCGATCCGAGAACTGCAAGCCCACATCCTGGGCCTCCACGCCATGCGCCAGGAGCTCGGCCTCCGCTTCGCCGGGCTCCGGCGCGAAAGCGAGGAGACCCAGACCCTCATCGAATCGATGGCGGACGGCGTGCTCGCGACCGACGCGGACGGCCGCATCGTCACCGTCAACACGGCCGCGCGCCGGTTACTCGGCCTGCGCGCCGCCGGACAGCCGCCACCGTTGGCGGAGCTCTTTCACGACAAGCGCGCCCGGGACGTCGTTCGCACCGCGCTCGAGGGGCATGACATCGACCAGCGGGAGCTCGAGATCGAAGCGCGCACCCTCCTCGTCACCGCGCGCCCGCTGCCCAACGGCGGCGCGTTGCTCGTGCTGCGGGACGTGACCGCGCTCCGGCGGCTCGAGGCGGTGCGCCGCGACTTTGTGGCCAACGTCTCGCACGAGCTCAAGACGCCGCTCACGTCGATCGCTGGCTACGCGGAGACGCTCGTGACCGAGGCCTCGAGGCCTCAGACGCGCGGGTTCGCCGAGACCATCTTGACCAACGCACGGCGCATGCAACGCCTGGTAGACGACCTCTTGGACCTGTCACGGATCGAGTCGGGGGCCTGGCACCCGACTCGGCGCATGGTCGACGTGGCGGCGCTGGCGCGCGAGGCCTGGGCGCCGTTCGCCGACCGGGCGGCCCAACAGGACGTCACGTTCGCCGTGGATGTGAGCCCCGGAGCCGCGACGCTTGCCATCGACCCGGACGCGTTCCGACAGATCTTCACAAACCTCTTCGACAACGCCCTGCGGCACACCCGAGACGGCTCGATCCGTGTCCAGGCTCATGAGGCGCCGGAGGGCGCCGTCGTCGCCGTTCGCGACACGGGAGCCGGTATCATGCCCGAACAGCTGCCCCGCATCTTCGAGCGGTTTTACCGGGCCGACGCGGGCCGGGCCCGCGCCCAAGGCGGCACGGGCCTGGGCCTCGCGATCGTGAAGCATCTCGCCGAGGCGCACGGGGGCAGAGTCAGTGCCACGAGCGCCCTCGGCGAGGGCACAACCATCGAAATCGTCTTGCCTGGAGCGGCTGCCCTTTCCTAACCGCTGACGGGACCGGTCGTTACGAATCCGTCACGCTACTGTCGTCACCGCTTGACACCGATTCGCCATCGTCCCGGCCATGCGTATTGGGATCGTCACCGATACCTACACCCCACAAGTGAACGGGGTGACCACGGTCGTGCGCAGGATCGCCGAGGCGCTCGACGCGCAGGGGCACGAGTTTGCGCTGGCGGCACCGCGCTATCCGGAGTCCGCGCCAGCCGCCGGAAACGAATTGCGCGTCGCGTCGGTCCCGTTCCCTCCCTACCCCGCCATCCGCCTGTCGTGGCCGCGACCGGGGCAGGTGGCCCGCTTCTTCGATGCATTCCAGCCCGATCTCATGCACGTACATACGGAGGGGCCTTTGGGCCTCGCCGGCCGGCGCTACGCGGTCGAGCGGGGCCTCCCCCTCCTCAGCTCTTTTCACACGAACTTTCCGCAGTACGCCGCGCAGTACCGGGCGGGCGCGCTCGCTCCGCTCGTGTGGCGCTGGCTCGCGTGGTTCCACCGACCTTCGAGCGCGGTGTTGACACCGGGCGAGGCGATCAGAGCCGATCTCGAGCGCCACGGCATAGGTCGGGCCCGGGTCTGGGGCCGAGGGGTCGACACGCGACACTTTCGACCAGATCGACGGGACGGGCGGTGGCGCGCCGACCTTGCCGGCTTCCCCCACCGCCCCGTTGTCCTGCACGTTGGTCGCCTCGCTCCCGAAAAAAACCTCGACATCCTGATCGCCTCGTGGCGAGACGCCCGAGAGCGCGTCGGGGACCGGGCCACGTTCGTCGTGGCCGGTGAAGGACCGTTGCGAGAACGGATCGCCGCCGAGCTGCCCTTTGTGCGGTGGCTCGGCTTTTTGTCGCGCGAAGAGCTCGCCCGCTTGTACGCGAGCGCTGACCTGTGCGTCCTGCCATCGCACACCGAGACGTGCGGGCTCGTGGCTCTCGAGGCGATGGCCTCCGGCATCCCGGTGATCGCCGCCGACGCTGGCGGCTTGCGGGAAAGCGTCCACCACGGCGTGACCGGGCTTCTCGTACCTCCGTCCGACGCGCGGGGGTTCGCGGAAGCAATCGAGTCGCTGGTCAACGATCCCAGCCGTCGGGCGGCGTTCGGCGCCGCAGCCCGCACGGCGGCACTCGAACGGGACAGCGCCCAGGAAGACATGGAACTCCTCACCCACTACGCTGCCCTCATCGGGCAGCGCACCCAGAGGATGGCCGCTTGCGCCGCATGATCTTCGTTCTCGCGGACGGGCTCCGGCCCGACGCAGTCTCGCCGAGTCACATGCCGTCTCTCGATGCCCTCGGCACGGCCTACACCCGCGCGCTATACGCGTGCACCGTCCGTCCGAGCGCAACGGTGGCCGCGCTCGCCTCGCTCGCAACCGGCGTGGGACCCACGACACACCGGCTGATCGAGCCGGGGCTCGGCTTTTTGCCGCGGCTCGGTACCCTCCGGCCCGTGGCACGCGAGCTCGGGAAGCGCGGCATCGCGGTCGACATCGTGTCGAGCGAACTCGCGAAAGGCGTTCTGCCGGTGGCCTGGGCGCTTGCGACCACCGCTGGCGTGCGCCGCCTGCTCCCAGCGGGTCGCCGGGCGCGCGACACCGCGGCGGCCGCACGGCAGCTGGCCCTCGAAGCGACGGGCGACGGCCTGCTTTTCGTGTATCTCCCGGACTGCGACCGCGCCGGACATGCCCACGGCTGGATGTCGGGGCCCTACATCGAGGCCGCGGCCGAAGTCGACGCCGCGATCGGTCTCTTGTCAGGGCTTAGCGACGACGCGGTGTTCGTGGTCATGGCCGACCATGGCGGCGGCGGCGTGCATGCGCAGGATCACGACACGCCCCATCCCACAAACGACCACATCCCGCTGATCCTCGCGGGTCCAGGGGTGACGCGCGGCCACGAGCTGACACGCGCGATCTCGCTCCTCGACCTTCCGGCGACGATCCTCTGGTGGTTCGGCTGCGGCGTGCCGGCGTGCTACGAAGGCCGCGCGCTGGCTGAAGCGTTCCACCGCACACCGAGCGCCGACCCGGTGCCCGTCTGATGCGCTGGATTACCCATTTGGGCGGCGCCCGCGCCACCATCGCCAGTGGAGCCGTGCTGCTCCCTTTTGGCGGCGCGACCGCGCGCTTGGGCGTGGCGGTACTCCTCGCCAACGCCATCTCCCATGCCGCGGTGCAAGTGCTCAAGCGTACCGTCGTCCGCGGCCGGCCCTGCGACGCGCACGGCCGACTGCTCGCGGCCGTGGATCTCCCAGATCCCTTCTCCTTTCCGTCGGGGCACGCGGCGGCGGCGACGGCCGTCGCCACGAGCGTGGGGCTCGCTCAACCGGCGCTTGTACCCGTGCTCCTCCCCATCGCCGCGCTCGTCAGCTACTCCCGGGTGAAACTCCACGTGCACCACCTCAGCGACGTGCTGGCCGGCGCGGCCCTCGGCATCGGCGGCGCCGTTGTCGCTTATCGCTTGGTCTGGTAGGGTCGACCTCGCTTAGCTTCGCGTCCCACATCCTCCCAAAACCTCGGCGCCTGGAACCGGCGTGCGAGAGTCGTTCCCACCTGCCCCCCGGCCCATGCTAAGTTTGGGTGGCCCCCGCTCTCGCCCGGCGGTCGGGTCCGCCCCTCTCTCTCGGCAGGACGCATGGTCACAGCCACGGCCGTAGTCGGCGCCACCGGCGCTCACGCACCGCCTGCGATCGAGCCCCGACCGCTCCCCCGCTTCGGCGCGATCGACGTCGGGACGAACTCGATTCGGCTCGTCGTCGCCGAGGTGCAGCCCGACGGATCGTATCGCGTCCTGGACGAGGACCGCGAGATGACGCGGCTCGGCCGCGGCCTGTACCGGAGCGGCCGGCTCGGGGACGGCCCCATGGAGCAGACGCTCCTCGCCTTGGGACGGATGAAGGCCATCGCCGAGGGGTTCGGCGTCACGGAGTTGCGCGTCATCGCGACGAGCGCCGTGCGGGAAGCGACGAATGGCCCCGACTTCGTGCGCGAGAGCTGGCGCCGCTGGCGCGTCCGGCTGGAAGTCGTGCCCCCGGAGGAAGAAGCCCGTCTCGCCTTCCGCAGCGTCGCCCGCCACTACGATCTCAATGACCGCCTGACGGCGATTGTCGACATCGGCGGCGGCAGCACCGAAGTGATCCTCGCGGCGGCTGGCGTCGTGGAACACATCGTGTCCCTGCCGCTCGGCGCGGTGCGTCTCGCGGAACGCTACGGCAAATCGGACCCGTTGCGGGAAAAGCACTGGCGGGCGCTCCGGCGGGCGATCGATCGCGCCGTGAAGGAGTCGATCGGCCGTCCGCCCTTTGCGGCGGAGGTCATGATCGGCAGTGGAGGGACCTTCACGAACCTGGCTGAAATGGCCCAAGCCGAGCGCGATGGCAAGGCCACGAGCGCGCGCGACTACGCGCTCAGTCGCGCGGAAGTGACACACCTGCTCGACCGGCTGCGCGAGACGCCGCTCGAGGACCGGCGCCAGATCCCGGGCCTGAACCCCCAGCGAGCCGACATCATCGTGGCCGGAGCCGCGGTCGTGGCACGGCTCGCCAAACGGCTCGGGACCCAGCGCATCCTGGTCAACGACCGTGGCGTGCGTGACGGCGTGCTCCTGTCCATGATCGACGACCTCGTGGGCGTGGCTCCCGCGGCGCGGGTGCAGTCGACCGATCGGATGGACGTGGTGCGCCGGTTCGCCCGCAAGTGCCGCTCGAATGAGCGTCACTGCGAGCACGTGGCCGGGCTCGCGACCGAGATCTTCGACGCGTTGAGCGGGGCGTATGCGCTGCCGAGCAGCGGCCGGGACATCCTGCGGGCGGCGGCCCTGCTCCACGACATCGGGTACCTCATCAATCACGAGCGGCATCACAAGCACGCCTACCACCTGATCATGCACGGCGACATCCGCGGGTTCAGCGCGCGCGAGATCGAGCTCATCGCGAATGTCGCGCGTTACCACCGGCGGGCGTTTCCGAAGAAGAGCCATGCGAACTTCGCGCGCCTTGACAAGGGAGAGCGGCGGCTGGTGCGGCGGCTCGCGGGCATCTTGCGAGTGGCGGATGGGCTAGACCGCACGCACGGGCAAGTCATCGTCGCCACGCGGTGCCGCGTCGGCGACGGCTGGGTCCGGATGTCGCTTGCGGCCCCCGACGACCCGGCGATCGAACGCGACGACGCGCAGCGCAAGGCGGGCCTGTTCGAGCGGGCGTTCCGGTGCGAACTCTCGATTCGCTGGGCGCGCGCCGCTCGGGGAGAACTCGATGGCTGAGCGTCCGCTGCCCGCCCACCCGCGCGATCACTACCTGAACCGCGAGCTCTCGTGGCTCGAATTCAACGCCCGGGTACTCGAAGAGGCGGGGGATACCACCAATCCCTGGCTCGAGCGGCTCAAGTTCCTCGCCATTTTCTCGGGCAACCTGGACGAGTTCTTTGAGATCCGCGTCGCGGGCCTGCAGCAACAGGTATACGCCGGCGTGGAGCCACAGGACTACGGGGCCGACGGGATGGCGCCCGCCGACCAGCTCGCCGCCATCGACCGCCGGGTTCACGACATGGTGGCGACGCAGTACCGCATCCTCAAGAACGACGTTTTCCCGGGCCTCGCCGGCGGCGGCATCGAGCGGGTCCGGATGGAGGATCTCAGCGGCCCGGAGGCGGAGCACGTGGACCGGTTGTTCCGGGCGAACATCTACCCCGTGCTGACGCCCCTCGCCATCGACCCGGGCCACCCCTTCCCGCACGTCCATAACAAGAGCTTGAACATCGCGCTCGTCGTCGAGCGCAAGTCGAACGGGCGCGCCCGGCGGCACTTCGCCGTGGTGCAAGTGCCCGCGGTCCTCGACCGCGTCGTCGTCGTGTCGCGGGGGGACCATCGCGTCCGGTTCGTCCTGCTCGAGGACATCATCGCGCGCCACTTGGAGGAGCTGTTCGGCGGCCTCCGCGTCGTGACGCACACGGTCTTCCGGGTCACGCGGAACACGGACCTCACGATTCAGGAGGAAGACGGCGAGGATCTCCTCGAAACGATCGAGGAGAGCCTGCGCCAGCGGATGCGGAGCGATCCGGTCCGCCTTGAGATCTCGGCCGACGCCGACACCACGTTCGTGACCATGCTCACCGAGGCGCACGACCTGCTCGAGGACCGCGACGTCTACCGCGTGGACGGGCCGGTTGACCTCACCGCCCTCTTTGCCCTCCATCGCCTGGACGGGTTCCCCACGCTCCACGACGAGGCGCTCGTGCCGCGGGTCGCGCCGGCGTTCGGGCAGGACCGGGACATCTTCGACGTCATCCGGGCGCACGACGTCCTCGTGCACCTGCCCTACGAGTCCTTCGGCTGCGTGTTGGACTTCATCGAGCACGCGGCGGACGACCCGAACGTGCTCGCCATCAAGCAGACCCTGTACCGCACGAGCCTGCCGAGCCCCATCATCTCGGCGCTCGCCCGTGCGGCGCAGAACGGCAAGCAGGTGACGGCGCTGGTCGAGCTCAAGGCCCGCATGGACGAGCAAAACAACATCAACTGGGCTCGCACGCTCGAGCAGGCGGGCGTGCACGTTGTCTACGGCATCGTGGGCCTGAAGACGCACTGCAAGGCCGCGCTCGTGGTGCGCCGCGAGCCCGACGGCATCCGGCGCTACGTCCACCTCGCCACCGGCAACTACAACTCCGCGACGGCCCGCATCTACACGGATCTCGGCCTCTTCACGGCGAACCCTGATTTTGGCGAAGACGTGAGCGCGCTGTTCAACCTGCTCACGGGGTACGCGGAGGGGTACACCTGGAAGAAGCTCATTGTGGCTCCCGTTGGCCTGCGCGACCGGATCCTGGCGCTGATCGAGCGCGAGGAGCGCCACGCGCGCGAAGGCCGGCCGGCGCGGATTATCGTGAAGATGAACGCCCTGGTCGAAGCCGGCGTGATCGACGCCCTGTACCGCGCGTCGCAGGCCGGCGTCTCGATCGACCTCGTGATCCGCGGGATCTGCTGTCTCATGCCGGGGCTTGAGGGCGTGTCGGAGAACATCCGCGTGACGAGCATCGTCGACCGGTTCCTCGAACACAGTCGCATTTTCTACTTCGAGAACGGCGGCGATCCAGACGTGTACTTGGCGAGCGCGGACTGGATGCCCCGCAACTTCTGGCGCCGTATCGAGACCGTATTTCCGATCGAGGATCCGGCGTTGAAGAGCCGGATCGTGAACGAGATCCTGCACACGCTGCTCGCCGACACCGTGAAGGCGCGCGAGCTCCAGGCCGACGGCACCTACCGCCGGCGCACGCCCACGGACGGCGAAGCGCCGGTGCGGTCGCAGGTGGCCCTCCAGCATATCGCCCGCGAAGCCGCGCGGGAGACGAGCGAGACGCGGCCGCCGTTCATCCCGGTGCTCCGCCGGGCAAGACCTTCCCCGGTCTCGCCCGAGCAAGCGCACGCGCGGTCACCGGCCTAGGCCGAGCGCCCCTTGCGCCTGCTGTTCGTGCGGCACGCCATCGCCGAGGACCGCGAGACGTACACCCGCACGCACAAGGACGACGCGGCGCGCCCTCTCACTCCCGAGGGGCGCCAGAAGATGGAGCGCGCCGCCATCGGCCTGCACGCCCTGGTGCCCGAGCTCGATCTCCTCGCCTCAAGTCCGTTCAAGCGAGCCTATGACACCGCGGAAATCATCGCCAGCGCCTACGAGGGCCTGAAGGTCGAGCGCGTACCGGAACTCGCGCCCAGCGCCGGTCTGGACCGATTTCTCGAGTGGCTGGACGGCCAGCGCTCCCGCGGCACCGTCGCCGTGGTGGGCCATGAGCCCGATTTGAGCCGGAGCATCTGCGCGCTCCTCGCGGGCACGAACGGGCCGTTCCTCGAATTGCGGAAGGGCGCTGCCTGCCTGCTCGAGGTGTCGGGGCCCGTGTCCCGCGGGACCGGCACCCTCGACTGGCTTCTCGGGCCGAAACACCTCCGCCGCCTCGGGGCCAGTCATGGCTAAGTATTCGGCCGATCTGTTCCAGGCACCCGCGGCAGCAGCCGTGCGGCAGGTGGGCCTCCTGCATCTCGAGGCGGCGCGTGTGGCCCGCCAGCGGCTCGACGGGGGCGATGACGAAGAAGCCCTGCACGATTTCCGCGTCGCCCTGCGGCGGCTCCGGAGCCTGCTGCGGGCCTTCCGGCCCGTCCTCGACAGCGTGGTCTCCGGCAAGCTGCGACGCAGGCTCCGCGACCTCGCGCGGTTGACGGGGACAGCCCGGGACGCGGAGGTGCGTCTCGCCTGGGCCCGCGACGCGCGCCGCCGCCTTCCGGCGAGCCGGCGCGCCGGCGTGGCCTGGTGGATCGCGCAACTCGCCGAGCAGCGCGATGGGGCCTACCGCGAACTGCACAAGACGGCCGTCTCGGACTTCGACAAGATCTTGCCGCGTGTGCGACGCGCCCTGACGACTCCGTCCCCTGAGGAGGCGCCGGGCACCTTCGGGCAGGCGGTCGGCGAGCGGGTGGGGGTCGAAGCAGGCGAGCTCGGGCGCCGACTGGCCCTCATTCAGTCCATCGCTGATGAGGCCGAGGCGCATGGAGCACGAATCGAGGTAAAGCGGATCCGCTACCTGCTCGAGCCCTTGGCGACCGAACGCCGAATCGAGGACTTGCTCAAGTCGCTTCGCCAGGCACAGGATGCGCTGGGGGCGCTGCACGACATTCAGGCCATCGGTACAACCCTCGGCGAGGCTGCGGCGGAGGCCGCGGCCGAGCGCACTCGTGAGCGGCACCGGATCGCCATGCGTCGCCCCACCCTCGCCCTGCTTCCCAAGCGACGCCCCAAGCCGTCGCCAACCGGGCTGCTCGCGCTCGCGGGCCTGGCCCGAGGCGAGGAGGAGCGGCTGTTCCGCCACGTGCGGCGCGGACGCGTTCTGCGGGCGCTCCCGGGCGAGCTCGCCGCGCTCGCTAGCCATCTGGCGGCGCCCGCGCCGACTCCAGCGACCACGCCGGTCCTACCGGCCGAGGCGATCGTCCCCGGCAAGTAGCGCACCGTCAGAGCCGTCGGCCCACGGCGCGCGCTCAGCGCGCCTGGCCGGCCTGATAGGCGAGCGTCGAGAGCGCCGTTTGATAGTCGTACTTGGCGCTCGCCGCCTGCAGTTGCGCTTGCGTCAGCTCGAGCTGCGCCTGACTCAGCTCGACGATCGAGCTGAGCCCAATCCGGTACCGCTCCTCCGCCAAATCCTCCGCCTGCGTGGCCTCGCGAAGCAAGTCCTTCGTCACCGAGAGCCGCTCGTATCCCGCCGTGGCGCCGAGCCATGCCGTGCGCACGTCGCGCGCGACCCGATCCTGGAGGTCGCGGAGCGTCTGGCCCTGGACCTCGGCTGCGTGGTTTGCCTCAGCCCGCAGCGCCCCGAAGAGGTGGCCGTTGTAGAGCGGCACGCTGACGTTGAGACCGATGGTCGCATAGCGGTCACCAAGCTCAGCCTGACGGTAGGGCGTCAGGCCCGCCGCGGCAGCCGCGCTAATGGTCGGAAGCCACAGGTCGCGCTGTGCCGTCGCATAGCTCTCGGCCGACGTCAGGTCCAGCCGCCGACTGATCAGGTCCGGACGATCCCGCATCGCCTCTTGCAGGTACACCGTGAAGCTGTCCGGCGGCGCGGCGCTGTCGGAAACGTCGGCGAGGACGAACGTCCGTTGATCCACATAGCCGAGCGCGGCCGAGAGCGTCGCATAGGACGCCTGGACGTCGTTCTGGGCCTGGATCAGGAGCAGCCGCGCCTGCGCGAGGTCGACGTTGGCGAAGCTCACGTCCAGGCCGGACTTGAGCTGGTTCTGCGCCATCGTGGTGACCTGGTCGGCGATCAGCTGGCGGTGCTTCACCGTTTCTTCCGCGACCGAGAGCACGGCCTGGGCCTTCAGCGCCCCCGCATAGGCCTCGTCCACTTGCAGCACGATGTCCGCGCGGGAGGCGACGACTCCTTCCGCCGCGGCCCGGGCATGCAGGTCCGCGCTCGTCACGAGCCCGTGGGTCCGGCCGAAGTCCGTCACCAACTGGGTCAGGGCGGCGCCGCCCGCCACGCGATTGTAGATGATGGGGTTGTTGAGCCCACCCGCCGTGATCCGGCTGTTCGTCGCCGCGTCGACGCCGGTCATCGCCGCGCTGAGTTGCGGGTAGTAGGCGGCGCTCGTGGCGGTCGCCTGCGCCGCGGCGTAGCCGGCGTAGCTCTGCGCCGCGCGAATCGCCGGGTGATTCGCGACGGCGATCGTTTCGGCCTGCTCGAGCGTCAACGTCTGCACCGTCTGCGCGGGACTCGCGGTGGCGCAGAGCGCAGCGACCCCGACGAGCGAGGCCACCGTCCGGGCGGCGCGGCTCACTGGGCCATCTGCGGCGTAACCGCGCCGCCCATCGCGGCCCCGCGCCGGCGGTAGGCGAGCAGGTAGGCGGCGGGCACAACAAAGATCGTCAGCGCGACCGACACGAGCAGGCCGCCGATGATGACGCTCGCCAGGGGCGCGTAGGCCTCCGTCCCTTCTTCGAGCTTGAGCGCCATCGGCAACAACCCCACGATCGTCGCGAGCGACGTCATCAGAATGGGCCGAAGCCGCAGCCGGCAGGCATGGGCCACCGCCTCGCGAACCCCGCGGCCGTCCGCACGGAGGCGGTTCGCAAAATCGACGATCAGAATGCTGTTCGAGACCACCATGCCCGTCAGCATGACGATCCCCATGAGCGACTGGACGTTGAGGGTCGTGCTCGTGAACGCAAACGTGAGCATCACGCCGACGAGCCCCGTCGGCACCGCGAGGACGATCAGGAAAGGATCGACGAAGGAAGCGAACTGAGCCACGAGGATGAGGTAGACCAGCAGCACTGACAGGACGAGCCCGACCCCGAAGCTCCGAAACGACGTCTCCATCGTTCGAACCAATCCCCGCGTATCGATCCGCAGATTGGGAGGAAGCTTCTGTTGCCCGATGATGGCCTCGATCCGGCCCGCGGGCGCCGCGAGGTTTTCCCCGGCCGGCGAGACGTAGATGTCCACCATGCGTTCGATCTGGTAGTGATCCACCTCGGTCGGGGTGAGCAACGGGGTCACGCTGGCCACTTGCCCGAGGTAGGTCGGCTCCTTGATCTCGGGGGCGCGGAGGGGCATCGCCTTGAGGTCCTCGAGCGACGTGATCTGGTTTTCCGGATACTGCACGGTGACGAAGTAATTGTTGCCCGTTCTCGGATTCACCCAGTAGCTCGGGGCAATCATGGCATCCGAGGTCAGCGCCGTGATGACGTTGTCGATGATTTCCCGAGGATTCAGTCCCAGCTCGCTCGCGCGCTCGCGATTGACGTCGACCTGCAGGGACGGATAGTCCATGTCCTGGGGGATGTAGACGTCGGCCACCCCGGGCACTGCCTGGAATCGCCGCGCGAGGTCGTGGGCGAGGCTGTCGTCCACGCGCAGGTCCATTCCGCTAACCTGGACGTCGATGGGTGCGGGCACCCCCTGGTTCAGGACCGCGTCGACGAGCCCCCCGGACTGGAAGAAGGTCCGCAGCTCGGGAAGCTGGGCCGCCACGGCCTCACGCACCCGGCTCATGTATTCGAAACTCGTCCCGCGGTGGTGGGGACGCAGGCCCACTTCCACGAACGCCGTGTGCATTCCGGAGTTAGGCGTAAACAGCGCCGAGAGTCCCGCGGTGACCCCGATATTCGAGACGATGGTATTCAAGTCCTCGGCGGGCACGACGCGGCGGACGATGTCCTCGACCCGTTTCACGTAGTCCTCGGTGAGCTCGATCCGGGTGCCGGTCGGCGCTTTGAGATCGATCACGAACTGGCCCGCATCGGTCCGCGGAAAGAAGGCGAGGCCGACGAGCGGGTACAACGTGAGACTCAGCGTGAACACGCCGAGGAAGCTCCCCACGGTCACCCACGGGTGGTCGAGCACCCGAGCGACGAGACGGTCGTAGCGAGCAAGGACTCGCTCGAACCACGCATTGAACGCCGCGTGGACGCGCGCACCGAACCCCTGGGCCGCGGCGCCCGCGTTAGCCGTGTGCTCACCGAGGGACTGCAAGAATTTCGCGCAATACAAGGGGACCACCGAAAGCGCCACGAAGTACGACGCGAACAGGGACAGCACGACCCCGAGCGCCAGCGCGGTGAACAGGTACTTGCTGACCCCGTAGAGGAGCGTCACGGGAAAGAAGACGACTGCTGTCACGAGGGTGATGGCGAGCACCGCGAGCGCCACCTCCTTCGCCCCCTTTTCGGCGGCTTCGGA
>DATNIM010000063.1:0-6104 GCA_035604455.1 Gemmatimonadales bacterium
CGCCCTGGATCGGGCGACAGCCGTGGCATTTCAGTCCGATGACTTCGTGGAGATCACCGTGCGGGCCACGGCCCTGACGGCTCACGAGGATGTGAGCATCGTGATCGCGATCGTCGACGCTAGCCAATACCCGGTCTTTGACACCTGCACCCGCCGCCTCGGAGCGCAGCCGCTTTCCCTTACACCGGGCGACATCGTCCGCAGCACCTTCCGGATCCAGCTGCGCCTCGCGCAGGGGACCTATTACGTACACGCCTATCTGCACCGCTACGTAACCGACCGCCCCTATGACGTGTGGCTCTCCGCCGCGACCTTCTTCGTCGGCGGGACTCCGGCGGTCCGCGGGATCGCCAACCTCATCCCGTCCCTCGTGACCTGCGAAAAGGAGACGGGGGCGGCACACGCCGCCGTCGCGCAATCCGCGATCTCAGCCGTCTGATGACGCCCGGGGTGTCGGTCGTCATCTGCACCTACAACCGCGTTGACCGACTCGGCGAGACCCTGCGCACCCTGGCCGCCGCGGACCCGCCGGCGCGCACGGAGTGGGAGCTGATCGTCGTCGACAACAACTCCACCGACTCGACCGGCGCGCTCGTGGAGATTGTCGCCCGACGGTTTCCCTGCCCGCTCCGGTATGTGTTCGAGCCCCAGCAGGGTAAGTCGTTCGCCCTGAACTCGGGTATCGCGCATGCGAGAGGGGACATTTTGGCGTTCACGGACGACGATGTACTCATCGGCAAGAACTGGCTGAGTGCGCTCTGGCGGGCATTTCACGAGACCGAGTGTGCGGGCGTCGGCGGCCGCATTCAAGCCGAGTGGACCGTGCCGCGGCCGTCTTGGTACACGGCGAGCGGCCCTTTCCGATTGATGAACATCGTGTCGGGGGAATACGACTACGGCCCGACGCGCAGTGTCGTGGGACCCGACCGCCCGCCATTCGGCGCGAACATGGCGTGGCGACGGAGCGTGTTTCAAACGTACGGTGTGTTTCGCACAGACCTGGGCTACGCGGGCCGGGCTCGCTTGGGCGGTGAAGACACCGAGTATTCACGACGGGTGCTCGTGGCCGGTGAGCTCGTCGTCTATGAGCCCGAGGCCCTCGTCCGGCACGTTGTGGAGCCGGAGAAGCTTACTAAGGCCTTCTTCCGCCACCGGTACTACAACTACGGGCGCGTGCTCGCGCGGGTCGATCAGGGGCCTAGCCTACTGCGCCGCTACTTCGGGATTCCCCGTTACCTATTCCGGGATCTGGCGACCCACGCCACCCGCTGGGCCCTCGCCTCAAGCGGGCAGGCACGCTTCTATCACGATCTCCAGTGCTGGCAGTTGTTCGGGGCTGCGGTGGAAAGCGTGAGGCTCCATCGGGCCCAAGGCGGGGGACGGCGCGGCGCCCGAGCCTAGCGAGCTCTCACCCTTTCAGACCCCTCGCAGGTACAGCACGGCAGGTCCCCGAAACGGAGCGCGGAGGCCGACTACGCTACCTCCGCCCAGTGGCGGGGCCGCGAACACTGTCGCACGTGCGGGGTCGAGCCATTCGACAGCGAGTGAGTCCTCGGTGGCTCGCAGGTCGACCGTGACGAGACCTCCCTCGGGGAGGTAGACGAGGTATTCCGCTTGATGGACTGCGGGGTGTGCGAGACAGAAGCCCGTCGAGGCGAGCTCGCCGCGCGGGGCCATGTGCGCAAGATCCATCCGGGAGGCGTACGTTAGGGTCTCACCCATGTCACGGCGAAACCGCACGTAGCGGGGATCGTCTGGGCGATACCCGGGATAGGCGCCGACTCCGATCGCGTAGCCATCGAAGGGATCCATCAGAATGGGATTCTCCCCTCGCGTGAAGGCTTTCCACACCCAACCGTTGTTCTGCAACGTGGCCACCGTGCCGAGGTGGTCCGTGTCGTTGATTATGACCTTGGAGCCGTCGGCGGGCGGCGGGGCGTCGCGGTACCCATCCAGGGTGTTGGGGGAGACCCAGTCGGCGGGGCTGCCGAACAAGATCGCGTTGTCTCGTTCAAACATCGGCGCGGTCATTCCTATCGGGTGTTGCTTCGGCTTGGTCACTTCGTAGGCCTTCACGAAGTTGATCATGTGGTATTGCCAGTCGATCGAACTCGCGTCGCCTTCGTTACTCACTTCGTACAAGACGTTATCCAAATCGTTGACCGCGTCGATCACTTTGCGAAGGTAGGCCTCTTGGATCGCGACGACGGTCGGCAGCAACAGTGTCTGGGAGGCGAGGCCTGAAGGGTATGGGTCCCCGTGGCCATCGATCCCGCTGATGTTGTTCGCGGCATTGAACGGGTGGCCGCGCCACGGGTCGTTGAGATCGGCTTCGCCTTTCGGGCCGAGGCTCCAGCCGTTGAACAGCATCACGGAGACGTAGATGCCGCGCCGCCCCGCCGCTTCGACGCGCGCCCGCAAGCGCTCGAAGTACGCCTCGTTGAAGCGGTGCAGATCGAACTTGGGGTTTCCGTCGAGCGCCAGACCGGGCCCGGTCCTGACCCAGGGCAGGGGGTTGAACCAGTACTCACCGCGGAATTCCGCGGTCCACTTGGCTTGTTCCCAGACATAAAGGCGGAAGAAGTTGTGGTTCCAGGCCACGAGGCTATCGAGGTAGCCGTCGTAGTCGAACGGGCGCGGGGGATCGCTCGGGCCGTTGTCCTGGAAGTCGGCCCAGGTATGTGAGCCAGTCAGATAAACCGCGTGGCCGGAGCCGTCGGTGAAGTACCGGGGATTGCTCCGGAGCCGCCTCAGCGGCCCGCCTGCGGTGCTACGGACGGCCACCAAGGGACCACCATGGGGCTCGCAGCTGACGCAAACGGTCGCAAGCACAACCGCGACGCCGGTCAGGGTCCGGGACGCCCGACCCCAGAGGCGGTCCAGGCCTCGTGGCAAGGAGGAGGGTTCCCCGACCGGCCGGCGGGGCGCAAGGATGCTCAGCGGTAACGCGGGACGATGGCGCCGGACGACGGACTCACTCCTTTCCTGACGCGCGTCAGGTGCGCGACCCCACTTCCTTGCGGGCGCGCGGCGATCTACGGGCTCTCTCTCCGTTGACCAGGCCGCCAGCCGGTCACACCTTTAACGGAGAGTACCCAGACCTGGCCCCGATCTTCCGGTGCGCGATGTTGCGTGGACCAACCTCACCGATCGCTCTTGCAGCCTTGACCGCCAGTGTGGTTGGGTGCTGGGACACCCCCCCCACGGCCTCTCGCGACGCGCCGCCGCTACCCCAGACCGCCCTGCGCTCGCAGGCCGTCTCGTGCACGGCCCGGGTGAGAACGCGCAGCGTGTCGTGCGGGCCGCAACCCGAGGGGAGAGCCGCCCGGGCGGGGACGAGGACGTTACGCCAGGTCACTCTCGGGGGCCAGGGAGTGAACGTGGTGCTGGCGTCCGATAGCGTTCGATACGACAGCGCGGCCGGGCTCTTCTCGGTGAACGTGACCGTGTCGAACCTCTACCCCATGCCGCTCGGTACTGCCGACGGCGTAACGGTCGATCCCGGTGGCGTCCGGGTGTTCTTCCAATCAGGCCCCGTAAGCACGAGCGGTCCCGGCGCAGTGACCGTCACCAACGCGGACGGGACCGGCACGTTCACCGGGACCGAGCAAGTCTATTTCGAGTACGCACAGATCGTCCTGACTGACGCTACTTCGGCGGCAAGAACGTGGACGTTCGGCGTGCCCGACAGCGTCGCGTCGTTCAGCTTCGCGGTTTACGTCGAGGCGGCCACGCCGCCCGGCACCTCGGGCGTGCTACGCGTCAGCGCGACGAACCCGCGCTACTTCACCGACAACACAGGCCGAGCCGTCTATCTCACCGGGTCGCACACCTGGCTCAACGATCAAGACGGGGGGTACACGGATCCCCCGCCCGCGTTCGACTACGAAGCGTACCTCGATTTTCTGCAGGCGCATCACCACAACTTCTTCCGCCTCTATCATTGGGAACAGGCGAAGTGGGATGTGGAAACTGCCCTCCCGTACTTCTTTTCGCCGCAGCCGTACCTGAGGGTAGCCGATACGGTGCTCGCGGATACAGCGCTCGACGGCAAGCCGAAGTTCGATCTCACGGCATTGGACCAGTCCTATTTCGATCGCCTGCGCCTACGCGTGATGGAGGCGGGGCAGCGGGGGATCTACGTCTCGATCATGCTATTCAACGGCTGGTCGATTGAGGACAAGTTCAATGGGCCGACGAATCCCTGGATCGGCCACCCCTTCAATCCGGCCAACAACGTGAACGGGATCAACACGGATCCCTCCAACAGCGGCACCGGCCTCATGACGCAGACGCTCGACATTCCGGCGGTCACCACCTTACAGGTCGCCTACGTCGAGAAGGTCATCGACGCGGTCAACGACCTGGACAACGTCCTTTATGAGATCAGCAACGAGTCCCAAGCGGGCGGGGGGACCGAGCAATGGGAAGACTCGATCATCAACCTCATCCACGCCTACGAACGGGGAAAGCCGAAGCAACACCCGGTCGGAATGACGGCCCTCTCCTATGGAGACAACACCAGCTTGTTCGCGAGTCCGGCTGAGTGGATTTCACCCCTCGGGTACGATTCCCTGCCACCTGCTGCCGACGGGAGCAAAGTGATCGTCTGGGACACTGATCACCTCTGCTGTGACACGCTGGTGGACGAATCGTTTGTGTGGCGAGCCATGACGCAGGGGAACAACCCGATCTTCATGGATCCTTACGATGGCACGTTCCCGGACGTCCCGCCCCGGAATCCCAACGACCCGCGCTGGGAGCAAGTCCGGTTGAACATGGGATACTCGCTCACCTACGCGAACCGGATGGATCTCCTCAACATGGTGCCGAACGGGAACTTGGCGTCGACCGGGTATTGCCTCGCCGCCCCCGGAGAGGGGGAGTATCTCGTTTACCTGCCTACCGCGGGCACCGTCACTGTCGATCTTTCGGGGACCTCGGGTTCGATCGCGCTGACCACCGAGTGGTTCTCACCCAGCCTTGGGCAGGTCGTCGGGGCGGGGACGGTCCAAGGCGGCGCCCCACAGTCGCTGACGGCGCCGGGCACCGTGGGTCCGGACGCCGTGCTCTACGTCCACCCCTGACCCGTCTGTCAGGCGGATTCGACAGCACCCGGGTCGAGGACGAGCTTCCGACCAAAGAACGCCTCGGCATACCCCGATGGGGCGCGGCATTCGATGCCGCGCAGTCGCAGCAAGGCGAAGAGCGTTTCCTCGTTGAACCACGGTTTAGATCGCTGCGAAGGGAAGGCCGTCACGACGTGCTGCACCTTCCGTCGCGCGATCTCGCGGCTGAGAGGCATGTAGCAGACCGGTTGTCCTAGATCGCCGTCCCACTTCGGGATCTCGTACTCGAGGATCAAGTGGTCGCGAAATGTCTGCCAGGTCACGTCCGACACGAGTCGGTGGTCCTGGTGGCGATCGTCGCGCGCATGAGTGAATACGACGTCAGGGGCGAACGCGTCCCTCGTTGTCTCAAGGGCGTCCTTCACGGCGCTCAACGCCGCCGGGAAGTGCCCGTCGCGGAAGCGGTGCACGTCGACCTCGGCCCGGGCCGCGGCAAGCACCGCGGATGCACTCGCGCGGGCCTCGTGTTCGCGCTCATCCGTCGCGCTCAAAACGACCCAACGGCACTCCGAAACTGGGTGGCTGGCCAGCACTTGGAGCACTGTGCCAGCGCAGCCGATTTCGATGTCGTCAGCATGCGCTCCGAGACACAGGATCCGCAGCGCGCCCGCTGGTAGCGTGAGGGGGAGGATTGGCAAGGCTCGTTTGGGGAAGGGGTGCCGGGTCAGGGGCCGGCGAGGGCGAAGGTGACGAGCGCCCGCCCCGCGACGACCGACACCTGTTCGTGACCGCCGGCGAGGTAGGCGATCGGTGCGGCGTTGATCCTGCCACCCGTGTTGAACGCCCACAGCTCGGCGCCGGTCTCGGCGTCTAGGGCGTAGAAGCGGGGGCCGTCCCCGCCGAACACCACGTTGCCCGCTGTTGCAAGGAGGCCGGCGAGGTTGCCGGTGGGGATCGTGAGCACGTGTTCCCATTGTATCCCGCCCGACGCAACCGCCAGTGCGCGGACCAGGGACACGGGGCGCTCGTTCGGTA
>DATNIM010000064.1:0-5874 GCA_035604455.1 Gemmatimonadales bacterium
AAGGCCCGGCACGTCCCGCTTCGACTCGTGTCGCGGCAAGAGGGGTTGGCTGCCACCGCTGTCGACGTAGGGCCCAAAGTCTGCCACGACACTGTCAGACTGACCTACCTCTTGGAGATGCCCGGCCCTCACGCGCAAACTATGGCCGTTTGCCACTCCGTGCACCGTTGACCGGAGACGGTAGCCGCCTGGAGTCACGACGGAATCGCTCGGAAGCGGTGGAGGCTTCGAAGGTCGAACTAATGTGGCCCTCGCGAGTGTCTCGTCAGGGCGCGTTAGCGTCACGTCGTTGTCGCATGCAGCGAGGACCACGGCCAACGAGATCGCGAATGCTTTGCGCATAGGTCACCTCTTGAGGAGGGAGAGCCTGGACGACGATGGTTGAGTTCCCGGATGGTTGAGTTCCCGCTGTCAACAACCTTCGTCCTTCGGCGCCGCTCGATGACATTATTGGAAGGGGTTATCGAGCACGCGAGACCAGAATCGTGCATTATTGCGCGATTCTGGCTTCGCCGGTCAGAATCGCGCATTTTTGCAGCGTTCTGGTAGCGGGGTGGGCGAGGAGAGCCGATTGTGACGATCCGGGCGCGTGCGGTCGTGGGTCGCGCGTTCGCGAGCGAGTTAGTCGTGCTCGCTCCGCCCTATCGAACAGCGAGCGCGCTCGGCGCGGATACCGACCTGAGTGCCTTGCCCTTGGGCGGCGTCGTGGTGGCGGGTGGAGAGCCGCTGATCGCGGGGCTCGCGGAGCTGACGCTCGCTTCCTATCGCTGCCCTTGGGCCGTGCCATGCATCGCCTTGTCCGGCCCGCAATCGCCGCTTGAGCCTCTGCTGATGCTCGTTACGGAACTCCGGGAACGGCTCGTGGTCGTCCGTCGGTGGACGGATCCAGCGAGTCCGCAGTGGTTCGCGCATGTGGTGGAGGCAGTGCGTCAACGACCGCTCCCCGAGCCTCGAGCGTTGGCGGAATGGATCGGGCACCGGGTACACCACAGCGAGCTTGAGCCGCCGTTGCGGGCCCAGTTTGAGGAGGCGCTGCAGGGGGCCATGGCTGCCGGCCCGAGCCCTACAACGTACCGGCGAGTCTTTGCCCACTATGGGCGTTACTCGCCCAGGGACTGGCGCGCGATCGCTCGGTTGTGCCGCCACGTCGCAGGCGGTGGCACGGTCCGGGAGCACGCCGCAGCACGGCTGACCGAGCGCACCGTGAGTCGCTACGCGCGCCAGTACTTGAGGGTGGCGCACCAGATGGTCGCGAAGCGCTTGGGCTGGGAATGGGTCCTGGAGGCGGCGCTCCGGACTGGGGCATATGTCTAGTCCTCGGTCGACACCCGTGAGGGCATCGGTGCGAGCAAGAGGAGCGATATCGGTGCTGCGCTAGCGCGCAGCACCGAATCGCTCCTCAACGGCGCCCATTCGCGCGCTGCGCGCGCTCAAGGGCGAATCCGCCCCCGTTTCTCCCCTCCTTGCACGACCCACCTGTTCTCCCGCGCTAGATCACTTGGCCCCATTCCGAGGTACTCCTCTATGGTGGGGTCGTGCTCCGGCTCCGGTCCCACGCACACGACGCACCGGCCTCCTCGCCCGGGAACGCTGAGCCCGATTTCGAGGGTAGGTGAAGTAGGAGGGTCGCTCTCGCACCAACAACGCCATGCCCCCAACTGCGCTCCGCACCGCGGCCAAGCTGATCCGCTTCCGGCCCGACGAACTCGCCCGCATCACGGCGCGGGCCCGCGCCTGCGGGCACACCCCCGCCCGGTTCATCCGGGAGACGGCCCTCGGCGCCGTCCCGGCGGCCCGACGCGAACCGGCGGCGGCGGACGTCTTGCGCGCCCTGGCCCGGCTGGGGGCGAGCCTCGACGCGCTCGCCCGCTACGGCTGCACCCAGCAGGCCCCGGGGCTCCTGGATCGCCTCACGCGCGTGCTGCGCGACCGCGAAGCGCTTGTCCGCTGCGTGGTCACGAGCCACAGGCCAAGGTCCTCCCCGTGATCGCGACCACCTCGAGCGGCCGGCGGTTCGGCGTGCTAGCGAGCTACCTGATGCACGGCCGGGACGGGGAGCGCGTAGCCTGGACCCTCGGGCGGAACCTCGGCACCGACGATCCCGAGCTCGCCGCGGCCCTCATGCAGGCCACCGCGGATGGGAACGCGCGGGTCGAGGTCCCGGTCTATCACCTGACCATCAGTTTCGACCCGACGGATGCGGTGAGCCCCGAGCGGATGCAGCAGGTCGCCGATCGAGCGCTCGCGGAGTTGGGCCTCGCCGAGCACCAGGCCCTCCTCGTGGCCCATCAGGACCGGGCGCATCCCCATGTGCACTGCATGGTGAACCGGGTGCACCCCGAGACCGAGCGGGCGTGGGAGCGCTGGCAGGACCGACCACAGATCGAACGCACGCTCCGCGAACTGGAGCGCGAGCTCGGGCTCCGCGAAGTGCCCGGGCGGCTCTTTCAGCTCGAGGGCCAGACGCCCCCCGAGCGTGCGCGCCTCACCGCGGGCGAACGGCGACAGGCGGAACGCACGGGGGAGCCCGCCTTCCCCGACCGCGTCCGGGCGCACCTGGAGGACCTGCGAGCGGCCCGCTCCTGGGAGGCGGCGGAGGCGGTGCTCGCACAGGACGGTCTGCACTTCGAGCGCAAGGGTCAGGGCCTCGTAATCACCGATGGGGACCACCAGGTGAAGGCGTCCCGGGTGGCCCGCGAGCTCTCACTCGGCCGACTCGAGGAGCGTTTCGGCGCCCCGTTTCCTGGGCACGAGCGCGAGCTCCCGGGCCCTCAGCAGGAGCCCCCGAGCCGCATGGTCGAAGAAGCGCAGGCGTGGGTCCGGGAGTACGAACGGGTCGACGCGCTCCACCAGGAGGAAGGGCGCGCCCGGGAGGAGCTCGCCCGGGAGTGTGCCCGCCGGGACCAGCTCACTCGGGACCTAGAGCGTCTGGACGCGATCGACCGCCGACTGGCTCAAGAGTTTGCCCGCGTGTATCGCGACCCCGAGGCCGCCCGGGCCCACGCCGCCGCCACGGCAAGGGCGGTCAACGGCGAGCGCGTGGCCGAACTGCTCCGGACGGAGCCGGAGCGCTTCGGCCCCCTGCGCACGGTCGAGCAGCGGCGGGCGTGGGGATTCCTGCTGGTCGACGATGACACGGTGGCACGGACCGTCGCGCGCGGGGCGGCGAGCGAATGGCGGGAGCGCACGGCCACCGAGCGGCGCGCCGCGGCGCTCGTCCGTGAATCGGTGGGCGACGGGCCGCAGACGACGCTGGGGCAGGCGGCCGAGAGCGCGCAGCGCCTGCTCGCCGAGCGGATCCGGGCGATGGACGCGCGCCTGCGGCAGATGGAAGAGACGGTGCGGGCTGCGCCGCGGCTGGACACCCTCAGGCCCGTGATTCGAGCCGTGATCGACGGTCTCGAGCCGCACGAGCTGCGCCAGGTGCGGATGCTCGTCACGTCCCCCCAGGCCGCCATCCTGTTCCATGCTCGGGAGACGGTCAAAGAGATCGTGCTCGGCCGTGATGGGCTCGAGCGCTGACGACCAATCGCGTTCGGACCGCCGGGAATTTGGGACAGTGAAGGGAACCCAGCGGGGAAAGGAGCCCAAGTGCCCACAGAGGTTCGCCGGTTGTGTACCGCCGGCCAGGATCGAATAACCCTCAAGAGCGGTGCACACAACAATGTTGCGCAACCGTAGCTCGATTGCGGGTCCAGGTCACCGCGCCGGTTTGGCGAGCATTGCCTACGCCGAAATCCGCCCGCAGGATCTGACCGATAGATTACTGACCGCGAAGGAAGTCGCCGCTCACGTCGGCGTCAATGTGAAGCGCGTGTACGAGCTCGGCATTCCCGCGGTACACATCTCCCAACGCAGTCTGCGATGGCAGCGTAGCGACGTCCTCCGTTGGATCGAGGAGAGGAGGGACCATTCATGAGCCTGCTGAGACGAGGCAACGTGTTTCATCTGGACGTCGAGTGGCGTACCTACCCGAGAATCCGTGTATCGACCGGCACGACGCTCAAAGCTCGGGCGAAGGCCATGGAGCGGACCGTGTACGCTCTGAGGAACGCGGGTCGAAGGGACTTGCTCCAATTACTTGCCGACGGCCGGGTGAACCTGGAAGAGCTGCACAGTGCGTACGAGAAGCGCGGCGATGAGATCGAACAGCTGGCGGCTAAAGCTGATAGTCCGGCGTTAGGGGCCCTGGTGTCGGAGTGGTATGCCTGGCTCGAGTCGCCTAACGGTGTAAGCCCCCGCACGCGGCGTCGCTACGCGCCCAACACGATCTATCGATACAAAGAGAGCTGGGCCAAGCTGTTCACCTTGCTTCCAGGGGGGCAGACAGCGCGCCTAAGTGACCTCACCAAGGGATTCATGACCGATTACCGAAGGAGCCGAATTGCCAGCGGCTCCGGCCCTGGCACGGTGAACCGTGACCTGACCGCTCTTCAAGCCTTCACGTCGTGGTGTGTCGAGGACCGCAACCTGGCCGTGGCGCGGCCGCAGGTGCGACGCGAACGCGAGCCCGCAGGCCGCGAGCGGTGGCTCTCTGCAGAGGAGCTTGGAGCCGTGTACGGAGCGTGCCCTGACGAGTGGTGGACGGTAATCGCGACGCTGGTCTATACGGGTCTTCGAGTCGGCGAAGCTCAAGGTCTAGTCGGCGATGATGTCCACCTCGCGGAGCGGCGCATCTCGATCCACGAAGGCAACCATCACGTCAAGACTCCCTCGAGCGTGCGAGACGTCCCGATTCCGGAGCCGTTGGCAGAGGTGCTAGGGGAGCATTTCGTCCGCCATCCTGCCCGACCTGCTGATTTGGTGTTCCCCTTCCCACTCAGCGACTATCGCGCGCTCCGCCGCGTGTGGAGCCGCGTGTGCCGGGCCGCAGGAGTACACGGCGCGACACTGCACGATTGTCGTCATACGTTCGGCGTCCACTGTGCCCAGGCGGGGGTTCCGATCGTTCGGTTGCAGAGACTCCTCGGTCACTCGACGCCGGCCATGGCGTTGCGATACATGAAGCATGCGCCGGAGGCGTACTTCGCAGAGGATGCGGCGAAGGTAGCGGCGAGTCTCACGGGAGCCTTGGACAGGGAGCGCGAAGCCCGGGCGGCATTGGCGAGAAAGGGATTAAAGCGGGCATGACCAAAAACATTACCCACAAAACTCCCCACACTCGGGTTGCCCGTGCGGGCGGACTGTCTCGGGTGGGTTGAGAAAGTGCCCTAGCCTAGGCAGTTTCCAGCCCCACGGCGCCGTAGCCAAGTGGTAAGGCAGAGGTCTGCAAAACCTCGATTCGTCGGTTCGATTCCGACCGGCGCCTCTCAGAAAGGCCAAGGGACACTTGGCGTTTCTGTTTTCCCCTCCCGGATCTCCGCAGCGCCGTACCAGCTATGCCGCGGTCTCGAGCTACTCGGCGAAGCAGAAGAAGCGAGCGTGGTCGACCCGTTGGCCACTCGCGAGGCGATCGCGGGCGAGCTTGCCCCCCCGCGCGAGCCGTGAGGTGCTATCGATCGTCAGCGCGGCATCGTATAACGCGAGGGCCTTCGCCCGCGCATCGGCGGCCTCAGGCGCGAACTTGGCAGAATCGGCGTTCTCACGCCCGAAGCCTTGCCCCAACGCGACGATGTCCGCGTACGCATCGGCCTCGAGCAACTGTGCGGTGAACTTCACCTCGGAATCGGCGGGGTTGGCGAGCAGGGTCTCGAGATGTTGCACGATGGAATGGTAGTCACTCGGCGACGTGCCACTCGCGCAATCGGTTTCGAGCAACAAGAGTATCGCGCGCTGCCCCATTGATCCGCGGGGGTCGAGCTGCGCGGCGGTCTGTAGCCAATTCCCGGGGTAGATCATCCCGCCGGAGGCCTCGGACAGAAACGTCTGGGCGCC
>DATNIM010000065.1:0-3495 GCA_035604455.1 Gemmatimonadales bacterium
GGTCTCTCCCAAGAGCTCACCGAGTGCGCTGCCGCATCCGGCGACCCTGCCCTGCAGTTCTGGGCCCACGCCATCGAACGTCACGTGTGCATCGAACGGGGCGAGTTCGCGCGCGCGCTGGACGTGCAGGAGCGCGAGCAGCAGATCGCAGTAGAGCTCGCGCAGCCGACACTGAAGTGGTTCGTTGAACTCGGCGCGGCCGCCCTGGGCTTCCTGTGCGGCGATCTGGCGGCCGCAGAGCGCTTGGCGGAGCGCGCGTTTCAGATCGGGCAGGACGCGGGAGAGCCCGACGCAATCCTGTTGTATGGCATCCAGATTTCGTTTGCTCGCCGAGCCCAGGGGCGTGGGCAGGAGATCATCGCGGCGCTTGAGCAGAGGGCGAGCGGCTCACCGGGTCTCGTGGCTTTACGCACTGGCCTCGCGTGGACGCTGTGCTGGCTCGACCGTCAGAGTGAGGCCGCGCCGATCCTGAAAGAGGCCGGAAAAGACCGTTTTGAGCACATTCTTCCCGGAAACTCCGAGCTCACCGCGCTGGCCCTCTACGCCGACGTCGCATTCCAGACTGGCGACTGTGAGGCCGCCTCGATTCTCTATCAGCGCATCGAGCCGTGGGCGGACCAGATTGCCTGGATGGGCGCCGCTGGCTACGGGCACGCTCGCATGTACTTGGGCCTTCTCGCCGGGGTCCTCGGTAAACACGAACAAGCCGATGAGCACCTGGCGTTCGCGTGCGAGTTTCACGAAGCGAACGGCGTGCCGCTGTGGGCCGCCCGCGGTCACCTGGGATGGGCGGAGGCGCTCACCGCGCGAGGCGATGCTGCTCGAGCACGTGAGCACGCCGCCCGCGCACTCGAGCTCTCGCGCGAGCACGGCTACGGCCTCTTTGAGCCACGCGCGGCGGCACTCGTCGAGACCGAGTCAGCCGCCGGGACCTGACATACCCCACCCGTATCGGCAGGCCGCGCGCTTGCGCTATGCGCGAGAAGCAGCACTCTCGCGATAGCGATCGGAAACGAGCGCTACGGACGACAAGCAGGCGTGCTGGCTCTCTGGCATGCCGCTCTCGCGGTGTGCGAGGTGGGATCGAGCCCCCCGCGCCGCAGCTCGTTGGCCGCTGGCAAGAGCCCGCGGTCATCAGAGCCATGCTTGGAGAGATCTCCAGAGCTGCCGGAGTGTTGCCAAACCGTTGCCACGGCCCGCCCCGATGCCCTCGGGCGCCATCAGCGCTGCGCCCGAAAACCATCGATTTCCAGCCACTTCCGATGCACCTAAGTGGACACTACTCAAACCAATCATCAGCGTTTACGGGCATTCTCGAGGCGTTTCCGGGCGGTCATAGTGAGCAGCTCGGTCGCTCCCGACCCGTGGCTGAGGCGCCGAGGCCGCTTCGTCTCGGCAACGGCGTCGTTCAGAGGGCCGTGATCAAGACTTTGGTAGAGGCTGGTCGCCCGATGGACGTGGGGGAGGTCCATCGGGCAGTCGAGCAGCTCGTTGGACGTCCCGTCTCCCTGGATTTGGTCAGCAGCTGTCTATCGACTGGCGCCCGTGCGGCGCCGCCCCGTTTCGAGCGCGTAGCGCGAGGCCGGTACGAGCTCGCGCCGTCTCGCTGAGGGGCACCAGCGGCGACGTATCCGCGTACAACGCCGTCCGCCAACAACAGCAGCCCCTCGCTTCTGTGCAAGCGAAGCTCGGAAATTGCGGGGAAGTGTCCTGCTCATCATTGTCTGCGATAGGGCGACTACCAGAGCGGCGCGACTGTTGTCGCCGGTCCCCGCCAGGGTGCAGGAGTGGGGACGATCATCTATCGGCCGTCTGACAAGAGCCTGTAGCGAAGGTAAACGACGCGAGAGCCAAGCGTCTTCGTCTCGACCAACTCCAGCCCTGTCGGACGGTGTCGGTCATCGTGGCCAGAGGGTAGCGGCGAGAGCGGGTCGCGTCTCAGCGCGCCTATTCTTCTTTGAAGCCCGCTGCTTCTTCGCGCGGCTCAAGGGGGGCGTAGCCGATGACGCCGGGGTCGAACCCTGCCCAGGAGAAGCCGGAACCTTCCAGGTAGATCCCGGGCGAGCTGCCCCAGTCGCTGCTGCCCGGTGCACTCCCGGTCGCGACGCAGGCGGCGATCAGCTCATTGCCGCCGAGCATCTTGACCCGTTCAAGCATTTTTCCGCTGTCGTCGCTTGAAGTGAACAGCCAGCCGCGGTACTTGAGGTATTCGAACTGCCGTTCCAGCAGGTAGCCGTGGGCGATCGTGATGAAGTGACCAGGCATCGTTCGCGCTTGGTAGGCGACGCCGCCTTCCGCGAATTTGCCTTCAGGAAAGAATTCCAGTTCCACGAGGGTCCACGCGTAGGTGAGCTTGACCTTGCGGTTGAAGTGCGGCGGCTCGCACTCGAGCAGGTATCGGGCGGCATCCGGGACCGCAGGAGGGTGTGCGGAACTGAGAAACGGTTCGTTGACACTGCTGTGAGGGTTCAGGGAGTGTCCGGCTGGCTGGCCGGGGACGATCACGTTGATGCCCGCCCCCGGGCAGCCGCTGTTGCCGACGTGCCCGCCGCACTCGACCGGGGGACCGAACAGTTCTGCGATCCTAGGAACGGATGCCGGTCCGCTGCTGACACTGATCGGCCGGCTTGGTTGGTTGCCGTGACCTTGCATGTCAGCGATGAGCCGGCGTAGCTGGGGCGGATCTTGATCGTCGGCGAGTGCCCGACGGTTCGCGCCGTCAGCCGCGCGGCCGCGCCCCGGGCGTTCCCCGTGTGCAGCTGCCACTGGTACTTGAAGCTGCTGGGGTAGTTCTGCCATAGCCCCGTTGTGCAGCTATCCACGTTTCCGGCACTCACGCGGTTGAGGACTCTCGGCTTCGCCCCGAGTCGGCCCGCGAGCTTTGCGGGGAGCAGCGCCGGCTTGATCGCCTTTACCAGCAGCGTGGAGGTTGTGGCGACGTTGCTGAGGGCGCCCGTGGTCGCGGTCACCTGACAGAAGACATGGCTGCCGGGAGCCAGGCTCGGGAGCTTCAGGCTCACACCGAGCCCCAACGGCACCGCGAGTGCCGGTGGCGTGGGGAGCCGGGGGCGATTGGGCTGCTGGTACCAAACGACTTTCAGCGCCGGGCTGCCGCTCCACGCGCCGGTCGCACACTGCAGCGTCTGGCCCGCCTTTACGGTGGCGCCGCTGCCGCCACTGAGGGTTGGGGGGCTGGTGTTGGCGGGCGGCGCGGGCGGGGGCGGGGGCGGGGGCTTTTCGCCTTCGGGTGTGTATTCCACAGTGGCCTGGACCGGCACGGTCTGTCCGTTGTTTTCTTCGGATAGGACTTCTGCGCTCGCTGCTTCGGCGACAGGGCCGCCGAAGTAGCGAATCCCGTCCGATCCGAAGGTCCCTTCGTGCGAGGGCGTCAGGCTGTCATCGGTCGGCTGGATTGCAATCGCGTCGCCTGCCTTGATCGACAGGCTTGCCGCAAACGGTCCGTTGACCGCGTCCACGCCCGTTTCGCTTGTGACC
>DATNIM010000066.1:0-5220 GCA_035604455.1 Gemmatimonadales bacterium
GCTTGGACACGGGCACAACGCGACAGGCGATGATCCTGGGTGCCCACGCTGCTGACCAGATCCGCGAAGCAACGGGTACGGTCATCGGCAAGGTCATGGAACACCCCGCCTTCAAGAACTTGGCGAAGCGCGTGATCCTCAAAAAGGGCTTTATTCAGAAGGCCTTAGAGGATGAGCATTGCAATACGTTGAAAAATACTGTTGCGGGGGTGATGGCAGACACGCGACTAGATCCCCACGTAAGCTATAGCGATGGCGCTCTGGCGGCTGTCGCGCACGGTGCCTACCGGCATCTACATGACCGGGTCTGCGCACTGCGCGACGCGGCTCACTCCTGAGGATGGACAAATGGCCCTCACCGTCAAGAAGCTCGACAAGATTGAGAAGTCCCTGGAAGGCGTCTTTGACGCCGAGCAGTTCGTCGAAGTGAAGAAGCAGCTCGCCGGCGTCCGCGCCGCGATCGAAGCGGGCGAGACTTTCACGAAGGCCGACCTTAACGAGATGCTCGGCGGGGAGATCGAAATCACCCCAGTGCCCGAGCCGGTCGTCAAGGGTACGGAACCGGTCGACGAGACCCATCCGCTGCAGCCCGTCTTCATGGACCTGTACAAGGCCCTCATCGACGAGACCGGCGCCATCCGCAAGGGCGTGACTGGGCCGCGTATGCAGGAGCTGTTCGAGGCCGCCTATCAGAAGGGGGCCGGAGAATTCGACACCGCCATCGATACGACCGTGGAAGCCACGGCGATCGAGCTGGGGAAGGGCAATAAGCTCGTCTTCGGCAAGAGCGGCGGCAAGGGCAAGGACAAGCCGGCGCCCGCTAGTGGGAACGGCGATGAGGATGGCGACGACATGGCAAAGATGCTCAAAGGCGTCCCGGGTGGCGCGATCATCCTGAAGACCCTAACCGATCTTCAGTCGCAGGTCACGCTCCTCAAGGGCGAGCGCGACGTCACCGTTTTCACCAAGCAAGCTGCTGACATCGGGGAGCCGGCCGCGTTTGCGACCGACCTCCAGAAGCTGCATGCTCTCGATCCCGCGCTCGCCGCCAGCATCTCGAAGCGCCTCGGCGCCAAGAACGCGCTGCTGGTGAAGTCGCAGGTTTGGGGCGCCGAACTGGGCGCGGACGGCCAGGGCACCGGCGATGGTAGCACGGCCCTCGAAAAGATGAACGCGATCGCGAAAGAGCGCGTCTCCAAGAGTGAGGGCAAGCTGTCCTTCGCGAAGGCCTTTACGCAGGTCTGCGGCGAGCAGCCGGACCTCTACCAGGAATACGAGAACGATCGGCGCTCGCGCCAGGGTTAATCTCGGCGCAGCGTCCTTAGACCTTCCATCGGAGAAGATCGATGACCACCAACATCACTCCCTATTTCGGCGAAACGGTTAAGTCGGGCAGCGGCATCCTCGCTACCGCGGACTTCTCCGGCACCACGAGCGTCGCCGCCAATCACGGGCCTCTGGGCGTCGGTGGCTTCGCCTCCGCGCAATTCCAGGCGGTCACGATCGCTGCGTTTACCGGTACGGGCTCTTCGAGCGCGTCGCTGGCCGGCGCCACCCTCGTATCGGCGATTGGAACCGCGGGCGTCAAGGTGCTCGGCAATAAGCCGCAGCTCGGTGACCCCTGCGTTCTGTACGACATCGGCGAGGTCAAGGCCATCGCGGGCGCGGCGCTAGTCGTCGGTCAGCTGGTGATGACCGACGCCAGCGGGCGCTTCATTCCCTGGATCGACGAACAGGGATACGTCCCGGTTGGCGAAGTCCGGGTTCCCGCCAATTCGGCGAATGACGTCTTCACGATGTTCATTTATCCGAACACCGCGACGGGCGAAGTGACCCTCTCGGTGGTGAACGGTATCACGGCTACCTCCGGCGGCTCTAAGGCAGCCGCCTTCCAGTTGGGTTACGGGATCAGCCACATCACTACCGCCGCCAATGGCGACAGTGTGCTGCTGCCCCCAGCTCTCCCGGGCGCCATCTGTGTCGTGATCAACGATGGCTCGGGTACCTTGGACGTCTACGGTCAGGGTACCGATACCATCGACGCTGTTGCCACAGCGACCGCCAATATCGTGACCAACGCTTTCCGGGCTTTCTACTTCGGCCTCGCTGCCGGGTTGTGGGCTTCGGCCGGCCATATCGCGGTCTCGACGTAACACCCCGCGGGGGGCTTCCCCCGCACCTTTTCTGACGAGGACCCGACCCCCGTCTCGTAACCACGCAGCTGGCATAGTGCTGGCGCAAGACGAGGACCGGTCACATGCCGTATCAACCTGATGTACGTGACGTCCATATTGACGCAGCGCTGACGAACTTCAGCCTGGCGTACATGCAGGACGCCTCCAATTTCGTGTCCGACCAGGTCTTCCCGGTCGTGCCCGTGGAGCACAAGAGCGACAAGTACTACAAGTTCGCCAAGGATGCGTTCCTGCGGCGCGGTGGGCGTATCAGCCCGTTCGGCCAGGAAGCGCCTCGCGGTGGCTTCAATATCTCGAACGACAGCTACAACACGGAAACGTGGCGCTGGGCGTTCGACCTATTGCCGGACATCAAGGCGAACAGCGATCCGGGGATCAACATCGACCAGGCCGCGACGAATTTCGTCATGAACGGCCTCCTGGTCGAGCGTGAGGTCCAGTGGGGGACGCAGTTCTTCACCACGGGCGTTTGGGGCACCGACTTCGTTGGCGGCACCAACTTCACCCAGTGGGACGATCCTGCCAACTCCGATCCGATCACCGACGTCTCCAACGCCCGCAAGACCCTGCTGGGCAACACGGGGTACCTGCCGAACACGTTCACGATCGGCTTCTCGGTCTACGAGAGCTTGAAGCGCCACCCGCTCGTGGTCGACCGCTTCAAGTACACCAGCTCGGACAGCATCACCAGCGGCATGCTGGCGCGGCTCTTCGAAGTGGATCGTCTCCTGATCGCCAAGTCGGTCCAGGCGACCTCGCAGGAAGGCGAAGCTGTTACGACCGCCTTCATCCTGGGTAACCACGCGTTGCTGAGCTACGCGGCCCCAGCTCCGAGCTTGATGGCCCATTCGGCCGGGTTCACTTTCGTGTGGTCCCGCCTGACCGGGCTCAATAACCTGGGTGTGGCCACCTTCCGGTACCCGATGCCCCACCTCGGCGTGACCTCAAGCGGTACCACAGAACGCATCGAGGGCCAATATGCCTACGCTCACAAAGTCACCGGGTCCGACCTCGGATACTTCTTCAGCAACGCGACCGCCAGCTAATAGCCGGCCCTCGCTGTTCGCGACCTCGCCCTACGCGCTGGCCAAACGACCGGACGGCGTGCTGGGGCTCTGGGGAGGAGTACTCCTGAAGCCGATGCTGCTGCGCGCGGGCGGCTGGCGTGAGGGCGAAAACCTTCAGCCAGGCACTCTCATCCCCGGCGACGTTACCTCTGCGTGGCCTCTCCCTAACCGGATGGCCATGGCGAGCACCGGCGTCATCCGCTACTTCCAATCTGAGGCGGAGGTAGACAGCCTGGCCGCCGAATACATGGAGCAGGCCCAGACCGCGCCCCACCACGCCGCGCACGATGCCGCGGAGGAGCGTCGGGACCTGGATCTGAACCGGCCGAAACCAGATGCGTTTGCCGCGGCGCGAGCGGCCAAAGCGTTGAAGGCGCTTCAACGACAAGGATCAACAGCTGAGGCGTAAGCCTCGAAATCGGAGTACGGACCATGATGTCCTCAGTGATGCAGTATTTCAACGGCGGGATCAAGGTCCGTCGTTTGCTCGTCGGCCTCAAGGCAGCGATCACCGCCGGTGCCGTTGGCATCGCGAACGCGGTAGGTTTCAATGACATGGCCGGCATCTTTACGACCGTCGGCGCGTCGGGGACCGGCAAGATGGCGCCCTGGCAGCTCGGCCGCCTCGCCATGGTCTGGAACCAGGGCGCCAACGCCATGACGCTGTACTCAGCGGAGGGCGCCACCATCCCAGTGCCGTACGCGCAGAAGGTGCAGTTCGCTAGTGCGACGGGCGGCCTGACCGCCGGCGATACCGGCATTTCACTCGCCAGCGGCGCGTTCATGCTCTTGGTGGGCTCGCTCGATGCTACCGGCGTCTACCCGGTGTGGAACGAGGCAGCTTTCGGGGTCTCCGCGGGTGTCTTCAATGGCACCGTCGGCGCGACCACGCCGAATACCGGGGCTTTCACCACGATCTCGTCTTCGGGCCTCGCAAGTCTGAACGGCCTCACCCTGTCCACGATCGAGACGCCGGCCAACGATGTTGGCGTCACGGCCTCGACGACCCAGACCCTGATCGGGGGCACCCCGCTTACCGGCCAGGTGAACCAGATCAGCGTCACCGCCAACACAGGCGACAGCGTCACCCTGCCGGCCCTCGCCGTCGGACAATCCTGTCTCGTGATCAACAGCGGCGGACATAACGCCTGGGTCTACCCACACGCGTCCGGCGTCGCCATCGACGGGGGCGCTGCCGGAGCCAAGGTGGTCCTCACGACCCTGTATGCGGCACTGTTCACCTGCGTCGCGACGAACACTATCGTTAGCTCGGGCCGCGGTACGGTCAGCTCGTAATCGGCGGCGGGTCCGGCCTCATCGCAAGGGCCCTTCCCTCTCCGCTGAAGACATGGGCGGCCCGCTAGCGAAGCGCACGTCGTCCTAGTCGAACCCCCTCTGCCGAAAGGCCGAGGGGGTTACTATATGTGCTGTACAGCAAATATCAGCCCCGAGGCAAATATGACCACCTCGTACACCCCCGCGGACCTGGCGACCAGCACCAAGGACCAGATCCGGTTCAATCTCGGCGACACTGACAGCTCCAGCTGGGAGCTGCAGGATGAGGAGATCGTCTGGGCTTACACAGTGCGCGGGAACACGTGGGGAGCCACCTCCATGTGCGCCCTCGCGCTCGCGGCCAAGTACGCGCGCCTGACGGCGATCTCCGCCGATGGGGTCAGTCAGAACCTGGGCCAGCGCATCACCAGCTTCCGGCAGATCTCCGCGGAGTACGAGCGCAAGGAAGCGATCATGTGCGCCGTGCCGTTCCTGGGCGGGGTTTCGATCAGCGACATGCTGGGGACCCTCAGCGATAGTGACCGCGTGCCGGATATCTTCCGGATCGCGATCAACGACAATCCGAGTAACATAGGGATCGATCCGGTTAACTCTCCAGCAACCGGTTCTGACATGTGGCCGCTCTAATGGGCCGCTTCCTTTACGCAATCTTGACACTGCTT
>DATNIM010000067.1:0-3267 GCA_035604455.1 Gemmatimonadales bacterium
CCCGCCGTGCGGTCCCTTGGAGGAGCGCAGCAGGCCTGCCCGGACCAGGTCGGGGAGGATCTTGCCGAGAAACGGTGCGGGGATATCCTCGCCGATCGCGATGTCCCGCACCTGCGAGAATTCGCCGCGCGGTCGCTCGGCGAGGAACGTGAGAGCGCGAATCGCATAGCCACACGCGCTCGAGTACAGCATAGCCGCTGGGTCGCGAGGCATCGTTCAGGAAGAAGGGTCATAACACCGGTTCCGCTTGTCAAGGACGGGAGGGCCTATTTACGGACTCTTTGGTCCGGTATTATCCGAGGGTCCAGGCCGCGCAGCGATCGCGACCTCGCAGCAGTCCGGTGAGGACTGGAGGGGGTGGGTAGGCGTTTCGAGAAAGCCGGCTATCGTTCCCCATGTTTCAGCTTGCGGCTGGACCCAATTGCGGCCCGTTCCGCAATGGATACATCTTGGGCTGGCTGAGATGTCTGCGCGCGTTCACCCGGAGTTCGGGCGTTGATCGAACAGCGCGAGGGCTAACGCGAGCCCGGGACTCGCGGCAGGCGGTTTGACGATCGGGAGTAGAGCCTGCGGTACTATCCGAACCGCCGCGCGGCACGCTCCCGGGCCTTTCGCGCTTCCTCCTCGCGATTACGGGCGGGAGCGGTAGTGGTCAGGGACCGGACAAGGCGGGTGGCAGCCGCCGTCACTTCGTCCACGGCGGCAGCGAACGCCGCTTCGTTGGCTCGTGACGGACGGGTCGACCCACTCAGCTTTCGGACGAACTGCAGCGCCGACGCGCGGATCTCGTCGTCGGTCGCGGGCGGTGCGAAGTTCGCAAGGGTCTTGATGTTGCGGCACATACGAAACCTCCAAAGTCGGATTGGGGTTCGGGACCGACCCGACGAACCAACAACATGCCTGATGCCAACCCGTCGCAGTAGACCTGTGTCCCTTCAGGAGGCCCCGGCCCGGGAACGCGCCATGCCGCAACCCGCGTGGAAGCTTGTCATTCGTAAATTGGTGCTTGCGGCAGGGCTGATGCTCGCCGCCTGCTCGTCCACACCGACCGCGACCGTGCAGACCTCCGACGGGGGGCGTGGAATGAGCGCTACCGACTGGACGCGGTTCGGCTGGGATGTAGGCCGCTCGAGCGCCTCCACGGCGTCGGCCGGCATCACGGCCAGCAACGTGGATTCGCTTGAGCGCCAACAGGTCGCGATCGATGGGACCGTCGACGCGTCGGCCATCTACCTGCACGGCGTCGTCGTGAACGACAGCACGCACGATGTCTTCTTCCTCACGACGACCTATGGCAAGACGCTCGCCATCGACGCCAACACCGGCGCCGTGCTGTGGCGCTACACGCCCCCGACGTACGCCTCGCTAGCTGGATCGGCGCAAATCACGACGGCCACGCCAGTGGCGGATCCGAACCGGCAGTACATCTACGCGGCGACCCCCGACGGCAATATTCGGAAGCTTGCCGTTGCCGATGGCAGCGTGGTCTGGAGCACGGCGATTACCCTCCTCCCAACTCGTGAGAAGATCGCTTCGTCCTTGAACTACTTCCACGGTCGCGTGATTGCCACGACGGGCGGGTATATCGGCGACGCCCCCCCTTATCAGGGGCATGTCGCGATCCTCGACGCCGCGAGCGGCAATCTCCTTTCGGTCTGGAACTCACTCTGCAGCAACCGAGCTGGGCTCATCGCCCCGTTCTCATGCCCGCAGTCCGGTTCCGCCATGTGGGGGCGCGGGGGCGCGGTGATCGATTCCTCGACCGGCAACATCTATGTCGCCACGGGCAATGGCACGTGGGACGGCGCCACGAATTGGGGCGACGCCGTGCTCGAGGTCGACTCGCTCGGAGCCGGGCTACTCGGGAATTACACGCCGACGAACACGGGATCGCTCAATTCGACCGATACCGACCTGGGTTCGACGTCGCCCGTGCTGCTCGGCGGCGGCCTCCTGGCGCAGGGCGGGAAGGACGGATTGTTTCGGGTGCTCGCCTGGGGCTCTATGGGCGGCACGGCTCCGCACCTGGGCGGGGAGCAGCAGGTGGCTTCCACCCCATCCGGGAACAAGCTCTTCAGCTCTCCTGCCTTGTGGCGAGGGGGGTCTACGTGGGTCTTCGCTGCGGACGGGGGTGCCACGACTGCGTGGCAGTACTCAGGCGGCCAGTTGCAGCAGGCTTGGAGGAACGCGAACCAAGGCACGAGCCCCGTCGTAGCCGACAGCCTGCTCTTTGTCTACGACCCCGGCAATGGCGGGCTCCGCGTTTATCAGGCCGTCACGGGTGCGCTCATCACCGACCTCGCCTGCGGAACGGGGCATTGGAACAGCCCGATAGTGGCGGACGGGCGCATCGCGCTCCCCGAGGGGGACTCAAACAGTCACGCGACAAGCGGGGTGTTTGACATCTGGCGCTTGCCATAGGCTTGGGAGTCTGGCCGCCAGTTTGCACGGACCCACCGGCATTAGACGTAAGGAGGGTGCCTCGAACCTGAGCCGCGCGGTCGCTTGCGCCCTTCAAGTTCTTCTCACGAAGTCCGTGCTCGTTCGTACGCTTCCCGTGATTGCCCCGCTCCTCATCTCGATGCAAACGACGCTGTGGGCGCAAACCCTTGCCGTGAGTGGCCAGGCGTCTGGTTGGCTGTTGTCGAAGCCGGACACGGCCGTCATATCTGGGATCGGTTTGCGATACATCCCGGAGCTCGAGATCAGCGACTCGTTGCGAGGCAACATCGCAGCACAGCTTGATTTGTCGGCGAACGGCTATGCGACGGGCGGGTATGGGCGTGGAGCAGCGGCGCAATACGAAGAAGGGGCGGAGTTATACCGCGGGTGGCTACGCCTCGCCACGAACACGTTCGAAGCGCGCATCGGCCTGCAGCGGATCAATTTCGGATCAGCCACGCTCTTTCGACCGCTGATGTGGTTCGACCGCGTCGACCCGCGCGACCCGCTGCAGCTCACCGAGGGCGTCAAAGGCGTGCTCGCCCGGTACTCATTCCCCAATAACGCCAACATCTGGGGGTGGGCGTTGTACGGAAATTCCGAGCCGACCGGATGGGAGACGACGCCCACCGTGGACAAGACAGTGGAGTTCGGAGGGAGGATGCAAACGCCCGTTCCCAGGGGAGAGGTCGGGGTCACGTATCACCATCGGCAAGCGGAGCTCGGCGTTCCGGAAGGGAGCGTCCCCGAAGATCGCTTTGGGCTCGACGGGAAGTGGAACCTGGGACTCGGGGTTTGGGGCGAGGCGGCCCTGGTGCACGAGCA
>DATNIM010000068.1:0-13605 GCA_035604455.1 Gemmatimonadales bacterium
CCGGGAACGGTGCGAGCCGTGCCAACGGCGGGGGCGCGCTCGTCGTCGTGGAATCCCCGACGAAAGCGAAGACGATCGGCAAGTACCTCGGCCAGGGCTACACGGTCAAGGCGACCGTCGGGCACGTGCGGGACTTGCCCCAACGTGAGCTCGGCGTGGACGTCGACAAGGGGTTTACGCCGAAGTACGTCACGATCAAGGGCAAGGCGAAGACCCTCTCGGAGATCAAGAAGGCCGCGAAAGCCTCCGACCGGGTTCTGATCGCCACCGATCCGGATCGCGAAGGCGAGGCCATCGCCTGGCACCTCGCCGAACAGCTCGGGAACGGCGGCAAGGTGCGCCGCGTCCTGTTCCACGAGATCACCCGCGAAGCGGTCGCCGAAGCCCTCGCCTCCCCCGGGGAGATCGACCAGCGCAAGGTCGACGCCCAGCAGGCGCGGCGCATTCTCGACCGGCTGGTGGGCTACAAGGCCTCGCCCCTCCTCTGGAAGAGCTTGAAGACAGGGTTGTCGGCCGGCCGCGTGCAGACCGTCGCGCTCCGGCTCATCGTCGAGCGGGAAGACGCGATCCGGAAGTTCGTCCCGCAGGAGTACTGGACGATTGAGGCGGACCTCGAGAAGGATGGCCAGCCGTTCCAGGCGCGCCTCCACAAGCTCGACGGTCACAAACCCGAGATCAAAGACGCCGCCACGGCCCACGAGATCGCGGCGGAAGCCCTCGGGCGACCCTTTGTCGTCGCCGAGGTCACGCGCAAGGAGCGCAAGAAGCGCCCCTCGGCGCCCTTCACGACGAGCACACTCCAGCAGGAGGCGGCGAAGCAGCTCGGCTTCTCCGCCAAGCGCACGATGCGCGCCGCGCAGGCGCTCTACGAAGGCCAGGACGTCGGCGCCGACGGCCCGGTGGGTTTGATCAGCTACATGCGCACGGACTCGACGCGCGTCGCCGACTCGGCGCTCGCGCAGGCCCGTGCGTTCATCGGCACGGAGTTTGACGCGCGGTATCTGCCTGCGGCCCCGAACGTGTTCGGCGGCTCGCGCGGCTCCCGCGTCCAGGATGCGCACGAAGCGATCCGGCCGACCGACGTCTTGCGCCGGCCGGAGGACGTGCGCGCGCACCTCGAAGCCGATCTCTTCAAGCTCTATCAGTTGATCTGGCGGCGATTCGTCGCGTCGCAGATGAACCCCGCGGTCTACGAGACGACGACGGTCGATTTCGATCTCGGCCGCTACCTCTTCCGGGCTACGGGGTCCCGGGTCGTGTTCGACGGTTACCACCGCCTCTACCAGGAGGCGCACGAGCCCGAGGAAGGCAAGAGCCTGGACGACCTCGCCCCGATACCGGCGCTCGCCGCCGGGGACCAGGTGGTCGTTCACAAGGTCACGCCGAGCCAGCATTTCACGGAGCCGCCGCCCCGCTTCAGCGAGGCGAGTCTCGTGAAGGAGCTCGAGCGGCTGGGTATCGGCCGGCCCTCGACCTACGCCACCATCATCTCCACGCTGCAGGCGCGGATGTACGTGACGACCAAGGACCGGCGGTTCACGCCGACCGATCTGGGCGAGACCGTGTGCCGAATCATGGTGCGGCTGTTCCCGAACACGTTCGACGTCGGGTTCACGGCGCAAATGGAGACCGAGCTCGACAAGATCGAGGAAGGCGACCTCGGCTGGCAACAAGTGCTCGGGGACTTCTGGACGCCGTTCTCCCAGGCGCTCGCCGCGGTCGATCTGCAGCAGCTGATTCGCGAGACGCACGACCTGTCCGCCCTCGAAGGGGACAAGTGCCCGAATTGCGGCGGCGAGCTCGTCGTGAAGAGCGGTCGGTTCGGGCCGTTCATCGCGTGCGCCCGCTACCCCGAATGCCGGTTCACGAAGCCGCTCAGGCGCGACAAGGTCCCTGACCGGCCCACGGACGAGGTGTGCAAGGAGTGCGCGGCGCCGATGGTCATCAAGACCGGCCGCTACGGGGAGTTTCTGGCGTGTACACGCTATCCCGCCTGCAAACACACGCGACCGGTGCCCCTGGGTATCAAGTGCCCGAAGTGCGGAGTCGGGGACCTGGCCGAGCGGCGGACCCGGCGCGGGCGCAACTTCTTCGGATGCCTGCGCTACCCCGAGTGTGACTTCTCCGTGTGGAACCGACCCGTGGCCGTGCCATGTCCGAGCTGCGGCTTCGTAGGGATGGAACAGCGCCAGACCAAGGCGTTGGGCGCCTACCGCAAGTGTCTCAAGTGCGCGCACGAGGTGCCACTCACCGAGGGGACTCCCGCCGAATCGGTGGCGAGCTGAACGCCGTAGTCGTGGGCGGCGGGCTCGCGGGATGCGAGGCCGCCTGGGCGCTCGCGAACCGCGGTGTAACCGTCACGCTGTATGAGATGCGGCCGGTGCGCATGACGCCCGCGCACCAGACCGACCGGCTGGCTGAGCTCGTCTGCAGCAACTCCTTCAAGTCCGAAGAGCTGACCAACGCGCATGGGCTGCTGAAGGCCGAGATGGACCGGCTCGGCAGCCTCGTGCTCGCCGCCGCGCGGGAGGCCAGGGTCCCCGGGGGCGCGGCCCTGGCCGTCGACCGCGCGGTGTTTGCCGCGACGGTCGAAGCAAAGGTGGGGGGCCATCCCCGGATCCGCGTGGTCCGGGCCGAGGTTCGCGAGCTCCCCTCGCCCGCCGTCATCGCGACCGGGCCGCTGACGTCCGAGGGGCTGAGCGAAGCGATTGCGCGACGCCTGGGCGCTCAAGCCCTCGCCTTTTTCGACGCCATTGCGCCGATCGTCGCCGCCGAGTCGCTCGACCTGTCGCTGCTCTACCGAGCTTCTCGCTACGGGAAGGGCGGGGGGCAGGACTACCTGAACGCGCCGTTCACTTCGGCCGAGTACGACACGTTCTGGGCGGCGCTTGGCGCGGCCGATCCCTTTGAGCCGCACCACACGTTCGACGAGACGCCGTATTTCGAGGGATGCCTGCCCGTTGAAGAGATGGCGCGCCGGGGTCGCGACGTGCTGCGGTTCGGGCCGATGAAGCCCGTCGGTCTCGCCGATCCGCGCACCGGGCGCGAGCCCCACGCCGTCCTCCAGCTGCGCCAGGAGGATCGGGCGGCGCAAATGTGGAACCTCGTGGGGTTTCAGACGCGCCTGCGGATCCCCGAGCAGCAGCGTGTGTTCCGCACGGTGCCCGGGCTCGCCCAAGCCGAATTCCTGCGCTTCGGGAGCATCCACCGCAACGCGTATGTGAACGCGCCGCGTGCACTGACCGCGCATCTCGCGGCCCGCGACGACCCGCGCCTGCTGTTCGCGGGCCAGATCACGGGGGTCGAGGGGTACACGGAGTCCGCTGCGAGCGGCTTGCTCGCCGGGCTGAACCTCGCCCGCCTGCTCGACGGCGAGGATCCCGTCGTACCTCCGCCCACGACCATGCTCGGAGCGCTGTACCGGTACTTGCGGGAGGCCGAGCCCGAGCACTTTCAGCCGATGAACGCGAATTTCGGGCTGCTCGAGCCGCTCGAAAGCCCATGCAGGGACAAGGGCGAGCGGCGGCGGCAGCTGGTGGAGCGGGCGTTGGCGGCGATTGACGCGTTCGCCGCGCCGCTCGAGCGGACCGTGCCTGCGTGACGGCCCCTGAGCTCAAGCGGTTCGTCGCCTTTCTCGAGAAGGAGCGCAACGACTCGCCCCACACCGTGCGAGCCTACGCCCGGGACGTGGGCGCGCTCGCGGCGTTCTTGGACGGCTACTACGGCGGGCGGTGGACGTGGGCCCAGGTGGATCGCACGGCGGTGCGGGCCTTCCTCGGCGCATTGCAGGGGCGGGGGTTGAGCAAGCGTTCCGCGGCCCGAGGGCTGTCGGCGGTGCGCACGTTCTATCGGTTCCTCGGGCTGAGCGAGAACATCGGGAATCCGGCCAAGGCCACCCGCACCCCGAAGCTCGGCCGCACGCTGCCCACGCACCTCGAACGCGCGGAGGTCGAGCTCGCCTTTGAGCAGGCCACCACCGCCGCCGCGGCCGGGGACTTTCAGCCCGTGCGCGACCTCGCGATGCTCGAAGTGTTCTACTCGACGGGTATCCGCCTTTCGGAGCTCGCCGGACTGAACACCGAGGACATCGACCTCGTGTCCGATCAGGTCAAGGTCCGGGGCAAGGGCCGCAAGGAGCGCATCGTGCCCCTCGGGCAGCACGCGGGAGCGGCGCTCCGGCGGTACTATCGGATCCGCGACGCCCGTTTCGCGTCGCGCGCGGACGGTGCGGTATTCCTGAACCAGCGAGGCCGGCGCCTGAGCGCGCGGGGCGTGCAGCTCGCGGTGAAGGGGTTGTTCCGGGGGCTCGCCCGAGCACGCGAGCTGCACGTGCACGCGCTCCGTCACTCCTTCGCGACCCACCTGCTCGACGCCGGGGCGGACCTGCGAGCCGTGCAGGAGCTGCTCGGGCACGCCTCGCTCAGTACCACGCAGGTGTATACTCATACGTCCGTCGAGCGCCTGAAGCGGGTCTATCACGACGCCCATCCGAGAGCATGAGAGAAAGACCTGCGTGACAGGCTCCCCGATCCGCAGTACAACGATTCTCTGTGTCCGCCGGGACAGCCACGTGGCGCTTGGCGGTGACGGCCAGGTCACGGTGGGCGACACGATCATGAAGGCGAACGCGAACAAGGTGCGCACGCTGAAGGGTGGGAAGATTCTCGCGGGGTTTGCCGGCGCCGCGGCGGACGCCTTCACCCTGTTTGAGAAGTTCGAGGAAAAGCTCGAGCGCTACCCCCTCAATCTCCCCCGGGCGGCGGTTGAGCTCGCCAAGGACTGGCGGTCGGACCGCGTACTCCGTCGGCTCGAGGCGCTGCTCGTCGTGGCGGACCGGGAGCACGGGTATGTGATCAGCGGTTCGGGAGAGCTGATCGAGCCCGACGACGGCGTGCTGGCCATCGGGTCGGGCGGCAGCTATGCGCTCGCCGCCGCGCGGGCGTTGCTGCGCGCGTCGTCCCTTTCCGCGCGGGAGATTGTCCAGCAGGCGCTCGAGATCGCGTCCGAGATCTGCGTGTACACGAACACCCACATCACCGTCCTCGAGCTCTGATGGCCGAGCCCACCCGGACCCCCGACGAACCGGTGACGGGCGGCGAGCGGCCGGCCGAGGAACAGCTCCCCTGGCTCGAGGAGCTGCCCCCGCGGCGGATCGTGGCCGAGCTCGACCGCTACATCGTGGGACAGGAGACGGCGAAGAAGGCCGTCGCGATCGCCGTCCGCAACCGCTGGCGCCGGGCGCAGGCGCCTGACGACATCCGCGACGAGATCCTCCCGAACAACATCATCATGATCGGCCCGACAGGCGTCGGAAAGACCGAGATCGCCCGGCGCCTCGCGCGGCTCGCCGGGGCGCCTTTTCTCAAGGTCGAAGCATCCAAGTTCACCGAGGTCGGCTACGTCGGGCGCGACGTCGAGTCGATGATCCGCGAGCTCGTCGACGTCGCGATCAACATGGTGCGGACCGAGCGAGAGGACGACGTGTACCCCGATGCCGAGGCGCGGGCCGAGGAGCGGCTGCTCGACATCCTCCTGCCGCCTTCGCCGCCCGCGACGGGCGCACCCGGGCCGAAGGCGAGCGAGCCCGGCCGGGAAGGGGCCGAGAGCCGGGCCCTGTTCGTCGTGTCCTCGAAGGGCGACGTCACGCCGAAGGCCGTGGAGGCGGACACCGAGGCGCAGGAGCGGCGGCGTCGCACGCGCGACAAGCTGCGGCAACAGTTGAAGGACGGGAAGCTCGAGGAGCGGGACGTCGAGATCGAGGTGCAGCAGCAGAACTTCCCGTCGCTCGAAATGATGCAGCCGCCGCCAGGCATGGAGGGTCCCGACGTCAACTTCACCGAAATGCTCCAGGAGCTGCTGCCCAAACGGAAGAAGCGGCGGACGGTCCACCTCCACGAGGCGCGTCGCATTCTGATCGACGAGGAGCTGAAGAAGCTGGTCGACATGGACGACGTCGTGAGTGAGGCGCTCGATCGGGTCGAGAACCACGGCGTCATCTTTATCGACGAGATCGACAAGATCGCGGGCGAGCGGGGGACCGTCGGCCCCGATGTCTCGCGGGAAGGCGTGCAGCGCGACCTCCTGCCGATCGTCGAAGGCTCGACAGTCCAGACGCGCTACGGCTACGTGCGCACCGATCACATCCTCTTCATCGCGGCCGGCGCGTTCCACGTCTCGAAGCCGTCGGACTTGATCCCCGAGCTCCAGGGCCGGTTTCCGATCCGGGTCGAGCTTTCGCCCCTCGCCGAAGCGGATTTCGTGCGTATCATGACCGAGCCCGAGAACGCGCTCACCAAGCAGTACGCCGCCCTGTGCGCCGCCGAAGGGGCGACCCTCGAGTTCACGGCCGACGGCGTCGCCGAGGTGGCCCGGATCGCGGCGAAGGTGAACGAGCAGCTCGAGAACATCGGCGCGCGCCGCCTCCACACCGTCCTCACGACCCTCCTTGAGGACGTCCTGTTCGCGCTTCCCGACTATCCCATCAAGCACATCGTGATCGACGCCGCGGCGGTGCGTGAGCGCCTGGCCAAAATCGCGGGCGACGAGGACCTCCGCCGCTACATCCTCTAGCACGCTGCCTGCTAGGCTGATCTTGTCATAGGCTCCTGAGGCGGGTAGAATCCCCCAGGGACTGTCATTTTGACCGACCGCCGGGAATCCATGGCCAAACGGGACTTTCTTGCCATCGGCGACCTCCGTCGTGACGAGATCGTGTATCTCATGGAGCTCGCCGGACGGATGAAGGGGGGCGCCTACCGCGAGGCTCCCCTCGCGGGGAAGACGCTGGCCATGATTTTCGCCAAGTCGAGCACCCGCACGCGGGTGTCCTTCGAGGTTGGCACCTATCAACTCGGGGGCCAGGCCCTGTTTCTCTCAGCGCGCGACATCCAGCTCGGGCGTGGGGAGCCCACGCGGGACACGGCCCGCGTGCTGTCCCGCTACGTGAATGGCATCCTCATTCGCACGTACGCGCACGCCGAGGTGGAGGAGCTGGCCCGTTGCGCCAGCGTGCCGGTGATCAACGGGCTGAGCGACCTGCTCCACCCCTGCCAGATCCTCGCCGATCTCCTGACCATTCGCGAGGCGCTGGGGACGTGGGAGGGGAAGCGCGTGGCGTGGGTCGGCGACGGCAACAACATGGCGAACACCTGGATCGAGGCCGCCGCGGTGCTCGGCTTTGAGCTGCGACTCGCATGCCCGGCCGGCTTCGAGCCCGACCGCGGGATGTTCGAGCACGCTCGTGCCGCGGGGGCGTGTGTGACCGCGACGCATGTCCCCGAGGAGGCGGTCGCGGGCGCGCACGTCGTCAATACCGACGTGTGGGCGTCGATGGGCCAGGAAGACGAAGCCGAGGCGCGGCGCAACGCGTTCAGCGGCTACACGGTCGACCGCGCGTTGATGGCGCTCGCCGATCGGGACGCCATCTTCCTGCACTGCCTCCCCGCACATCGCGGGGAGGAGGTGTCAGCCGAGGTCATTGACGGTCCGCAGTCGCGCGTGTGGGATCAGGCGGAGAATCGCCTCCACGTACAGAAGGCACTGCTCGCGTTCTTGCTTGGATGACTTGACTGGGAGGGCAATGAGCACCGATCACCTGAAGCGCACCCCGCTGCACGACGTGCACGTGCGTCTCGGCGCGAAGATGGTCCCATTTGGCGGGTATGAAATGCCCGTCCACTACAAGGGTGGGATCGTCGCCGAGCATAAGGCCGTGCGCGAAGGCGTGGGAGTCTTCGACATCTCCCACATGGGGGAGTTCGAGGTTACGGGGCCTGACCGGGCGGCGTTGGTCCAGCGAATCACGTCGAACGACGTAGGCGCTCTTGCTCCGGGGCAGGCGCAGTACTCTGCGCTCCTCACCGATGAGGGCACGTTCGTCGACGATTGCGTTGTCTACCGCTTCGATGACCGGTTAATGATCGTCGTGAACGCGGCGAACATCGCAAAGGACTGGGAGCACGTCGTGGCGCATAAGCCCGGCGCCAACGCCCGTTTGCGCGACGTCTCGGATGACACGGCGCTGATCGCGGTCCAGGGGCCTAAGGCGGAGGCGTTGCTCGCGCCGCTTACGCCGCTGCCCCTCTCCCAAATCGCCTACTACCACTTCGCGAGCGGCACGCTCGCGGGCGTCCAGTGCTTCGTATCGCGCACCGGGTACACGGGGGAAGACGGCTTTGAGTTGTACTGCCGGGGCGAGGACGCCGAGAAGGTGTGGCACGCGGTGGCGGGCGAAGGCCGCGCCGTGCCGTGTGGTCTGGGTGCACGCGACACTCTGCGGCTCGAAGCCGCGTATCCCCTGTATGGGCAGGACATCGACGCGACGACGACGCCATATGAGGCGGGACTGGGGTGGATCGTGAAGCTCGACAAGGGTGCCGAGTTTGTGGGTCGGGAAGCCCTGCGCCGGCAGAAGCTCGCCGGTGCGAAGCGGCGGCTGGTGGGCTTTCGGGTCCTCACCCCCCGCGTCGTGGCTCGGCCCGGCTACGCCGTGTACGTGGACGGCGCCCAGGTCGACGTCGTGCGCAGCGGAACGGTCACGCCTACCGCGAACTGTGCGGTGGGGCTCGCGTACGTGCCGATCGAGCGCGCGAAGCCGGGCACGGCGGTGGAGATCGATGTGCGCGGCACCCGGACTCCGGCGGAGCTCGTGAAATTGCCGTTCGTTCCTCACCGGACGCGCCGAGCCAGCGCGTAGCCGCGCGTGATTCGGGTGGGGGTGCTCACGATTTCCGACCTTGGCGCGCTCGGGCAGCGTCTGGACCGCTCGGGGGACCTGATCACCGCCTGGGCGGGCGCTCGGGGGTTTGCGGTGGCGGTGCGGAGCGTCGTGCCCGACGAGGTTGATCGGATCGCTGGCAAGCTCGTACGCTGGGCGGATTCGGGGGAGGTGGACGTTATCCTGACCACCGGGGGTACCGGGCTCGCGCCGCGGGACGTCACGCCGGAGGCGACCCAAGCGGTGCTCGAGCGCTCCGCCCCGGGCTTGGCGGAGGCGCTACGGGTCAGGGCCGCGACGAAGGTCCCGCGCGCATGGCTGTCCCGCGGCACCGCTGGCGCGCGCGGGCATACGTTGATCGTCAACCTGCCGGGCTCGCCTGCCGGGGTGCGCGATGGCCTGGCCACTCTCGGCCCCCTTCTCCCGCACGCCGTCGAGCTCCTGACCGGCGCGCGCACGGAACACTGATGGCCGACCGGATCCTCATCACTACCGACGATCTCGAGCCCGCCGTCCGGCTGAACGCGCAACTCGAACAGGCCGGGTTTGAAACGACGCTGACGTCCACCCTCGACGACCTGCGCCAGGCCGTGGAGCGCAGGACCCCAGACTGCGTGGTCCTAACCGGCGCACTACACGAGACCGTGGCCAGTCACATCCTCGCTCTCGCGCGTGATCGCTCGATCTCGACCCTGGGTCTGGTTGAGGCGACGGAGCCCGACGCACCCGGCCTCGCACGGCACCTCGGCCTGACGGCGTGGATGGGGAAGCCCGTTGATCCCGTGGAAGGGGTCGGCACCGTGCGAAGGCTGATCGAGCGGCGCCGCCTGCAGGAGCGCACCGGCATCGTCGGGGAGTCGGCCGCGATCCAGGAAGTCTTGGTGAAGATCGAGCTGATGGCGCCCGTGAGCTCGACCGTGCTCATCGAAGGCGAATCGGGCACGGGCAAGGAGCTCGTGGCGAAGGCCCTCCACGATCTGTCCCCGCGGCGCGGCAAGCCCTTCATCGCCGTAAACTGCGCCGCCATTCCCGATACGCTGCTCGAAAGCGAGCTCTTCGGACACGAGAAAGGCGCGTTTACGGGGGCCGCCGAGCGCCGCCTCGGACGCTTCGAGCTCGCCGACGGGGGCATGATCTTCCTTGATGAGGTCGGCGAGATGCCGCCCGCGACGCAGGTCAAGTTGCTGCGGGTGCTCGAGGAACGGGAGTTCTTCCGCGTCGGCGGCACCCAGCCCATCAAGGTCGATGTGCGCGTCACGGCGGCGACCAACAAGTCGCTCAAGGAGGCGGTCAGCCTCGGCCTGTTCCGGGACGATCTCTTCTACAGGCTGAATGTGCTATACATCTACCTGCCGCCGCTGCGCGAGCGGCGGACGGACATCCCCCTTTTGGTGCGGAGGTTCATCGCGCAGTTCGCCGCTGCGCATGATCGGCCCTTCCACGGCGTCACCGCTGAAGCGCTGCAGATTCTCGTGGACGCCGACTGGCCGGGCAACATCCGGCAGCTCAGCAACTTGGTGGAATCCATGGTCGTCCTGGCGCCCGCCGGCGAGGTCCGGGCCGCCGACATTCCCCGCGACGTGCGCGAGCGGACCTATGGCCTGCCGGCGCGTCTGCCCGGGGCGACCCGGGAGGTAGCGGGCCAGGAGTTGGAGTTCATCTTTCGAAGCTTGGTGGAACTCAAATTGCAGGTCGAGGAGCTGCGCCGGCGGCTCGATGAGCGGCCCCCGCACGTGGAGGTTATCGAGGTGGGGCACACGCCGCCCCGCCCTCCGATCGAGGCCCAGGCGCAGCCCGAGCCCGAAGTCGTATACCACTCGGGGATGACGATGGCGGACGTCGAGCGCGCGGCGATCGAAGCGGCGCTGCACGAGACCAACGGGAATAGACGCAAGGCGGCGGAGCTGCTGGGAATCGGGGAGCGCACGCTGTACCGCAAGCTGAAGGAGTACGCTCTTGTCTAGCAGACGTAGGGACAACGTCTTGCGCAGCGCGCCCGCGAGGAGCCGTCGTGGAGTTTAGGGTCGATCCCGAACTCTGCGTCGCGTGTCTCGCGTGCGTGCGGGTGTGCCCCGCGGATGCGGTCACGGTCGAGGAGCACAAGGTGCGGATCCTCGACGACGTGTGCACGCGGTGTGGCATGTGTCTTCCGGCCTGCCCCCATGAGGCCATCACCGCTGCGGGAGATCTCGGACGGGCCCTTGAGCTCGTGAAGGACGGCGCCACGCTGATCCTCTCGGTTGAGGCAGCGGCGTACTTCTATCCCGCCACGCCGGAGCAGCTCGTCAACGCGTGCTACGCCGCCGGATTTCAGATCGTCCACCGTGGCGTGCTCGGTGATGAGCTCGTCGCGCGCGAGTACACGCGGCTCTGGGAAGACGAGGGGTGGGGTACAATGATCCGGAGCACCTGCCCGGTCATCGTGGAGACCGTGCAAGCACAATATCCAGAGCTCATTCCCTACCTCGCCCCGATCGCGACGCCGGTGGCCGCCGAAGCCCGCTACTTGAAACGGATGTACGGCGCTCACACCAAGCTCGTCTACGCTGGAGTGTGCCTCACGGAGGGCGGGGAGGACATCGACGCGGCGATTACGTTCGCCGATTTGAAGGAGCTCATCGCCCGATCGGACGTGCGCGTCGACGCCCAGCCCGCGCACTTCAATCGCGTGCCGGAGGAGCGGCGTCGGCATTGGAGTACGGCGGGCGGTCTGCCGCTCGATGTGCTCATCACCGAGAATCAGGCGAGCCGCCGCTTCCGCAAAGTCCGCGGTCTCGGGCAACTCGAGGCCTTGGCGCGGGCTGTCTCGGTGGACCGGATCGATCTGGGATTCGTGGACATCCTCCCGTGCGAGGGGTGCCTCGATCATCCCCTGCTCGGCCCACGGGAGGAGCTCTTCTGGCGCCGGCAAATCGTGAATGCCACTGAGCCCGGGCGCGCCCGGGCCCCCGTGGTTGATCCGGGCCTCGCTCGGGCGGTCCAAGTGGGCGCGGTCTTTTCCATTGAACGTTCCACCCACCTGCCTCCAGCGGACATCGTCGAAGAGACCCTGCACGAGATCGGCCTCGCCCCGAACGGCCGACCGTGGGACTGCGGTGCGTGCGGGTATGGGACGTGCCAGGCATTCGCCGAGGCCGCCGCACTGCGGCGAACGACGCTCCGGTCATGCCCACCCTACCTCGACAAGCAGGCGGCGGAGGCGCAGCAACAGGCGGCCGTTGATTCGCTCACCGGGCTCGCCACCTTCCGCGTGCTTCGCGATCGCCTGGCGAGCGAGGCGGCGCGCAGCTCCCGTACCGGCGAGGCGTTCGCCGTCCTGTTCATTGATCTCGACAACTTCAAGCGCGTGAACGACGAATTCGGGCACGAGTCGGGGAACGACGTCTTGCGCAACAGCGCCCGCGAGTTCGGCGCCTTGATCCGCACGACCGATCTCGCCGCCCGCTACGGTGGGGACGAGTTCGTCCTCGTGCTCGTCGGCACGGGCCTGCACGGCGCACGGGCGGTGGGTGAGAAGGTGCGGGCCGACATCGAACGGATGGGGCGCCGGCTGGGCTATCCGTCGGGCCTCGTGACGGTTAGCATAGGAGTCGCCGAAGCGCGCTTCGGGCCCGAGCAGGAGGACGTGCTGATCTCCGCGGACCGGGCGCTTTACCGGGCGAAGCAGCAGGGACGCAACCGCGTGGCCACGGGGGAGGGCTTAGCGTGACGCCGTTGGATCCGCTTGAGCAGCCGGGGGACCGGGAGGCGGGATCGCTAACGATGGCGAATGGGCCAGCGCTCGACCCCTGGGGCGTGAAGCGCCTCGAGAACCTCATCACGAGTCTCACGGGGGTGCTGTCGGCGCGGGTCGTGGCGAACGGGCAGGGAGAGATCACGGAGATTCACGTTCTCACCACGACCGACGTCCAGCCCAAGCAGGTCGTCCGAAACATCGAGTCGGCGCTCATGGCGCAACTCGGGATGCGGATCGACCACCGCAAAATCAGTGTAGCCCAAACATCGGACGAGCGTCCGATCGAAGCGCTCCAGCACGAGGCCATCAACGAACGGGCGAAAAAGCGGGTTGTCGTGTTCCGGTCTCTTGAGGTACGCCCGTCGGAGCGCCCGCAGCGGGTAATGGTGCGTGTTCGGCTGGCGTTCGAGGGGAGGGAGGCCGAGGCCGAAGAGCAGGGGACCGACACCTCCCGGAACCGGGTCGAGGCCGCCGCGCGAGCCGCCGCTCAGTGTTTGGATGACTTGTTGCCGGACAACTCGGTGGCTCTGGAAGGCGCCCAGATCATTGAAGCCTTTGAGCGGGACTTTGTCCTCGTAGCGGTTCACGGCCTAGGCGGCCGCGAGGCGCAATTGCTAACTGGAACGTGCGAGATTCGGGAGAGCGCGGAGCGGAGCGCGGTGCTGGCGGTGCTCGACGCCACGAACCGATGGGCTGACGCGCGCAGGTAGAAGGCCCCAGCGATGGCATAAGTTATTGCAGTAGAACGTGTTGCTATTCTGTTGACCTCCCGTTGATACCCCCTTGTCATGTTGTCCGTCCGTTACGGTGGTCGCTCTTGCGGCCTTCCGATTTTGGAGGTACTTCCGGTTCTGTGAGTACGACCCAGACGCGGAAGTATTGGGGGACGCAGCACGTGGCCCGGGTCTGCCAGGTGTCGCCAGCGACGGTGGCGAACTGGATTGACCAGGGGTTGCTCAAGGGACACCGGACGCCGACTGGGCGTCGCCGGGTCGCGGCGGGGGAGCTCGCGAATTTCCTCCGTGAGCGCGACATGCCGATGCCACCGGACCTTCGAGCGGCGCTCGGGCGCAACTTCGTCGTCGTGGTCGAGGACGACCCCGCGTACCTCCAGGTCCTCTCGCGGACCATTGAGCGGTCGGACTTGGATGTC
>DATNIM010000069.1:0-4486 GCA_035604455.1 Gemmatimonadales bacterium
GCCCCGCCGCCACCCGCCATGCCCTGCGCCATCTGCGCCATAGGGCCCATGGCCTTCATGTTGACGACCATGTACTGCTTCCGGGCCGTCATGAGGATCATCATGTCCCCGGTGGCCGGATCCATGATGGTTGCGCCCCCCTGGCCTCCGGCATTGAACTCCTGGCGCGTTTTCCCGCCGAGTTCGTAGTACTTCATAACGCCGGACTTGCCGCCCGGACTCGTGAAGTTGTAGGTGACCATCCCCTCGAACGTACCCTGCGCGTGAGCGGGCACCGCCGCCCCGACCAGGGCGGCCGCGACACCGGCCAGCGTCATTCGCATCATGTCCACTCCCAGCCGGAGCCTGCCGGCGGTCAGAGGTCGTACGGCGCGAGGCGCCTAGAGGCCGCGCCATGAGTATGGGGGCGCGCCGGTGGGTGGCAAGATGCCTTTCAGGCTTGCGTCGCCGCAACCGCGGCGCCGATGAGCCCCGCGCGCGGACTGACGACCACGTGGACCGGGATCCGCCCGGCCAACTCCGAGAGCCGGCCCTTGTCGCGGAACCCGTGGAGGAAGGGGCCCGTCTTGAGCCTCGCGAGAATCCGCGGGGCAATACCGCCTGCGACGTATACGCCCCCGGTCGCCAGCAGCGTCAGGGCGAGGTTGCCGGCTTGGGCGCCGTACGCCGCGACGAAGATGTCGAGCGCCCGCACGCACAGCGCATCCGATCCTGCCAGGCCATGCGTCGAAATAACTGCCGCCGGCTGGTTCGAGGCCTCGAGTTCGGCGGCAACCGTCGGATTTTCGTGTCCACTGTCGGCGACCACGAAGCGGTAGACATCGACCAAGCCCGGACCCGACAGCACGCGTTCGCAGGACACGTGACCGTGGCGGGCGGCGAGAAAGCGGTGGAGGGCCCAGTCGGTCTCGTCGCGCGGGGCGAAGTTCGCGTGTCCGCCCTCGGAGGGCCACACCTCGAGGCGCGGGCCGGCCTTGATCACGAAGCCTTGCCCGAGCCCCGTGCCTGCGCCGATCAGGGCGATCGGGCCCCGGGGATCGGGTACGCCCTCTTGCAGCGTCGCGAGGTCCTCGGGGGCGAGCTGGCCGACCCCGTACCCCAGGGCTGCGAAGTCGTTGAGGACTCGGACGGGCAGCTTGAGTTCGCCTTCAAGCGCCCGAGCGCTCACGATCCAGGGCAGATTGGGCGTGCGGCACTCCCCATCGATCACCGGACCGGCGATCCCAAACGCGGCACGGTCGGCGGGCAGGCGGGTCTCAGCCATGAAGGTCTGCACGAAGGGGACGAGCCCGGGCGCCGCGCGGCTCGAGAAGTGGTGTTCGGCGAGGACCTGCACGCCCTCGAGGCCGATCTCGATCACGGCGAGACGGGTCGTCGTGCCGCCGATGTCTCCCGCGAGCACTCTCACCGACTCGCTCCTCGCCCGCCGGTCCGACCGCCCAGCCCTGTCCCGCACCTGCCCTGGCGCGCGTACCTTCCTGCATGAGCAGGCCGGGGGCGTCGTCCCCTGGGCGAGCCGTTTGCTCGCGGTGCGTTGACTTTCACTTGAGGCAACCTGCATGAAACCACACGCCGGGGCCACGCACCATCGGGACGCGGCCAGCCATCACGAGCAGGCGGCTCGACATCACCGGGAGGCGGCGAAGTTCCACGAATCGGGCAACCACGAGAAGGCGGCGTTCCACGCCTACATGGCGCAGGTCCACCACACGATCGCCCGCCTCCACGCGGAGGAGGCGGAGAAGCATTTCGCCACGTCGCACGCGCCTCCCTTCTGACCGCTCCGCCGCGGGGCGGGCGCGGGGTCAGCGCGGCCCCGTGGAATCCGCCGCGAACACCCACGACCACGTATCGGTAGCCTGCCCCAGCGCGATCAGCGCGTGCTGGTATTGTTGCTGGGCATCGTAGAACGAAACGTAGAAATCGTTCGCGGCTTGCTCCGCCACGAGGAAATCGAGCAGCGACGCCGGGCCGTGCTCATAGCTGTAGAGCTTCGCACGCCGCACGCGTTCCGCGTCGACGAGCGCCCCACCAGTGAACTGTCCGAGTTGCGCCACGGCCGATTGGAGGCTCGCCCAGGCCTGGCGGACCTGGATCGCGGCCTTCCAGGCCGTCGACTGGAGCGTCACGTCGGCCTGCGCGGCCGTCCGCGCCGCCGATTCGTACTCGCCGTGCGTGAAGTTCGAGAACGGAATCGGGAACGAGATCCCAACACTGAGTGAGGAGAACACGGGTGTGGGGTCGATCGTGTTCGTCCCCAGCGTGTAATAGGACCCCCCTAACGAAAGACCGAGGTCGGGCCAGCGGTCCCCGCGCGCCACGCGGACTCCGGCCGCGGCCGCGTCGCGCAACTGGCGAGCGGCGGCGACGTCGGTCCGCGAGGCGGCCGCCGCGAGTGCCAGGCTATCGAGGTCCACGCCCGTCGGGACGCGGGGCGTCGCTGCGGCCCCGGTGGCGGCCGGAACGAGCAGGGTGGCCGAGAGCGGTGTGTCGGGACCGATCGCCGCCAAGGATCGTCACGACACCGGGCTCGCTCGACTCGGTCGTCACGTCGTTTTCGGCGGCCGGCTTCGTCTTTCCGGAGCACCCACTCCACAGCACGGACGCCGCGAGCCACAGCGACGCCGAGCCGACCTGAGGCCATCGGCTGAGCCCGGGTGGATGCACCCTGAATACCCTACAGTAGTACCATACGTTGACTACCATACTGCTCCATAGTATTCATTTGTCAAGCAGGGCGCTCCTGGGGAGGACCGGCGATGCACACAGTACGAGACCGCGTGAAGCTGCTCAACCGCATCCGGCGGATCGGCGGGCAGGTACACGCGATCGAAGGCTTGCTTGGGCAGGATGCGGATTGCGAAAAGGTGTTGCAGACGATCGCCGCGTGCCGCGGGGCGATTGACGGGCTGATGGCGGAGGTGCTTGAGGACCACGTGCGTCTTCATGTCGTGGGACCCGATGCCGACCCCCGGTCGGAGCAGGTGCAGGCCGCCGAGCGGGTGATCGAGCTCATCCGAAGCTACCTCAAGTGACTTAGGTGTCGGCGGGCACTGCGCCACTGCCGCAGCGCCCGTCCAAGCTCGCCCATCGACGCGCGGCCGCCAAGGCTCGGGCGTTGGCTCTAATTGGAACAGGGGTCTGCTCAAACGCTTGCCGGTTGCAACGGTCCGGCGTCATTATGCTACCTGAGCCGACCGCCCGCCCGATCCTCTTGGAGGTGCGCAATGCCGCCACGTTCGCCGAGGAGCCGCCGCATCGCCGTTGTTGGCGCGCTGCTCTTTGTGACCGCCACCTGTAGCAATAACTCCACGAGCCCCACCACCACTACTAACAACAGCACCAGCGGCCTCACAAATCCCACGACGGCGAGCACGGACATCCAGTCCGTTGACACGGCGTTCAAGTCGCCCGTGCTGGCGAGCTTCAGCGCCCTGGCCGGCAGCTTCATCCCGGCAAGCCCGAAGCTGGCGGCCCTCGTGAAGGCCACAGTGCCCGCGATGACCGCGCAAAAGTCGTCCTACGGAGCCGCTGCGGCTCGGCTGCTCGCCCTGCGCGACGGGTTCGCGAGCGGCGCCGTCCGGTTCACGATCATCCCGACGAACGTGCGCGGCCGCATTTACCGTCTGAAATCGGCCACCGGCCCCTACGTCTGGGATACCACCGAGACCGGCGGGCCGTCGAACGGCGTGCGCTTTGTGCTCTACAAGGACTCGGCCTTCGCCGTGGTAACGCCCCTTGATTCGATCGGCTACGTGGATCTGCTCGATGAGAGCTCGGGCTCGACGAATACGCTTGAGGTCAAAATCACCGTTGGGTCGACGACGTATGCGGATTACACGATCAGCGGTTCGGAAGGGAGCTCGATCGACAATCTTACGCTCAGCGGCTACGTCACCGACACGAAGACGATGGTGAACTTCACGATGACGTTCAATGACAACTCGACCACCGGCGCGCTCACCATGAACAGCACCATCAGCGCGCCAGCCATCAGCTTCAATTACGTGTTCAAGCTGAGCGTCAGCAGCATGACCTCCGGGTCCACCACGACCACCACGATTACGCTCAACTATACCGTGAGCGACGCCACCGACTCGCTCACCGCCCAGGGCACGTTGACCGAGGTCGAGTCGAACTCGGGCACGACCGAAAGCGGCACCATTACGGTCTCGGCCAACGGGGTGACGTTCGCCACGATCACGGCGAGCGCGAGTGGGGAGACCTATTCGGCGAATACGGGCAGTCTCAGCACGTCGCAGCAACAGGCATTGTCCTCGCTGTTCGCGAGCGGGTTGGAGCTGCAGGTCTTCGTCGTCTTCCTCATCATCCCCTTCGGTATCGTCTGACGCACAGGCTGCGCCCTGTGACCGCGGCCGGGAGCTTCCGCCCCCGGCCGCGGTTCGTATCTGGCCCCTGGTGTTCCTGACCTGACTTTGCGGAGCGGCGGGATGCAATCGATTGCGGCCTTGGCAGGCGCGGCTCC
>DATNIM010000070.1:0-19614 GCA_035604455.1 Gemmatimonadales bacterium
CTCGCCACCTCGGTCGCCGTGTCGATCGCGAGCCACGTCACAGGTCCTCCACCGTCCGATAGGCGGGATCCGGGTCGTGCGCCAACCCCAGGTGGCGGTCGAGCGGCGGGACCCACGGGCCCCCTCGCTCGGGCCACTCGACCAGGATCACCGCGCGCTCGCCGGTCATGTCGTCGAAGCCCAGGTCCCGGGCGTCATCCGGGGTCCTCAGGCGGTAGCAGTCCACGTGATAGATGGGCTGCCCGTGGGCTTCGTACCGATGGACGAGGGCATAGGTGGGGCTCGTCGCGGGCCGATCAGCCCCGAGGCCCCGGCAGATGGCCTGGGCGAGGGTCGTTTTCCCGCTGCCGAGCTCGCCAGAGAGTCCGATCACGGCCGGCGCGCGGAGCTCGCGGCCGAGCGTCTCACCGAACCGGTTGAGATCGTCGGCGTTCAGACGCACGGTGCTCGCCGTCTTGCTCGGCGCGGAGCTCGAGGATCTCGTCGCGCAGGATCGCGGCGCGCTCGAAGTCGAGCGCCTCGGCGGCCGCCTGCATCTCGGTCTCGAGCTCGAGGATGAGCGTCTCGGGATCGCGCCCCTCCGCGGACCTGCGCCGCGGCTCGGGCCGGGGCGCTTTCGCGTCGGCCACCCGTGTGGCAAACCGGACTTGATCGACCGACTTCACCACCGAGCGGGGCGTGATGCCGTGGGTCGCGTTGTGCTCCTCCTGGACCCGGCGGCGGCGGGTCATCTCGTCGAGCGCGCGCTGCATCGACCCCGTCATGCGGTCGGCGTACAGGATCGCCCGGCCGTTCAGGTGCCGGGCCGCCCGGCCCACGGTCTGGATGAGCGAGCGGTCCGAGCGCAAGAACCCTTCCTGGTCGGCGTCGAGCACCGCCACGAGCGACACCTCGGGGAGATCGAGGCCCTCGCGCAGCAGGTTGATCCCGACCAACACATCGAACTCGCCCAGGCGCAGGCCGCGGATGATCTCGACCCGCTGGATCGCATCGATCTCCGAGTGGAGGTAGCGCACCCGCACGCCGTGCTGCTGGAGGTAGTCGCTCAGATCCTCGGCCATCCGCTTGGTGAGCGTCGTCACGAGCACCCGCTCGCGGCGCTCGGCGCGCAGACGAATTTCGTGCAGCAGGTCGTCGACCTGGCCTTTGACCGGCCGGACCTCGACCTCGGGATCGACGAGCCCGGTGGGCCGAATGATCTGCTCCACGACCACGCCGCCCGAGAGGCGGACCTCCTCGTCGCCCGGCGTCGCCGACACGAAGAGGATCCGGGGCACGAGCGCCATGAACTCATCGTAGCGCAGCGGCCGGTTATCGAGCGCCGACGGCAGCCTGAACCCGTAGTCGACGAGGGTCTGCTTCCGCGAGCGGTCGCCCTCGTACATGCCGCCGATCTGCGGGAGCGTCTGGTGCGATTCGTCGATGATCGTGAGGTAGTCCTCGGGCAGGTAGTCGAGCAGACACGCCGGCCGCTCGCCCGGCGCGCGGCCGGTGAGGTGCCGGGAGTAGTTCTCGATGCCTGCACAGCGGCCCACTTCGAGCAGCATGTCGATGTCGAAGTGTGTCCGGGACTCAAGCCGCTGGGCCTCGAGCAGCTTGTTCTGCGTGCGGAACTCGGCGAGGCGTTGGGCGAGCTCGGCGCGGATCGCCCCAACGGCCCGTTCGATCGTGGGCCGCTCGGTCACGAAATGGGTGGCGGGATACACGGCGCCCTGGCGCAGCTCGGCGATCAGGTCGCCGGTGAGCGGGTTGATCTTCGACACCCGCTCGACCGTATCGCCCCAGAACTCGACCCGTAGCGCCTGTTCGTCGTAGGCCGGGAAGATCTCGACCGTATCCCCTCGCACCCGGAACGTGCCCCGCTCGAACGAGATGTCGTTGCGCAGGTACTGCACCCGCACCAGGTCCTCGAGCAGCGCATCGCGGCCGCGCGCCTCGCCCACCCGCGCCGTCACGAGCAGCCGGCGGTAGGTCTCCGGGTCGCCCAGGCCGTAGATCGCCGAGACGCTCGCCACGATCACGACGTCGTCCCGCTCCATCAGGCTCGACGTCGCGCGCAGGCGCAGACGGTCGATGTCGTCGTTGATGGAGGAGTCTTTGGCGATGTAGGTGTCCGTCTGCGGCACGTAGGCTTCGGGCTGGTAGTAGTCGTAGTAGGAGATGAAGAACTCGACCGCGTTGCGGGGGAAGACTCCCTTGAGCTCGCCGTAGAGCTGGGCGGCGAGGGTCTTGTTGTGGGACAAGACGAGCGCTGGGCGACCGTACGCCGCGATGGTGTGCGCCATCGTGAGCGTCTTCCCGGACCCGGTGACCCCGAGGAGCGTCTGGTAGCGGTCTCCGCGCGCGAGGCCTTGGGTGAGTTCGGCGATGGCGCGCGGCTGATCCCCGGCCGGGGAAAAGGGCGCGAGCAGCTCGAACGGCATCTAGGCTGGGGTCCCGGCGTCCGGTCGCGTGACGTCCGTGACGCCCTTCAGCCGCCGGATCGCCTTGATGACCTTGTTCAGGTGGGCCTGGTTTTCGACCTCGACCAAAACGGTCCCAAAAACGACGCCGTCGCGGGTCACGATTTCGGCCGAGCGGATGTTGGTACCGGATTCGTTGATCGCCTGCCCGATGTCGCCGTAGAGCCCGCGGCGGTCCTCGCCCTGGATCGTGAGGCGGACGACGAACGTCTCGCCCTTGGTCTCCTGCCAGTCGATCTCGACCCGGCGCTCAGCCTCGGTCGAGAGGACGAGGAGGTTCGGGCAGTCGCTGCGGTGAATCGAGATGCCGCGCCCTTGCGTGACGTAGCCCACCACGGCATCACCCGGCACGGGCTGGCAGCACTGCGCGTAGCGCACCATCAGGCCGTCCACGCCCTGGATCTTGATCCCGCGGCCGAGGCGGAGGCGCTCGATCATCCGCCCGAAGGCGGTGGGCTTGGCGGGCTGGAGCTCTTCGGCTGGCAGGTCGGGGTAGAGCGCGCGCATCACCTGGCCCACAGGCAGCTCGCCGCGCCCGAGCGCCGCGAGGAGCTGCTCGCCGTTTCCGACCGAGAGGGTGTCGGCCGCGTGGGCGAGCCGCGGCTCGTCCGGCGCCTCGAGACGGCGCCGCCGGAGCTCGCGCGCGAGGATCTCGCGACCGAGCGCGAGACTCTTCTCGTGCTCCTCGGCCTTGATCCACTGGCGGATCTTGTGGCGCGCCCGGGCCGTCTGCACGTGCGCGAGCCAGTCGCGCGAGGGGCGCGCCTGGGGGCTCGTGAGGACCTCGACCGTATCCCCGTTCTCGAGCGGCCGATGGAGCGGGGCGATGCGCCCGTTGATGCGGGCGCCCTGGCAGTGCTCGCCCACCTCGGTGTGGACGATGAAGGCGAAGTCGAGCGGTGTCGCGCCCTTGGGCAGCCGCTTCACGTCGCCGCGCGGCGTGAAGACGAAGATCTCGTCCTGATAGAGGTCGATCTTCAGGAACTCGAGGAACTCCTCCGGCGTGTGCGCGTCCTGCTGGAGCTCGAGCAGCTGCCGGAACCACAGCAGATGGCGGTCGAGCTCGTCCGGGCCGCGGGTGCGGTCCTGCCCGGTCCGGCGCTCGTGATAGAGCCAGTGGGCGGCGATCCCGTACTCGGCCGTGCGGTGCATCTCGCGCGTCCGAATCTGGATCTCGTAGAGCTGGCCCGCGGGCCCGAAGACGGTCGTGTGGAGCGACTGGTACCCGTTCGACTTCGGGCTCGCGATGTAGTCCTTGATCCGCTCTTGCAGCGGCGTCCACTTGTGGTGGATGGCGCCGAGGGCGTGGTAGCATTCGGGGATCGTGTTCACGAGCACCCGGACCGCGAGCAGATCGTAGATCTCCTCGAAGGGCTTCCCGCGCTTCTTCATCTTCTTGTAGATCGACCACAGGTTCTTGGGCCGGCCCGTGATCTCAAGCCCCGACAGCCCGGCCGTCGTGAGCTCCTCGCCGAGCGGCACCCGCAGCCGCTCGATCGTCCGTTCCCGCTCGGCCGTGCGCTCGCTCACGTGACTGGCGAGAGCGGCGTAGTCCTCCGGCTCGAGAAACCGAAACGCCAGGTCTTCGAGCTCCGCCTTGACGCCCGCCATGCCGAAGCGGTGGGCGAGCGGCGCGTAGATCTCCCGCGTCTCGAGCGCGATGCGGCGCCGCTTCTCGGGGTCCAGGTGCTCGAGCGTGCGCATGTTGTGCAGACGGTCGGCGAGCTTGATGATGATGACCCGCGCGTCTTTGGCGACCGAGAGGAGGAGCTTGCGGTAGTTCTCGGCCTGTTCCTCCGCCGAGGAGCGGAAGGTGAGGGACGAGAGCTTGGTGAGCCCGTCCACGAGGTGGGCCACCTCGGGTCCAAAGTCCTGGCGGATCTGGTCGAGCGAGACATCGGAGTCCTCGACCACGTCATGCAACAAGGCCGCGGCGATGGTCGTCGTGTCCATCAGCTGCTCGGCCAGGATCGTGGCCACGGCGACGCTGTGGGAGACGAAATCGTCGCCCGACTTCCGCTTCTGGCCCTCGTGCGCCTGGAGGCTCGTGCGGTAGGCGCGCGCGACGAGGTCCAAGTCGAGCCGCTCGCGCTGCGCCGCAACCGCGCGCTCGAGCTCGGGGGCGAGTGCGGGCAGGGTGCTCGTCACAGGAGGCCGGACTCGGCGAAGCTCACGTAGCGATCGCCACCCACGATGACGTGGTCGTAGACGGGCAGGTCGAGGAGGCGGCCGGCCTCGACCAGCTGGCGGGTCACGGTGCGATCGTCCGCGGACGGGGTGGGGTCGCCGCTCGGGTGGTTATGCACGACGACGATCCCGGCTGCGGCCTCGGCAATCGCCGCCCGGAACACCTCGCGCGGGTGCACCAGCGAACTGTTCAAGATGCCGCGCGTGATCAACAACGTCCCCCTCACTTCGCTTTGCGTCCCGAGCGCGAGCACGTGGAATTCCTCGACCGCGAGGTCGCGCAGGCGGCCGGCGTAGTAGCGGTGCACGTCGGCCGGGCTGTGGATCCGCTCGGGCGGTGGCTCCTCCTCGGCCCCGACCCGCCGTCCGAGCTCGAGCGCGGCGGCGATCCGGGCGGCCTTGCTCCGGCCCACCCCCGCAGACCGCGCGAGCTCCACGGCCGGCCGCCGCGCGAGCCGCCGCAGGGACCCCTCGGCCCGAGCGAGGAGCTCGCCCGCGACGGCGAGCGCGTCCTGGCCCACGCAGCCCGTGCCCAAGACTATGGCCAGTAGCTCCTGCGCAGTCAACGCGGTGGGCCCGACGCTCCACAACCGCTCGCGCGGCCGTTCGGCGGGAGGGCATTCGGAGAGGCGCAGGGTCATGCCGTCGAGGCTAGCGGCCGGGGTGCGGTTGCCCACACCCATTTGAACGCGCGGCCGCACCAAACGAATTGGCGCGCGGGTCAGCGCCCTCTGGCTAGGACGCGGCGCCGTGGCACTTCTTGAACTTCTTCCCCGAACCGCAGGGGCAGGGATCGTTGCGCCCGACGCCGGCGTAGGGGTTCGGGGCGAGCGTCGCGGTCGCCTGCCCCGACGGCGCCGGTGCCCCCACGAGCCCCTCGGCCTGGGCTTTCGTGGCCACCATAGCTGGCCGCCGCGGGCGCGGCGCGCTCACCAACCCCGTGTCCAGGGGCCGCCGCACCTCCTGCCCCGGCGCCGTGATGGGCGGCGGCGGACCAATCTCGATCTGCAGCTTGAGCCAGCGCTCCGCGAAGGTCGCGCGCACATCGTGCATCAAGCCGACGAACATGTCGTAGGCTTCCTGCTTGTACTCAAGCAGCGGGTCCTTCTGGCCCCAGGCCCGGTACTGGATCGCCGCGCGGAGCTGGTCCAGGTCGTAGAGGTGATCCTTCCACTTCTCGTCGATCACGCGGAGCATGACCCCGGCGAGCGCCTGCTCGGCGAGCTTCACCGTGCCCGGGATCTGGCTCTCCACCTGCCGGAGGTATTCGATCTTCGCCTGGAACGCCTCGCGCCCCGCGGCCTCAACCGCCTGCACCAGGTCGGCGCGGTCCTTGATGCGTGCGGGGTCGCCGATCACCGGGACCGAGAGGAGGAACTTGAGCAGAAACTCCGTTTCGATCTGGCGGCGGTCCCAGTCCGCGGAATCCTCGGTCTCGGTGAGCTCCTCGGCGCGCCGCGCCATCGCCGCGTCGATCATGCGCAGCGCTTCCGCCTTGAGCTCCTCCCCGCCCTCGATCGCAAACAGCCGCAGCGAGTAGATCACCTCGCGCTGCTGGTTCATCACGTCGTCGTACTCGAGCAGTCGCTTGCGGGCCTGGAAGTTCTGGAGCTCGACGCGCTTCTGGGCCTGGCCGATGGCGCCCGTCACCCACGGGTGCGTGATAACCTCGCCCTCCTCGGCGCCCGTGCGGTCCATCCAGCGCGCGATGCGGTCCGACCCGAAGAGCCGCATCAGGTCGTCCTCGAGCGACAGGAAGAACACGGTTTGCCCGGGGTCGCCCTGGCGCCCCGAGCGGCCGCGCAGCTGCCGATCGATGCGCCGCGCCTCGTGGCGCTCGGTGCCGATGATCACGAGCCCGCACGGCGGATCCTCGTAGCACCCGAGCGTCTTGATCTCGGCCTGGGAGAGATCGGCGGTTTCGACCGCCTGCCCGAAGGCCGGCTCGCGCGACGTCAAGCCGCAGACTTTGCAGCGCTTCACCCCGGGCCCGAGTTTGATGTCGGTCCCGCGGCCCGCCATGTTGGTCGCGATCGTGATCGCCGCGGGCTGCCCCGCCTGCGCCACGATCTCGGCCTCGCGCTCGTGGTACTTCGCGTTCAGCACCTCGTGGCGCAGCCCCCGCCGCTTCAGCATTCGCGACAAGGTCTCCGACACCTCGACGCTCACCGTCCCGACGAGTACCGGCAGCCCGCGCTTGTGCTGGCGCTCGATTTCGTCCAGGAGGGCGTTGTATTTCTCGCGCCGCGTCTTGTAGATGAGGTCGTGCTTGTCGATGCGGCGGACGGGCCGGTTCGTGGGGATGACCACGACTTCGAGCCCGTAGATCTGAAAGAACTCTGTCTCTTCCGTCTCCGCCGTGCCCGTCATCCCCGCGAGCTTCTCGTACATCCGGAAGTAGTTCTGGATCGTGATCGTGGCGAGGGTCTGCGACTCCTCCCGGACCGCGACCCCTTCCTTCGCCTCCACCGCCTGGTGCAGCCCGTCCGACCAGCGCCGGCCGGGCATCAGGCGCCCGGTGAACTCGTCCACAATGAAGACCTGCGCCTCCTGCACCACGTAGTCCACGTCCTTTTCGTAGAGGGCGTGGGCCTGGAGGAGCTTGTGGATGATGTGGAGCGTCTCGCTCTTGGTCGCGTACTCGCCTTCGACCACACGGCGCCGTTCAACTTTCTCGGCCGGCGTGAGCTCGGGGTCCCGCTCGATGTCGTGGACGGCCTGCGAGATATCGGGCACGACGAAGAGCATCGGGTCCTGCGGGGACATCGTCTCGACGCCCCGGTCTGTGAGGTGGACCGCGTGGCCGCGCTCGTCCATGACGAAGTACAGGTCGTCTTCCAGGTGACGCATCTTCTGCTCGCGCGCCGGAAGCTTGCGGTCGGCGAGGTGGTCGAGCTCCACCCGCTGGACGATCGCCTTCACGCCCTGCTCGTTGAGCATCTTCAGGAGCTTCTTGTTCTTCGGGATCCCGAGCTGGGCCTGGTAGAGCAGGAGCGCGCCGTCGTACACCTGGTCGGGGACCGCGAGCAGGGGCTCGGCCTTGGCGATCAGGTCGTTCACGACCGCGTTCTGCTTGCGCACGAGCTGCACGACCTGCGCGTTGAACTGGGCGTATTTCGCGTCCGACTCGGTCCCCACTGCCCCGGAGATGATGAGCGGGGTCCGCGCCTCGTCGATCAGGATCGAGTCGACTTCGTCGATGATGGCGTAGTGGTGGGCCCGCTGGACGCGCTCTTCCAGGCGGGCCACCATGTTGTCGCGCAGATAGTCGAACCCGAACTCGTTGTTCGTGCCGTAGGTGATGTCGCAGAGGTACGCCGCACGGCGCTCGGGCCTCCCGGGTTCGGTATCGTCGATGCACCCGACGGTGAGCCCGAGCCACTTGAACAGATGGCCCATCCACTGCGAGTCGCGCCGGGCCAAGTAGTTGTTGACGGTGACGAGGTGGGCGCCGCGGCCGACGAGCGCGTTCAAGTAGAGGGGGAGCGTGGCGACGAGCGTCTTGCCCTCGCCGGTCGCCATCTCGGCGATCTTGCCCTGGTGGAGCGCGATGCCGCCGATGAGCTGGACGTCGTAGGGCACCATGTCCCAGGTGAGCGCGTGCCCCGTGACGACGACGTCGGTCCCGAGTAGCCGGCGGCACGCCTCTCGGACGGTGGCAAAGGCCTCGGGGAGGATCTCGGTGAGCGCGGCCTGGGTGGCGCGGCCCCACTCGCGCTCCGCCTGGGCGAGTTCGCGGTCCAGGGCGGCGCGCTGGGTGACGTCCGGGCAGTCGTGCTTCGCCTGCTTCAGCCGCTCCACTTCCGCGGCGAGGGTCCCCGTGCGCTCGGCGAGCACGCCGCGGAACTTGGCCGTCTGCGCCTGCACCTCGGCCTCGGACAGCCCGGCCAGCCGCTGCTCGTGCTCGTGCACCGTGTCCACGACCGGCTGCACGCGCTTCAACTCGCGCGCGAAGCGCGTCCCGACCACTTTCGTCACTAACTGCTTGAGCATCGGTCTCCTATCGGTACAGCCCGTGCGCGGCGATGTACTCGCGCACGGCGTCCGGGACGAGATAGCGAATCGAGCGCGACTCGGCGACGCGGGCCCGGACGTCCGTGGCCGAGATCTCGATCGCCGGGACCGAGACGGTGCGCGTGATCGCCGGGTGGGGTGCAAGAAGCCCGCCCGGCCGCGAGAAGGCGATCACGTCAGCAAGACGGGGCAGCAACGCAATATCATGCCAATGCGGCAGCGCTCCCACCGCGTCGGCCCCCAGTATTAACGCAAACCGGGTTCCCGGTTCGCGGGCGGCGAGGGCTTCGAGGGTGCGCGTCGTGTAGGACGGGGCGGGCAGCACGAGCTCGATGCGCTCGAGGCGGAACCGCGGATTCCCGGCGATCGCGAGCTCGAGCATGGCCGCCCGGGCCTCGGGCGACGCGGCCGGGCGATGGCGCTTGAGCGGCTGCTCGCGCGCCGGCATGAACCGCACCGTGCAGCCCAACTCCTCGGCCAACGCTTCGGCGACCACCAGGTGCCCGACGTGCACGGGATCGAACGACCCGCCGAACAGCGCCTCCACTGGTCAGGAGGCCGGACACTTCTGAGCGAGGCCGGGGGCGTTGGGATAGAACTGGCGCAGCGTTTCGCAGGTTTCGCGCAACTCGTCCCTGTAGCCGATCACGCGGTAACTGTCCGCCAAGCGGAGCAGCGCGTCGACCACCTCGGGCGTGCCCTGATGGTTCGCGATCACTTCCTTGAAGTACATGATCGCCGAGTCGTACGCGTGGCGTCGGTAGTAGAACATGCCGATCTGGTAGTCCTTCTCGGCGAACCACACGGTGAGGTGCGAGACGTGCAGGCGCGCGCGGTCCGCGGCCACCGAGCCCGGATAGCGGGCGATCACTTCCTGATAGGCGGCAAGCGCCGTCTGCCCCGGGGTGGGGTCGAGCTCGGGCGCGCGCCAGGCCCGCTCGTTCGCGTCGGCCGCGCGCAGGAGTGCGAGCGGCGCGTAGTCGCTCTTCGGAAACTCCTCGACCACCTTCTGAAACTCGAGCCCCGCCGCTTCGAGGTCGCCGAGCTGGAAGTCGCACTCGGCCATGTAGTAGCGCACCTCGCCCATTTCGGGCTGGGTCGGGCTGAGCTCGAACTGGGCCTGCCGCCACAGGGTCTGGGCGGTCTCGAAATCGCCGCTGCGGAACGCTCGGAACCCCGCGGCGAGCGGATCGGCTTCGGTGGGCATCGGCACGAGCCCCTGGGGTGGCCCGTGGCCGCAGCCGCCCAGGATGACGAGCCCAATCACGCATGACCAGCGCATAGTCCTCACTCGAGTTTTGGCGTCTCCGTCCCCGGCGCGTCGGCTTTGCCGAGGGCGTTGATCTTGTTCTGGGCGCGCGCCGTGAGGCTGTCGCCCGGGCTCCCGCCCACCAACGCCTGCTGGTAGTTCACGAGCGCGTCGTTCACGTCGCCGCGCGCGAGTGCCACGTCGCCGAGCCCGAGGTACGCCGCACGCGTGACGTCCGGTGCGCCGCCGGGGGCGGCGGCCCGCTTGAGCCAGGACTCGGCATCGACGGGCTTCCCCTGCGCGAGCAGGCCCTGCCCCGTGAGGAGCGCGCAGAGACTCAGGCCCTCGCGCGCCTGGTCCCCGACGCCGGGATCCCGTTGGCGTCGGAGCACCCCCTCGAACACTGCTACACCGGTGGCGCAATCATTTGCCCGCGCCGCCGCCAGACCATAGACGAACAAGAGCGAGTCGGCGTTCTTCGCGTCGGACGCGTTTGCCACCGCCGCGGGCAGGAGCGCGAGGGCTGCCGCCGTGTCGCCACGGTCCGCGGCGTCCAGTGCCGCGATCTTGGCGTACGGCCCGAGCGGGCGGTTCGGGGCGATGGCCCGGAGTCCGGTCAGGGCACTCGCCAGGGCCGCCCGGTCGTTCGCCGCAAGCGCCGCGCGGACCACGCGCTCCAACCCTTCCGCCGCTTCGCCGGCGCGCGTCCGGTCCTTGTCGGCCAGCGCCCGGTACTCCGCGACAGCGAGCCCGTAGGCCTCGGCATGAAGCGCCGCGGCTCCGGCCTTCGCGTGCAGGTCGGCGGTCGCCTGCACCTTGACCTGTAGCTCGTACTCCGCCAGCGCATCGCGGTAGGCGTGTGCCGCGTAGTCCCGGTCACCGAGGCTCTCGTGGTCCGCGGCGCTGCGCGTGCACGCCGCGCCAAGGACGAGCACGCTCAACCACCAAGCCCTCACGACTGAGCGCCCGACCCCCCGTCCCCGTCGGCAGATTTCACGTCGCTCCGCGCGAGCATCGCGAGGTATGCTTCGATCCGCGGATCCTCGGGCCGCCGGGCCCGGCATTCCTCCCACACCCGCCGGGCCGCGATGCCGTCGCCTGCGAGGTAGCACGCGAGGCCAAGCATCGCGCGGGCGTCCGCATAGGACGGCCTGGCGTGCACGATCACCTCGAACTCATCGCGCGCCTCGAGGGACTGGCCCACCTGGAGGAGCAGCCGCCCAAGCTTATACCGCAGATCGTGGAACCCGGGTCCGAGCGCGAGCGCCCGCCGGTACTGTTCGATCGCCTCCCGGAGGCCGCCCGCCTCGAGATAGCCCTCGGCGAGCGCGGCGTGCTGGTTCGCGAGCTTCGCCGCCACGTGCGCCGGGAACCCAAGCCGCGACTCCCCCCCGACCTCCGCCGCCTGGCGGAAGCGGGCCACGGCCTCGTCCTCGCGCCCGAGCTCTGCCAGCACGAGCGCTTCGTCAATCAGCGCCTCGACGTAGCGGGGGTTGAGCTCCAGGGCCCGGCCCAACTCCTCCAGGGCGCGCTCCGGCTGGCCCACGAGCGAATGGCAGACGCCCAGCAGGTGGTGCGCGTCGGCAAAGGCGCGACCCGTGGCCACGACGTCCTCCAACAGGTGGATGGCGCCGTGATAATCCTGCAGCTGAAAGCGCTCCCGGGCCTGCTCGACCAAGAGCTCAGGACTGACGTCCATGCCTCGCCTCGTACCAGCGCACGAAGACCTCGATACCCTCCTCGATCCCCACGCGCGGACAGTAGCCAAGCTCCCGGCGGGCACGGCACAGGTCGGCCGCGGTGGCGCGGACCTCCCCCGGGTGCTCGGGCAGCCGCTCGATCACCGCCTCCCGCCCCACCGCCCGCGCCACGAGCGCGATCACACGGTCGAGCCGGACCGGTTCGCCCCCGCCGATGTTGATGGCCGAGCACTCCCCGGCGGGCGCCCGCGCGGTCCAATCGAGCGCCGCGACGATCCCCGCCACCCCATCCTTAATATAGGTATAGTCGCGCTCGCTCGACCCGTCTCCGAAGACGGTGATGGCGCGGCCCTGCGCAATGCGCTCGGTGAACTGGTAGATGGCGAGATCGGGGCGTTGGCGCGGTCCATAGACGCTAAACAGGCGCGGCATGGCTACGCGAAGCCCATAGACCCGCGCGTACGCCTCGGCGAGGAGTTCGGCCGCGCGTTTGGTGGCGGCGTAGGGAGACCGCGGCGCCGCGGGCGCGTCCTCGACGAAGGGGAGCGGGGCGAGGCCGTAGACCGAGGACGACGACCCGAGGACCACGCGCTCGACGCCCGTCGTGCGGGCGAGATCGAGCACCCGCGCCGTCCCTCCGACGTTCGCACGGACATAGGCGGCCGGGTCCTCAAGCGAGGCGCGCACCCCCGCGCGCGCCGCGAGGTGCACGACGGCCGCCACGCGCCCGATCGGTAGCGGGTCCCCCGTGAGGTCCGCCTCGATGAGCTCGAAGCCGGGTCGCCCGCGGAGGCCGGCCACGTTGTGCTCTTTGACGGCGCGCGGATAGGCGGCATCGAAGTTGTCCACGCCCACGACCGTGTCCCCCCGGTCGAGCAGCGCGTCGCAAACGTGTGACCCGATGAATCCGGCGGCTCCGGTGACCAGGTAGCGGCTCACCCCACGACGCGGCGGAAGTAGCTGATCGTGCGCCGCAACCCGTCCTCGAGCCCCACGCGGGGCTCCCAGCCGAGGAGCTCGCGGGCCCGGCTGATGTCGGGCTGGCGGACCTTGGGATCGTCGGTGGGGAGGGGGTGATGGACGATCGGGCTCCGGCTCTCGGTGAGTCGCAGGACGAGCCGTGCCAGCTCCTGGACAGTGAACTCGTTTGGGTTGCCGACATTCGTCGGATCGGGGCCGCCGCGCTCGAAGAGCGCGAGGATCCCGTCGATGAGGTCGTCGACGTAGCAAAAGGACCGCGTCTGCGAGCCGTCCCCGTAGACCGTGAGCGGCTCGGCGCGCAGGGCTTGGACGATGAAGTTCGAGACCACGCGTCCGTCGTTCGGGCGCATGCGCGGCCCGTAGGTGTTGAAGATCCGGACGATCCGCGTGTCCACCTGGTGGTAGCGGTGATAGGCCATCGTGAGCGCCTCGGCGAAGCGTTTGGCTTCGTCGTAGACGCCGCGGGGCCCGATCGGGTTCACGTTGCCCCAGTAGCTCTCGGGCTGCGGGTGCACGAGCGGGTCGCCGTAGACCTCGGACGTCGACGCGAGGAGAAAACGCGCGCCCTTGGCCTTGGCGAGCCCGAGGGCCTTGTGGGTGCCGAGCGCGCCGACCTTGAGCGTCTGGATCGGCAGCTGGAGATAGTCGATCGGGCTCGCGGGGCTCGCGAAGTGGAGCACGCCGTCGAGGGGACCCGGGACCTCGATGAAGTTCGTCGCGTCGTGGAGCAGGAACTGGAAGTTCGGCTCGCTTTTGAACGCCGCGAGGTTCGCGGCGCTGCCCGTGACGTAGTTGTCGAGCCCGACGACGCGGTGCCCCGCCGCGAGCAGCCGCTCGCACAGGTGCGATCCGAGGAACCCGGCCGCCCCCGTTACGAGGACGCGCATGGGACGCGCCGACCGATACTGTCGTAGGTGAATCCGAGGGCCGCGAGCCGTTGAGGATCGTAGAGGTTGCGGCCATCGACCACGAGCGGGCGGGCGAGCAGCTCCTTCATGCGGTGGAAATCGGGGTTCCGGTACTCGCGCCACTCGGTGACGACGGCGAGCGCATCGGCTTGAACCAGGGCGTCGTAGGCGTGGGGCGCATACTCGACGCGCGTGCCCAGCACCCGGCGCGCGCTCTCGATCGCGGCCGGGTCGTGAACCCGCACCCGCGCTCCCGCCTCGAGCAGCGCCTCGATCAGCACGAGCGACGGGCTTTCGCGGACGTCGTCGGTTTCGGCCTTGAAGGCCAAGCCCCAGACGGCCACGAGGCGCCCGGCGAGGCCGTCGGGCCAATGGCGCTCGAGCTTCTCGAACATCACGCGTTTCTGGCGCTCGTTCGCGTCGGCCACGGCGGCGAGGATCTCAAGGGGCACCCCGCGCTCCGCGCCCGTGCGCAGGAGGGCGGCGACGTCCTTCGGGAAGCACGAGCCGCCGTACCCGGGGCCCGGAAACAAGAACGCCGGCCCGATCCGGCGATCGGTGCCGATGCCCTTGCGCACCTGGGCGATGTCCGCCCCGACCACTTCGCAGAGGCGGGCGATCTGGTTCATGAACGAGATCCGCGTCGCGAGCATCGCGTTGGCGGCGTACTTCGTGAGTTCGGCCGAGGCGATGTCCATGAAAATGAGGGGGTTCCCCGTCCGCACGAACGGCGCGTAGAGCTCCTCGAGCACCGGCACCGCGTCGGGGGAGTCGATGCCCACGACCACTCGGTCCGGCTTCATGAAGTCCTCGACCGCCGCCCCCTCCTTCAGAAACTCGGGGTTCGAGCAGACCTGAAACGGCGTAGTCGTGTGCCGGGCGATTTCGGCCCGCACGCGAGCCGCCGTGCCCACGGGGACCGTGCTCTTCGTGATCACGCACTTGGGCGCGTTCAGATGTTGGCCGATTGTACCCGCAACCGCGAGCACGTGGCGCAGGTCCGCACTGCCGTCCTCGTCGGGTGGTGTGCCCACGGCGATGAACACGACGTCCGAGTGTTCGACGGCCGCCCCGACCTCGGTCGTGAACGTGAGGCGGCCGTCCCTCAGGTTGTGCTCCACGAGGGGCTCGAGTCCCGGCTCGTAGATCGGGAGCCGGTGCGCCTTGAGGCTCTCGATCTTGGCCTGATCCACATCCGCCCCGATGACGTCGTTCCCGGTCTCGGCCAAGCACGCGCCGACGACGAGCCCGACGTATCCCGTACCGACGACGGCGATCTTCACGCCTTCCTCGTCTTGCCGGGGAGCGCGTGGCGCGTGTCTACCACGGCGGCCGAGGCGCTGGCGACGAGCCCGTAGTCGACGTCCGAGTGATCGGTCACGATGATCACGCAGTCGGCCGCGCGTAGCGATTCGACCGTGAGCGGCGTCGAGCGCAAGTCGACCCCGTCCGCGCGGAGCGCCGCCACGTGCGGATCGTGATACCGCACGCTGGCACCGCGCTGGGCGAGGAGCCGGATGACGTCGAGCGCGGGGCTCTCCCGCACGTCGTCGATGTCCTTCTTGTAAGCCACGCCGAGCACCAGGATGTCACTGCCGCGGGCCGCCTTGCCGCGCTCGTTCAGACGGTCCACGACGCGGGCCACCCAGTACTCGGGCATCTCGGCGTTGATCTCGCCCGCTAGCTCGATGAACCGGGTCCGGTAGTTGAGCGTACGCATCTTCCAGGCGAGGTAATGCGGATCGAGCGGAATACAGTGGCCCCCGACGCCCGGCCCCGGGGTGAACTTCATGAACCCGAAAGGCTTCGTCGCCGCCGCCTCGATCACTTCCCAGACGTCGACACCCAGTTTGTCGCAGACGATCGCCATCTCGTTGACGAGTCCGATGTTCACGCTGCGGAAGGTGTTCTCGAGGATCTTCACGAGCTCGGCCGCCTCGCACGAGGACACGGGCACGAGGCGTTCCAGGGCCGCCTGATAGACCGCCACCGCGACGTCGCGGCAGGTGTCCGTGATCCCGCCGACGACCTTTGGGGTGTTGTGGGTATTCCACTTCGGGTTGCCGGGGTCCACGCGTTCGGGGGAGAACGCGAGGAAGAAGTCCGTGCCGACCTTGAGCCCAGTGCTGCTCAGTGCTGGCAGCATGAGCTCCCGCGTCGTGCCGGGATAGGTGGTCGATTCGAGCACGATGAGCTGCCCGCGCCGCAGCGCCGCCTTGACCGAGTCCGTGGCCGCGATCACGTAGCTCACGTCCGGATCCTTGGTCTTGGAGAGCGGCGTCGGCACGCAGATCGACACGACGTCGGGCTCGGCCAGCCGACTGAGCGTGGTGGTGGCGCTGATGCGCTGGGCCCGAACGTGCACCGCGAGCTGGGCGCTCGGCACGTCCTGCACGTGCGAGCGGCCGGCATTCAGGCCGTCGACCACGCGGCCGTCGACGTCGAAGCCCAGCACGCGGAACCCGGCCGCCGCAAATTCCATGGCGAGCGGCAGGCCGACGTACCCGAGACCCACGATGCCGATCAGCGCGGAGCGCTGGTCGACCTTGGCGATGAGATCCCGCGCGGCGGGAGAGGGCGCGCTCACAGCGACACCGGGGTGCCGCCCGCGGCGAGCGAGCGGGTCGCGGCCTCGAGCACGCGGACGACGCGCACGCCGTCCGAGGCCGGGGCACGGGGGGGCTCGCCCCTCGCGACGCGGACGAAGTGCGCGAGCTCGGCCGACAGGGGTTCTACGTTCGGAATCTTCGGGATGAAGATGTCGCCCTCGCGTACGGCCAGGCTTTCACCGTAGGAGCCGTACTCCGGCGGCCGGTCCACTCCCTTGTCGTAGATGCGCAGTTTCTCGCGCACCTCCATATCGTCGAAAACCGCCATCTTTTTCGCTCCCACCACGGTGAGTTTGCGTTCCTTGTGCGGGTCGAGCCACGAGAGCTGCACGTGGGCGAGCACGCCGCTCGCGAATTCAAGGGTGACGAACACCACGTCCTCGACCTCGGGGCGGATGTAGCCGCGGCCCTGCGCGGCGACGCGCACCGGGCTCTCGCCCAGGAGAAAGAGGGCGACCGACACGTCGTGCGGCCCAAAACTCCAGAGGGCGTTCTCGTCGGCGCGCACCTGGCCGAGGTTCACCCGGAGTCCGTAGAGGTAATAGAGACGCCCGAGCTCACCCGTCGTGACCAGGGTTCGCAACCGTTCGACCGCCGGGTGGAACAGTAAAAGGTGCCCGGCGAGCACCGGAACCCCGGCCCCCGAGGCCGCGCGGGTCACGGCCTCGGCGTCCGCCACCGACAGGGCGAACGGCTTTTCCACGAGGCAGGGCTTCCCTGCCGCGATCGCGGCGAGCGCGAGCGGCGCGTGGCTCGCGGCGGGCGAGGCAATCACGACCGCCTCGACCCGGTCGAAGAACTCCGGCAGCTCGGACCCCACCCAGACGCCCGGGTACTGCCGCGCGACGCGCGCCCGCACGGCGGGATCGGTGTCGAGCACGGCGGCAAGCTCTCCATCGGGCGTCGACGCCGCCGTGCGCACGTGGTTCCGGCCCCACGTGCCGGCGCCGATCACCCCGAGTCTGACCCGCGTCACCGATAGAACTCGCGCACGCTCGCCACCACATAGGCGAGTTGGTCCTCGGTGAGCTCGGGGTAGACGGGCAGCGAGATGACCTCTCCCGCCGCGCGCTCGGCCTCGGGCAGGCTGCCCGGTCGGTAACCGAGGTGGGCGAAACAGGGTTGCAGGTGGAGCGGCACGGGATAGTAGACCGCGTTCCCCACCCCACGCGCTTTCAGGTGAGCCTGCAGGGCGTCGCGGCGCGGGACGCGGAGCGTGTATTGATGGAAGATGTGCTCGTTCGCCGGGGCGATGGCGGGCACGCGCACCGGCAGGTCGGCCATCGCCTCCGAATAGAACGCCGCGTGGGCGCGCCGGCGCGCGGACCAGCTCGCGAGGTGCGGCAGCTTGGCGAGCAGCACGGCCGCCTGGATCGTGTCCAAACGCGAGTTCGTGCCGATCTCGTCGTGGTGGTACTGCTTCGCGCCGCCGTGGAGCCGGAGCCTGCGGAGGCGCTCGGCCACGACGTCGTCCGATGTCACCATCATGCCGCCGTCGCCCCAGGCACCGAGGTTCTTGCTCGGGAAGAACGAGTAGGCTGTGACCCACCCGAGCTCGCCCGCCATCCGCCACTCCCCGTCGATGGACCGCCGCGCGCCGATCGCCTGGGCCGCGTCCTCGATCACCGCGATCCCCCGCGACGCGAGCACCAGGAGCTGCTCCATCGCGGCCATCTGCCCGTAGAGGTGCACCGGGACGACCGCACGCGTCCGGGGGGTAACGGCGGCGAGCACGCGCGCGGGCTCGATGTTGAACGTGGCCGGATCGATGTCGACGAACACGGGCGTCCCGCCCGCGTTGTGAATGGCACCCGCCGTGGCGAAAAAGGTGAACGGGGTGGTGATCACCTCGTCGCCCGGCTTCAGGGTCAGGGCCTTGAGCGCGAGGAGCAGCGCGTCGGTCCCGCTGGCGCAGGCGATCCCGTGGCGCGCATGGGAGAGATGCGCCACGGCACGCTCGAGCTCGCCCACGGCGGGCCCCATGATGAAGTGCTGCGACTCGATGACCGCCTGCACCGCCGGCGCGACCTCGCCCTGGATCGAGCGGTACTGTGCCACGAGGTCGAGCAGCGGGACGTTCACGTAATCGCTATCGTTAAGGGGGACAATAATTTAGCCAACTGACTGCGGTGGGGCAATCGGGCGCACGGCATCGCGCGACACGGCGTATTGCGAGCCGCACCGAGCGCAGCGCACTTCGTCTCCTTTCGGCAGGCGCTCGCCGCACTGGCACATCCACCCGATCCGGTGCGCGGGGACGCCCACCATGAGCGCGTAGGGGGGGACGTCTTTGGTGACGACCGCCCCGGCGCCGACGAAGGCGTACTCGCCGAGCGTGATGCCGCACACGACGGTGGCGTTGGCGCCGATCGTGGCGCCGCGCTTGACCAGGGTCTTCTGGTACTCGGCCTTGCGGGACACGTGGCTCCGCGGCGTCAGCACGTTCGTGAACACGCAGGACGGTCCGCAGAAGACGTCGTCGTCGAGCTCGACACCCTCGTAGATCGACACGTTGTTCTGGACTTTGACGTTGTTGCCGAGCCGCGTGCCCGGCATGACGACGACGTTTTGGCCGAGGCTGCAGCGCTCGCCGATCACCGCCCCGCTCATCACGTGGCAGAAGTGCCAGATCTTCGTGCCGGCGCCGATCTGGGCCCCGGCGTCCACGTAGCTCGACTCGTGGACGAAGTAGTCGGGCATCCTAGGTGCCGAGGACCTTCACCTCGAGCTCCAAGTCGACGCCTTCCTTCTTGGACACGGTCTTCCGGACGTAGTCGATCACCTTGAGTACGTCGGCCGCCGTCGCGTTGCCGGTGTTCACGATGTAGTTCGCGTGGAGGATCGAGACGTGGGCACCGCCGATCCGGTAGCCCTTGAGCCCCGCCTCTTCGATGATCATGCCGGCCGTCTTCGTGCCCGCGGGGTTCTTGAACACGGACCCGCAGCAAGGCTGATCGAACGGCGTGCCGACCTTGCGCCAGCGCAGGAGCCGGCTCTGAAACTCCTTCAGCTTGGCCGGCGCCTCCTCGCCCAGGTCGAGCTTCGTCTCGAGGACGACCACCTGTCCCAACCCGCTCGTCCGGTACTTGAACGGCACCTGCTTGCGCGTGAGTTGCTTCACCTTCCCTTTCGCGTCGACGAGCGTCACTTCGGTCACGATATCCGCGAAGCTCGCCCCGTGGGCTCCGGCGTTCATGTAGACGCCGCCCCCCACCGTGCCCGGGATCCCGATGAAGCGCTCGACCCCTGCGAACCCGGCTTCGGCCGTGCGCCGGGACAACAGCGGCGTCGGCAGCCCCGCCCCGACGATCGCCGTGGCACCCTTCATCTCGAACTTGTCGAGCCCCTTGCCGATGCGGATCACGAGGCCCGGATACCCCCCGTCTTTGACGAGGACGTTCGACCCGAGCCCGAGGACGAGCCACGGGACGCCCTTGTCCTCGGCGAACTGGAGGGCCTTGAGCACATCGTCCGTGTCGGCCGGAGAGAGGAAGTAGCGCGCCG
>DATNIM010000071.1:0-4203 GCA_035604455.1 Gemmatimonadales bacterium
GGGAGTTGGCATATTGGACGAGTGGTGAGGTGGTCGACGTCGTATTGCAGCTCGCAGCGGACTGGAGGTAGCACCCCGCGCCGTTGTACTTGTCGAAAGTCAGGTATTGACCCCAGGCCCGCATGTCCAAGCGCCCGCCGCTTGTGAACGTCTTGGTAAACCCACCGGCCGCGTCGGGACTCGTTTGGAGATTCTGGCCGAACTGATACCCGCCGATGTCTTCGTTCTGGCGATGGTAGCCCGCGCGGAGGAATGCGTTGAAGTCTCCCTCTGGGGGCGTGTAATACGCCGCGATCGACGCGTTGCCGTTCGTCGCCGCGTCCGTCGACTTGCCGGGGACCGTGCTCAGAAACGCGGCCGGAGTCGTCTGGTAGCCGTTCGTGTTGAGCACGTCACCCGAGAGCCGCACCGAAAGACCGTTGCCGAACACGAGGTTCTGCGTCACGGCCGGAATGCTCGTGTTGAGCGACCCATAGTTGGCGTCGAGCTGGGTGCTGTTGTCGGTCGGTTTCTTCGTGATGACGTTGATGACGCCGGCGACGGCTTGATTGCCCCACAGGCTCGAGCTGCCACCGCGCACGACCTCGATGTGGTCGATCGCCGAGAGGGGCATTTTGAACCACTGCGTCGTGCTGTAGAAAGGATCGAGCACGGGAATCCCGTCCACGAGCACGAGGACGGAGGCGTTGCTTGTGACGCCGCGGAGCTTGGTCTGGTGGCCGGTCGGGTCCGTCTCGTAGAACGGGGCGCCGCCCATGTTGATCCCCGAGACGTCTCGTAACAGCTGGTCGAGCGTCTGGGCCGGGGACTTGGCCAGCTCCTCCTGGCCGATCACGGTCGTGTGCAGCGGCATGTGCTCGAGCGTCGTCGTGGTACGGGTCGCCGACACTACGACGGCGGCCATTCGGACCGCGCCCAACGTGAGATCAGCCTCGGCCGTCTCCCCCGCCGTCACCGTGACGGTCAGTTGAGCGGGTTCGCGACCGACGTACTGAGCGACGATGATCTCCTGACCCACCGGCACATCCTTGATCCGAAAGACTCCGTGGGCGTCGGTGAGCACGGCGCGGTCGGTTCCGCGCACGGACACCCGGACGCCGGCCATGGGGGCCCCGTCTTCCCCGATGACTTTTCCCTGCAGCTGCCCGGTCGCCTGCGTGGCCTGGCCGGCGGGTGGCGCTCCCTGTCCATTTTGGGCGACGGCGCGGCCCATGAGGCCGAGACTCAGGACGAGTACGAGCGAACCTGTGGCCGCCCGGGCCACTTCAAGGCACCGCCGCAGCACGCGGCGATACACGTGGAACACGTACATGGCACACCCTCCCTGCCTTAGCGTGTGAGGCGAGCGCGCTCCTTGCGCGAGGCAAGGGCGCTAGGGACTTCGCGCTACGCGAGGTGGGCTGGCGGACCGAGAGCGAAGGGAAGCTGGTGTGGCCTGGGTAGAACGAGGACGCGCCCGCCACGTGAGATCGGGTGCGCGTGGGTTAGGAGGACTCTCCAGGCGAGAGTGGCCGGGGCGCTCGGCAGGGCGCGCACGCCTGCACAGGCGCAGGGGCAGAGATGGCTACGATCGTGCGCAACCGAGTTGTGCTGAGAGCGATCGGGCGCGTGGGCCGCGTGCTGCATGCCGCACGGCATGGCGGTCATGCAAGCGATCATCGCCGAACGCCATACGACAAACACCGTGATGAGGGCGAGCGAGGTTCCCGCCCTCGACAGGCGCGATAGACGAGTCCTCACGATCGACCCTGTCCTAGCGGCCGCCGTGCGTGCCCACTCCGCGTGGCACGATCGGGTTGGCTACGGTGCGTATGACACCCCTCATCAGGCTGATCGACGTAAGCCGGTTCCGTCTCGGGAGCCGGCACGCGTGTAGCTCGACTACGCGATGAGGAGCGGGGGGCCTATCGCAAAGGGGCGCTGGTGGGGTGTCGCGAGGCGGGCGATGACGGTGGCTGGGCGCGCAACGAAGGCACGGCAGCTGAACGCCTGGGGCAAAGCGACCGGGGCTTTGGTCGGGAGGCTAAGCGCCACCATGCAAGCGCCAGTGCAACAGCAATCAAGCGGGGTTGCGTGATGCGGGGGGCCGCTGTGGTGCGGGGCGCGACCCATATCCTGCGGCATGGCCATTCCGCAGGCCATCATGGCGGGATGCCACAGGGTGAGCGAGGCGAGAATGACAATCGCCGTGCCGGCTTGTAGGAAACGCGACCAACGCTTCACCAGCGTAACGTGCCGCTTGCCTCAGCGTGTGTCAAGGCTTTCCCTCCGATGTCGCTGCAACTGCCAGGTTGTGAGCGAAGTGCAGCAGTTGCTGCGGGGGGTTGCGCCCGTTGACGAGACGCTGACGACCAAAAAGTTCAACGGGCTCGAGGGCACGTTGGAGCGCTGGGCGACTGCTACAGGGGAAGAACCCGACGGCCGTGGCGGCGATGCCCTCCGCCGCTACGGCCACTGGTTTTCAACTTGCTACTAGAACTCCCGTGTCGACTAGCTTTTGCCCCGGCAGAAACGCCTGGTCTTGGCATTCGCTCTCGACCATCAGGTTGCCGAGGCACGGCGGATTGACGTGACTCGAACCACTTTGCGTGAGCTCGTAGATGGGTTGCTGCCCGTCGGTGCGAGCCGCTAAGTGGTTGAGGGTGCGTCGGTGCGCCTCAGCGGGCGACGGCGACCCTGGCCTGATAAGCGTGAGGTCGGAGGTGAAACTCCTTCCGGGCCCACTCACGGAAGGCACAGCCCTGGAGCGCTTTACGAAGCTCTTGGGGTGGCGGCGAGGTCGTGGACTCGTCGGCGATTTGCGGGGATACGGATGGGACGCTGCTGCGGGCCTGTCGCAAGCATGCAGGGAACGCCGAAGCCGTCGCGGTCGCCCCTGGGATCCCGTCTTTCGACCGTGTATCGATGCCTACACAACCTCGGTGTCTCGCTGCGTGCCATTCGCTCGGCGCAACGCGGCCGTACCGTCGCCTCACGTTATCAGAGTGACTCTAGTCTCGAGTCGCACCTACCGTGATGTGGTCGGACGCTGAGCGCGATGCGCTGCTCTTGAAGGTCCTGTCTCGGGCCGCATGACCTGCCCTGCCAAAAAATGGGGGTCACCCCATGCGAGTCGACGAGGACCGTATCTACCTGTGGTTCGGAGTCCGCGAAGGTAGCCTGTGGTCGGCCTGAGATCGATTGAGTTAACGACTAGCGGCCTTTGCTCGTCATCAGACCGTCTGCGTTAGGGTGTTATGCCGTTCTCTTGAGGATGAATTGGTCCTCCTCGATGGCGACCAAGTGGACGGACTGGGTGTGCAGAAACTCCGTCACAGCGCGCCGGACGGCGGCCACCTCCCTTCGCCCCTCAACGTAATCATCACCGGTCAAGTAACCGCCGACTTTGACCTTCGGTAAGAAGCATTCTAGATCCTGCTTCACAAATTCATAGAGGTGGTTCCCGTCGATGTACACCCAGTCGAAGTACCCGTCGGGAAACTCTTGAGACACAATGCTCGAGGCGCCGCGGTGGACGCTCACCTGGCCCTGATCCCGCTCTTTCCGGAAGCGCCACATCACTTCCGCATAACGATCGTCCATCTCGGCCTGGCCAAATTGCAGCTGCCCCCCGTAAAGCATTGCTCTATACTCAGGGCCGGACTCGTATTTCCAGGGGTCGATGAGATGCAGCCGGGTGGGCGTGACGATCCGGAGGATCTCAGCCGAAAAATCCCCGAGGTGCACGCCGATTTCCGCGCCTACGGAGAGCGGGGGCAACTGCTTTAGGAGGGACGCGCGGGGGCGGAACGGGGGTGTGCCGAGTCCGAATTGTCGCAACACCGCCCGCGCGAAGGGCCAGCGATGTACGACGCGCCGAACCGCTCGATGGGCGCGAGGCGACAGGCGGATGAGTCGCCCGAACAGGGCCTTCAGCCTAGAGCGCATCGGGCCTCGGGCATAAAGCCCCGGCTAGCAGCCTTCAACAGTCCAAACGCCAGAGGACAGGATGCGACACGCCGTGTCGGTATAGGTCCAGCGGATCGGGGGGGGAAGGCTCGGCATTTTGCGCGAGAGACCCCGCACCGAGCGGAAGACGCTTCGGGCCAATGACGTCGCGCTCAGCTCTCGCAAACCAGCGGTCGACCTAGTTGAGCCACGGACTGGATGAGCGGCGCTCCCGTTCGGCATCCCTCTCACCGTCGGTCCCCTGAGTTCTGTGAC
>DATNIM010000072.1:0-2839 GCA_035604455.1 Gemmatimonadales bacterium
GCGAGCCGGCGACTTCGCAACTTGAGGTGGCGCGGCGCGACATCGCGAAGCGTAAGCAGCGCAAGGCGGCAAAGATCGCTGACCGCCGAGCCGCAAGGACCTAGCTCCGACCGCCCGCACAGAACGAGCGCTCCAGCTCACGCCGTCACGTCAGCTCTGCGGCACACCGATCGGCACGTATGGCGTGCCCCGCGGATTTCACGCGACGCGGGCGCGGCGGGCTGTTTCGGCGCCGCGCGCTCAACGGTCAGCCCCGGGAAGAAGCTGATGTCGCGCCAGAGCGTCACCTTTGCAGCGCAGCGGAACCGGCAGCGAGGATCGGAAGAGCGCGGAAAGGGTCCACCACTTCGGTGATGGAACCGGTCAGGGGACATGGAAGTCACGGCCCATCATCAGGGGTGTGGTTCTCCGGTCGCCGCTCTGGTCTCGGGTTTATGGCCGCCGATGGACAGCCTCCCGCCTCACACTCCTGGCCGGGTCGTGGGGTCGTGTTCGAACTCGTAGTGAAAGCAGATGTAGTGCATCTGCTCGAACACGTCGTACCGACTGCGAGACAGTTCGACTGGGCGTCCGCAGCGGCGGCAAGTCGGTGCACTGGTCTTGAGGGTCACGCATGCATGATCGCCTAACCGAACCGCTCTCGCACGGCCCGACCCAAGCCAGCGTCAGGTGGTAGCCGCGGCCGTCGGCGCGCCGTCGATCCGGGATTCGGGGGCGCGCGTTTTGGGGCAGTCGTGCGGCTGCCGAATAGCCGGCCATCTCGGACGTTCGCCCCAAATTCGGGGGTCCTCTGGGCCAAGATGGTGCCCGTGAACAAGGACCGCCCGGTTTCAGCACCTCTGGACAGGGTTGACGAGGACGACCGGGATGCGGCCATTGCCCGGCTCCATGACCTGTTCAGTAGCGGAAAGTTGTCCCTTGAGCGCTTCTCTGGAGTGCTGGAACAGCTCTTAGCCGCGCCCACGCACGCCGATCTTGAAACAGCGATGTTGGCGCTGCCACCACTGGTTCGGCTCACACCAGCCTCGCGGCGGCTGACCAGGCCACTCGTGCTGCGAGCGGCAGACGGCGGTCTGCAGCTGGGCTCTGGCTGGCAGTTGGCCGCTGACACAACCATCAGCACCGGCATCGGCGCGGCCCGGCTCGATCTCACCGCTGCCAGCTGGGACGCCCATCAGATCAACCTCCGACTGGAGACCTGGGGTTCGATCGAGGTTCTCGTCCCCAAAGGAGTGGCCGTGCAGATGCTCGGCAGGTCAGGACGCGTGCAGCTTGAGTCGTTGTCTGCGCCCGTCCCCGGCGGGCCCGTGTTGCGGATTTCCACATCCGGACCAACCGGTGTGATCCTGATACGCCACCCCAAGGAGCGCAATGGTGGGCCGTTCACGCGCTGGGGGCGACGGCGCACCGCAGGCAGGCCAAGCTGGGGGAGATAGACCGCGTCCCTCCGACCACGGTTCTTGAATACTCGTTGCCGGCGCGGAGTGAAGCCCAGTCAGCCTCCAGACTTCGGAGATGCTGGACGAGTGCCCTTCAGCACGTAGTCGAAGAACCGATGTCACTAAAGCGCCATCAAGCCGGTTGGGGGCACGCTGAGCCGAGATCTGGTCGAGCACTATGGGTCGCGTGTTTGGTACTGCCGCGGATCGGTTCGACACTCTTCGGCACGAGCGCGACGTAGCGATGCGACACCGTCGCCCCGCGTGATCCCGATCCCGGAGCGGTACGGTCAGGCTGCCGCTCGGCTGAACGACTCCGTCAGGTGAGGAGCAGCACATGTGGGAAGCACTCGGGTCCGCTGGACTGACTGCCAGCTCGTAGCGGCCCGTGCCGTCCTGTTCCGGGCGGTTCGGTTGGACCTCGGCTGGCAAGATGACGTGCTCAGCCGCGACTAGATGTCTCCCGACTCGCTTCCCCCACTCCGGAGGCAGTGCTGCTCGCAATCACAATCGCCCAGCTAACGGGCGTTCATGATTTCCTCAACGAACTCGGCAACGAGCCCACCCACGTATTCACTCGTCAGCTCGTCTCGCGAGGGCCTCATCGGATTCACGCGACCGCTGCGGGTGCTGTGCGTCTCAATCGTGATGCCCGAGCTGACCTTAAGGAGCTTGAACGTCACTCGAGCGCCCAACTTTTGTGCTTCCCGGGCAATAAGAAGCGAGGAATCGAAGCTAGGCGCGTTCGCCGCTTGACTTATAAGAGGCCGCTCGTCGATGCGTGCGGCGAGCCCGCTGCCGCTAACGACCCGCACTGCCTCCTCGAATGCTGGCTTCACTACTGCGTCGTAGAGCCTGAGATTCGCTAGATAGTCGCTCTCGGCTTGCTGCTGGCTGGTCTCTCGTGCCTGCTTCTCCGCGAGTTCGCGAGCGGTCCCGATCTCTACGGCCGACCTGATGCGCTGTTGCCAATCTCCCGATTGAGGCATCGAACCCCCTAGGCATCATGTCGCGCCGCGCCGACGACCCGAACCAACGTAGCCTTTACGAGAGGATCGAACCGTATGCGGTCGAGGTGCTACCCAAGATGTTGGCCCCTCCCGTCGCCAGAGGCGCATCGACGATGCAGACGTGTCAGACACGCCGGTACTTATGCCAGGGACTCGTTGGTACGTAAAAAGACATCTGCGAAACGATAGGTGGTCGTCAGTGGCGGCAACTGTGTGCCACTGGCTCTCTGAGGCGCGAGGCAGACCGCGGAGAGGAATAGTCAAGAGTTGTGGATCGGCCCGACCCGCTGATCACGCGGCGACCTCCTCTTCCTGCAGCTCGCTCTCGACCAACACCCCCTTTCGGAACTTCGCGCCGGCGCGCACGAGCGCGACGAGATGGGCGCCGTT
>DATNIM010000073.1:0-3708 GCA_035604455.1 Gemmatimonadales bacterium
GACTCTCCGCGCTCGGCGGCCGGGTACACAGGGCGTCCATCCCCCCCCGCGCAACCGCTCGCGGGCATGATCTCACGGAGCAACCGGGGTGACGCCCGCGAGATGTGCACGCGCGAGGATGTCGGCGTCGACGGTGACGAGAGGCAGAGCCTCTCGCTCGGCCACCCAAACGTAAATCGCATCACCCGTACGCAAGCGCGTCGTCGAGGCCGTGCGCGAAGCGGCCCGCGCCGCGCGAGGACCAAGGGTCACCATGCGCGCGGAGCCGACGAAGAGGTCGGCCGCACGCCGGGCATCGGACGGCGCGTATCCTGCGCGAGTGAGTGTCGCGACGACCTCGACGTCGAAGATGGCTGGCACGACGATCGCGTCGATGCCTTGAAGGAGTGGAGCAAGATAGGACACAGCGCGTGCGTGATTTGCGTCGCTGGCTCGGAGCGCTGCCACCGCCACCGATGCATCGAGCACGTAGGTGCTCAACGGCGCCCGGCTTTGAGGTCGGCGAGGGCATCGACGGCGGGGTCGCCGAGATGCGCGAAGCTCTCGAGGAGGGCGAGCGCCTGCTCGCGTGTGGCGGCGGCAGGCTTTTGCGCGGCCTCGACGGCGATAGCCGGAACGACTGCGGCGGCTGGCGTGCCGTGGCGAAGGATGACGGTTTTCTTCCCGCGCCGCGCGTCGGCGACGAGCTCCGAGAAGTGCGCCTTGGCTTCGGCGACGGACATCCTCTTCACAAGGTCATTATGACCTAAAGTTGATGGCCGTGCACGCGGGGCACTGCCATCGAATGAAGGAATTGCCTTCGGCAGATCCTACCAGCCCACCACGACCGAACCCTCGAAGGGCACCCAAGCTGCAACCCATTGAATTTGCTGGGCAGGAAAGTCGAGTTGCGGGCCCGCGCAACCCAGTGATTGCGCGGGGTTAGGGTCAACAGCCCACCCCGCGCTTTTCGTTCTTGGGCCATTCTTGGGCCACGCGACCTCCGACCGAGAGCGTTCCTGCAACGGATCGCAGCGAGCCCGCCGCTACACGTGCGCGCGGTTTCCGTGGTTGCGCGCGCGAAGCCGTTTCTCATTCACGATCCTCGATGGGTTGTTGGGGCTGGCTGGCAAGTTCGCCGGTGACCCTGTGCAAGCGCTGGCTACTCAGTAGTCTTGCGACCTGGCCCGGGTGCTGGCACTCTCATCGGATACGGTTTGCGATAGGGAGGGGTCTCCACCATGTCCCTGTGCCGAACGACGATCACGTTCGTGATCGCCTCCGTCCTCGTCTTTTCGCCAGCCATCGCCGGGGCCCAGGCCACGGCCCAGCCGCTGCCTTCGCTTCCGACGCAACCTGCGCCGCCGGGCTCCGTCGAACAACGGCCGCCCCCTCCGCCCATTCAAGGCCAACCTGCGCCGCCGCAACCAGTCCCTGAGAGCCAAGAGGCCGCGCCATCCGCCGGCCCTCGGGTCATCGCGGATTGGTCGGAGGACGAGCCGGTGCCGCCCGGCTATCACCGCGCCCAGCGAATGCGCAGGGGGCCGATCATCGGAGGGGCCGTTACGCTCGGGACGCTGTACATGCTCTCGACGCTGGCGGCTGCGGTCGCGCAGGACAATAACCAGGGACAAACAAATCCGGCGGCTGGGCTCTGGGTCCCTGCGCTCGGGCCGTTCATTGCGATCGCCGGCTCGTCATCGGCGACGCAGGATTGGGTGCTCGCGGTCGATGGCCTCGGCCAGTGCGCCGGGCTCGCGCTTCTCATCTATGGGCTCACGACGCCGAAGACGGTCCTCGTGCGAAACGACTACGGCTTCGTGCGCGTGATCCCGCAAATCGTGCCGCTTCGCGACGGCGCGGCGGTGGGGCTCGCCGGCGAGTTTTGAAGGCTGGGCGTTCGAGTAGTGCTCGGGCGACCTCCCCCTGCGAGCCACAGCGTGGAATCGCACGGCTACGGCCCGGCGGCTGGGCGGCGGCTTGACCCGAGCCCCCCGAAGCGCACCGAAGCACGGGGGGCCGCTCCCCTTGCGCCGCGTCGTCACTGGGACGCGATTGGGCCGCAGGTGGTGGGCCGACAGGGAATCGAACCCTGGACCTACGGATTAAAAGTCCGCAGCTCTACCGACTGAGCTATCGGCCCTGAGGGAGCGTCTCTAGCACAGTCCGTAGCTCAGCTCGCGGGGTCCTTGGTCCGATCCGTAGGTCTACTCGGGGGGGTCCGCAGGTCTCGCTGAGGGGTCCTCTGGGTCTTCGTGCTCGGCCCGTTGAGCTGTGGCGCGCATGTCCTGCTCGAAGTGCGAACATGGGCCCGCAATGCAAGACCAATCGCCTCCCGTCGCAAGGGCTGGCCCGACATCGAGCTCGGATGGAATACCTTCCGGGCATATTGGGGCCAGATGCGTGTGTAGGACTGTGTGCCCTCGGGCAGCAAGGTTCAGCCCTCGCTGAGTCCGCCCGAGAGTGACCCTCGCGTGCAAGAACACCGCTGTCGGTGGATCAATACGATGTCCTCGCCCTCGGGACCGAGCGGGTCGTTATCTGCATTCACGTTTACTAATTCAGTGAGATTCGAAGATGCTCCGTATGATTGCGCGCCGGCATTTGCGCTTGTAGAGAAAGACGTGAAGGTGGACCCGCGCCGTGGGTGTGCTGACGGGCGGCGGCCATCGCAGCGCGGAGCAGACGTCATGGCACCTAACCGTAACGTCAAGATGACGATCGTTCCGGCCGGCATTCGCGCGACGGTGCTGTGCCTCGCGTTCGTCGGCTGCAGCGCCACTCAATCCGGCGGCGGCTTTGCAGACGACGGCGTCGGGTCGGGTGACGACTCGGGGTCGGACGCGGCGAGCTCCTCGGGGGGGAGCGGGGGTTCCGGCGGTGGGTCGTCGTCGGGCTCGGGGTCGCAAACCGCAAGCGGGGGAGGAAGCTCGAACGGCGGCGGGGGATCGGGTAGTAGCAGCTCGGGTGGCGTGACCTCCGGCAGCAGCTCGGGCGACGGCGGGGGGTCGAGCGCGAGCGCGAGCGACGGGGGAACGCCGATGCCGAGCCACGGGTGCGGGCAGGGCACGTCGTGCACTCCAGCGTCCGATCTTGCCCCGCCCGCGTCGGCGGACGGATTCCAGATCGTTCTCCCGGCGAACTCGGTCACGATCCAGCCGGGGCAAGAAGCCTACTATTGCTATTATCGAACCATTCCCGGGAGCGCCACGATCGACGTCGGAGCGTTCCAGTCGTGGATGAGCACCGGTTCGAGCCATCACTTCATCACGTTCGAGGGCGGCAACATGCCCGACGGAACGCTGGAGCAATGTTCCATAGGCAATGGAAAGTGGATCTACGCGACGTCGGTCGCCGGGCAAATCATCGAGCTGAAGATGCCCGATGGGGTTGGATTGCAGATGGCCGCGGGGACGCAGCTCATCTTGAACATGCACTTCATCAACCCGACGTCGACGGCTACGTCACCGACTCTCAAGCTGAACGTCCTCTACGGCCAGAACATCCAGTATCAAGCGGGCACGATGGTCTCCTTCAATGCCTCGATCGACGTGCCACCGGCAGGGCCTACCGGGCCGGGGATGCAGACGGTCTCGGGGACTTGCCAGGCGCCCGTCGGGTCCAAGTTCTTCGCGATCACGACGCACACCCACAAGCACGCCACGAACGCCAGCGTGAACTTCATCGCCGGCGGCCAGACACAGAACATTGTCTCCACGACGGACTGGG
>DATNIM010000074.1:0-3640 GCA_035604455.1 Gemmatimonadales bacterium
GCCCAGAATGATTCGACGATCTTCACCGCGTCCAATTGAGGCATGTTCTCCTCTCAACGGAGGGCACAGGATTCGAACCTGTAAGGTGTTGCCCCCGCCGGTTTTCAAGTAGGCGCGGAGGCGTTGCGGGTCACTCCATCTGACTGAGTTCCGCTACAAGCGTCGCCCACTCACTTCGGTAACACTATGTCTCGCTGCACCAGCTTGCCATGATTTGTCCCCCACGATTCCCCCGCTCACGTGGCGTGAGATTGGCCGCGCGCAACGGTGTGGCACCGCTCGGTGGCCTTGGGGTACACTTTGGGCAGGAGGTGGCGTATGCGAATCGCGATCCTCGCCGCAGCCCTTCTTGCCGCCGTTGCCTGCACGATGCAGACCGATGTACCCGCACCCAGCACCTACATTGCCGCCCAGCACCCGAGCGCCATCTGGGTCGAGACCAAATACCCGACGGTGCGCCTAGAGCACCCCGAACTGATCGGTGACTCGATCACCGGTGTGCGGGATGGACGACCATTCAGCGTTGCGCTTTCCGACGTGGCGGGCGTGACCGTTCGTCAGATCAACTGGCCGGTGACCGACGCGCTTCTCGCGACCGGGGGTCTTGCGATAGTACTCGCGGTCGCGCTCGAGCATCACAACCCGGCACCGTGCTATGCCATCCCATGTGCCCAAACGGTGCCCGGACAGAACACGTGCGGGTGCTGAGCCGACTATCAAGGTGCTCGGGTACGGAGGGCACAGGATTCGAACCTGTAAGGGGTTGCCCCCGCCGGTTTTCACCCCGGCTTTCGCTCCGGCCTGCTCCGCCCAACTCGCACGTACTGCGCCGCTTCCAAGGGTTCGACTCGGACGGACTCCACCCCACTGCTCCCCACTCGGTCTCCCGCGTTCTGCCCCGCGATGAACCGGCTAAGAAGCGGTCCTTGAACTGGAGCCCTCGCGGTGCCGCAAAGCCGCCCATCGCTGCCGCACGAGCGCCCTGGCGCCAACAAGACGCCGTCACAATGTTGCGAACGTGCAACAGATCCAGCGTGAGGCACGCCACTCGATGGGCTCGAAGCCACGTAGCTCGAATACGGCGTTTGGCCGGTCCCCGCGACTGGGGACCGGGTGGTTTGACGTTCGTGGTGCTCGGGCAGCCCGAAGGGCGACGTGAGCTCTAAGCGGCCGATTCCAGAGCGCCCAGCCGCCACGGCTTCAGTGGCGAGTGACGAGCGCCTCCGGAAGTTCGTCGAACACAGCATCGACGTCATCGCCCTCCTGAGCGCCGACGCCGTGATCCGATACATCAGTCCCGCCGTCACGCGCACCACGGGCTACGCCGTCGCGGAGATGGTGGACCACCCCGCTGCGGAGTTCGTCCATCCCGACGACTTGGTGTATTGCCTCAGCGCGCTGCAGGCCGCGATCGCGGCACCGGGCGCCCCACAGAGTCTGCAGTTCCGCGTCCGCCACCGCAGCAGCGGCTGGGTGACGATCGAGGGCGTCGGAACAAGCGCGCTCGGCGACCCCAGCATCGGTGGTGTGATCGTGAACTTCCGCGACGTCACCGAGCGCGCCCGCGCCGACGACGAACTCCGCCACAGCGAGCGTCTCTACCGCAGCCTCTTGGAGGACGCCCCCGAAGCTATCATCGTCGCCGACGCTGCCGGCCGCATTCTCATCGCCAATCAGCAGGCGTGCGAACTCACGGGCTACTCCCAAGCCGAACTGCTGGCCCTCACGATCCCGGATACCTATCTGCCTGAGGACCGCGCCCTTGCCATGGAACGACTGCGAGGCATTACGACCCTGTCGCCGTTTGTGGGCGAGCGGCGACTCCGCCGCAAGGACGGGTCGTGCATCGACATCGGCTTGAGCCTCAAGCAGCTGTCCGACGGGCGGGTCCAGGGCGTCCTGCAAGACATCACTGAGCGAAAGCGCACCGAGGACCGTTTGCGCTGGCTTACGCTTGCCGTCGAGCAGAGCCCAGTATCCGTCATTATCACTGACACGGAGGGACGGATTGGGTATGTGAACGCACGGTTCACCGAGATGAGCGGGTACACAGCTGAGGAGGCGATCGGCCAGACCCCTCGTTTGCTCAAGTCTGGACTGACGCCGGCCGCCGACTACCTGGCGCTCTGGGACACCGTCAAGGGTGGGCGCGTGTGGCGGGGCACCCTTTGCAATCGGCGCAAAGACGGCACGCACTACTGGCACTCCGCATCGATTTCTCCGATCACGAATGCGGCTGGCAAGACCACGCACTTTCTCGCCATCCAGGAAGACATCACCGAGCGCCGGGCTCTCGAGGATCAGTTCCGTCAGGCACAGAAGCTCGAGGCGATCGGGCGCCTCGCCGGCGGCGGGGCGCACGACTTCAACAACATTCTGACCGCGATCATCAGCTACAGCGATCTCGTGAAGGACGATCTCAGTCCCGGCCACCCAGCGCTCTCCGACGTCGATGAGATCCGCAGGGCAGGCGATCGGGCGGCCGCGCTGACCCGCCAGCTCCTCGCTCTAAGTCGCCAACAGGTCCTCGAGCCCCGCGTGCTCGACCTGAACGAACTCGTCCTGAACTTGGAGAAGATGTTGCACCGGTTGATCGGGGAGGACATCAACCTCATCACGAAACTTGGGACGTCGCTCGGGGCGGTGAAGGCGGATCCCGGCCAGCTCGAACAGGTGATCATGAACCTCGCCGTGAACGCGCGGGATGCCATGCCCGAAGGCGGGGACCTGGTCCTGGAGACCGCAAACGCCGACCTCGATGAGCTCTACGCTGCCATTCACCGGCCGGTTGTTCCGGGCCAGTACGTGCTACTGGCGGTAAGCGATAGCGGTACCGGGATGGACGAGGCGACCCAGAGCCACCTTTTCGAGCCGTTCTTCACCACCAAGGAGCGCGGCAAGGGGACAGGGCTCGGGCTCTCGACCGTGTACGGCATCGTGAAGCAGAGCGGTGGCTACGTCTGGGTGTACAGCGAACCCGGGCACGGGGCCACGTTCAAGATCTACCTCCCCCGCGTGGACGAGGCCGCAGATGGGCTGGTGGCGGCCGAATCACCCGGCAAGCCGCGCCGCGGGACGGAGACGATTCTCCTGGCCGAAGACAACGCGATGGTCCGCGAGAGCACGCGCCAGACTCTCATGCGATACGGGTATCGCGTGATCGAGGCCATCAACGGTGCCGACGCGCTCCAGCAGGCAGCAGACCACCACGGGCCCATTCCCCTGCTGATCACCGACGTCCTGATGCCCGAGATGAGCGGGCGGACGCTCGCGGAGCGCCTCCACACGGCCCGGCCGGGCGTGCGCGTCCTGTTCATGTCCGGCTACACCGACGACGCCGCCTTGCGCCGCGCCATCGTTGAGTCTGGGGCGCCCTACTTGCAGAAGCCGTTCAGCGTTGAGGGATTGCTGCGCAAGGTGCGCGATGTGCTCGACCGGGAGACCGCGTGAGAGCCGGCAAGTCGACGATTCCCTTAAGGGCTTGCGCGCGCCGGTTTTCAAGAGGGACTCCTCGACGCGTCCGACCGCCCTCTGAGTCCTCAACAGTCCATCCAAGGCGGACATCCGCCGGTCGGCTTTCCACCCACGTGCGCCGGAGTCCCTCGAAATCCGCGTTTCCAGGGTGCACCCAGCCGGCGCG
>DATNIM010000075.1:0-7831 GCA_035604455.1 Gemmatimonadales bacterium
CCTCGACGACGAGGGCGCCCGAGCCGTTGGCAGGGCTCGTACCGCTCCGGGCGCGCCGACGGCGCACGGGCTTCGCGTCGGGCTCGTCGGCGGGCGGGGCTTGGGACGACTCATCGACGACGAGGGCGCCCGAGCCGTTGACAGGGCTCGTACCGCTTTGGGCGCGCCGACGGCGCACGGGCTTCGCATCGGGCTCGTCGACGGGCGGGGCTTGCGACGACTCATCGGCCGCCGGAGCGGCGGCAGCGCGTTTCTTTCGTGCCACGTGTCTGCTAGCCTTCCATCCGCGGCGGGGATCGCATCTTTACCACCCCGCCGCTTTTTGCGCAAGCCTGACCACTTCCGCGGCGACCTGCACCGCGGTCTTGCGGTCAGTGTCCACCGTTTCGTCGGCCTGCTGATACGCGGGCCCGCGCTCCTTCGACAACTGGCGCATGAGGGCCACCGGATCCTCTCCCATTAACAACGGGCGGGTTCCCTGGGGTTCAGCGCGCTGCGAACACGTCTCCGGTCTGGTGCGCAGATAGACGATGAGCGCGCGGGCCTTGGCCTCGGGCACGGCGCCCGGCTGCGCCGCCCAGCCACCGCCCGATGCGATGAGCGCCGGCGTTTCGCTGCCGAGCGCCGTCGCCATTTCCTTCTGCTCGAGGGCACGAAACGCGGCCTCGCCCTTTTCGGCGAAGATCATGGCGATCGGTTTGCCCTCGCGCCGCAGGATAACCCCGTCGATGTCGACGAAGCCGGCGTGGAGTTGTTCGGCCACGAGGCGACCGACGGTGGTCTTGCCGGATCCCGGAAGGCCGATCAATACGACGTGCCGTTTCACGACGCCGCCCCCTTCGGTGTGCGCGTGCGCACCTGCACCTGATACCCCTCCCAGTTGCGCTTCGTCTCGCTCAAAGCGTCCCCGCCGAACTTCTCGAGCAGCGCGTCGGCGAGCGTGAGCGCGATCATCGCCTCGGCGATGACCCCCATGGCCGGTACCGCGGTCACGTCGGAGCGTTCGGATTGCGCCTGGGCTGGGCCGCCGGTCTTGAGGTCGACCGTGCGGAGCGGCGACATGAGGGTGGAAATCGGCTTCATCGCAACGCGAACCACGAGCGGCTCGCCGGTCGTCATGCCGCCTTCGGTTCCCCCGGCGCGGTTCGTGGCGCGGTCGAAACCCGGCAGGATTTCATCGTGCACCTCGGATCCCTTGCGCCGCGCCGCCTCGAACCCGAGCCCGAGCTCGACGCCCTTCACCGCCGGGATGGACATGAGCGCCTGGGCGAGACGCCCATCGAGCTTGCGGTCCCAGGACACGTGGGACCCGAGGCCGACGGGCACGCCGAGGGCGACGACCTCGACGATCCCGCCGAGCGTGTCGCCCGCCGCTTTCGCGGCGTCGATTCGGGCGATCATTTCCCGCTCGGCCTCGGGATCGAGGCATCGCACCAGGCTCTCGTCCGCCACCGCGTTGAGCGGCGTGGGCAGCGGGAGGGGCACCCGGGCGACGACGCCACCGAGCTCGACCACGTGGCTCCCGATCTCCACTCCGAACGCCTCGAGCAGGATCCGGCACAGGGCGCCCGCGGCGACGCGCGCCACGGTCTCGCGCGCGCTCGCGCGCTCGAGAATGTCGCGTGCGTCGCGCCGATCATACTTGAGGACGCCGACCAAATCGGCGTGCCCCGGGCGCGGGCGCGTGACCTGGCGACGCCGCTCCTCCCCCGGAGCGTCGGCCTCGGGAGCCATCACGTCCTGCCAGTGCTCCCAGTCGCGGTTCCATACGAGCATCGCGACCGGCGACCCGAGCGTCTCTCCGGCGCGCACGCCGGCCAGCCACTCGATCTGGTCGGCCTCGATCTTCATCCGCGCCCCGCGCCCGTAACCACCCATGCGCCGCTTGAGCTCGACGTTGACCCGGGCGGCCGCGACAGGCACCCCAGCCGGCAAGCCTTCGACGATCGCCACGAGCCCGCGGCCGTGCGATTCGCCCGCCGTCGTGAACCGGATGATCATGAGAGCTTCCCCGACGCCGCTAACGCACGAGCCCGACCATTGCGTCGGGCTCGCGCCTTCGCCTGGGCCGCGTGACGTCCCGGGGTCACCGGTGGGGCGCGCGTGGCACCATTATCCGCTGCAACCGCGCAGTCGGATCGGGGTTCGGGATCGTCGGCAACCGCACCATCACGAGCCCGGTCGTGGTCACGCCGAACAGCAGCTGGTTCCCCGAGGCGTCCTTGGCTACGCGCAGCGGGCCGATGATCGGATCGCGTACCGGGATGGTGCCGATCTCGTTGTAGAAGAACGTGTCGAACACGAGGATGTTGCCGCTCGGGTCGGCCACGAAGACCACCCGATTGGTCGAGTCGGCCGCGCCGCTCCCCGTGCCGGGGGTCCCGCCCTGACCCGCGTAGAAGGCGTGGAGGTAATTCATGTCCATACCCTCGGCGCCGGTCGACACCGGCGAACTGCCCTTCAACCGCAGCCCCTGGTCGAGATAGTAAATCGAGTCGGCCCGGACGAGGTTCGTCTGGCCATTGAAGTTCGTGGCGATCGACGACACCCGCACGCCCGTGTTGCTGATAAAGTCGCTCACGTCGACGGCCGGGGACATCCCGTTGTCGAAGTCGTTGTCGCCTTGGTCGTAAGCCTTCGGATCGGAGGCGTTGGTATCGGGCGGTGACGTCACACAGGAGGCGAAGGTCGGAGCGCCGTGCGACAGGCGCGCCTTCGAGGTGTAGGCCATCGCCCGCTGATACTGGTCGGCCGACGTCCCGCCCTCGCCCATGAACGCGGCCGTGAAGTTCCCCGAGTTCCGGGCGAAGGTGGAATCGCCGAGCCCGAAGTTGTTCAAGTTGATCTCGACACCCGCGCAGGCCGAGAGGATCGTGTGACGGTAGTTGCCGTACAGCGATCCGGGACGGATGAGCTCAACGCGAAGTGTATCGGTCGCATTGTTCGCCGTCGTTTGCCCGATTTCCCAGAACATATGACCGAACAACTGCGTCGTGTCCGTGGAGTTGACGAGCTTCTCCATCCGGATCGTGCCGGCGCCGTTAAACGGCGATGCGCTGCTCGCGGTCGGCGTCGTCGAGTAGATGGCGAAGATGGAGTCGGGCGCACAGGCGGGCGGGGCGCCGCCCGTGCGGCAGACCGTGGCGACGTACTGCGGCCGGTCCGACAAGTCGTAGATCGTGATCTGCCCCTCGTAGCCGCCCTGGGGGAGGTTCTGGACCTTGTAGACCTCGATCAGATAGTTGGGCAGATCCTGCCGCCACGAGAGGCGCCGCGAGGCGGTGTTCACGATCGAGAGCTCGGTACCGCCGGCGTCCGCGACGACGACCGAGTCGCCGTAGTTACCGAGGGTGTCGTGCGGCCACAGCGCGATGCCCCAGGGCTGCGGACCCGCCACCGGAATGCCGCCCGCCACGAACGTCGTGTTCGCCGTCTGGAAGACCTCGATGCGCGAGAACGGCGTGTTGGTCAGGTACAACTCGCCACGGTTCTTGTCGTAGATCGCGTCGGCGATCTGACTGCCGAACGGCAGCCCGACCGTGACCCCGGCCACGACCTGCGCCGAGTCCGCCGGCGGCGGCGGTGTGACGAACCCGTTCGTGCTCGAGAAGCCGCAATTGCGCCGCGCGGCGCCGTCGCAGGCGTAGCCGTCGACCAGCACCGACGTCGGGAACGTGGCGAGCACGCTCCCGAGACTGAGGCTAAAGCGCTTGACAACGTCCGTAAGCCCACCGCCCACCGGGATCGTATCGAAGAGGATCACGTTGTTGGGCGGCGCCGACAGCCGCACGCGGAAGCCGATCCAGGAGATCGCGCTCGGATCGGTGGCGTGCACCGAGATGCTGTCGCTCACTTCCACCCGGACACCCAAACTCTCGCTCACCTGCGGCGGCAAGGTGTCGTTCGCCGCGGACTGGACCGTGACCGTGACGGAGTTCGTCGTGCTCCGCCGGCCGGTTGAATCCTCGGCGAAGCCCGTAACGGTGAACGTCCCGGTCGACTGCACGACGTTCAGCGTGTCGACGAAGTCGACCGAGTCGGCGTAGGGCAGCGTGTAGACGATCGAGTCGACGGGTGGCGTCGGATCCGTCGCGGCAGTGGTCGGCGACACGAGGAAGCCGATGCGGCTGATCCCCGCCAGTTGGGCGGCCGCGACTTCAACGGGCAAACTCTTCCCGGTCGCCGCCACGGCCCCTGGGGCGGGCTGCAGGAGATACGTCCGCAGGGCCTGGACGTTCGCCAGGAAAATGATGAGCGAATCCTGGGTGAAGTTCCCCGCGCCATCCGTCGCCCGTCCGACGATCTTGATGTTGCCGCCCGCGCCGGAGGTCTTCGGGAAGGAGACCGCGATCGGCAGCGTGACGGTCGTCACGATCTGGTTAGCGAAGATCGTGTCGGTCGTGTCGATGAAGCCGCCGCTGAAGACGAGCCGAACATCGTTCAGCGCGAGGTTGTCGGTCGCGGCGACCGTGAACGTCAGACCGTTCGCGATCGGCTGCGTATCCGCCGAGGTCGTCATCGTGATCGTCGGGGGGACGAGGTCCTTCATGAATCCCCCCGGATTGCGCGCGGACTCGCACCCCCAACCGGCGAGCGTCAACACGCACAGCGCCCAGCGCATCGCGTTCCTCCTTGCCATATCGCGACTCAAGGACCTAGTTCCCGCCGCTGGGCGCGACCAAATCATCGACAATGTGCGGCGTGATCAGAATCAGCAGATCCTGCCGGTCCTCTTCCTGATTCGTGAACGAAAAGATCTTGCCGATGAAAGGCAGATCAACAAGTAGCGGGATGCCGGTCTTGGACTCCGTGACCTCGGTCACAGTGAGGCCGCCGATCACGGCCGTCTCGCCGTCACCGACGAGCACCTGATTGTCGGCCTGTTGCGTCTGGAACGTGAACCCGATGTCAACCGACGCCGGGACGACGTTCGAGCGCTCCGCATGCACCTCCATCAGGATCTGCCGGCGGGCCGTCACGTGCGGCGTCACCTTCAGGTTGATACCGGTCTGTTCGAAGTCCACGGTCGCAACGGGCGGCGTGGAGCTCCCGTTCGACGCCGAGCCCACATCGATCACGCGGATCGGCACCCGGTTCCCGACGAGGATCTGCGCCGGGCGGTTGTCGAGCGTCGTGATGACAGGCTCCGCCTGGATGTCGTCCAGCGACAGCGAGTGCAGCGCCTGCAGGAACGACGTGAGGGTGAAGTTCCCGAGCGCGGTCGAAAAAATCAGGTTCAGGGCCGGATTGATGACGGCCTGGTTCGCGTTGCCGGTCGCCGAGAGCGAGTTCCCGCCGATGTCGATAACCGTCTGCGAGGGGCTGTAGAACTGCGTCGGCACGGTGCCCGTCGGGACGCCGTTCGCGTTGTTGTTCCCGGGCTGGGCGCTCGAGGGAATCGGCCGCTGGACGAGCGTGTTGAAGAACTGCGTCTGCGACCCGAGGTCGTATTGGACGCCCATGTTCTCGATGACGGTGCGGTCCACGAAGATGATCTTCGCCTGGATCGACACCTGCGGCGTGCGGACGTCCAAGCCCTGGACGAACTGCTCGATGTCGTTGATCCGGTTCTTCGTATCCGTGATGACGAGCGAGTTGTGGGACGTGTCGGCGACCACCGACCCCCGGCCCTTGGACACGATCGACTGCACGGCCGGCAGCAGGGCCGTGACCTTCGCATAGTTCACCCGCACGAGGCGCGTCTCGACCGGGACGGTCGAGTCCGCCTTCGCGAAGTCGGCCTTGTTGAGCACGTTGATGATCCCGCCATCCAGCACCTGATACGTGAGGCCCTGCGACTCGAGCACCGCCGCGAACGCCAAGTCCCACGGCTGGTTCTTCACTTCGGCCGTGACGGTCCCTTTCACATCCTTCGCCACGACGATCGTCCGCCCGCTGAACGCGGCGAACCCCGCGACGACGTCCTCGATATCGGCACCGTCCCAACGGACCGTGATCCGCGGCACTTCCGAGGCCGCGCCCGCGTGGGCGTGCGTCGCGAGGTACCGCGCGATACCGCCCTGCGCGTCGACGTCGGCGTCCGACGAAGCCGCCGCCGCGTCCTCGAGACCGCCCTGCGGGGCCAGCGCGAGACTGCCAAGAGGCAGCACGCTGTCGCTCGGCGCGGCCGCGGCGGCCGGGAGAGTTGCCGCAACGGGGGCGGACGCCGGGACAGGCGCCGGCGCCTCGCTCGACCAGCTGGCGAAGGACACGGGTCCGTCCGTGCTGAACTCCACCCGCACCTCGGAGTCGCCGCGGATCACCTGGTAGTCATGCAGGGCGTCGAGATCGACCACCACGCGCACGACGTCCGGCTGGAACTGGGCGCAGCGTACGTTCTTGACGCCGCCCCGCTTTGCGCCGTCGTAGGCGTCCCCGACACTGTGAAGCCGCGCGCCGACCACATCGAGGACGAGCCGCGCGGGATTGCTCAGGGTGAAATCGCGGACCTCGACCGTGCCCCGGAGGCTCACGACGACCGCAACCTTTCCGTTCGCGGGGAGCACGCTCACCCCGCGCACTTCCGCGGGCCCGGGGTCTTCGCGAGCCGCCCCGGCGCGGGCGACCACCACGAGGGCCGCGATTGCGGCGAGAACAGCGATGCGCTTCATGGCATCTCCTCTTGCTTCGCCAGCTGCAGGCTCTCCTGCCGCTCGAAGCCGAACTCTTGCACCGTGAACACGATTTGCCGTGGCTGGATCTCCCGGACTTTCAGCCGCCCCATGACGTCGCCCGTCTTGGCGCGATAGCGCTTCCCATTCGTGATGTCCCGCAGGACCGCGACGCTCCGCACGGGAAAGCGGGAGTCGTAGTAAACCCCGACGAGCTTGAGGTCGGAAATGAGCGGCCGGATGTCCCCCGACTTGAGCAGGGAGACAAACGGGTCCCGCCCGCCGCCTTCATACGAGAAAACCTCCCGCAGGAGCCCGACCGAATCGCTCTTCGCCGTGTCGTGCGCGGCGGCCGCGGGCGGCGGTGGGACCTGGGCCCCGGTCGCTGTGACCGCGAGCCCGAGCCAGACCGCGAAGAGGGCGCCCCGCGTCACGGCTGGGTTCCCACGCCCCCGGCGCGGCCACGCTGGCCTGCGGCTTTCGCTGGGGGCGTCGGGGTGGTGGATTTGACGAACGTGCGGATCGCGAAGTCCGCTTCGAGCAACGCTCCAACCGTGTCCGACAACAGCCGCTGGGCCGCCGTCGACGCGGTCTTGAGCGACAGATCCTCCGGCACCACGATGCGCGGCAGGCTCGCGATGTCGGAGAGGTACTCGCCGAGCTCGTCGTAATGCCCGAGGATCTCGAGGCGATATCGGTACGTGTCGAACGGCTGCCCGGGATCGACCGGCATGGGATCGATCTTGTTGATCGTGACCCCGCGCACCTTGGCCTTCGTCGAAATGTCGTCGATCAGCGTCGGGACCTCGTTGCCGTCAGGCACGAGGCGACGCATCGTCACGAGCATCCCGCGGTAGCCGTCCACGCGCCGGCGCAGCTCGTCCACCGTTCCGGCGGCCAAGTCCTGCTTCACCTTCACCAGCACGGTCTGCAAGCTGTCGATCTCGGTCTTGTCCGTCTCGATCTGGGTGCTGGTGGGGAGGTAGTAGTACTTCCAGAACGCGTACCCACCCACGCCCGCGAGCAGGGTCACGAGCAGCATGACCTGATTGCGCTGGTCAGTCGGGAGCAGGGCCATGGATTACTGCAGCGACTCGGAGAGGGGAATCGTGTGGATGTACACGGAGTCGGCCACCTTGAAGCGGGCCGTGACCGAGAAGGCCGTCACGGGGCGATCCTGTTCGACGACGGTCTGCGAGCTGGCCGGGACCACTTCGGTG
>DATNIM010000076.1:0-2208 GCA_035604455.1 Gemmatimonadales bacterium
AAGAGTGTCCGACAGCGCGCGCACAACTCCAGCAGCTGATGCCAGTCCTTCCCGGAGCGCGTCAGGCGCGACATCTCCACGCTCAGGATCATCCCAACGTGATCCAGACGCACTTCCGACACCAACCGCTGGAAGCCCACCCGGCCCTGCACCGTGGCGCCGGATTTCCCGAGATCGTCGTCGATCACCACGATCCGTTCCTCGGGCCAGCCCAACGCTCGCGCGCGGGCCCGGAGGCCATACTGCCGCCACGCCGACTCCTGAGGCGCATGCCATTGTGGGACGGTGGCGTGGCGCACGTAGATCACCGCGAGCCGATCCTGGGGCCAGGGCTGCGCCTCCACCCCCGGCAGCGCCGTGCCCGGATGGGGGCGACCGATCTGCTCAAGACGAGACGCCGGCGTCGTCATCATCGCGCGGTTCCCTCGGGAGGGGCGCAGACACTTGGCGTGCGAGGAGCTGGCTCAGCAACCCCAAGAGGTGGCGACGACGACGCTGAGGCAGGTGCGCCCACAGGACCGGCGATGGCGCCGACGGTGCTACAGGCGGGGGGGGACGGTAACAACGGCGACGTGGCGCATGGCGGCGACACTCCTTCCTGCGACGAGTGGTGTAGTTTGAGCTTTGCGACGACGTCCAGCAACCTGAGGAGTCCCGTCACCCCTATGATCGGCGACGAGGAGGGCGGGATCAAGCAAGGCGATGTTAATGCTTGACGAGTATTCTGCGTAGCCCGTGGAGCAGTGGATTCGGGAGGGCAAGCAAGCCGTGAAGATGACGCGGCTGAGTTGCCATCGGGTTCGGGCGAACGAGGTTCGCCTGTGGCTGAGCCTCATCGCCTACACCCTGGGGAACCTGTGGCGCCGGCTGGCCATGCCGACCCGGATCGACACTTGGTCGCTGACGAGCTTGCAACAGCGATTGGTGAAAACCGGTGGCCAGCTCGTGAAGCACGCGCGGGACTACTGGTTGCTGCTGGCCGAAGGACATCTGACGCGGCGGCTCTTCGGGGCGATCGTGCGGCGGCTGGCAACGCTGTCGGTGCCGGCGGGATAGCCGCCCCTTCGCCGCAATCGCCGGAGCGGCCAGGGCGGGCGACGGGAGGAGTGTCCAAGTAATCACGCGCGGGCGTGCCCGGGCGACGGGTAGAGAGCCCTGGAGGGACAGCAACAGTCCCTCGCGGGTCGGCGGGGAGGGTGTGGGATGGAGAGAACCGAGGTGGCACCGTTGACAGCAGGGGGACGCGCATGAAAACGGAAATCTTCGTTAAGCGCGCGGGTTCGGAGGCCGCAGACTCCCGCCAGCCTCAGGAGTACCGCCGCTCCAGCGAACGGCGGGCAGCCGCCCGTGTGAGGAGGTGCGCGTTGCGACACTCGGCGTGGGGACGCCCGCTGGCCGCCGCCGCGACGGCCTGGCTCCTGATGCTCGCGTTCGCGACCCCCTCACGGGGACAGCTCCTGATCAACGCGCCGGGCGCCACCATCACCGGCGATCGAGCGGCGTGGCACGATCTCGCCGCCGCGTTCTCGAAACTGACGACGATGTCGTATCGAGCGAAGACATCGGCCGGCGGCACCATCGCTTCCTCCCTTGAGTTCTCGCCGCCCGATTCGACGCACACCATCGCACAAGAACCGTGGGGGACGCTCGAGGAAGTCATCGTCGGTGACGAAACGCACTACCGCATGAACACGGGCGGCGTCCCGGGCACCTGGCGGTGTGACTACCCGAGCGGGCTTACGCCCGAAAAGGTCAACCAGGCCCTGGCGGGGCGTCTTCACCCAACCATCGAGACGTCCAGGGCCCCGGACACGGTGATCGACGGCGCGCCGGTCCACGCGTACTCCTATCGCTATACGCTGCAGGACAACAGCCAAACCAGCTCGACCAACCTCACCGTCTACATCGATGCGCGGACCGGGCTGCCGCGCCGCACGGTTGGTCCCGAGTCGCTCGGGACCGCGGGGCCGGAAGCCGTCACCGACTTCTACGACTACGGTGCCCCGATCCACATCGCCCTGCCCGCGTGCGGCACGTCGTAACCGGCACCGTGCAACACCGCGCGGCGCGGAGGACCGTCAGAGGCGGGCACGACGTGGATGTCCCTCGACGAGAGTGTCGCGCAGTTACAGACCGATCTGGATCGCTACCTCGAGTTCTACAACCGCGAGCGGCCGCACCAGGGCTACCGGACCCAAGGCCGCACCC
>DATNIM010000077.1:0-2501 GCA_035604455.1 Gemmatimonadales bacterium
TCACGCTCGCGACGTCGGTGAGGATCGCGCCGTGCCTGAGGAGCGGCAGCACCCGCCGGGCCATCGGGACGACGCGCTCCGGGGGCGTCGCGAGCACGACGAGGTCGGCGTCGAGGACGCCGTCCGTGGGGTCGAGCGTGCCCCAGTGGATCGCACCCCGCTGCGTGGCCGCGGCGATCGTTTCGAGCACGCGCGCCACCCCGACCACCTCGCGCGCGAGCCCACGGGCGCGGATGGCCATCCCGAGCGAGCCGCCGACCAGGCCCACGCCGATGATCGTCACGCGGCCGAACTGCGCCATCGGTCCGTCACACCCTCCGTCCGACCGCGAGCGCGATCGCGTCGAGCTCCTGCATCAGCACGGCGAAGTTCTGCGGGGTGAGCTGCTGCGGCCCGTCGCTGAGCGCCTTGTCGGGCTCGGGGTGCACCTCGACGAGCAGCCCGTCCGCGCCCGCGGCGACCGCGGCCCGCGCCATCGGGGTCACGAGCTTCCACTTCCCGGTCCCCTGGGAGGGATCAACGATCACCGGCAGGTGGCTCAGCTGCTTCAGCACGGGCACCGCGTTCAGATCGAGCGTAAAGCGCGTGTAGGTCTCGAACGTCCGGATCCCGCGCTCGCACAGCACGACGTTGGGGTTGCCCTCGGCCATGATGTACTCGGCCGCGAGCAGCATCTCCTCAATCGTGGCACTCGGGCCGCGCTTCAGCATCACGGGGTGGCCGGTCCGGCCGGCGTCACGCAGCAGCGTGTAGTTCTGCATGTTGCGGGCGCCGAGTTGGATCATGTCGGCGTACTTCACCACGAGATCGAGCTGGCGGTTGTCCATCGCTTCGGTGACCACCGGAAGTCCGGTCTCATCGCGCGCCTCCGCGAGGATCTTGAGCGCCTCCTCTTCGAGCCCCTGGAACGAGTAGGGAGACGTGCGGGGCTTGAACGCGCCCCCGCGCAGCAGCTGGGCTCCGGCGAGCTTCACGGCCCGGGCGGTCTGCAGCACCTGGTCGCGCGTTTCCACGGAGCAGGGCCCCGCCATGACCACGACCCGGCCACCGCCGATCGCGACGTCGCGCACCCAGACCGTCGTGTCCTTGCCGCCGTGAAATTCGCGGCTGACGAGCTTGTAGGGCTGCAGGATGCGCACGACGCTCTCCACGCCGTTCATCACCTCGAGGCCCTCGCGCAGCAGTTCCTTCGTGTGGCTGTCGCCAACGACACCGACGATGGTCCGCTCGACCCCCTCGACCACCTGCGAGCGCAGCCCGGCGTCCTCGATCTTCCGGACGACCGCCTCGCAGTCGCTCTTCGTATGTCCCGCTCCGAGCACCACGATCATCGCGCCCCCTCCTCGCTCGCGGACAGACACAAAAACCCCCCGCCCTTTCGGGACGGGAGGCTCAATCCACCCGCGGTACCACCCCAGTTCCCCGGTCGCCCGGGGCCGCTTGTCAGAGACGGAGCCGCGCACACGCGCAGGCCCGATCTCGCCTCCGGGTTACGGTGGAGGTGTCCGGCGGCGACTACTCGGCGGCGTCCTGCCGTCTTTCGGTCCGCCCCTCACGGGTCCATTCCGTCCGAGGCCGCCCCCCGCGCTTCCACCATGTACACGCGGGTCTCTTGGGGTCGCTCCCCGTCGTACTATCCCCGGTCATCGGGTTTGGTAGCACCTACTATAACACAACGCGTCAAGCCTAGGGACCCGCCCAGCAGTGGGGAGCATTGCTCCTCGCCGCGGGACGATGGGCGAGTTGAAGAATGCTTGCACGTCTCGTCGTGCCAGCGCGATTGCGCAAGGACACAAGGGCGCCGGGTCCGAACTGAGGCGCGCGGGTGAGAATGCGCAGCATGGCTGCTCACCACGCCCACACGGGGGCTGCATGGCCGCGCCGCTCGTCTATCGATCCGGGGACGACATCAGGACGGGTGATCGCGTGCTCCTTCACGGCGAACCAGGTCACGTGGAACTTGTGCTCGACGGCGAACATAACCCCCGGGACTGGCCAGCAAAGGAATACGGGCGGGGCATCATGATCGCCGAGCCCAAGGTGTTTGGGCGCCTGTTTCTGGCTGAGCGCGACCTGGAAGACTACGAGGACCTCGAATTCGTTTCCAGGTCCACCAGCCCCGAGTAGACTCCAACAGAACCCGCGACCAGACCACCCAGACGCTATCTGACTGCGACGGTCTCCATATACTCCATGGACGAGGGCTGTCCCACGAGCCCGTCGACGTTCTTCTGCACCAGCAGGGGCAGCTTGGCGTAGGCGATAGGGACATCCCGGTAGTCCGCCATGATGATCTCCTCCGCCTGCGCGTACATGCGCGCGCGCTGCGCTTGATCCGTCAGCGTGCTGGCCTTGGCGATCAGGTCCAGCGCCGCCGGGTTGTTGTACGAGAAGTACGCGTTGGTGGCGTCGTACTTCCGGAAGAAGTACCCGAGCCAGTCGTCGGGGTCCCCGTTGTCGCCGATCCACCCGATCATGAACGCCGGGAACTTGTTGGTGTT
>DATNIM010000078.1:0-5034 GCA_035604455.1 Gemmatimonadales bacterium
CCAACCGCTACAGCGGCCGCACCTTCCGCCCCGCGCAACGGAGGCGGGTCCACAATCTCATGAACCGCACGGAACAGTTCGCGGAACAAATGTCGACGCGACGTGCGGCAATTTAGGCCAGCGCGGCCGCGAGCGGCAGCACCTTCGCCCTGAGGGACTGCGCGAGTCACCATGTCTGTCATGGGCGCCGACCGATCATTCGAGACCGCCTCACATACAAGGCGGAACGCTTGAGGGGCAAGGCACTCCCGGGGGGCAGCAATTCCCCTGCGGCGCCACCGCGTGAGGACCGGCGTTACCGACCTCGATCACAAGATAGGTGAGTACCGCTGAGCTCCCGCCGAAGACGACCGCCGCAGCGGTGCGACCGGGGTCCGCTTCGCACATTTCAATCTCCGTCGTCTGCGACAGGGCGAACGCTCGCCGTGCGCCGTTCACAAACCCGACGAGGGTGTCGCCGACCAACCTAGGAGTGTGCAGGACCACGGTCGAGTCATCTGTCTTCGCTACCCGCACCCGGTCAGGCGGATTCGGGCCCCGTAGCTCGTCGGGCTCCACTGGGCGCAGCGTGGTGCACGCGGCTGCGACGATCAGGAAGGTGGCCGCAAGGAACGGGGCGGGATGATGCACGAAGCGCATAGAGCCCTCCATCAACCCAGTCGCAAGACCGGGCTCTGCTCAACGATTCGGGGTGGCGTCGGCGGCAGGCTTCAGGGCGAAGGCGAGCCAGGACCGGCCAAACAATTATTACACTTTGAACATTGAAAACGGACGGGAAGAGTCAAGACCTGCTCGCTTCTTGCTCACTGACCGCCTCACGGTGTGGGACCGAACCGTGTGGAGACAGGTAGCCAGACGACCGCCGTGAAGAGGACCTTGCCCGGGAGCCGGAATAGGTTGGCGACCGGAGGGGAAGCGGTGGACCTGGAGGACAGTTCACGCTAAACGCGAGATAATCTCACGATAGCGGTGCTAGGTTGATCACGGCGTGATGGGAGAGGGCCAACAGTTCGGCAGCTTTGAATGCCGACGATGCTCGCTCGCATGAAGGTCGTGCGATGAGCGCCTCGAAGATGGACTTGAACGGTCCATTTGCCCGTACTCCCTAGCGCTGTCGGAGTTGCCGCTCGGCCCCTGCCGAGCGGCTGTTCCGTTTCCCCCAAGACATTCCCGAGTGGTCACGCTGAGCGGTCCCATCGTCCTGGGCGGCGCGCGCACCCCAGGCGCCCAACCGCCGAGAGGGCGAGACACCCTACGCGTCCGCCATGCCCCACGCGATGCGCGCCCACAGGCGCTCGTGAAGGAAATAGGCCACTGTCGTGTAGATGTTGCTGATGATCATGAATCCCACGGCGATCCGCACCGTCCTCGTGAACAGGTAGACCGTGGTGAAGTCCAAGACGAGGATGACGAGGCGGTAGGTCACCGCCTTCACAATCGAGCGCTTCGGGGTCGCCGCGCGGAGCATCGGGCTCTCGGTGCCGGAGGGTTAGTTGACGCTATCGCCCGGCTGTCGACTCGCAAGACGGGGGTCGGTACGCTGGCATCGCTGGGCGACGAGCCGGCTGCGCCATCGACAGTGCGCAGGGGTACCTACGAAGGCACTCTCACTGCTCCAGAATGCAGTCCACGCAAGGAGTCGTCCCCATGTACTTCCCGAGCCGTCCCTTGGTGCTGACGAGCCTCTTGGCAATCGTCGGAGCCGGGGCACCTGCACAGGCGCCCCCTGATCGCCCCGAGCGTCCAGAGATTCGTACGGCGGCCACGGTCCGACAAATGGTGCCCCCGGACATGGCGACCATCACGATCGCGTTGGCGGCCAAAGGCGCAACTCCTGTCGAAGCCGCTAGTCACCTGGCGAGCCGTGCAGACAGCTTGCGCCGCGCGCTTGCCACGCTGGGCATTCCCGGCGACTCCATAGTCAACCGAAGTCGGTGGTCCTGGTGGGGCGCGCGGATTGAGACGATTGCGGGGCCCACCCGATGGATACCCGGGCCGCCGGGGCGCGACGACGGTCTACCGACGAAGGTCGCCATGCAAGACACCACCTACCGCATCCACGACGCTCTCGAGGTCCGGATTCGCGATCTGCATACGGTGGGCGCAGTCCTGGACACGGTTCTGGGCCGAGGCCTTACCGACATGTCAGATGTGACATTTTCTCTGTCTGACGTCACTGCTGCGCAAGATGACGCCCTGCGACTGGCGACGGTGCGAGCGCATCGACAGGCGGAGGTGATCGCCGCAGCAAGCAACCTTCAGCTTGGTCGGACGCTCTCCCTGAGCACTCAGGCGGACAACACCGCGCAGAGTCGCTATGGGTGGTCGCCAAACCTCTCACTAGCGTCCGCAGCACCGGAAGGTTCCCCGACGATCGTCGTGGCGCCCGCTGTACCAGTGTCGGTGAGCGTCTACGGTATGTGGGAACTGGTTCCCAAGTAGTCGGCCACGAGGCTGGCTCAGCGGAACAGCCAACGGAACAACCGGGGATGTCTTCGAGTGCTACGTCGTGCACGCACCTGTCCACGACACGCTCATCTCGTCCCCGGCAACGGGACTTAGACGCCCGAGGACCCCCGCGCCCGCACTCGCGTCACCGACGAGCCGTTGCCGATCAGCGCAACGTCCGCCATGTCGATGAAAAGGCCGTGTTCGACGACGCCTGGAATACTATCCAGCGTGTGGGCCAACTCGTCGGGATCGGCCATCTGGCCAAAGCTGCAGTCCAAGATGTAATTCCGCTCGTCCGTGAGGTACGGGTCACCGCCTGAACCCGCCCGCAACCGCACGACTGCGCCGAGACTCTTGATCTTGGCCGCGACGTGGCTCTGCGCGAAGGGGACTACCTCGACCGGCAGCGGGAACCGCCCTAGCACGGCGACCTGCTTGCTTGAATCCGCGATGACGACCATCTGCCGCGAGGCGGACGCGACCACCTTTTCATAGAGGAGGGCGCCACCCCCGCCCTTCACGAGGCGCAGTTCAGGATCGATCTCGTCGGCCCCGTCGATCGTAACGGCTAGCTGGTCGACCGCGTCAAGCGTGATTAAAGGAATGCCGAGGCTCGCGGCGAGCTCCTTCGTTCGAGTCGAGGTGGGCACGGCACGGATCTTGAGCCCGGCTCGGACGCGCTCGCCGAGGAGCCGAACCGCGAGCGCCGCAGTGGAGCCGGTGCCGAGCCCGATCACGTCCCCCTCCCGCACGAACTCCAGGCTCGCGCGGGCGGCCGCCTCTTTTTCTTGGTCGTTGGTCATAGTAGTGGCTTAGAGTGCCGCGCCAATCTCACCGGCGGCCCCGCACTCAGGCAAGATGGTCGCGACGACATCCACGGATAGGGTGGGATTCGAACCCACGAAACGGTTACCCGTTTACACGCTCTCCAGGCGCGTGCCTTCAGCCACTCGGCCACCTATCCCCACTGCACCGGCACGCAGCCACCTCAGCAGGGTGCCGCGCTTCACTCGATCGTGACGGTGTCGCGCAGCGCGTCGGGGAGCACGCCGCGCAGGGCATCCTCCCGGCGATCCTCAAGGATCAGGGCAATGGCCTCGGCGAGATTGTGGCGTGCTTCGTCCTTCGTCCGGCCCTGCCCGTTCGCACCCGGGATTTCGGGGCTATGAGCGACGTACCACTCACCGTCATGTTCGATAGTGGCCGTGCACTCATTGTGCATATGACCCTCGTCAGTGACCGGCCTTGAAAGGTACACCGCGGATGCGACGGCGACCAAAAGGGCCGGTCGGCCGTACCCACTCCACACTCACATGGTGGTGGACGTGCGGCGCATTTGGATTCGGATACGTCCGGGGCCCTGAGGCGGCGCGCCGGAACCGCGACGCGCCTTAGGGCCGTCGCCCCTCGAAGAAGCCCCGGAGCAACGCGCTCGCCGCAGCAGCGTCGACGCCCCCGACCACCTCAACGCGATGGTTCAGTCGAGGGTGCCGCACAAGGTCCCCGACCGATCCGCACATACCAGCTTTGGGGTCGGCAGCTCCGAAGACCAACCGCCCCACCTTGGTCAGCACAATCGCCCCGGCGCACTGGGCGCAGGGTTCGAGGGTGACGTAGAGCGTGCAGTCGGTGAGGCGGTCCGTTCCGAGATGTTCCAGGGCCTGCTGGAGAGCGAGTAACTCCGCATGCGCCGTCGGGTCATGGCGCCGGACGGTGGCATTGTGAGAACGGGCGATCACGACCCCATCCCGGACCACGGCCGCGCCTACGGGGACCTCGTCGACCGCGGCCGCGGCCGCCGCCTCCGCCAAGGCCACAGACATTCCGGCGCGGTCGGCTGCGCTCACCGGCGGCCCGCCGAACGCGCCCCCAGCGTCCGGGGGCGCGTTAGGCACGCGCCGTGGATTGGGATTTCGGGTGCGACATGCGCTCGAAAGTGACACTCGCCCCGTCCCTCGAGCGGTCGACCACGATACGGTCGCCTTCGGCGTACGACCCTTCAAGCACCGCCAGCGCGAGCGGGTTCTGAAGCAGCCGCTGGATGGCCCGCTTGAGCGGGCGCGCGCCGTAGGCCGGGTCGTAGCCCTCCGCCACGAGCAGAGCCTTCGCCGCAGCCGTCACCTCGAGGGTGATCTTGCGCTCCGCCACCAGGGCCTCGAACCGCGTCAGCTGGATCTCGACGATCTTGCTGATGTCGTCTTGCGTGAGCGGGCGGAAGATCACGGTGTCGTCGACACGGTTCAGGAACTCAGGTTTGAACGTCTGGCGCAAAAGCTCGAGCACCTTGGTCTCAGCCTGCTCCCATCCGACGGTCTCGGCCTCGAGCAGGTAGGACGAGCCCACGTTCGAGGTCATGATCAGCACCGTGTTGCGGAAATCGACCGTCCGCCCCTGGGAATCGGTCAGCCGCCCGTCCTCGAGGATCTGGAGCAGTACGTTGAACACGTCGGGGTGCGCTTTTTCGATTTCGTCAAATAGCACCACCGCGTAGGGTCGACGCCGGATCGCTTCGGTGAGCTGTCCGCCCTCCTCATATCCGACGTACCCGGGCGGCGCCCCGATCATCCGGGCTACCGCGTGCTT
>DATNIM010000079.1:0-3614 GCA_035604455.1 Gemmatimonadales bacterium
CGAAGATCGCCATCCCCGCCGTGGCAGGACTCCCAGTCGATCAGCATCTCGGCAACCTCGAGGGGAAGGAGATGCGCTTTGGGACGTCCGCGGGCGCTACGTTTGCGGCGCTGACCGTCGACGTCACGGACGGAGCGGTGAACGCCGAGCATGACAGCCTTACCCCCGTGGCAAGCATCTCGCCGATGGTAGGGATGTGGCTCAATTGCATCTACGGCGGCAAGGGCGTGGGCATGATCAACATGCTGCTGTTCATCGTCATCGGCATCTTCGTGGCCGGACAGATGGTGGGGCGGACACCTGAGTATCTCGGAAAGAAGATCGGTGGGCGCGAGGTGAAGCTCGCCGTGATCGCCCTGCTCGTGCACCCGCTCATGATCCTCCTGCCGACCGGGTTGTTCTCGGCGACGAGCTGGGGGCTCAAGGCCGAGGCGAACCCGGGCCCGCACGGCTTCTCGGAGATCGCCTATCAGTTCTCGTCCGCGTCCGCTAACAACGGCTCCGCGTTCGACGGATTGGGGGTCACCTACGGCTTTGCGAACAACCCGAGCCCGGCGCCTACCGCTGCGCAGTGGGATATCGCAGCGGCCCTCGTGATTATCATCAGCCGCTTCCTCCCGATCCTGGCGCCGATCGCCATGGCTGGGTTCCTAGGGATGAAGAAAGGGGCGCCCTTCGGGCTGGGCACCTTACGAGACGACACATTCACGTTCGGCGCGCTGCTGTTCAGTACCATCCTGATCATCGGAGCGCTGTTGTTCCTGCCGGTCGCCGTGTTGGGCCCGTTGGCAGAACACTTTGGCCCGATCCCCTTCGGCGGCTAACCTTCCGCTCCCTCCCAAGGGGAGCACACGGCCCGTGGCCCGGGGCGGGACAGGACCGGCCCGGGCCGTGTTGCGTGTGGGAGCCCCGTCGGAGAACTTGGTCGCTGGGGCGAGAGGCCTTAGCTTCCACCGCGCCACTCGTCAGCCAACCTTTGAGCTCCCAACGATGATCGTGAAGGCACTGCTCTTTGATGTCGACGGCACGCTCGCCGACACCGAGCGTGACGGGCACCGTTTGGCCTTCAACCGCGCGTTCGCCGAAGCGGGGTTGGACTGGGTCTGGGACGTGCCCTTATACGGCGAGCTTCTCGCCGTCACCGGCGGCAAGGAGCGGATGCGACATTATGTCGAGCGGTACCGCCCCGACAACCGGCGTCCGGCCGATTTCGACGAGCTGGTCGTCCGCCTCCACGCGAGAAAAACGGTCTTCTACACGGCGCTGGTCGCGTCCGCGGGCGTGCCGCTGCGTCCGGGCGTGCGCCGCCTGCTCGCAGAGGCGCGCGCTCGGGGGGTGCGCCTGGCCATCGCCACGACGACGACCACCGCGAATGTCACGGCGCTCCTCGACCACACGCTCGCGCCGGAGGGGGAAGGGTGGTTTGATGTCATCGGGGCGGGCGACGTGGTCGCCGAGAAGAAGCCCGCCCCCGACATCTACTTCAACGTCCTCGAGCGCCTGGCGCTCGAGCCAGGGGAATGTGTGGCCTTTGAGGACTCGGAGAATGGCGTGCGCTCAGCGCGGTCCGCAGGAGTGCCGGTGGTCGTGACTGTGAACGAGTACACCCGAACCCAGGATTTCACGGGCGCCGTCGTCGTCCTCGATCATCTGGGCGAGCCCGACCAGCCCTGCCGCGTGCTCGCCGGCGCCTCGCTCGGCGACGCCACACTGCTCGATCTTGCGGTGCTCAAGCGGTTGCCGGCCGCGTCGTAGACTGTGCGACCAAGCCTCACTTCCGGTCTCTTGATCCCTCGAGCGCCGCGACCGCGTTGATATCCACGGTGTGCAGAATCGGCTTCTCGTAGCCGTGCGTCGCCAGATAGATGAGTGCCCGACCGAGACTCACAGTCGTCGTGACGTATCGGGGAAAGACCAGACGCCACAGGGGATAGAGGGGTCCCAACACGGTGTACAGGAGCTGGTAGAGCGGTGTGCTCGAGCGGACGCCCCGTTGTGGCTGGATGAAGGCTGGGCGAAGCATGTATGCGGCCTTGAACGGCAGCCGGAGCAAAGCGTTCTCGGTCTTGCCCTTCACGCGCGCCCACATCGCTCGGCCGTGCTCCGAGCTGTCCGTCCCCTCGCCCGACACGTAGCAGAAGACGAGCCGGCCGGGTGCCGCCCGCACCATCGATTGGGCCGCGGCAAGCGTCAGGTCGTAGGTGAGGTGAGAATACAAGGCCTCACTCCTGCCGGCGGCGGAGACGCCGAGACAGAAGAAGCAGGCATCGCAGTCTGCGAACCGGTGCTCAACGCCTGAATAGTCAAAGAAGTCCTGGTGTAGAAGCTCGGTCACCTTCGGGTGGCGCACGCCCGCGCTGCGCCGACCTACGACGAGGACCGAATCGATTTGGAGATTGTCGAGGCATTCAATCAACGTGCCCCGGCCAACCATTCCGGTGGCACCGAAGATGATGACTCGCATAATGCTGCACCTCCTTCACGAAGCCCCTCATAGAGCCTGCCCGTGGCGCAAGGCGGGGTCAAGGAAGACCCGCCCCGGGTTAAGGGCCTTAGGTTCTGCTCGATTTCCGGTTACGGATCGGGCGGTCGCGAAGCATCTTCCAAGGGTGACTTGGAATTTCCGCTTCCCACTGGGTCGAAGGGAAGGTGGCCGAATGCTCCGGACAGTTCCCCCCCCCGCCGTGCGGGCCACTGCCGTGTGTCTCGTACTCCTCGCAGTCGGCACGCGAGGGCAGTCGCAATCAGTGGTCGATGGCCAACTCGCACACTTCCTTCCGGGGCCGGTGGCCGGACTGTCGGACCAGCCCCCGCCCTGGCAGCCAAGCGTCCCCGGAACCCCGCTTTGGAGCTGGGGCCCGCCAGGATGCAGTTGGAACGCAGGCCTCGGGGACCACTGTGTGGGGTATGCGACCTCGGTCGTGACGCTGCAGTACTTCGTGACCGACTCAGGCCTCGTGCGCCAGATGGTGGCAGTCCAGCCAAAGCTCCAAGCGGCTCAGGACCGGATGATGAAGGGGTTCCAGGAAGGCCGGATGCCGACGCCCGAGGAGAACGCGCAGGTGGGCCAGCTTACGCACCTTCAGGACAGTCTCAAGCGCGAGGCGCGGTTTGTCACGCTTTCGATCAAGACGAACGCAGCGCCTCACGTCGTCGCGATGGGAGACTCTCAGGTGGGATCGATCCAGGGCCGACCGCTCTATTGGCGGGCGTCCGGTGGCGTGGCGGCGACCCTCTCCGTATTCGTCGCGCCGACGGGGTTCACGCTGGGCCCGAGCCCCGACGGGAAGCCGCACTCCGAAGTGAAGTGCGTTTTGGTGACTGCTGATTTCCGTCAACGCGACGAGACGCTCACGCGCGCGCTACTCCAGAGCGTCAATTACGCGGGATTGGCCGGACTTGTGCAGCCGTAGGCTGGGAGCGTTTTTTGGGGGACGGTCTCGGGGTTACACCGCGGCTAGCGCTGCCTCCGCCTCGCTGCTCCGCAGGCACAGTGGATCCTCCCCGAAGGGATCGCCGCTATCAGCATAGGCGCGCGCCCGCGATCCACCACATTCCTCCCGCAGCGCGCACGTGCCGCAGCGGCCGACGAACGTGTCTGGCTTACGCAACCG
>DATNIM010000080.1:0-38493 GCA_035604455.1 Gemmatimonadales bacterium
CCCTTCCGGCACCTCGTTCGGACGTACGCCGATCCCACTGAACTCTTGCGGTTCGCCCTCGCGGACGTACCGGGGATCGCGGCCGCGTTCGTGTTCGGTTCAGTCGCTCGGGGAAGTCCTCGCTCGGAGAGCGACCTGGACCTCTTCGTTCTTGCGGAACCAGCGCTGGAAGGCAATTCGCACATCCTCGAGCGGGTCCTGGCACAACGGACCGTCGAAGCGAGTCTCAGCATCGGACGAGAAGTGAATCCCATGGTGCTGACGGCGTGTCAGCTCGCTGCGAAGGTCGGCGATAGAAGCAGCGTCTATGAGAATCTCGTAGCCGGGCCCAAGCGATGGGTTTTCGGAAGCGGAGCGAGCCTTCGGGACGTGCGGCGAGTGATGCGGTCTAAGGTCACCAAGGCCCTCGCATGACGGGTCACCCAGCGCTCCGGGGCCCCCCACCGCGTATTCAACGCCTCCTCGACGAAGGCGGCCTGGAGCCGCTGCGTCCTGATCCGACGTCGATTGTCGGTCTATAGGGTTAAAGCGCTGAACTCCGACCGGGACGCTCGGGAACCCGGCCTCAGCACGGACAATCGGGTCGGCCTCGCGTACCAAGCGGGCTTGCAAGCTGTGCACGCATTCCTTGGCGCTCACGGGTATCGTGTGCGGGCAGGTCGCAGCCACCATTATTACTCCTTCTATGCGACCCAAGCCTTGGCGGAAAGCGCCAGCGACGAAGTCGTCCAACGAGATGCTGCGGAAATGGATCGACATCGCACGCGTCGAGCAGCCGCGGTCTATGATGCAGAGTCGGCGACGGAGCACGACCTTATGGACATTCTCAGCATCCTGGAAACGCTTCTACCAGCGATCCGTGACGCCTTGCTGAAGCGGCTACCGGAACGCTCCGCCGAGATTCTTCCTGTAGGGAAACGTCCGACCCCGGCAAGCGCCGCAGTGCGGAAAGCATCACCCCCGCGCCACTGACGTGGTGGACGGCCGTGATCGAAGACCCGACTGATCCCCCGTTGGAGATCTCCGCCCACCCATCACAACCCATGCTCCCTCATCATCTGTTCATCTTTCCAAGAGGCGGGAGGCGAATCGGATCGGCCCGCCCCGGGCCTCACTACCTTTTGTCGTGACCCAACTCGTCTTTCGCGGCGTCGGCGTGGATTTTGGCGCGTCGACGCTCTTCTCCGATGTCACGTTCACCGTCGGCCCGCGTCAGCGCTGGGGCATCGTCGGCCGGAACGGCATCGGGAAGACCACCCTGTTCCGCCTGATCACGGGAGAGCTCGAGCCAACGCGCGGGAGCGTGGTGCGCGCACCCGGTGTGCGCGTCTCGCTCCTCGAACAGCACCGCGGCTTCGACGGGGGAACGACCGTGTGGGAAGCCGCGGCGGGCGAGCTGGCCGAGCTGCTGGCCCTCGAGCGGTCACTCGAGGAGCAGGCCGGTCGACTCGCCCACGATGCGTCACCCGAGGCGATGGACCGCTACTCGGCGGATCTCGAGCGGTTCGAGCGCGACGGAGGGTACGCTGTCACCTCGCGGATCGACACGGTGCTGCACGGCCTCGAGTTCGACCCTCAGGCGGCGCGCACGAGTCCGCTCGCGGCCCTCTCGGGCGGCGAGCTTGGCCGGCTCGGCCTCGCGCGCCAGCTCATGAGCACGGCCGACGTGCTGCTGCTCGACGAGCCGACCAATCACCTCGATCTCGAGACCACGAGGTGGCTCGAGCAATACCTCGACGCGACCGACCGCACCGTGCTCCTGGTAAGCCACGACCGCGCCTTTCTCGGAGCCACGGTCGATCACATTCTGCATTTCGAGGGCGGCTCCGCCACGCCGTACAGAGGCAGCTACCCAGCATTCGTCGCGCAGCGCGCCGAGCGCCGGCTCGCGCAGCAGCGGGCCTACGAGCAGCAACAGCAGACCATCGCCCACGAGCAGGACTATATCGCCCGCAACATCGCGGGGCAGAACACGAAGCAGGCCAAGGGCCGCCGCAAACGCCTCGAACGGCTGCCTCGTCTGAGTGCGGTCATTCAGGCCGCCGGGACCATGGCGCTGCGGTTCGAGGTGGCGAACCGCGGCGGGGATCGGGTCGTGAGCGCACAGGATGCGAGCATCGCGATCGGTGCCCGTCCGCTCGTCGAACCCTTTACCGCGACGCTTGAGCGACGAGACGTCCTCGGCATCCTCGGGCGCAACGGGACAGGGAAATCCACGCTGCTGCGGGTGCTGCTCGGGGAGGCTCAAACGCCGAGTTCCCCCGCTCCCGGCCGCGCAGCGGACCACGGGGTGCCAACTGGCGTGCGGACGAGCGGAGTGCTGGCGATCGGGGACTCGATCACCGCGGGGTACTACCGGCAGGATCTTTCCCAGGTGCCACTCGATCGTTCGCTGTACGACGTGATCGCCGGCCTGCGGCCCAAATGGGAGCGCGGCCAGATACAAGGACATCTCGGCCGTTTTGGCTTCTCCGGAGACTTGGCGCAACGGCGCGCGGACTCCCTGTCCGGCGGCGAGCGCGCGCGCCTCGCGCTCGCGACGCTCATGCTGTCGGGGGCAAATCTGCTGGTACTCGACGAGCCGACCAATCATCTCGACGTGGAATCGATCGAGGTGCTCGAAGAGGCGATCGAGAACTATGATGGAACGGTGATTCTCGTCAGTCACGACCGGGAACTGCTCCGCGCGTTGACGACGCGGATCTGGGTGCTCCACGACCGCCGCATCACGGAATTCGCCGGTGGTTTCGCCGAGTGGGAAGAAGTCAGCGCGGAGCGGGCGCACGCAGCCACCATCCAGGCGCAGGAGGAGCAGGCGCTGCGCCAGGTCCACGAGCGGCAGCGTGTCGCCCTTGTCCCGACGCGCGAACCGCGCAAGGCCCTCCGCGAGGCCCAACGTGCGCGTGCGGATGCGGAAGCCGCCGTGGCGGATCTCGAATCACGCATCGCGACCGTCACGGCCGCACTCGAGGATCCCGCCCTCTACACGCGTCGCGATGGTGCCACCACCGCGCACCAGCTCGGGGTCGAGCTGGATGCGTTGAAGCGCGCGCTCGATGCCGCGCTCGAACGGTGGGAGCACGCCACGCAGCAGGTAGAAATTCTGTCCGGACCAGTATGAGCACTCGCACTAGGGCAGTCCGGCCGTCTCTGAGGCATCGCGGAACACGTACACCTCAACCAACCGCACAGCTATGACTGTGGCACACACTAACGCACGGTTGGAAGCGCTCTGCGATGGAGTATTTGCAATCGGTAGCCGGGGAGGCGGAAGCGAGTGGGGCGTTCACGACGCCGAGCGTGGTGCATTTCGGAGTGGTACTGCTTCTCTCCGCCCTTGCCAGCGCGCCGTGGAACGGGGTTGCAGGCATCGCGTTGTTATGGGGCGTCGTTGGTGTCTCAGGATTCCTCTACACAGCCTTCGTGGCCCGGCGGTTGCGGGCGCAAACTGTCTACAAGCCCGTGCTCGAGGATTGGCTATTCCATATGTGGTTCCCATCCGCCGCGTATGCGACGCTCACCGTAGCGGCTTGCATCGTCTGCAACCACGCGCGTGCGGCGCTGTTTCTCGTCGCGGCAGCGTCACTCCTCTTGCTCTTTATCGGAATTCACAATGCTTGGGACACAGTCACCCATCTCGTCTTCGTGAGGCGGCAGGCTGGACGCGATGACGGGGAACGTCGTGGGGGCGGCTTGTCGTAGGCTTGCGAGATCACCACGTGCAAACGTGGTGTCCTCCAAAGAACCCCTGGGGGGGAGCTCTGGACTGACTAAGCGGAGCGGAGGGACGGGTGCGCCGCTCCGGCGTGGCGCTCATGATATAAGGAGAGGAGCGCCGTGAACGTTCGGTCCCAGGAGTACCGTTCGGCCGCCGCTCGGGCTCGATCACCGCTGGCCCTGAGGTCCGCACGGAGCAACCTCGAGATGCACGCCGTGAGGTCCTGCGGGGAGTCGGGCGTGGCCAGCGCCCCAAGGTCGGGCGGTACGCGGTCGACCAGCGCCCCACCCCGCACACCCGCGACCGGGAGCCCGGACGCCTGCGCCTCGAGGATCGAGAGGCCGAAGGTTTCAAACGGCGCAGCCGTGACATAGAGGTCGGCCGAGGCGAGGAGCGTGGCGAGGGCTGAGCGATCGGCCGTGAACGGAAGGACCCTCAGCCGGTCGTCGCGCGCCGCCGCGTCGAGTGCTGCTGGACGCTCGGTCCCGTCACCGATCAACGCGGCGACGACGGGCAGGTCGCGGGGAAGTGCCGTCAACGCGTCGAGGAGCACGGGCGTTCGCTTCTCGTTGTTCAGACGACCGGCGTACACGAGCAAGAAACCGCCCTCGGGCACGCCGAGCGCGGTGCGCAGGGCCTCACAGCGGCGCCCCGGGTGAAACACGGTGGTATCGACGCCGAGGGGGATCGTCGTGACGCGGCGTGTCCCCTGCCTCGTGAACGACCGTGCGACCACGGGTGAGGCCACGACGACCGCGTCGCAGACCGCGTGCAGGGAAGCGACGTAGCGGGTCGCCCACTTTTTCGCCAATCGCGCGGCCCGGATCCCGAACAGACCCCGGACCACGGGCTGGACGTACGCCCGCGGCGTGTCCGTGTGGCAGAACGCCACGACGGTGGTGCCCGGGAATTCTCGGGCGTGTGCCACCGCCGCCCAACCCGCGAGGTAGGGATCGCCGAATTCGATGACGTCGGGCTTGAAGTCCCGGAGCGCTGCGCGCACTGCGAGCCACCTGGTGAGGAGCCGGTAGGGTGGACTGCCCGGCACGCCGGGTGAGGCCACGACGCGCATGACGCAACGGCCGTTGGGCTCGACCTGATCCCGCGCGCCTGGGACCAGAATCAGGTGGTCGTGACCCGCAGCCGCGAGAAACTCCTGCTTGTGCCCGATATACGTCCGCACGCCACCACCGGCGGCATGGTAGGCCTGGGTGATATCGCAGATTCTCACGCCGCGGAGGTGAGTGGCCCCCGGCTGACCAAGGCATCGTAGCCCAGGAGCAGCTGCCGGTTCACCTCGGGCCAGCGGTGGCGAACCGCCGTGGCCAGGGCACCGGCGGCCATGCGGGCACGACGCACCGGATCGACGAGCAACTCGCGCACGCGACACGCCAGGGCGAATGCAGAGCCCGGCTCGGCCAGGAGACCGTTGATGCCGGGATCGACCAAGTCCAGCGCGCCACCATGCGCGGCCGCGACGACCGGCAGGCGCGAGGCGAAGGCCTCAAGCATGACGTTCCCGAATGTCTCTGTGACCGAGGGAAAGACGAAGACATCGGCGGATGCGTAGAGCGCCGCCAACTCCGCCCCGTGACGGAAGCCCGCGAAGTACGCCCCGGGCAGGCGCTCGGCCAGTTCCGCCCGCATCGGGCCGTCCCCGACCAAGACCAGCCGAAACGCCTCCCCCCTCCCCTCAAGCATGGCACAGGCGTCCGCCAGGACCGCGAGATTCTTTTCCCGCACGAGCCGGCCCACGAAGAGCAGCACTGGCACACGGGGCGGCGCGAGCTTGGCGCGAAGGGACTCGGACCGGTACGCGGGCGAGAAAGCGACCGGGTCGATCCCCCGAGTCCAAAGCGCCACGCGCTCGACGCCGTTCACCGCGAGGTCACTCATGGCCGCCCGCGAGGGGGCGAACGTCATGTCGCACTGATTGTAGAACCAGGCGAGGTACCGCCACCCGACCCATTCAAAGCCGCGGAGGCCGTAGTAGGGGAAGTAGGAGACAAAGTTCGTGTGGTAGCTCGATACGACCGGGATACCGCGACGGCGCGCGTAGGCGATTCCGTACAGGCCGAGGGGTGTCGGGTTGACGGCGTGTACCAGGTCCGGCTCAAAGGCGTCCAGCGGGCCGTCTAGAGTGTTGAAGAGGGGGATGCCGATCCGATAGTAGTCGTAGGGGAGAAACGGAAGGGAGGGAACCCGGTGCACGCGGTCCCGCCATCGAACGGTCCCGTCGGGGACCATCGCGGAAAAGAAGCGGAACTCGACGCCTTCGCTTTGCAGCGTGTCCGCGAGCCGTGCCAGGGTGCGAGTGACCCCATCGGTCTGGGGCGGCATCGTCTCGCTGAAATACGCGATGCGCATATGCCGTCGCGAGTTCAGTCGGGAGGAGAAGGTATGGGCCGGCGGTCGCGATCCAGCGAAGGGCGGGTCAAGACTTGGTAAAGGAGGCGCGACGTGCTATCGCTGACTCGCTTCTCCCTTACGCACGGCCTCGGTAAACCGGACCGACTGCCCACGGGGAACGCTCAGCGACTTCCATCGGTCGTGCTGGAAGTGCTTCGCGAGAAGGACGATTTGCCCGCAGTGATAGGCGTAGTGCGCGAGCTGCCGGCTGATCGCCTGCAGAACCGAGTGCGCTTCGCCCCGGATCATGACGGTCCGACCCAAATCCGCCTCGGTGAGCGGCTCGAGCGCCTGGAAGACCGAAGCCCACCCGTCGGTCCACTCCCGCATCAGCGTGGCGCGGCTCGCCGCAGGGTCCCGGAACTCGCCCTCGCGGTTGCGATCGGGCTTCTCCCCGTCACTCGTGAGAAAATCCGTCCAGCGCGACCGCATGTTGCCGACCATGTGCTTGACGATCACGGCGATGGAGTTCATCTCGCCGTCGAGCACGGCAACGAGGTCCGGGTCCGTCACCTGCTCCATCGCGCGCTCGGCGAGCGATTTGTAGTAGCGGAGGAGCGAGAGCGCATCCTCGAGATACGACGTCGTGAACTGGAGGGGCATGGCTTAGGCTAGCACACCCGGAGTGCCCGGCAAAGAGCGGCTGCGCGGCGCCTTAGAGCGTCGCGACGAGGGCGTCGAGGGCGCGGCCGGGCTCAGGCGCCCGGGTGACGGGGCGGCCCACGACGATGTAGGTCGCACCCCGGCGCGCGGCTTCGCGGGCGGTCACTGTCCGCTTCTGATCCGCGCTCGGGTCATCGGGCCCGCGGATCCCCGGTACCACGATCCAGGGCTCGGCACCGAGCGTCCGGCGGAGATGCTCAAGCTCGGCTCCGGACGCCACGACGCCCCGCAAGCCTGCAGCGCGGGCGAGGTGGGCGAGCCGCTCCACTTCGACGCCGATGTCGGTGATCGGGCGGCCGACGATGGCCGACAAACTCTGCTCGTCGTGCGAGGTGAGGACCGTGACTCCGACGAGCGGCATCGACCCTGCCGCATGGACTGCGGCCTCGAGCATTGCGGACCCGCCGAGACAATGCACGGTCGCGAGTGACACCCCGAGGTCCCTCGCCGCGCTCACGGCCTGCGCCACGGTGCTCGGGATGTCATGCCACTTCAGGTCGAGGAACACCTCCGCGCCACGGTCACGAAAGGCGCGCACCACGGCCGGGCCCTCGCGCACGTAGAGCGCGGACCCGACCTTGGCCCAGCGGAGCCCCGGCAACTGGTCCGCGAGCACGAGCGCGTCGCGGCCCGTCGGGACGTCGAAGGCGACGATGATCTCAGTCATGGGCGAGGGCGCGCGCAATGCGTTCGGGGACGCGCGGGTCGGCGAGGGCCGCGGTCCCCACGGCGATGAGCGAGGCGCCAGCGCCGAGGTAGGCCCGGGCGTCCGTCACGTTCCGGATACCGCCCACACCGATCACCGGCACGGCGACGCGCTCGACGAGACGCCGGACCGCGAGCACCCCGATCGGGAGCAGCGCGGGGCCGCTCACCCCGCCATTCCCGTGTCCCAGTCCGTCCGGGAGGAGCCCCGGAATGGTGTTCACCACGCTCACGGCGTCGGCCCCTTCTCCCTCGGCGACCGCGCCCATGGCCGCGATATCGGGCAGGACGGGCGACAACTTCACCACGAGCGGCGTATCCGTGGCGCGGCGGCAGCGGCGGACCAGCGCCGCGAGGCTCTCCGGGTCCGAGCCGAACTCAAGACCCCCTGCGTTCGTGTTGGGGCAGGAGGCGTTGATCTCGAAGGCGGTGACGGCCGCGCCCCGGAGCCCTTCGAGCACTGCGGCGTAGTCGTCGAGCGTGGCCCCCGCGACGTTGACGATCACGCGGGCCCGCGAGAGCCCGGCGAGCCACGGCAACGCCTCGCGTCGCACGGCCTCGAGGCCCGGGTTCGCAAGCCCCACGGCGTTCAGCATCCCGCCCCGAAACTCGACCAGCCGCGGTGCCGGCCACCCCGCGCGGGGCTCGGGCGTGACCGCCTTCGTGACGATCCCCCCCAGCGCCTCGAGGTCGATCACCCGAGCGACCTCGCGCCCGAACCCCGCCGTGCCCGAGGCGAGGAGCACCGGGTTCTGGAACGTCGTGCCGAGGAGCGAAAGACTCGCCGCGGGCCGCGCGAGCTTGGGAGTGGCGACCGCGTTCACCGATCGGTGCCAGAGGGTGGCGTCGCCACGGCCACCCGTCGCTCGAACTCGAGCAAATAGGCAACCACGCCATCAGCAATGGCCGACGCGATGCGGTGCGCCCCAAGGATCGAGGACAAGAAAGACGCGTCGGTCGGGTTCGTGGCGAACCCGGTCTCGACGAGAATCGCGGGCCGGCGTGCCGTCGTGAGCACCATGAACCCCGCCTGCTGCACGCCGTGGTCGCCGCCGGGGTGGATGGCCGCCACCTTGGTCTCGACGAGCTCGGCAAGCTCGGCCGATTCGCGCAGATATTCGTTCACCTGCAGGTCGCGCAGGATGAATCCGACGTCGTTGCTCGTGGTCCCTGCCGTGGTCTCGAAGCGGAGCGCGTCGTTTTCCATCTTCGCCACGCGCTTCTGGTCTTCCGTTTTGGCGTCCGAGAGGAAGTAGGTCTCGACGCCGTGCGAGCGGTCCCGGTGGCGGCCGGGCGGCATGGAATTCACGTGAATGCTCACGAACAGGTCGCAGTCGGTGCTGCAGGCCGCGCCGCGATCCGCGAGGTCGATCAGCGTATCCGTGGTCCGCGTGAGCTGCACCGACACCCCGCGCCGGACGAGCTCGGCGCGAAGCAGCTTCGCGATCCAGAGAGTGATGTCCTTCTCCGCGATGCCGTGCGGGAAGTAGACGCCCGGGTTCCCGGGGTCTGCGCCACCATGGCCCGGGTCGATGACGACGGCGTGAGGGAGCCTGAGTCCGGTGATGGGGTTCGGGGGCGCAAGCGGGGCGGGCGCCGGGGCCGGGGCCGGGGTCTCGTCGGGCGCGAGCTCGGCGAGCTCGGCCGCCGCCGGATCCCAGCGGTAGCGGGCGCCGAGAACCTCGGGCAATGCGACCGTGAGCCAGTCGAGCGGCAGAAACAGGGTGTCACGCGCCACGTAGGGCGCCCCGAGCAAGGCGCGCACACCGCCGCGTGAGCGGACGAACGGAGCGCCGATTTCGAAGACGAACACGGTGTGGGCGACCCCGATCGTGGCCTCGGACCCATCCAGGGTGACCGTGAGGTTCAAGGCGCCCGCGAGCGCCGGAGCGGCGAGCGCCGCGGCACCGCTTTCACGCGAGACCGGGACGCGGGTCTCCCCGCGGGGCGTCGTGATCACGATCTGGGTCGGCGCGAGCAGCAGCGCCCAGAGCGCGATCACGCGCCCTTCCCGCGGAACGCCCGTTCCATCTCGCGTTCCGAGGCGCGCCGCTTGAGCTCTTCGCGCTTGTCGTGCGCTCGTTTGGGGCGGCCGAGCGCTAACGCGATCTTCGCCACACCGTCTTTGAAGTAGAGCTCGAGCGGGACGAGGGTGAGGCCGCGCTGCGTGGTGCCGCCGATGAGCTTGCGGATCTCGCGCTTGTGGAGGAGGAGCTTGCGGGAGCGTGCGGGCGGGGGGTTGTTGTAGCTGCCGGGTCCGTAGGGGCTGATGTGCAACCCCTCGAGCCAGACCTCGCCGTTGCGCACGTGGGCGTAGGCTTCGCCGAGACTCGCCTTGCGATCGCGCAGCGACTTGACTTCGGTGCCCGTAAGCACGAGCCCGGCCTCCCAGGTCTCCAGGAGCAGATAGTCATGTCGCGCCCGCGGGTTCCGGGCGATCGAGATCGTGTCCACTGCTTCACGGGCGAAGATAGGAACCCCGCTCGATGCGGTCAAGACAAGAGTTGACTTGAGGTTATGCCGCGGAATATATTCGCCGGTCCTAGGCGCCGAAGTGGTGGAATTGGTAGACGCGCTGCGTTCAGGGCGCAGTGGGCGTAAGCCCGTGTGGGTTCGAGTCCCACCTTCGGCATCCGTCGTCCCTGCCCTCCCAGCGTCACCCACGCGGCGATCTGCCCCCCCGAGAGCTCCGGTGACCAAGTGACCGACGCCGCCGCAACCCAGGCGACCACGCCGGTGCGGGCGGAGACGCCCGGCGCGTGGCGCTACTCGCCGCAGCTCGCACTCGTGCTGTCTGGGGGCGGGGCTCGCGCCGCGTATCAAGTGGGCGTGCTCGCGGGACTCGCCGAACGGCTGCCGGGGCTTGCGTTCCCGATTCTCACCGGCGTGTCGGCGGGCGCCATCAACGCCGCCTACCTCGCGGCCCAGCCCGCCGATTTCAAGACTCGCGTCGCGGGACTGCAGCACGAATGGTTCGGCCTGACCGGGGAGCGGATCTATCGGGTCCGCGGGGCGCACCTCACGGCGGACGCGATCCGGTCGGCGTGGTCTGCGGCGACGGGCCGCCCCCGCCCGCCCGTCAACATGCATGGCCTGCTCGACACCCAACCGCTCCGCGAGTTCCTGACTCGAGCGGTCGACATGGCGGGACTCGATCGCAGCATCAGCGCGGGACGGTTGCGGGCCCTCGCGCTCAGCGCCTCCTCCTACACCACAGGCGTGTCCGTGACGTTCGTGCACGGTACGGCCGACACACCCACGTGGACGCGAGCGCAGCGGGTCGGGATCCACGCGACGCTCTCGGTCGAGCACATCATGGCCTCGGCGGCGTTGCCGATCGTCTTTCCCGCCGTGCCGCTCGGGGACGACTTTTACGGCGATGGAAGCGTGAGTCAGATCGCGCCCCTCGCGCCGGCGATCCACTTGGGCGCGAAAGCGATCGTGGCGATCGGACCGACCAACGCGTCGCTCGCAGCCGCCGCAGTGCCAACCGGCACGTATCCGAGCGCGGCCGAGGTGCTCGGGCTCCTCTTTCGCGCCGTCTTCCTGGACGCGCTCGAGGCCGACGCCGAGCGCCTGCGGCGCGTGAATCGGACGGTGGCGGCGTTTCCGGCGGGCACGCACCCGGTGGACGGCCTCCGGCCGATCGCGCTCCTTTTGATCCGCCCGTCGCGCGAGCTCGCGAGCTTCGCGCAGGGCAACGACATGCTCCTGCCGCGATCCGTTCGGCTGGTGGTCCGGGCCATCGGTGGCGACCGAGCCGCCGCCGCGGACTTTCTCGGTCACCTGCTGTTCCACCCCAATCACACCTCCCAGCTCGCGAACCTGGGCTACGAAGACGTCGCCGCCCGGTGGCCCGAAATCGAGACCTTCTTCGAGACGCTCGAACGAACCGGTTAGGGCTGCTCATCAGGCTTCACGAGTCGTAACTCGAACCCGATGCCGTCCTGCCTGAGTTCGCCGTGCCCGAACCGGCTCCGCGCGACGAGCGCCTCGATGTCCGCCGCGGAGTAGGCGACGAAAGAGGAGGTGCGCCAGATCGCGCTCGCGATGGCTGACGGCGCTCCGGTCGCCACGGTGTCCCGCAAGCCACGCCGGCGTCGACCGAGGTAGCGTGGTGCCCGCACAACAAACGCGCGCGGCAAGCGGCCGCGCGCGTTCGGAATCCGGAGCCGTGGTGCTCGCTTAGTAGCGCGCCATCTCCGGGTCGACGTTCAGCGCCCACGCGTCGATGCCGCCCTGCAGCATCCGCACCTTGTTGAATCCCGCGGCTCTCAGAATCTCGACCGCCTTGGCGGCGCGCAGACCGTGGTGGCAGTGCGTCACGATCTCGGCGTGATCGTCGAGCTCGCCCAAGCGCGCGGGCAACTCCCCGAGCGGCACGAGCACCGCCCCCGGAATGCTCGCGATCTCGAACTCGTGCGGTTCGCGCACATCGAGCAGGACGAGCGGCTTGCCCGAGTCGAGCTCCTCCTTGAGCTCCTCCGCCGTCATCTCGGAGCCCTCGGGCACGACCGCCGTGTCGATCCCGCAGAACGCTTCGTAATCGATCAGCGAGGTGATCGTGGGATGGGTGCCGCACACCGGGCAGTCGGGATCCTTCGCGAGCTTGAGCTCGCGGAACGTGAGCCGCAGCGCGTCGAACAGGACGAGCCGCCCGATGAGCGAGTCCCCCCGCCCGAGAATGAGCTTGATCGCCTCCATCGCTTGGATCGAGCCGATGATCCCCGGGAGCACGCCCAGCACCCCGCCCTCGGCGCAGGACGGGACGAGCCCCGGAGGCGGGGGCTCGGCGTAGAGGCAGCGGTAGCAGGGCCCTTCCTTCGCGTAGAACACCGAGGCCTGCCCCTCGAAGCGGAAGATCGAGCCGTAGACGTTCGGCTTCCCGAGGAGCACGCACGCGTCGTTGACGAGATACCGCGTCGCGAAGTTGTCCGTGCCGTCCGCGATGATGTCGAACTCACGGAAGATGTCGAGCGCGTTCTCGGACGTAAGCCGGGTCTCGAACGTCTCGACGTTGACGTTCGGATTCAGGTCTTCGATGCGCCGGCGCGCCGACTCGAGCTTCGACACGCCGACCGTCGACGTGCCGTGGATGATCTGGCGCTGCAGGTTCGTCGTGTCGACGACGTCGAAGTCCACGAGCCCGAGCGTGCCGACGCCCGCCGCCGCGAGGTATAGCGCCGCGGGGGAGCCCAGGCCGCCCGCTCCGATGAGGAGGACCCGTGCCGCCTTGAGCTTCCGCTGGCCCTCGAGCCCCACGTCGGGCAGGATGAGGTGCCGGGAATAGCGGAGGATTTCCTCGTGCGACAGTTTGGGCAGCGCCTCCGTGGTCGCCGTCCCGCCTGCGATGCTGGGAATGATCGACACCGTGTCCCTGGCTGTGATCGGGGTGTCCTGCTGCTTGAGCTGACGGATGTCCCGATCGTTCACGTATACGTTGACGAAGCTCCGCAACCGGCCGTCATCGGCGAACAGGTGCCGGCGCAGCTCGGCATGCTCCCGCGTCAGCTGCTGCAACAGCTCCCCCACGTTCGCGGCCTCCACCTGCAACCGATCCCGGTTGCCGACGAACGGCCTCAGCGGTGTGGGGATTAAGACCGTGACTGCCATGCGACCTCACGCTCCTCAACAATGATCGGTTCCTCGGCGAACGCGGAGCGGTCGTCGGCGAGGCGCCAGCTCCGCAAATCCCCGGCGCGACCGTGCGCGACGCCCACTATCACATAGCTCAGCCGGGGCCACGCATGTTCCCGGTCGAAGCTCGAGGGCTCGGCCGGGTGGTCGGGGTGCGAGTGGTAAACGCCGAGTACGTCCAACCGTGCGCGATCAAGCTCGAGTTGTGCCAGGCGAAAGGCGTCGGGGTCGATGAGGTAGCGGTTGCGGAGCGAGTCCTGCCGCTCGTTCGCGAGCGGCACGAGCCGCACCACGATGCCGCGATCACCGTCGACCCGCCCGCCCATCAACCCGCACGTTTCGTTCGGATAATCGGCCTCGCCCTGGCGCCGGATCGTCGCGGCCTGCTCGGCCCCGAGTACGAGGGTCACGAGCGTCGCCCCGCGAAGCGTTCATGCTCGGACAGGTAGCGGGCGCCTGAGTCCGGGGCGATGACGACCACGACCCCAGGGTTCCGGAGCCCTGCGCTGACCCGCTCCGCGGCCACGACGGCCGCCCCAGCCGACCAGCCCACGAGGAGCCCGGCTTGGCGCGCGAGCCGGCGCACGGCGTCCTCCGCTTCCTCGGTCGAGACCCGCTCGGTGCGGTTGGGCAGCGTGGGATCGTAGATCCCGGGCACGATCGCCGTGGCCAGGTCCTTGAGCCCTTCAAGCCCGTGGAACGGGCCGTCAGGCTGCACGGCGACGAGCTCGACTGCTGGCGCGAGTTGGCGGAGCCTTCTGCCCGTGCCGATGAGTGTGCCGGTCGTGCCGAGACCCGCGACCAGGTGCGTGATGGTCCCGCCCGTCTGCCGCCAGATCTCCTCGGCCGTGGTCACCGTGTGCGCCTTCAGGTTGGCCGGATGGTTGTACTGATCCGCGTACCAGTAGCGCTCCGGGTGCTCCGCGGCGAGTGCGCGCGCCCGTTTGATCGCTCCGTCGGTGCCCTCGAGCGGGTCGGTGAGGATCACTTCTGCGCCGTAGAGGCCGAGAAGCATCTGTCGTTCCGCGCTCGCGTTTTCGGGCAGACAGACCGTGACGCCGATCCCCGCCGCGGCGCCGAGCATCGCGTAGGCGATCCCCGTGTTCCCGCTCGTGGCATCGAGCACGCGTTTGGCCGGCAGCTCGCCCCGGGCGATCCCGTCTCGCAGAATGAAGAGGGCCGCGCGATCCTTCACGCTGCCGCCCGGATTGAACCACTCGGCTTTGAGCCGGAGCGTAGCCCCGAGCGGGATCAGCGGCGTGTTGCCGACGAGCCCCCACAGAGCGGGTTCGACGAACCCGGTCGCGCGGACGGGCTGGGCGGGCGCTGCCAAGGTCACCGCGTCGTGCCCTTCACGATTGGGGCCCCGACCAGGTTCCCCCACTCGGTCCACGACCCATCGTAGTTCTTCACCGACTTGACCCCGAGCAGATACTTGAGCGCAAACCACGTGTGACTCGACCGCTCACCGATGCGGCAGTAGGCGATCACAGACCCGTCCTTCTTCAGGACGCCGGCCTGTTTGTAGAGCTGCTCGAGCTCACCCCGCGGCTTGAAGGTCCCATCGGGGGCGACGGCCTGGGCCCACGGCACGTTGTGCGCGCCGGGGATATGTCCGGGCCGCTGTGCCGTTTCGGTCATGCCCGGAGGCGCGATGATGTCGCCCGCGTATTCGGCGGGGGAGCGGACGTCCACGAGCGATACCCGCTTCGCCTTGAGCGCCCGCTCGACGTCGGGGCGCTTGGCGCGGAGCGCCGCGTTCGTGCGCTTGGGCGTGGGGTACTTGGTGACCTTCACGTCCGGACGCGCCGTCACGAGGGGCCGCGATTCGGCCACCCACTTGGCGCGGCCGCCGTTCATCAGCTTCGCGTGCTTGTGCCCGTAGAGCTGGAGGAGCCAGAACGCGAACGCCGCGAACCAGTTGTTGTTGTCGCCGTACAACACGACGGTCGTGGCCGGTGTGACCCCCGCCTCGCTCAGGAGTTGCGCGAACGCCTTGGCGTCGGGGATATCGCGGCGCACGCGGTCGTTGAGCTGGGATTGCCAGTTCCACCCCACCGCGCCGGCGATATGACCCGAGTCGTACGCGGTGGTATCGACGTCCACCTCGATCAAGCGCACGGTCGGATCCGCGTCATGCGCCGCCACCCACTCGGTCGACACCAGCACTTCAGGATGCGCGTAGTCCACTGTAGTCACCCTCCAAACGAACTAAACCCGACGGGACCCGCCGGGTTTTAGGTGAAAAGGCAACAACCGGCCGACGAGACTAGTTCCCAGCCATCACGCCGGCGATCTGGTACACCGCCGGCTCATCGTGCAGCAGGTCGGCGAGCGAGATGCTCGAGAGAAGCTCGTTGATGCGCTGCTCCAGCATCCGCCACACCGGCCTGATCGTACACGACGCCTCGGGGCTACATCGCTGCCGGTCGACGGGGTGGAGATCGCAGTTCACTTCGAAGGTCACGTGTTCGGAGGCGTCCATCACGTCTTTCACGGTGATCGCGTGCGGGGCGCGGGCCAAGTGGTAGCCCCCCTTGGCCCCGCGCACCGAGTCCACGAGCCCGGCACGACGCAGCCGCAACAGGATCTGCTCCACGTAGTCGGGCGGAAGCCGCTCGTGGTCGGCGAGCTCGCGGGCGGCGACCGGGCCTTCCCCGGCCCGCCGCGCCAACCCCACGGAGACAATCAGTCCGTACTCGCCCCACGTTGTAATCCGCATGGCCTTGAATATGCGACGCGGTCTATCGGGATTCAATGGCCGCTGTAACGGCCGCGCGGCTAGGGCTGCGGAGCGCTCCCGAGGAGCAACGCCACCACGAGACCCGCCACGTTCAGGCGCACGAACCACGCCCAGAATTCCGCGTTCAGGAGCGTCCGCGCCTTGTCGAACCAGACGCTCGTGCCCACGCACATGAAGGCGATCGTCGACAGCCAGAGGATGGATCCGAACTCCATCCCGCCGAGCGGTCCCGCGACCCAGAGCGCCGGTCGGAAGTGATCGAAGAGCCCTGCGAAGACCACGCCGAAGACGAGCGCGAGCGCGAGCGAGGCGCCGATCTTGGGCCCCATGGGAATCTTCTGCCCGTCTGGGGGCATGGTGGCATAGGACTCCATGCCCTTCGTGAAGACCTTGCTCCACAGAACGAAGTCGACCATCCACGCCACTACACCCGTGATGAGTCCCACGACGATCCAACGCATACGCGCTCCTCTGCAGGCGAGGGTGCACTGCGGCCACGGGCCGGGGCGCCTCGCGCCGCCGGGCTCCGGGAACTCCTACCTCGGGTCATTGCGCGTACATCGAGCAGCCGATCCCCGCCCAATTCTATGGGCCCGTTCGGCGGAAGGCGAGGGAGCTCAGGTCGTGGGCGCCACCCGGAGCGCGTTGTTGAAGCGGTTGAAGTACTCGGTCATCCCGATCACCATCGTGAGCTCAACGATCTGTCCGGGATCCCAGGCCTGGGCGAGCCGCTCGTACAGGGCGTCCGACACGTCGTGCCCGCTGCCGTGCAGCACGTCGGCGTACTCGACCGCCGCGCGCCATCCCGGCTCGAGCGCGTCGGGCACGCCGCGATCCTGCACCGCGTCGAGGAGCGTGTCGCTCGCGCCCTGGCGGCGGGCGAGCACCGTGTGGGAGGCGAGACAGTAGCGGCAGGCGTTCAGGTGCGAGACCCGGACCCAGAGCAACTCTTTCAGGAGGACGGGGACCGTCCCCTCCCCCATCACGGTGCGGAAATGCGCGATCATGGTCTGCAGGTGCTTGGGCCGAACGGCCGCGGTCCGAAACATGTTCGGGATGTTGCCGCGCTCGGCGAGGTAGGTCGCGAAGATCGGCCGCACTTCGGGCGCGGCCTCTTCGGGTGAGAGCGGTTTCAGCCGGGGCGTCGTCATACCGTCTCCTTCTCCTTCGAGCGCCGCAGCCAGCCGATCTTCAGGAGCTGAGTCGCTGCGCGGTAACCGATCCGCTGGATCAGGGCCACTGCCCCGAGCACGGTGAGCAACACGGCCGTATACACCCGCCACCACAAGAGCATCGCCACCTGCCGGGACCCGAAGTCGCCCGCGAACCCCGAGAGGAACACCACCTCGATGCCCCCGCCGCCCGACGGCAGGGGCACGACCAATGGGGCCTGCACCAGCGTAAGCGCGCCGAAAAACATCTGCAGAAAGGGCGGCGACGGGGTCCCGAACGCGAGCGCGGGGAGGATCAGCGCCCGCGCGGCGAAACTCACCGCCGTGAGCACCGCGCCCGCCCCGAGCACCCACTTCGGCGCCCGGCGCACGTGCGCCCAGGCCACACGCCACTGACGGCGCACGCGGTGCCGAATCGCGCCGGAGCGCGCCATGCGCTGAAGGAAATAGATACTCCCGAGGATGAGCAACGCCACGACCTCGATGGCGAGGAGCTCGCCCGCGTGATGGCGGTGGAGCCAGTGGCGAGCCTCGGTCGGCCAGTCGGGCACGTAGTATGCGACCATCGCCGCCCCCATGAGCATGAACACGGGCCACTCGGCCGCGACCTCGACACCGATGCCCACGAGACTCGTGACGGGCCGGACGCGCGCTTCGGTGAGCCCGACGAAGCGCGCCGGCTCGCCGCCCAGGCGGTTGGGCGTGAGCGTCGAGGCGGCCTCGCCGTAGAGGTTCAGGCGCACGGCGTCCACGAACCCGAGCGTGCCGCCCGCGGTCCACACGGCGAGCTGGATCCGCCACGCGCGGACCACGCAGTCGAGCACGACGAGCCCGAGCGCGAGGAGGTGATTCATCGGATGGGGAGCGTCAGTCCGAGCAGTCGCCGAGGGGGTAGAGGAACCCGCAGTTGGGGCATGGGTTGCGACAGCCCCAGGGTTTCGGAGTCACCGCGGCCCCGCACCGGAGACAGGCGGCGCTAGAGGGGGCGCGCGGCGCGCGTGAGGAAGGGGTTGTGACGGCGCTCATGTCCGATGGTGGTTTGGGGTCCATGACCGCTGTACACGATGGTCTCATCGGCGAGCGAGAGCAACTCGCGTTCGATGCCGGCGAGCAGGGTTTCCATATCTCCGCCGAAGAGGTCCGTGCGCCCGATCGACTCGCGGAACAGCACGTCGCCCGCGAGGACCATGCCCGCCCCGACGAAGCAGACACTGCCCGGCGAGTGCCCAGGCACATGGCGGACGTCGAACGTGAGCCGGCCCACGCGCAGGATGTCCCCGTGCGCGAGGGTGCGGTCGGGGGGCGGCAAGGGGTCCGCCCGCATGCCGAAGGCCTGCGCCTGGGCGGCGATGTGCTCGTAGAGCGGGCCATCGGCCGGGTGGAGATAGACCGGCACGCCGGTCGCGCGCTTGAGCGTCGTGACCCCGAGCACGTGGTCGATGTGGGCGTGGGTGAGCCAGATCGCCTCCGGGGTCGTCCCCGTCTCGGCGAGCCGGGCGGAAATGAGACTCGTGTCCTCGCCCGGGTCGACGATGACCGACGCGCCACCGTCCGTGACGAGATAGCAGTTCGCGAAAAACCGGCCGTTTGGAACTGCGATGATGCTCACGCCGTGACCGACGGTTGGGCGCCTTCGCGACGCGCCGCGAGGTATTTCTCGACCGCGATGGCGGCGGTGGTCGCGTCGCCGACGGCGGTCGTGATCTGCCGCGTGAGCTGGCTGCGCACGTCGCCCGCGGCGAAGAGGCCCGGGACGGACGTCATCATGCGGTCATCGGTCATGAGATGCCCGCTCGCGTCATGACGGACGTGCCCCTCGATCATGCCGACGTTGGGCTTGAAGCCGATGAAGATGAACACCCCGCCGACTTTGAGCCGCGCGGGCTCCCCGGTCACGGTGTCCGCGAGCCGCAGGTGGTCCACGCCCCGCTCGCCGCCCTCGATCGCCTCGACCTGCTTGTTCCAGATCAGCTCGATCTTCGGGTTCGCGAAGGCACGTTCCTGGAGGAGCTTCGAGGCGCGGAGCGAGGCGCGGCGGTGCACGAGATACACCTTCTCGGCGTAGCGCGTGAGGTAGTCGGCCTCTTCCACCGCGGCATCGCCGCCGCCGATCACCGCGAGGACCTCGCCCTGGAAGAAGGCGCCGTCGCAGACCGCGCAGTAGGAGACGCCCTTCCCCGCGTACTCCCTTTCGCCCGGGACCCCGAGCTTGGTGGGTGTGCCCCCCGCCGTAAGGATCACGGCCGGGGCCCGGTAGGTGTGCTCGCGGGCCGTGACGATCTCGAAGGTGCCGTCCCGGCCCGGGCGGATGTGCTCCACGGTGTCCGTCACCATCGCGGCCCCGAACTTCTTCGCGTGTTCGAACATGTGGTGCGCGAGCTCGAACCCCTTCACCTCTTCGAACCCCGGATAGTCGTCGATGAGATCCGTGTTCAGGAGCTCGCCGCCCGGCGCCCCGCGCTCGATCAGCACGCTCTTCAGCCGCCCGCGTCCCGCGTAGAGCGCGGCGCAGAGGCCCGCCGGGCCGCCGCCGACGATGACGACGTCGAAGTCGTACTCCGCCTTATGCGGATGCTCTCCCATGGCCTCGGAATTCCAGTCGCGGAGGATCCCCCTCCCCCGCCAGGGCGCGCGCCAGTTCGGCGCGAAACCGCTCGGTCTCAAACTCGATGTCGGGACGCTGGGCGCCGGCCAGCTTCTCGAGCGCCGCGCGCCCCACCACAGCCACGCCGTGGGCGTTGCCGCGGGCGCGGTGCAGCAGTGCGGCCGCCGCCTGGATCAGGCCCTGCAGCACGTCGGCGGCCGGCGTCTCAATTATAGAACGCCAGACAGTTTCCAAGGCCTCGTGAGCCTCCCAATAGGCCCCGGCGTTGAACAGCTCCCGCGCCCGTTCGAGCACGGCCCGGCGCTCCGCGGCGCCGAGCGGCCGCGGGCCCACTCGCACCACGCTCACGGCCCCGTGGCAGGAGCTGATCGTCCCGATCACGACCCGCGCGGCGTCGGTGCGCGCGGTCCTCGCCACCAGGGCGTCCGCCGCCCGCACGGCCGCCACGGGAATCGTCCCCACGCCGAACACGTGGTGGCGGCAGAGGAACAGCGCCGGGCCGCTCAGTCGCTGTCGCCCACGGTTCAACTCGGCCACGAGTCTCGTCAGGGCGTCGCTCATCTCCCACGTGCGCGTCGCCCCAATGGCTGGGCAGAGCGCCGGCTCGACGCAATGCGTGGGACACACCCAGTCGGCGAACGAGACATAGCGCGTCGTCCCGGAGACTCGGTCATACGGCGTGCCGAGCCGGCCAGGCAGGGGCTCGGCCGACACACGCCGATCGGGCCAGCGCGCTTGGGCCCGGGCGAGCACCCATTCGAAGAGGAGATGTGGCATGTGCGGCGAGGGAACGATGAAGTCCTCGAGCTCGGACCCTGGGTCTTCCAAGAGCCCGTCGAGAAAGGCGCCCCACTCGCTCACGACGAACGTGCGATCGGCTGCTTCGCCGAGCTCGCGCCGCGCCCGGCAGGCCGGGTCTCGGTCGACGACAACGACCCGCCGCAGCTTCGCACGGCCGCGGGCCTGCGCCTTGGCGAGTTGGCGCGCATAGAACGTCCCGTAACAACCGCCGCCGATCACGATGCAGTCGCGCATGACGACGACGTCCGTCTCGGGGCTCAAGCGCACTCCTGCAACCGTCAAGCGGCCTCGCCCGTGACGGCGACCACCTGTCCCGACACCCCTTGGGCGTCGTCGCTCGCGAGGTACAAGACGACTCGGACCAGCTCGTCGAGCGAGAGAAGGTGCTGGGCCTTGCCCATGTGGGCGACGTTGTCCCCGGTCCGCGCCGCGGCGGGCGCCACCGCGTTGACGCGGAGGCGGCCGGCGAACTCACGCGCCAGCGCGGCGGTGAGGCCGGCCACCGCCGCCTTGGCGGCGGTATAGGCAGCCATCTCGGGTTGCGGGCGAAGGATGGCGATCGACGCGAAGTTGACGATCGCGCCCGTCCCGCGGAGGAGCAGCGCGGGAATCGCGGCCTGGCAGACGTAGAAGGCGGTCTTCACGTTTACCGCGAACTCCCGCTCGAAGCGCTCCGGGGCCAGGTCGAGCACCGGCCCGTAGGACACGAGCCCGCCCGCCACGTTGATCACGACGTCGAGCCCGCCCCAATCGGTGGCCACGGCCACGGCCCGGCGCGCGGCCTCGGGCGTCGTGAGGTCACCCGCACTCACGTGGACTTCGTACCCGAGCGCGCGGAGTTCGGCTTGGCGTTCGTTCAGGGATTGCGCCTGCAAGTCGGCCAGCACCAAGCGGGCGCCGGCCTTCCCGAGCCCGAGCGCCACGGCGTGGCCGATCTGGCCCACGCGCCCAACGCCTGTGACGAGCGCGGTTTTCCCGCGAAAGTCAGCGCCCATGCGAGCCGGCCACCGACGCGACGATTTCCGAGACCGGCGGCGCCCCGCGCTTCGCGTAGGCGACGGTGCCGTCGCGCGCGACCACATACACCGAGCGCTGGATCCCGTGGCCGTCTTCTTTCAGGGCGTGGTAGGCCGTGGCGATCGCGCGGTCGCCGTCGGAGAGCAGCGGGAAGGTGAAACCCATCTTGGCCACGTAGCGGGCGTGATCGTCCACACCCGCCGGGTTGACGCCGAACGGCTGGATGCCTTGGGCCTTGAACAGAGCGAGCTCATCGCGCACGGCGGAGAGTTGGCGGTTTCAGCCGGGGGTATCGTTCCCGGGATAGAAGATGAGCGCCACGTGCTGCGTCTTGAGCACCTCGCCGAGCCGGTAGCTCGCTCCATCGGACGCCTTGGCCGAGAACGGCGGCGCCTTGCTACCCACCTCCAGCAGTTCACTCATCGTCGTGCTCCTTGCGCGGTTTCGCGCACCCGGGCGGCCCGCGCCTCGAGCGCGTCGAGCCACTCGTACGGGACATCGAGCCCGCCCAAGGGCGCGTGAGACTCTCCGAACTTCGTGTCGCCGTGCCAGTCCGACCCGCCGCTGACCGCGAGGCCCAGGCGCTCGGCGATGCGCGTCAGGCGGGCCTCGACCGCCGGTGAGTGGCTCGGGTGCCGCACCTCGATCCCGTCCAGTCCCTGGGCCACGAACTGCCGGACCTGGCCTTCGGTGCCGTGATCGCCCAGGTGCGCCGCCACGGCGATACCGCCGACATCGTGCACGATCGCCGTGACCCGCTCGAGGGTCGGCAGCGGCTTTTCCACGTAGGCCGAGCGCCCGCGTCCGAGGTAGCGCTCGAAGGCCTCGTTGATGTCGGCGGTCACGCCGCGCTCGACGAGCGCCCGCGCCACGTGCGGCCGGCCGACCGCTCCATGGGCCTGCACGTCCACGTCGGCGAGCGCGATCTCGATCCCGAGATGCTGGAGCTTCTCGACCATCTGTTCCCCGCGCCGCCGCCTGGCGGCGCGCGTTTCCTCGAGGAACCCCTGCAGCCGAAGTTCCGAGGGCTCGAGAAAATAGCCGAGTAAGTGGAGCTCCCCCCACGGCGCGCGGGTGCTGAACTCGCAGCCGCACACGACCCGCACGCCCGCCGCGGCACCCGCGGCCACGGCGTCCGCGACCCCGTCCGTCGTGTCGTGGTCGGTGAGGGCCACCGCCGCGAGCCCCGCCGCCGCCGCCCGACGCGCGACCTCGGCCGGCACACACTCGCCGTCCGACGCGGTCGAATGACAATGCAGGTCAACGCGCGCCGTAGGACGCCTCCGGTGCTGTCCAGGCCGGCTGGGACGAGTGGAAGAACTCCGTGAGCTGACGGTCGGTCAGCGCGGCGATCGCCGCGTCGGGGCTCTGGGCGCCGATGGGGTTGAAGCGCGTGTACCGCCGCCTGCGCTCGGGGCCCGTCCCCTGCAGGAACGCGATGCCGAGCTGGTCGCGGCCGTAGACGGTCACGCGACCCGACGGATAAACCTCCCAGACCTCGCCTGCCACTTCAATCATCCGGCGTGCCATCGGGCCTCCTAGGCCGCAGGCGGTGCTTCGAGCGGGACCTCGGTCCACAAGTCCCACGCATCGGGCGCATAGGTGACCGTGCGTTGCAGGTGAGCCTCGAGCTTCAGTTCTTCGGGAAGTCGGGACGCCTGCGCCCGGTGCGACATCTCCGTGGGACTTTCGGAGAATTCGATGAAGAGCCCCGGGTCTCTGGAGCTCCGGAACAGCCAGAGCCGCTGCCCGCGAGCGGCCGCGAACTGGCCGAGCGCCCGCAGGGTCGCAACATAATCGGCTTCGCCCGCGACGGGCACCCGCACCCGCGATACGGTCAGGACTCGAGCCATGGTCAGAGCGCCGCCTCCGGAAAGCTTTGCAGGGTCTTCTTCACGTCGGCCAGAAACCGGTCCGCCGTCGCCCCGTCGACCACGCGATGGTCGTAGGAGAGCGAGATCATGCCCATGGTCCGGATCGCGAGCGCGTCTCCACCGTCAGGCAGCGTCACGACCTTGGGGCGCTTCTCGATCGCGCCGACGTCGAGGATCGCGACCTGCGGCTGGTTGATGATGGGCGCCCCGGCAAACGAGCCGAACACGCCCGGATTCGTGATGGTGAAGGTACCGCGCTGGATCTCGTCGGGCGCGAGCTTCTTCGTGCGCGCTCGCTCCCCGAGATCGTTAATCGCGCGGGCGATGCCCTGGAGCGAGAGCTCGTTCGCGTGCTTGATCACGGGCACGAGGAGCCCCCAGTCGAGTGCCACCGCGATCCCGAGATTGATCTCCCGGCGATAGATGATCGACTCCCCGGAGACCGCGGCGTTGATCACCGGGTGTTGGGTGAGCGTGTCCGCGCAGGCCTTGGCGATGAAACCGAGGAATGTGAGGTTGATGCCGCGCTCGCTATAGGCCGCCCGGTGTTTTGCCCGAAGCGTGGCGACGGTCGTGAAATCCACCTCGAAGAAGCTCGTCACGTGGGCCGAGATGCGACGCGACATCACCATGTGCTCGGCCGTGATCTTCCGGATCCGGGTGAACGGCTCGACGCGGTCACCGGGCCAGGGCTCGACGGCGGGCGCTTCGGGGGCCGCGGGGACCGGCGCCCGCGGCGGCTGGGCGGTCGCGATGAAGCTCAGGATGTCCTGCTTCGTGACCCGGCCGGCGACGCCCGTGCCCGGGACCGCGGCCACGTCCACTTGATGCTCGGCCGCGATCTTCCGAACGAGCGGTGTCGAGCGCTCCCGGAGTCGATCCGCGGCGCTCACAGACGCGGGCTCAGACCGCGGCGGAGCGCTGGGCGGGGCGGGCGTCGGGGCGGGACTCTGTCCGGCCTCTGGCGCACGCGGCCGGGCGGGGGGCGGTGACAGAGGTGACGGCGCTTCGGACGCTGGCCCAGGCGCGGGCGCGGCCGGGCGCGGCGCCGGCGCACTCGACACGCTCGTCACTTCCGTCTCGATCACGGCCACGAGCGTCTGGATCGGCACCGTCTGGCCCTGCTGGACCTTGATCTCTGCCAGGACTCCCGCGGCGGGGGACGGGATCTCCGCGTCGACCTTGTCGGTCGAGATTTCGAAGAGCGGCTCGTCGCGCTTGACGGTTTCGCCGAGCTGCTTCAGCCACTTGCTCACCGTCCCCTCGACGATCGATTCGCCCATCTGCGGCATCACGACGTCAACCCGCGCCATGGAGTCTCTCCGTCAGTACGCCGTCAGCCATTGCACCGCCTTCACGATGTCGCCGGTTTGCGGCAGCACGCAGTCCTCGAGGGTAGGAGCATAAGGCAACGGCACGTCATGCGCTGTCACGCGCATCACGGGCGCGTCGAGCCACTCGAACGCGCGTTCGTTGATGCGCGCCGTGATCTCCCCCGCGAACCCGCCGGTCCGCGTGTCCTCGTGGACGATGAGGACGCGGTTCGTCTTCCGTACGCTCTCAAGAATGCGCTCGTCATCGAGCGGCGCGAGGGTGCGCAGATCGAGAATCTCAACCGAGATGCCTTGGTGATCGAGCGCCTCGCTTGCCTCCAGCGCCTTCCACACCGTCGCGCCATACGTTACGATCGTGGCGTCCGTGCCCGCCCGCGCGAGACGCGCCACGCCGATCGGCGTCAGCACCTCCTCGCCTCGCGGAATCTCCTCCTTGATGCGCCGGTAGAGCCACTTGTGCTCGAAAAAGAGGACCGGATCCTCGTCCCGGATGGCGCTCTTGATCAAGCCTTTCGCGTCGCGCGCCGTCGCGGGATAGACGACCTTGAGACCTGGCGTGTGGAGGAAGGCGGCCTCGACGTTCTGCGAGTGGAAGGGCCCGGCACGCACGTATCCTCCGCACGGTCCTCGAACGACGAGCGGCACGCCGAGGCCCGTCCGGTAGCGCGCGGTCGCGACGTAGTTGGTTAGCATGTCGTAGGCGCACGAGATGAAGTCGATGAATTGCATCTCGGCGACGGGTCGCAGACCCATGTGGGCGGCGCCCGCGGCGGCGCCCACGATCGCGGTCTCGGCGATCGGCGTGTCGATCACGCGCCCACCAAAGTGCGCCGCGAACCCTTCCGTCACGCCGAAGGCGCCACCGAGCGCGCCCACGTCCTCGCCCAGCAGGAACACGCGATCGTCCCGTTCCATCTCCTCCCACAACCCTTCGCGCAACGCCTCGAGAAACGTGAGCTCGGGCATCACGGGCTCCGGTACCACGCTAGCTCGACCCGCGCGGGCGTCGCGTACACGCCCGTCAGCGCAGATTCGGGAGCGGGCCCGGGCTCCTCCGCGCTCGTCGCGGCCGCCCGGTCGACCTCTGCCTGCGCGCTCCGGTCGAGCGCGCCCAGCTCGGGCTCACTCGCCCACCCGGCGAGGAGGGCCGCGCGGTATCGCGCGATTGGGTCGTTCTGCGCCCAGCGCTCGAGCTCCTCCTTCGGGACGTAGCGCTGATCGTCGTGCTCGGCGTGCCCGCTCCGCCGGTACGTCTTCACCTCGACAAACTGGACACCCTCCCCGGCCCGCGCGCGCAGGACGGCGCGCTCCGTCGCCTGATAGACGGCGAGTACGTCGTTGCCGTCCACGGTGACCGCGGGGATCCCGTAGCCCGCTGCGCGATCTGCCAGGTCCCGCACGGCGAACTGTTTCTCCGGAGGCGTGGCGTAGGCCCAGCCGTTGTATTCCCCTATGACGACGAGGGGAACCCGCTGGACCGCCGCGAAGTTGAGACCCTCGTGACAGGCCCCGGTCGAGGTGGCCCCGTCGCCCACGTAGACGAGGGCCACGCGCGGCTCGCGGCGCAGCTTGAAGCTCAAGGCGATTCCGGCCATTACAGGGACCATGTCGCCCAGGTGGGAAATCTGGCCCAGAAATCCGCGCTCCAGGTCGCCGAAGTGGATGTTCAGGTCGCGGCCGCGCGATGGAGCGGTCGCTGTCGCCTGATACTGGCGCAGCACTTCGAGCGGGGTGGCGCCCATGACGAGCATCGACCCGAGGTTCCGGATGAGGGGCGAGAGCACGTCACCCCGCTCGAGGGCGTAGGCCGAGGCGACCGACTCTCCTTCCTGGCCGAGCGAGCGGAACAGACCGCCGACGAGCTTGTTCTGTCGATAGAGGAGGAGCAGTCGCTCCTCGAGGCTACGGGTGAGGACCAAGTAGCGATAGATTTCCAGCAGTTGGGCCCGCTCGAGGCCCTGAGCGGGGGCCTGGGTTGGAGCGCCCGGGAGCACGGCAGGGGTCACGGGCGCGGCGCGAGACGTCATGACGTAAATTGTAGTGGGCGTGAAACTTGGCCTGCCCCGCGAGGCAAAGCAAGCGCGGGCGTAGGCAATCCACTGGGAGGAGTTGGCGGGATGGCCACGGCAAAGCTGCGCGTTGCCGGCATGCATTGCGGCAACTGCCAAACGAAGGTCGAAAAGGCGCTGAAGGGAACGGCCGGGGTGTATTCGGCGGTCGTCGACCTGCAGGCGGGTGAAGCCGAAGTCGATTTTGAAGATGACCGCGTGACGACCGGACAGTTGCTCGCCGCGGTCGAGCGGCTGGGCTACGGAGCGAAGCTCGCCGGCTAGTAGGCCCCGCGCACCGGGTGCGTGGGCTCGACCCGCAGATGGATGTCCACGAGAAAGCGCTTCGCCAGCCGGTCGAGCTCAGACTCTCCCACCTGGTCCGTACCGATCTCGACCATAGTGTAGTGGCCGCCTTCGGCTCGCGCCGCGATAGTGACCTTCCCAAGCGATCCCGTGTAGACGCGACGGCGCGGCTGCTCTTCGGCGGGCACCAAGCGCGCCCCAAAAAAGGCCCGCGCCGCTTGCAGCACGGCGTCGGGCGCGAGGGTCGTTCGATGGAAGTACCGCATCAGTTCGCCCAGGACGCCCGGAAGCGCCGCAGCGTGAGACTGTTCAGAACCACGCTGAGACTGGACCACGCCATGGCCGCACTCGCCAGCACGGGCGAGAGGAGCACGCCGAGCCACGGGTAGAGGGCCCCCGCGGCGATCGGGATGCCGAGCAGGTTGTAGATGAACGCCCAGAAGAGATTCTGGCGGATCGTCGTCATCGTACGGCGGGAAAGATCGATCGCGGTCACGACGGCCCGCAGGTCGCCACGAATGAGCGTGACGTCCGAGGCCTCGATCGCGATGTCCGTGCCCGTGCCGATGGCGATGCCCACATCCGCCTGCGCGAGTGCGGGGGCGTCGTTGATCCCGTCGCCCACCATCACCACGCCTTCATCCTCCGCCTGGTATTTCCGCACGATCTCGGCCTTCTGGGACGGCAACACCTCGGCCAGCACGTGGTCGATCCCGACTTCCTGCGCCACGGCCTCGGCGCCCTTCTTCGAGTCGCCGGACACCATGAGCACCTTGAGGCCGCGCTTCTTGAGGGCGGTGACTGCTTCCTTCGATGTCGGCTTCACCGGATCGGAGACCGCGATGACGGCGTAGACCGTGTTGTTCACCACGACGATCACCGGGCTCCGGCCCTGGGCGGCGAGCCGGTCGGCGTCCGGTCCGAGCGTCCCGAGCTCGAGGCTCCGCTCGCGGGCGTGCCGGAGCGAGATCACCTCGATGATGCGGCGATCGACCGTGCCGCGGACGCCCCGCCCTTCCATCGCCGCGAATTTCTCGACCGGCAGGAGCTCGACCTGCTTCTCGCGCGCGGCCCGCAGGACCGCCGCGGCGAGGGGATGCTCCGAGCGCTGTTCCACGGACGCCGCCCATTTGAGCACCTCGGCGGGCGCGATCGGGGTGCCGTCCGGGCGCTTCGCCGATACGATGTGCGTCACGGCGGGCCGCCCGGTCGTGATCGTTCCGGTCTTGTCCAAGAGCACGGTGCGCGCCCGTGCAAGTTTTTCGAGCGCATCGCCGCTTCGGATCAGGATGCCGTACTCCGCCGCGCGGCCGGTGCCGACGAGCAGCGCGGTCGGCGTTGCCAGGCCCAGGGCGCAGGGGCACGCGATGATGAGCACGCTGACCAGGGCCACCGTGGCGAAGACGAGCGAAGGCGCCGGGCCGAAGTCAAACCAGGCCACGAACGCCGCGATGGCGAGCGCCAGGACTACGGGCACGAAGACGCCGGCCACGCGGTCCGCGAGCCGCTGCACGGAAGCCTTCGTCGCCTGTGCATCCTCGACCAGCGCGACGATCTGCGCCAACGCGGCGTCCTTCCCGACCCGCGTCGCCCGGACCGTGATGCTCCCCGTCGTGTTCACCGTCCCGCCGACGACCTCGTCGCCCGCCCGCTTGCCGACGGGCATGGGCTCGCCCGTGAGCATGGACTCGTCGACTGCGGAGCCGCCCTCCGTGACCACGCCGTCCACCGGCACGCGCTCGCCCGGCTTGACGATCACCTCGTCGCCCGCGACCACCGCCTCGACGTCGATGTCCTCGTCCTTGCCGTTTCGGCGGACGTGGGCGATGGGGGCCTTGAGCGCGGCGAGGCGCCGGATGGCCTCGGACGTGCGACCCTTGGCGCGCGCCTCGAGCAGGCGCCCGAGCAGAACGAGCGCGATGATCGCGGCCACCGCCTCGTAGTAGACGTCGGGGGCGAGTCCGGCCGACGCGAGGACGCTGCCCGCGATCGTGGCCAGCACGGAGTAGAGATACGCCGCCGTGGTGCCGAGCGCGATCAGGGTGTTCATGTCGGCCGTGCGGTGCTTCAAGCCGCTCCAAGCGCCGCGCAGGAACTGCTGGCCGGACCAGAGCAGCACCGGCAACGTGAGCACCGCGAGCGCCACGCGGATCATGAGCGGCGACACGACGCTTCGGGGGTCGAGGAGCCGCCGCACGGGCAGGGCGAGCGGCATGAGGAGGCGGCTGAAGAGATCGACCTCCTTCACGCGGCCCGCACCGCCAGGGCCCCCCATGAGGAGCATCGAGCCCGCCATGGCGACGATCGTCACCACGGCCGCGAGCGCGAACTTCCCGGCGAGCGTGCGGATCTCCTGTGCCCGCGCCAGACGCTCGCGTTCCATCGGGTCTTCGGCCGCGATGGGCGCCGCCACCTGGAAGCCCGCCGCTTCGACCGCCCGCTCGAGTGCCGCGACCGTGGTGACGCCCGGGACGTAATCGACGGTGACCGTTTCGGTCGCCTGATTGGCCACGGCCTTGACGACCCCCCGAACGCGGCCCAGCTCGACCTCGAGCGGTGCCGCGCTCGACGCGTAATGGAGGTCCGTGACGCCGAAGCTCACGGTCGCGGTCCCCGCGTGGTAGCCCGCGCCGCGGACCACGCGGACCAAGTCGGCGACGTGGGTCTGGGCGTCGTCGTAATCGACGGCGGCCTTGCCGGTAGCGAAGTTCACCGCGGCCAGAGTGACGCCGTTGGCGTTCGTCAGCGCGTCCTGGACGGTCGCGGCACAGCTCGCGCAGCTCATCCCTTCGATGGGCAGGACGATCCGGGCCTTACTCATGCGTCACTTCTGGTGGAGCTTGTGGGGCGAGGCGGCGGGCTCGCGGTCGCTTGAGGCCGGTTCGACGACGAGCAGGCCCTTCAGCATGTTCATCCCGCAGCGAAACGGGTACTCCCCGGCCGTGGTGGGCGTGAATTCGATCTTCGTCGTCTCGAACGCGGGCAGGCGCGCGTCCACGCCGAAATCGGGGAACAGGACGCGCTCCGAACAATCGCTCGTTTCGTCGCGGTAGAACTCGAGCGCCACCGGGCGGCCGGCCTGGACTACGATCGTATCCGGCGTATAGCCCCCCTTCACCGTCACGCGAATCTCCTGCACCGTCCCGCCCCTCGACGCGGCGACCCCGGGACGCCGCGCCCATAAGAAGAACCACAGCTCCCAGGCGACCGCGCCCACGCCGACCGCGGTGACGACGATCTGGGCGAGGCTCACACCTTCTCGTAGTACTCGATGCCGAGGTGCGTGATCTGCTCTTCGCCCATCATCCAGCGCAGCGTGTTCTTGAGCTTCGTTTGCTGGATGAACAGGTCGTGCTCCGGGTAGAGCCCGGGCGCCGTCTGCGGGCTCTTGAAATAGAATGACAGCCACTCCTGGATCCCCGACATCCGCGCCCGCTGTGCGAGGTCGAAGAACAGCGCCAGGTCGAGCACGATTGGCGCGGCGAGGATCGAGTCGCGACAGAGGAAGTCGACCTTGATCTGCATCGGGTAGCCGAGCCACCCGAAGATGTCGATGTTGTCCCACCCTTCCTTGTTGTCACCACGCGGTGGGTAATAGTTAATGCGCACCTTGTGAAAAACGTTCCCGTACAGCTCGGGGTAGACGTCGGGCTGGAGGATGTACTCGAGCACTCCGAGCTTCGATTCTTCCTTGGTCTTGAAGGATTCCGGGTCGTCGAGGACCTCGCCGTCCCGGTTCCCGAGAATGTTGGTCGAGTACCAGCCGCTGAGCCCCAGCATGCGCGCCTTGAAAGCGGGGGCGAGCACGGTCTTCATCATCGTCTGCCCCGTCTTGAAGTCCTTGCCGCCGATCGGGAGGTTGCGCTCGGTGGCGAGGCCCTCGAGGGCCGGGATGTCGACGGTGAGGTTCGGGGCGCCGTTAGCGAACGGAACGTTCTCCATCAGGGCGGCGTAGGCGTAGAGCATGGACGGCGCGATCGCCGGATCGTTCTGCTGCATTGCCTTCTCGAACGCCGCGAGCGTCTGGTGGGCGGGGCCGGGGGAGAGAAACACCTCGGTCGACGCAGCCCAGATCATGACCAGGCGCGTCGCACCGCTCGTGCGCTGGAACTGCCGGATGTCCTCGCGCAGCGCCTCGGCGAGGTCACGCTTGGTCGGGGCCCGCTTCACGTTGGTGCCGTGGAGCCGCTTCACGTACTGCTGGTCGAAGGCGGCGGGGAGCGGCGCGATGCCCTTGAGGAAGGGCGCGATGGGTTCGAGGTGTCGGCCTTCGAGCACCCCGGCCTTCACGGCCGCGGTGTAAGCGTCGTCGGGGATGGGGTCCCAGGCCGCGAACACCAAGTCCGAGAGGTCCGCGAGCGGCACGAACTCCTTCACCTTGGGCGCGCGTCGCTCGGGGCGCGGGCCCAAGCGGATGGTCCCCATCTGCGAGAGCGACCCGATCGGGAGCGCGTGGCCGCGGCGTATGTTTTCGACGCCGGCGATAAAGGTGGTGGCTACGGCCCCGAGACCCACGAGCATCACACCGAGTTTCCCGGTCGCCGGGGCGATTTCACGTCCGCCTTGCGTCGCTGACATCAGTGTCCTTTCCGTGACTGCAGTACAGGGGCGCGGCCCGGCACGGTATCCCGCGCCCGCAGCGGCCGCACGCCGGGCCCGCGCGCCACGCGGGCGACGTGGGCGACCCGCTGCACGACCGTGACGGTCGTCGCGACGGCGAGCAGCGCCACGAGCCAAAAGAGGAGCATCCCGTTCGGGCCCGCCCCAAAGAAGAGCGTGGGAGCGCCCAAGAGCACGATGCGCTCGGCCCGCTGCGCGATGCCGACCGTGCACTGAATGCCCAGGGCTTCGGCTCGCGCGCGGGTATAGGACACGAGGAGGGAGCTCGCGAGCGCCGCGCAGGATAACACGACGGCGAGGGTCACGCGGTCGCTCGGCACCATGCCGCCCAAGAACCCGGCCGCGATCCCGGTAAAGAGCGCCGACTCGCCGACCCGGTCCAAGGTCGAGTCGTAGAACGCCCCGAAGACCGTCGGGGCTCCGCCGTCGCGGGCCACCCGCCCGTCCAACATGTCAAACACACCGCTCACGAGCAGCAGGCACCCGGCCCAGCGCGTCTGCCCTCGCGCGAACGCGACGGCCGAGCCCAGGACTACGAGCGTGCCGACGGTCGTGATGGCGTTGGGTCGAACGTGCAGCCGGATAAGAAGCTGCACCAAGGGTCCGAGGAGCTGCATCGCGCCCCGTCGAACCGCCTGGGGGATCAAGTTCATTGGCGGGAGAAAAGTAACGGCGCCTCAGAGACGGCGGAAGGGTGAAGAGCGAGGCAAAGTCCTAATAGAGCAAGTACTTGAGCCGCACCCGCGCAAACGCCGCGAGGGCCGATGCCCAGTCCTTCCAAATGGCGTCGGGCGCCTGATGGGCCAGCAGCGCGTCGCGCAGCGCGGGGCCGTCGGCCAGGCGATCGAAACGGACGACCTTGAACTGAAACGAATCCGGATATGCGGCGAGGAGAGCCGCGAGCAGGGCGACGGCCGCGTGCGTCGGATCGTAGGTCGCTTGATCCGTCACGCGAAGCCGAACGACGCGGAGCGCGCGGCCTGCGTACTTGCCGTCCGGGGGCTCGCTCGGCGTAACCGTGTCAGCCGACAGAGCGACGCCTTGGAGCCCCGGGGCACCGGCCATGTGGGCGATCAGGGCGTGTGCGTCGAGCCACGGGGCTCCGACCATCTGGAACGCGAGCGCGGTGCCCCGCCCGACGGACAGGTTTGTGCCTTCGAAGAGACAGAGTCCCGGATAGTGGCGGGCGCTCTCGAGCGTGGGGAGCGCAGGCGAGGGCGTGATCCAGGCGAGCCCTGTCTCGTCCGCCGACATGTCGCGCCGCCAGCCCGCGGCCGGTACCACGGTGAGGTTCGCATGGAGCGCGTAGAGATCGTTCGCCATGCGGAGCATCTCCCCGAGCGTCATGCCGTGCCGCATGGCGACAGGCAGGACGCCCGGGAGATCGGACGCCGGCCGGGGGCGCTCCGCCACGTTGCCCTGGACGATCGATCCGCCGAGGGGATTGGGTCGGTCGAGCACGATCACCGGCACTCGGGCCCGCGCAGCTGCGGTCATGAGCAGGCTCGCGGTCGCGACGTAGGTGTAATAGCGGGCGCCGACATCCTGAAGGTCGATCAGAACCGCGTCCGTGCTGTCGAGCGGCGGGTGCGTGCCCCCGTACAGACTATAGATTGGGAGGCCGCTCGTTCGATCGATCGAGTTCGGGATGTCCGGCCGGTCAAGCGCCCCCTGGAAACCATGCTCGGGACTGTAGAGGCCAATCACCCGCACCCCGGCCGCCTCAAGCCGCTCGAGGTCCGGGTGCCCGTGACGGTCGACGCCGGTCTGATTCGTGAGCAACCGAACGCGCTGCCCGCGCACGAGGTGCATCGAGTCTGAGAGCAGGACGTCGATCCCGACCCGCACCTGTGCAGCGAGCGGCCGAGTGACGACCGACAGGACCAGGACCGAGACCATGAGGCACCTATCCATCGCTTAGCGCTCCTTGGCGTGCTGGGACTCGGCGCCTGCTCCTCGCGCCCGGCCCCCACGCCCCTCGCTCCCACGCCGGCGCCGGTCGCCGCGGCGCCCGAGCGGGACAGTCTTGCCCTAGTCGACTCCCTGCTCGCGAGCCTTACGCTCGAACAGAAGGCAGCCCAAGTCGTGATGCCGCTCGTGAGCGGCGCCTACGCGGCCGCGGATGACTCGGCCTTGCAGGTCGCCCTGCGCTGGGTCGACTCGCTCGGCGTGGGCGGCCTCGTCGTCTCCGGGGGCTCGCCCTTCGACATCGCCGAGAAGCTGAACGCGCTACAGCGGCGGTCCCGCGTCCCGCTCCTCGTCTCAGCCGACCTCGAGTGGGGCGCGGGGATGCGGCTGCGTGGCGGCACGGCCTTCCCGATGATGATGGCGATCGGCGCGACGGGCAATCCGGCCGATGCCTACATGATCGGCGAAGCCGCGGCTCTGGAAGGGCGCGCCGTCGGGATTCAGGTCAATTTCGCGCCCGATGCGGATCTCAACAACAATCCGCTGAACCCGATCATCAACGTGCGCTCCTTCGGCGAGAGTCCGGCGGCGGTCGCCCCGCTCGTCGAGGCCTATGTGCGCGGTCTCGAAGACCACGGCATGATCGCCACGCTCAAGCACTTCCCTGGCCACGGCGATACGCGCGAGGACTCGCACATCGGGCTGCCGGTGGTGATGACGAGCTACCAGCATCTCGACTCCGCCGAGTTCGTACCCTTCCGGGCGGGGATCCGGGCCGGCGCCGGGGCGATCATGAGCGCGCACATCGCGCTGCCCGCGGTGACGGGCTCGGACGATCCGGCCACGCTGTCGAGCGCCGTGCTCACCGGCCTGCTGCGCGACTCGCTCAGGTTCCAGGGGCTCGTAGTCACGGACGCCCTGACCATGGGCGCGATCACGACCCGCTTCGGCGCGGCCGACGCGGCAGCGCGCGCGTTCGCCGCGGGGTCGGATCTCCTGCTCATGCCGAGCGACGCCGACTCCGCCGTCCTCGGCGTGACGGCCGCCGTCGCCGACGGCCGGGTGCCGCTCGCGCGGCTCGATCAATCGGTGCGGCGCCTCGTGCTCATGAAGTGGCGCCTGGGACTCTTTGCCCGCCGCACCGTGTCGCTCGACTCGCTTCCCGAGACGGTCGGTGCCCGGCGCTTCCGCGACGAGGCCCGTGACCTCGCGGTCCGGGCGCTCACGCTCGTGCGCGACAGCGGGAGCGTGCTCGCGGGCTTGCGCGCCCGCCGCTCGCGGATCGCCCTCATCGCCTACGGCGACGAGCTCAACGCGAACGTCGGGAGCGTGGTCGCCGACGTGCTCCGGCACGGCGGCGATACGGTCGGCTACTTCCGGTTGTGGCCGATGTCAGGGACGCTCTCCTACGACTCGGCCCGCGCCACGCTCGCGCGGGGTCGGGAGGCCGTGTTCATCACGGACGTGCGGCCGCTCACGGCCCGGGGCACGATCGCCCTACCCGATTCCATGGCCGATCTGATCGCCGCGACGGACCGCCGACGCCCAACCGTCCTCGTGTCGCTCGGCAGCCCGTACTTGCTCGATCAGACGACCGCCAAGTCCTACCTGCTCGCCTGGAGTGGCGTGACGGCGGCCGAACGCGCGGTGGGGCTCGCGCTGCTCGGGACGGTCCCGATCGGCGGGCACTTGCCGATCCGGCTCCCGCCCGCCTACCCCGTGGGTTGGGGGTTGCAACTCCCGACCGTTCCATGAGGCGCTGGATCGTCCTGGCCGCCGCCCTCTCGGGCGGCGGCTGCCACGCTCGCCTCGCGCCAGTCGAACCCGCTCGGACCCCCGCCCCCGCACCACCCTTGAGCGCGGCGCTGCCCGAGGCCGCTCCCCAGGCGTTGGGGTTCGACAGCACGGCACTCGAGGTGACCGTCGCATACCTGCGGGCCGAGGCCGATAGCGGCGCGTTTCCCGGCGCGGTGCTCGCCGTGGGACGCCACGGCCGGAGCGCGCTCCTCCGCGCCGTGGGACACTACGGCGCCGACGACCCTCGGCCGGTCGAGCCGAGCACGATGTATGACCTCGCGTCTGTCACCAAGGTCATCGTGCTCACGACCGCCTGCATGATGCTCGTCGATCAGGGGACGCTGGCGCTCGACGCGCCGGTCCGCCAATACCTCCCCGCGTTCCGCGGACCCGGCAAAGACGAGGTCACGATCCGGGAGCTCCTGGTCCACGCATCGGGGCTTCCGGGGTGGCGTCCGCTCTTCAGAGATGCCAGCACGCGCGCCGAGGCCCTTGCGCTCGTCGACACCACGCCGCTCGTGCACCCGCCGGGGACAGTGTTCGAGTACTCTGACCTCGGCGCGATCGTCCTGATGCAGGTGGTCGAGCATCTCCTGGGCGAGTCGCTGGACCAGTTCGCCGCGCGCCGTCTCTTCGGCCCGCTCGGGATGACGAGCACTCGCTACCTCCCGCCGCCCAGCTGGCGTCCACTCATCGCGCCGACGGAATTCGACACGGCCTTTCGCCACCGCATGCTCGTCGGGGAGGTGCACGACGAGAACGCGGGCCGCCTCGGCGGGGTCTCGGGACACGCCGGGTTGTTCTCCAACGCGCCCGATCTGGAGCGGTTCGCCGCCATGCTCCTGAACGGAGGGGCGTGGGACGACGTGCAATTCGTGCGGGCGGAAACCTTGGCCGAGTTCACCCGCCGCCAGGACCTACCACCGGGGTCGACGCGGGCGCTCGGGTGGGACACGCCCGACCTCCCGCCCGACTCGACGTCGAGCGCGGGCGCCCTGCTCTCCGCCCACGCCTTCGGTCACACGGGGTTCACCGGGACGTCGCTGTGGCTCGACCCCGATCGGGACCTGTTCATCATCCTGCTCACGAACCGCGTGAACCCCACCCGCTCAAACAACGCGATCCGACGGGTCCGCCATCACGTCGCGGACCTCGTCGTGCAGGCCCTCACCCATCCCGAGCTGTGAGGTCCGTCGCGCCTACCGTGGCCTGGGCGAGGAGATCGTCAGCTTGAATCCGTCGGGGTCCCGCAGCCGGCACATGCGGGTTCCAAACGGCGTATCGGCGGGCTCGGACTCAAGTGTCCCACCGTGGGTCTTGATCCGGCCCGCTATCGCGTCGATGCTCTGCTCCGTCGTGAACTGGAGCGAAAACCCCTCTCCCTTGACCCGGTCCCAGCCCTTCGCGCCGTTGTCCTGATTGATCAGGATCCGAACGTCTCCAGCTTTCAAGGACACCGCCCGGAGAACGCCCTCGCGTTCGTGCCGGCGATCGACCGCGAAGCCCACGACATCGCGGTACCATGCGAGACTCGTCTCGATGTCCTTCACGGTGAGCGACGCCTCGAGACTGCGCGCCTGGAAGGGCTGCTCGAGATCCTTTGTGCCTTGAGGACTCACGTAAACCTCCGAAACGAGACTCTTCGCGAACCTGGGGTGGGATGAAGCTACCAGAGCGCCCCGGCGCGGGGCAGCGGATCCCTCATCCACTTCGAGTCAGCTGTTCCCGCCAATTACGGCTCGCACGGGGTCCGAAAGGACAAAGGAGGACGGCCACTGCCGTCCTCCTTTGCGTTCTTCTCGGCTCTCGGTACCGCTCAGCCGACCCCGCCTGATCCATTGAAGAAGCTGTTGCCGCCGACACTCTCACCACTCGAGAGCGTCAGCGAGAAGCCGTAGCCTGCGTACGGGGACGAACACGGAGTGCTCGACGCCGAAGAACCCTCGGCCGGCAGCTCCTCGGGACTCCCGGCCGGTGCGGCCTCGCAGACGGTATACGTGCCGGCGGCGAGATTCGCGAACGAGAACGCCCCGGTCGAATCCGTGGTGGTGGAAATCGTGGTGCCGCTCGAGTTGGTGAGGTACACCTTCCACCCCGCCATGGAGCCGTTGTCGCCGCTTACAGTCCCGCTGATCGACGCGGTGCCCGTGCCCATACCGCTGCCGCCCGACCCCGACCCTCCGGTCCCGCTACCGCTGCCACCCTTGCCACCATTGGCGTTGCACTGGGCATCGTGGTCGTCGCGGTCGTGGCCGCGGTCACGGTCCAAGCCGTGGGTGTGATCGTCGCGGTCGTCATCGCAGCAATCGTCCTTGTCCTTGCGATCGTGGTCGGACCGCAAGTCGTGATCGTCGTCGAACCGGCCGTCGTGCTTGTCTCGCTCGGGACATCCGAGGACGCTGCGGTCCGCGAGGCTCAGGCCGCCGACGTTGCTCTCTCTGGCGAACGGGAGGTTCGCCGATCCCAAGGCGGGGCTCACCGATCGAGCGAGCTCCGCCACCCCTGCCCGTGCTTCGGGCGCCCTCACTGCACCTAACTCCAACGCCGTCAAGGCGATGGCGATCATTGCCACACTGCGCGCGCTCATAGCTCCTCCTCACGATGGTGAGCAGTACCAGGCTCCGGATTCGCTGTAGGGCGCGAAAGGGCGACAGGAGGGCCGGGTTCAACCAGCCGCGCTCACAATTCAACGTCCCTCGAGGCCAGCGCTGTGAGGAATGGCCAGGGGCTTTGTGACAGAGGTCACAATCGACACGCAATGCGCCCACGCAGCAGAGGATCGAGACCCCAAAACCCGCAAAACCCCTCGTCCTATGACGTTTCTATGCGCAACATTGTTCGACTCTGTGTCCCTCATCGCGCAATTTTGGCGCTCTGGCCTGCCACCTTGGTACGCCGTGCGCCCGGCGCCTGGGCTTTGGCCTCGCGGCGATTCGGAACGTTGCACGTTGGAGCCGTCAGACCGTCAACAATTAGGAGGCGAGATGAACCGCAGGGGTTTCACGCTGATCGAGCTGTTGATCGTGGTGGTGATTATCGGGATCCTCGCCGCCATCGCGATCCCGAAGTTCGCGAACACGAAGCAGAAGGCGTATGTCGCGTCAATGAAGTCCGACCTTCGCAACCTCGTGACCGC
>DATNIM010000081.1:0-4976 GCA_035604455.1 Gemmatimonadales bacterium
GTGTACTCCTGCCACTCGCGGTGCTTCGCCTCGAGGAACCGTTGGCAAATGTGGTCGCCCAAGGCCGAACGCACCACCTCGTCCCGCTCGAGCCATTCGAGAGCCTCGTGCAGGTCCCGAGGCAGATCATCAATCCGATAATGCCGCCGCTCCCGCTGGCTCATCTCGAAGATGTTCTTGTCGACGGGGTCCGGGGGCGTGAGCTTCTGCTCAATCCCGTCCAGGCCGGCTGCGATTTGGACGCTGAGGGAGAGGTAGGGATCGCCCGACGGATCGGGCATCCGAAGCTCACAACGCGTGCCCAGGGCCCGACGCTCGGGGATGCGGATCAACGGCGACCGGTTGCGCATCGACCACGCCACGTGCACAGGCGCTTCATATCCCGGCACGAGGCGCTTATAGCTGTTCACGAGCGGGTTGGTGACCGCGCAAAACGCGCGGGCATGACGTAGTAGCCCCGCGACGTACTGGAGCGCGACCTTAGACAATTCCCACTGCGCCGCAGGGTCGTGAAAGGCGTTCCGGTCCTGATGGAACAGCGAGTGACTCGTGTGCATGCCCGAGCCGGCCTGACCGAAGATCGGTTGAGGCATGAACGTCGCTAGGAAGCCGTGCCGATAGGCGACGTTGCGCACCACGAACTTGAACGTGGCGAGATTGTCGGCCGTTTCGAGCGCGCCGGCATACCGCACATCAATCTCGTGCTGCCCGGGAGCTACCTCGTGATGGCCGCCCTCCACCTCGAGCCCGGTCGAGACGAGGTCCCGGATCATCAGTCGCCGAATCTCTTCCCCTCGGTCAACGGGGGTGAGGTCGAAGTAGCCACCGCTATCGTGCGTGCGAGTGGTAGGCTTCCCCTGCGCGTCGACCTCGAAGATGTAGAACTCGGCCTCGACCCCGATCATGACCTCGTAGCCGAGCGCCTCGGCCCGTGCGATCTGCCGCTTCAGGGTCTGCCGGGGACAGCCGCTGAAGGGTGAGCCGTCAGGGTTGAAGATGTCGCACAACAACCGAGCGACCCGCCCGCCTTCGTCGTCATACGGAAGAATGCGGAACGTGTTGAGGTCCGGCTTCAACACCATGTCGGATTCCTCGATCCGCACGAACCCCTCGATGGCCGAACCGTCGAACCGGATGTCGCCCGAGAGCGCCTTGTCGAACTGGCTCTCCGGCACTTCGACGTTCTTGTTCACGCCGAGGATGTCCGTGAATTGCAATCGGAGGAACGCGACGCCTTGATCCCGGCAGAGGCTGAGGATCTCCTGCTTCGTCGCGCCACTCGCATGCGCCGCGGTCGCAGTCATGAGACACGGACTCCCTTCGGTGCGGATGCCGGAAAGCGCGGGGTCATCGGGGGAAGCACCTGTAAACAGTCCGCCACCGACCGCCTGGAACAACCGGAGGCGTGGGTGATCGGCTGCACGGTTCCACCGGCCCCCCGATTGGGGTCATTGCGATGGGAGACCACGGCGACGCTGGAAGCCCAGGCTCGCCCGGGCACGATCGCGCCGACATCACCGCCGCTCCTTGCCCGGGGGCGCGGGCGGTGTCGTTCCCTTCGCGCGAGGCTCCGTGCGGCGAGGACCGCCACGTGACAGGTGCCAGGGCTGCGCCTGACGATACGCGGACCACAGAAAGCGGTGCGGCGCACCGTCGCCACCATGTTCGCTCACCGAGCCCGTCAGCACTGGAACCGGTGAGCCAATTGTCACGCTGGCGATCTCGGGCGTCACCACGCCGCTCGGCGTGGTGCGCTTCAAGCACCACGTTAAGGCCGGCGGCGTGATCACCGCCGTGAGTACCACCATGATCACCACCGCCGAATAGATGCCCTGATCCATCACGGGAACCCCGTGCAGCGTGAGCCCGAGCCCCAAGTTCGCAAAGATCAATCCCACCTCGCCTCGCGGGATCATCCCGATGCCGATTACCAATTTGTTGAGCCGTGTCCCCAACCCCCCGAGGGCGCAGGCCTGCTTCCCGATGATCGCCGCGACCGTGAGCAGAGCCGCAAGGCCCAAGACGTCGGGATGCGCAAACGTCTCTAGACGTACCCTGGTGCCCATCACCACGAAGAATACGGGCACCAGGAACGTGGCGATCGGACGCACGAGCTCCTCAAGCGACCGGCCGCTTCGCGCGACGAGATCCTCGTAGTGCGCCTCTTCCAGGACCAAGCCAGCGGCGTAGGCCCCGACGATCGGAGCGAGCCCGACGGCCGAGGCGACGTAGGCGAGCAGGAAGCAGAGCACAAGCCCCGTGACCAAGAGGACGCCCTGGCCCCGGAGTCGGCCCGCCGCCGCGAAGACCCTTGGCGACAACCGTACGCCCACGACCAAGGCTCCCACGAGAAAGGCCACGGCTTTCACGAACACGAGCGTGATTTGCCCGTAGGAGATCCCTTCGCCGCGCTCGGCCGTGCCGATCACGCTCGTGATCACTGCGAGGATGACGAGGCCGAGAACGTCGTCGATCACTGCCGCCCCGAGAATGACCCTGGCCTCGGGTGACTGACTCTGGCCGAGGTCCATGAGGACGCGCGCCGTGATGCCGACGCTCGTCGCGGTGAGCGCCGCACCGAGAAACGCGTGCATGTAGGGCGACCCGCCAGGCAGCATGAGCGCCCCCACGCCCCAGCCGAGCACCCACGGCGCGATGACGCCGAGGACCGCCACCACAAAGGCTCGTCCGCCGACCTTCATGATGTCGCCAACAGTAGACTCGAGCCCGACCTCGAAGAGGAGGAGCACCGCCCCAATCTTGGCGAAGACGTCGATCGTCGCGTTTCCGGGAATGGTGTCCACCCACGACACCCCGACAAGATCGAGGTTGCCGAGGAGGACCCCGACGAGGAGCTCTCCCAGCACCGCCGGTTGCCCGAGGCGCTCGGCGACTTCGCCTCCGAGCTTCGCAGCGACCAGCACGACGGCGAGCGAGAGGATGACCTGTGCGACCGGATCGACCGCCCCGCCGATCGGGAGCGATGTTGAGGCGATGAGCGCTGGCAGCACGCTACATCTCCTCTCGCGGCCGCGACCTTACCGCGACGACGCGAGCCCCTGAGGGAGCCCTGGGACAAGGTTTCATCTCAAAACTCGACCTGCGCACCACTCCGAAGATTTGAACCGTTGGAATGCGAACGCAGGCGACCTCCGAACAGCGATGGCGACCCGAGACCAGGCCCGTCCCCACGGCTTGCGTCCGGTTCCCCGCGTGGCTACGGGTAGCCGGAACCTGGTTCGATCTCGGCTCGCTAGATCGCGTGCTCAAAGACCGGTTCTTCTGGTTTGTCGAGCGCCCGCAGGATCCCGTTCTGCATCCAGAAGCGGAATCCGCTGAGCATCGCCCTCATCGCTACCGACGACACGCGCGGCGGAGGATCCTCGCTCTTCGAGACCGCACCCTCAATGATCAGCTCCGGGAAGGCGCGGTCCTCAGCCCGAAACCCTCTCAACTCCGCGCGCTGGACCCCGGGGAGCGCGAGAAAGAGCATCTCGCGGAGCACCAACGCGTCCTCCAGCGCCTGCAGCGACGCGCGCTGCGCTTGCCGTTCCGCGGGCAGGTCATCGTCCCACGGATCGGGCGCGCGGGCGATCCAATCGCACCGTGCCGCATCGTTCCGCACCTCGATGAGCAGGAACCGGAGCGGCGCGCGCGACCGGTCGCCGAACCGCAAGTGGGCCCGTAGCAGACGCACGGCGTAGCCAACCTCCCACAGTTGCCTCATCCGCCAACCCGCCTCTCATCCCCCGCGATCGTTCCGTCCGACGGACGCGGCTGGCCGGTACGCCACTCAGCGTGTTCCCGTCAGGCCGGGCGTACCGCCACCGGTGCCTCAGTCGACCACGACCGGGCGAGGGACTCCATGAGATGGACCTCGCATCGCTCCGCGTCCCCGATATGGCGGCCTGCAGACGCACCCGTCCCCTGCCCGCCTGGCCTCGGCGACCGCCGGCGACGAGTCGCCCAGGGGGTACGGATCACGGAGCGCGCACGTCCAACGTGACCGGGACTGTTCGCCGGCGCCCAAACAGACGCCCCTTCAAGGTCCCGAGGAACGCCAGCGGCCCGTGATAGCCGCCGCGCTCGATTCCCTTTCGCCGCATGGTGCGGATGGCGACACTTTGGCGCCGGGCGAGGTCGGCCTGGGCCCAGTTCTGGGCCAGGCGTTCCGCCCGCTTGGTGTGCTCCTCGGCCTTGTCGCACACCCGCAGGCGCATCCACAGCTCGCCCATCTTGAGCTGCGCGATGAAGCTCTCCGGCGCCAACTGCACGGCGGTATTGAGTTCGTGAATGGCCGCCTGCGCGTCGTAGTTCACGCACAGGGCCATGCCCAACAGGACCCGCAGATCCGCCACCTCTGGACGGTCCGCGACGGCTTCACGGAGCTGCTCGACCAACGTCACCCGCTCGCCCGGTTCGAGCAGATTGGGATTGGTGACCATCCGCAGGACCAACGTGGTCGCTCCGGGTACCAAGGCGAGCGCCGACCAGGACGCTTCCGGGATCCGGCGGCTCAGGTCCGCGCGCCCAGGGCCGTCGTAGGTGCCAATGAGCATCTCCATATCGAGCGCTTTCCTCCCTTAAGCCCCAAGGATTCGACTGCGCTGGTTCCTCGGGGGCGGTAGCAGGGCATCGGTTGCGCCTGCTACCGCCCCTGTGGTGCGTGTGCCTTAGGCGACCGCGAACTGCCGCTCCGCCATCCTCAAGACATCCGGCTCCGGCTTGAAGACGAACTCCGGATAGCCCAACTGCCCCATCTCTGGCAGGTCCAGGCCTTCGATCTCAGTTTGGGCCGAGACCCGGTGGCCGATGAAGATTTCCAACACGTAGTTCAGCACGAAGCTGAAGGTGAAGACGAACCCGATCAGCGTTGAAATGCCCACGAGCTGCGCAACGAGCTGGCTCGCGTCACCATAAAAGAGGCCAGTGACAGACCCGTTCACCCCGTTCCAGCTACCGCCGTAATTACTGGT
>DATNIM010000082.1:0-4608 GCA_035604455.1 Gemmatimonadales bacterium
CGGTGCGGGCGTTGGAGTGTTGAGGGGCGTCGTCCGTAGTACGAGAGGACCCGGACGAAGCGACCTCTCGTGTCCCGGCTGTTCCGCCAGGAGCAACGCCGGTTAGCGATGTCGCGCGGGGATAACCGCTGAATGCATCTAAGTGGGAAACCCTCCCCAAGATGAGCACTCCCGAGCCGCAAGGCTCCTGAAGGGCCCTGGGAGACTACCAGGTTGATAGGCGGCAGGTGTAAGGCGCGTGAGCGCTTCAGCCGAGCCGTACTAATTGCCCGTGAGGCTTGATCTCTTCGATGGACGTGATGTTGACTCGGCACCACCACACCCTCGTCAGTTGGCTTGGATTTGCTCTTGGATTTGCTGGCGACTAGCGCGACAGGGCCACACCCGTTCCCATCCCGAACACGGTCGTTAAGCCTGTCAGCGCCGATGGTACTGCGATCGAGAGGTCGTGGGAGAGTAGGCCGCCGCCAGCTTCCCCTTTAGCCGCCCGCCCGCGCCGCCAGCCGGCCGCGTGCGGGCGGTTTTTTGTTCCCCACCCAAACGCCCGGGGCCACGGCCCGGCGCGCCGCAGCATCACCGCCACACGCCTTGTGCGGGCGGGGGCTCGCGTACAAAATGTGAGACGTCGTTGGTCACGGCATTCCCAGCGCGCCCGTCAGCGCTCGCACCCCGGCCCCTAGGGAACGATCCCGCGAGGATCGGCCGCGGGTGACGTCCGCTTGTGCCCGGGCTGCGGTCACGCGGAGGAAGCGAGCGATGAGCTTGTCGTTTCACAAGCTGCGACGCACGGGCCCGGTCGTGCTCGGTCTTGCGGCCGCGGCCGTCGGCGCGCGCGCGCAAGGCTCGCCGTCCCGGTGGGCCGTCGACCCCAAGGCGAGCCTCGCGTGGTGGCAGATCAGCCCGAACCTGAACCATCTCTGGGCGACGACCTGCCCGGGCGATCCCTCCTGGCGGCCGGGCGAAGAGCGCAGCCCCGGCTGGCATTTCGATCCGAATCTCAAGCTCCCGCGGACGGGCTACTCGAACGTCGACGACACCATCCACGTGCCGCTCTTTCCGCGGCGGCACGTGACCACGTTCTGCGTGGAAGCCGTGCGCGGCGAAATCGTCGCCGATTCAGGCCATTGGGCCGGAGCGCACGGGGTGATCGACGTCCAGAGCGACGCCCTGATCACGGGCGAGGCCATGCGCGACAACCTCATGCACCAGGCCCTCGAGACCTGGCAGCACCCGGAGATCCATTTCGCGCTGGACAGTTTGGTGAACCTGACGCAGTCGGGCGACACAGTGTACGGGACGGCGATGGGGCTCTTGAGCATCCGCGGAGTGCCCGATACGACCGTGGCCGCGATCACCATGTTCCCCGACGCCGGAGGGCTGCGGGTGCTCGTCAAGTGGCGGGTGTCGGCGGCGAAGCTCTTCGACTACATCCCCAAGGTCCACTCCTTCGGCCTCGGGTTGAACGCGTGGATCTGGCACTACTTCTTCATGGGCGCCGACATGGTCTTCCACCCCGATACTGCCACCGCGAAGGCGAGACCCGACTCGGGCGCCGCGAAGTGAGGGGCTAGCCCGGGGCGGGAGGCGTCGTTTCGCGGGCGTAGACCCGCCGGAAGGTGAACTTCCCGCACCGCCCGTCGAACGACACGACGACGTACAGCTGATTGCCGTCCTGGGACAAGAAGTACTCGCTCGCGACGCTGCCGCCCCCGCCGACCTTCCGCTCGATCACGCGACGGGTGCCGTTCATGTACGTCCGGCTCTCGAGGTCCCCCGCGCCGTTCACGGCCTCCTTCACCTTCTCCCCGCTCGTCGGCAAGACGAGCGAGTCGCCCTCGCTCGTCGTGAGCGTGACGGTCATGGGCGACTGGAGGAGACGGATGGAAAACGGCTCGTCGAGCGCCAGCTGGAGCGTCTGGTCGAGGCGGTAGAGCTCGGTCTCGCCCAGCACGTGGTACTTGGGGTGCGCGAAGATCCCCGTGTCGAGCTGTTGGCTGCCCGCGTGCCCGCCCGGGCCCCGGACGTGAGACTTACAGTCGGCCGCCGGCGATTGCGGGTCGTCGCTGCCGGTGCGGTCGAAGATCCAGTTGCCCGAAAGATCAGGCTGCTGCGTCCCCTGTCTCGCCGTTCCCAGGCGTAGGAAGATCACCGCGGAGAGCGCGAGCATCACAAGCCGCTTGTCCATGGGTGTCTCGAAGTCCCATTTGAGTGTGCGAGAACTACAACTTAAACCCGCCCTGGCCGGGGCGCAGGGCGCCTCAGGGTGTAGCTTCCGCCGATGACTCGTTGCGGGACCGTGGCCCTCGCCGGCCGCCCGAACGTCGGCAAGTCGACGCTCTTGAACGCGCTCTTAGGCGAGCATCTTGCCATCGTCTCGCCGAAGCCCCAGTCGAGTCGCGTGCCCATCGAGGGGCTCCTCACCCGCGATGACGCACAGTTCATCTTCGTCGACTCGCCCGGCCTCATGGATCCGGAAGACCCGCTGCATCAAGCGATGCGCGCCTCGGCGCTGGGTGCGATCGCCGGGGCCGAAGTGGTCCTGTACCTCCACCCGCTTCCCGAGTTCCCGGCGCCCCCCTTCGCCGTGGTCGCCCGGCTCAGCGCCCCCCTGCGGGCGCCCGTCGTCCTCGTGTACACGCAGGCGGATCGGGTCTCGCCCGCCGCGCGGGCGCCCGAGCTCCTGGCCCCGGGGCTCGCGGTGTCGGCGCTCACGGGCGGGGGACTCGACGCGCTGCTCGCCGAACTCACGCGGCTCATTCCCGAAGGCCCCTTTCACTACCCCCCCGACGCCCTCGCCACCCAGCCCACACGGCTCTTCGCGGCCGAGTTCGTGCGCGAAGCCGCCTTCGAGCTCCTGCGCGAGGAGCTGCCCTACAGCGTGGCCGTCGAGATTGACGAGTTCCGAGAGGCGCCGCCGCCCGTGTATATTCGGGCCGCCGTGTATGTCGAGCGCGAGAGCCAGAAGGCGATCGTGATCGGGGAGGGCGGCCGCACCATCAAAGCCGTCGGCTCGCTCGCCCGGGCAAAGATCGAGGCACTCCTGGGCGAGCACGTGTTTCTCGACCTGCACGTCAAGGTCCTGCCCAAGTGGCGGACCCACGAACCCACCCTCAAGCGCCTGGGATACAAGCGATGAGCCTCGCGCCCGATCTCCTCGCAATCCTCGTGTGCCCCAAGTGCAAAGGCCCGCTCGAGCACCGGACGGCCCCGAGCGAGGAGCTCGTCTGCCAGGCCTGCCGGCTGATCTACGCGGTGGAGGACGACATCCCGATCATGCTGATCGATGAGGCCAAGCACTTCTGATCTGGGGGGTTTGGCCCGGGCTGTTTGACACCCCGGGGGAAATGGCCTAACTTTAAGCAGGCTCGACTCTTACGGGAGGCTCCCGGCTGCGCGCTCGCCCCACGATGCTCTTCTTCTCGCCGGCGGGGTGCCCCATCCCGCAGGTGGTGGACCGCTGGGTGGAAGGCAAAGGCCTCGCGGTGGTCCCGGTCCATGAGCCTGGGGCGGCCGAGGAGCTCGTGCTCCGGTCGCTGCCCGCGCTCGTGGTGATCGATGCCGACGGGTCCGGGTCTACCGGCCTCGCGTTGTGCGCCCGCCTCAAGGGCGACTCCTACTCCGCCATCGTCCCGCTCGCCGCCGTGTCGACCCGCCACACGACCGAGAGCGTGAAGCGCTGGTTCGCGGCGGGGGCGGACGAGGTGATCACGCCCCTCTTCGAGCCCGCGGAGCAGGCGACGCGCCTGGACAGCCTCCTCACGCGTACGGCGCGGGACGTGGCCGTGAACCCCTCCACCCGGCTGCCGGGCACGACCGAGATCGAGCGCGCGATCCGGTGCCGAATGGAGGAGGGTGAGCTGTTCGCGGTGTGCTACGCCGACTTGGACCACTTCAAGGAGTTCAACGACCGCTACAGCTACTACGACGGCGACCGGGTGATCTATATCCTCTCGCGCATCCTGCACGACGTCGTCAAAGGGCTGGTCGGCGCCGAAGCGTTCGTCGGTCACATCGGGGGCGACGACTTTATCTTGGTCGTTCCGTTTGACGCGATCACCCCGGTCTGCACCGAGATCCTCGATGTCTTCGACACGCTCATCCCGTACCAGTACAACGAACAGGACCGTCGCGCCGGCTACTATTTCGGCAAAGACCGCCGCGGTCAGTTGCATCGGGTGCCCCTCATGACTCTGTCGATCGGCATCGTCACGAACCAGAACCGGCGCTTCACCCATCCGGCCCAGGTGAGCGAGCTCGCGACCGAGATGAAGAGCTACGCGAAGACCCAGACGGGCTCGGTCTTCGTAGTCGACCGGCGCCGCGACCCGGACCTCGACGACCCCGACGACCAGCCCACGCCGTGAACGTCACCTGTTCCTCGTGCGCGAGTGTCTATCGCGTCGATCCGCTCAAGGTACCGGCGGGCGGCGTGCGGGCGCGTTGCGCTGTCTGCGACACGGTCTTCTTCGTCCCGGGGCAGACACCGGCACAGGCCCCAGCCCCGGTCCAGGCTCCGGTCGCACCGGTATTCACGCCGGCCTCGGCGGCCGTCGCCCCGCCGCCCCCGGCCGCCCAGCCTCCGGCCCCGGCGCTTGCGCCGGCCCCCTC
>DATNIM010000083.1:0-2680 GCA_035604455.1 Gemmatimonadales bacterium
AATTGCCGCGATCGTGCCGGTCAGCGTCGCGCCGGGATCGTTCTCCCGAAGGTATCTCCGCGTCCCTCGGGCCATCGGCCAGGGCGTCGGCTAGGAAGGCGTCAGCGGGAGACTGGCTCGCAGCGATGCGGCCGCTCTCAACGAGTTCGTCGGCCGTCGTGGTGCTCTCGCCGCCGAGATGAATCCGGGCGGTGTCAATGCCCTCCACTGTCGCGCTCTCGATCCGACAGGCGACAGAGCGCAGTCCCGGCCGAGAGAGGTTCGCCTTGTTCTGGGCGAGGACGCGGTTGGGTCCTTCGCGCCCGTCTGGGTCGGCTGGGTCCGCTCCGAACACGAGCGCTGAGCGCGCGGCATTGCGGAACGCTGGAGAGCCTGAAAAGCGCGCCGAGCTGTCGGACGTGTCGCGTCGGTTGACGTGCAGGATGGCGAGGATGGCTAGGCCGTTCTCTTGTGCGAGCTTGGCCAGCGGCGCGAGCGCGACTCGCACGGATTGATCCTTGTGGGCGTCTACCCGTGTGCCCAGGAAGGCAACGAGAGGGTCAAGGACGATCAACCGCACACCGCGCGCCTGGACGGCCTCCACGAGCGCGTGCTCGTCACCGGGGAGCGCGATGTCGGATGCGATATGGACTAGCGAGAGGTCAGCGCCGGATGCCATGAGGCGCGGCTTGATCGTTGTCTCGGCGTCATCCTCGGCCGACAGGATGAGTGTCGGCGCCGGCTGTCCTTGCAGCTCGCCTGCGACGTTCCCGCGACTGAGCTGGGATGCAAGCTCGCAGGTTAGGAGAGACTTCCCAAGACCGCCATCGCCAGCAAGGATCGTTACCGCGCCAAGCGGGATGCGGTCAGTCCAGAGCCATTCAAGCCGTCGAGCCTCGATGCTCTCAGCGCTCCGTATGTCGAGTGTCATTCTGAGTCCGTTGTTTGTGGGTGACGGAGCCTCTCGGCGCTGAAGGTCAGCGGGAGCGAGCGGACGGCCGTGACAAGCCGCTACCCGCCCCTCCGCGCTGGTCACCCAACAGGAGAGAATGACTCCAGGGTGCGCGAGCGTTGAGCTACGCGCGTTCTACGCGGTCGTGACCGCGAAGTCTGTTGCTGCAAGATTGAAGGCGCGCCGAGCGGGAGATAATTCCTCTCGACGCGCCGGGACCGGATCACGGTCCATCCCACCGGGCCAGGTATCCCCGGCGGGGCAGCGCAGCGAGCATGCTCTCCTCGCGCGCAGGTGGTCGGCGGGGGCTAACCGCCAAGGCAAAGAAAAAGGTTACGCGGCCTGACGAATAAGCTCGCGGGCGTAACGCGACAGCAGGGCGCTCACGGTCACTCCGCGCTCGCTGGCTACTGCCTTCAGCCTGTCGTACTCCATCGGGCGCAGGCGCGTGCCAACGGGGCAGGTGTAAGTGCTGTTGACTGCACTCATGATCGGACCTCCGTGGAGATTCGAGGGACGGACTCAGCCGAACTGTGGCGAGTCGGGTTACAACGGAAAAGGTGAAAAGTCCCCCCGCTTCGGCGCAGAGGGACACGTTGACCAATCTAGCACGCACACTTGACCACAACTCAGAGCCGCCGAGGATTTGAGAGAGATCGTCAATCTCTCGCATCGGGGCGCAGAGCGCACTCCGGAACCTCTCCACTATGGCATGCACACTTGACCACAACCCAAAGCTGCTCGAAGTTGTGCTGGATTCGCTCTCTAGTCAGCTATCGACGCTCCCCAAACTATCATGCACACTTGACCACAACTCAAAGCTACGCGCGATTGTGCGAGACAGCGGTGAGCGCCGTGTGTCGGCAAGTGGCCAGCGTGTGCCCGTTCCCTCGTCCAAGGTCGTCGGATGGCGGGAGAGCGGCCGTGTGGGGCGCTGAGGCTTCCTACTTCGTCAGGCTCGGGGGATCGCGCCACATCCGCCACATCATCGGCCCGCAGGGGAGCTTGTGCTCCTCGATCACCTTGAAGCCGAACCGTTCGTAGAACGAGATATTGCTCTCCCTTGAGCACTCCAAGTAGGCCCCGATGCCTCCCTGTCTGTTGGCCTTGCCCTCGTTGGAGGACTCCAGGTAGGCGCCCACGCCGTCGCGGTCGCACTGCTCGAGCACCGGTGCGAGCAGCCGCGAGCCGAGACCCCGGCCCTGGCACGGCGGGTCGGTGCCGAGCACGGCCAGGTAGTAGTGCAGCGGCGCGGGTGGGTGTCGGCGCTCGAGCCCGAGCCAGCCGGCGGCCACAAGCGGCATGCGCGCGAGCAGTCGCGGATGGCCGAAGCATGGCGCCAGCGCCACGTCCGCCAGCAGCGAGCTCTTCCAGCCGCCCGGCGGCGCCCACAGGGCGGCGCACGAGTGGTCCTCGGCGGTCCACACCTCCTCGCCGGCGAGCAGCTGGCCCAGCCGAATCGCCTGGAAGCGTTCGAGGGCGCGCGGGCGCAGGGCCGGCGGACGCCAGGCCCAGCATGCGACCGGGTCATCGAGGAAGGCCCGCGCGAGCATGCCCGCCAGGGCCGGAACGTCGCCGCTGCCTGCGCGCCGTACCGCGGGCTCACGGTGCACGTCCACGGCGGCGAAGCTTATGAGGGCAACCCCTCCCCGCGAAGCGCTAGCCTGTGGCTCCATTCCGAGGGAGGCAGGGCCGATGCTCGAACCTACGCTGTTGAGGGACCGTCCGCGTCCCGCCCAGATCGTGCTC
>DATNIM010000084.1:0-33017 GCA_035604455.1 Gemmatimonadales bacterium
TCTTGCGAGTGGAGCCCGTGGCACCGCAGGGCCCAGGCGTCACCGTTTCGCTCACGCTTCCCAACTGAACTGGTCCGGGCACCGAGACCGGTGCCCGGACTGCGTCTCAGGCAGGTGCAAGCGCTCTGGTGAGGGTGACGAGCGTTTGCGTAGCATTCCCTAATGAGAATCCCCGACTCACGAATCCATCGTGCGACGTAGGGCTGACGCGTGCGGCTTCGTGCTCGGTTGGGCGAGCGCGCCTGCCTATGCGTGGCTCCCCCCGGGGTGCACCCTCCCATGAGTCGGCGGATCGCAGTTTGGTTGTTTGCGCCGCTCGTGGTGCTCCCACTCGTCTTCATCCCCCTGCGGGCCCAGACGCCTGTCGACTCGGCCCATGCCGATTCGGTCCGAGCGGATTCGGTCGAGCGCGAGCGACAGCGGGTGCTCCGCGCGGCCCTCGAACATGAAGACAGCGTGCGCACCGATTCGCTTCGTCACTACCTCTTGGAACGCGTGGTCGTCAAAGCCACCCGGCTATCGGGAGTAGACGAGCGCGCCTCGGTAGAGGTCGAGCAGGTGAATCTCGAGCAGGCCGTCCCCATTCCGATCCCGACCGCAGCACCCACAGCGCTCGAGCAGTTGCCGGGGATCAGCACGTTCAACGATCAAGGGAGCCCGCTCCAGCCCGAGATCGAGGTGCGAGGCTTCACGCTCTCGCCCGTGGTCGGGTCCCCGCAGGGCGTCGGCGTCTTCCTGAACGGTGTCCGGGTGAACGAACCGGACGCCCAGGAAGTGAACTTCGACCTCCTGCCCATGGCGGCGGTCGACGGGACGTCCCTCGTGCGGGGCTCGAACGTGCTCTTCGGACGCAACTCGCTCGGCGGCACGTTGCTCCTGTCGACGCGGCGAGGGGGAGACAAACCGGAGGCCGAGGTTGAGCTCGGAGGCGGGTCCTTCGGCCAGCAGACCTACTCGTTCACGGGCGGGGGCAAGGCGGACGGCTTCGATGGGTTCGTGGCGGGTGCCTACTCAGACGAGGTGGGATGGCGCGACGCGACGGCGGCTCGCACGCGCAATGTGTTCGCGACGATCGGGCGCCAGTTCGGCGCGAGTCACGATTCCGGCGACATCGCGCTCGATCTCCTCTACGGGAACGACAAGATCTTGCAGGCGGGGTCCTTGCCCGAGAGTTACCTCGCGGACTTCCCGCAGCTCAACTACACGCCCGGCGACTTCTTCGCACCCGAGGCCTACGCGGTGATCCTCCGCGGCAACGACCTCGTGGCCGGGGGCGTGTTGCGCGGCACGGCCTTCTACCGTCGGAATAACTACGAGCAGTACAACAACAATGTGCCGCCCGTGAATCCGACGACCGACGGGTTCGTCGACAATCGCTCGGGCGGCGCCACACTCGAATGGACCAGGGCGCTCGTCATCGGACTTCCCGTGGGGTTCACGATCGGCACCGAGTTCGAGCAGGACGGGGTGACGTATCACCTCTATGAGATCGACGCGGACAGCGGAGACTCGCTTACGACTCTCGCTGAGGTCTCTCCCCAGCTGAACCTCGGGGCATACGCGCAGGCGATCGTTTCGGTCAACAGGCGTCTCGACGTCACCCTCGGGGTGCGGGGGGACTACGTCCGGATCCCCTACGTGGACCAACTCGTCGACTCAAATAGCGCGACCAGCACCTACAGCCGGTTGTCGCCCGAACTCGGGGCGAGCTATCGCGTTTCGGAGGGGTTCAAGGTGTACGTCGCGTACCGGGGTGGGTTTCGGGCGCCCGCCGCCCTCGAGCTCGCGTGCGCGAGCCCGGCGGCCCCGTGCTCGCTGCCGTCGGCGCTTGGAGCCGATCCCGCTCTCCTCCCCGTGACCACCCAGGACCACGAAGCGGGGATCGACGCCCGGCTGTCGCGGTTGACGATCGACGCCGACGCCTTCTGGACAGATGTCACGAACGACATCGAGTTCGCGTCCCCGACGCTCACCCAGGTCTACTACATCAACATGCCGAAGACGAGACGGGCGGGCTTCGAGGTGTCGACCGAGCTTGCCTTGGCGAAAGGCCTCAGGCTCATGGCCTCCTACAGCTACGTCGCGGCGACCTATCAGAGCAGCGTCCAGATCGCGACCGCCGACACGGCCCCCAAGCCGACCCAACCCGGGGACATCTTTCCCAACTCCCCCCTGCATCGCGGGCGGTTGGGCCTCGGGCTCTCCCGCCAGCTCGGACGGGTCCTGTTCAACGGCGAGCTCGACGCGCGCTTCTATTCCGGTCAATACTTACAGGGCGACGAGTCGAACCAGCGAGCGCAGATCCCGGGCTACACTGAGACCGGGCTGCGCGGGCGCCTGGGGCTGGGGAAGTACGGACTGGAGTTCGAAATCGATAATCTCTTGAACGATCACTACAGCACCTACGGGATTCTGAGCCAGAATTTGCTGGTCCCGCCGGGCGCGCCCGCTTCGATCGAGTCACCCGATGGCGAGGTGGTACCGTTCTTGACCCCCGCTCCGCCGCGCCGCTTCACCCTCACGTTCTCGGCCCGGTTGTAGCAAAACGGCCGGGCGAGCCCGGCCGTATCGACGCACGTCCCTGCATGGTCTGCTTAGGGCGGAGGCCCGCCGTCGCGGTCCCGCGGCCCAAGCATCTGGTCGCGCCGATGCCGACGCATCTCGCTGATCCGTTCCTGGAGCTGCTGGCGCATCATCTGATAGCGTGCGCGTTGCACGGGCGTCAGGTAGCCCGCCATCTCCTGGTCTTCATCCTGCTCGAGCTTCATCAGAGCCGTGCGGCCCTGGTCGCGTGCCGCCAGGAGCTTGGTCACGCTGTCCGCGTCGGCGGCGGCGCCGGGGCGGAGCTGCTCACGAAGAGCCTGCTGGACCTGCCGCTGACTCTGCGCGATCGGGCGCCGATCTGCGGCGAAGCGGTCCTCGGTGGCCTGGAGTTTCGTCGCCTGGTCGGGCGTCAACGCGAGTTCCTGTTGCACGTGCTCGTGCCAGCGCTTGCGGAACTCCTGGAGCAGGCGCGGCGGCGGTCCGCCGGTCGAATCGGTCGGCTGCTGCGCCCCGAGCGTGGGGCCCAGGATCAGGGCGAGAGCGACGAGCCAGCGCGCCATGCGTCAGCTAGTGAGCGACTTCAACAGACTGCGCAGCTCGGTCGGCGTCAGCTGTTCGATGCCGGCTTCGATCGAGGGCGGGTCCTCGTCGACTGCGTTCACATCGGTCCGCTCAAGCCCGTTCATCACTTCGCCGAGCTGCGGTGCGGACAGATCGCTCACATCGACCGCGACCGGCGCTGCCACCGCGCTCGTGCGGTGCGAGAGTTGGCGCACCACGGTGCCCCCCGCCACGAGCAGCACCAGGGATGCTGCAAGCGCGAGCCAGGGCTGCAGCGGGCGGTGTACCTTCGGCGCCTGGCGTAGGCGCTTGAGTACGGCGACCGCGGTCTGCGCCGGGTCGATCTGGCCAGCCGCCCGCTCGCCAAGCTGGCGCGCGAGGGCGACGAGTTCCGCGTCGGGGATGTCTGGTTCGTTCATCGCAAGTGTTCCTTCAACCGCTTGACCGCGTGATGGTAATGGACACGAGCCGCTCCGGTCGACGTGCCCAAGGCCGTCGCTATGTCCTCGTATTCCATGCCCTGCTGCGCCCGCATAAGAAATACATCGCGCTGCATGGGCGGTAAGTGCTTCAACTCCTGAGCCAGTCGCTCCTCGGCTTCGGACGCGACGGCCCGCTCGGCCGGATCGCCGCCTGGGGCCCGGAGGTCCTCCTCAAGGGGGACCACCCGCACGCGCCGTGCCCGCCGTCCGGCGTCCTTCAGCGCGTTGCTGCCGATCGTCAGCAGCCACGTCCGGAACTGACACTGCCCTCGGAACCGGTCGACTGCCCGAAAGGCCCGCACAAACGTCTCCTGCACCAGATCGTCCACATCCGCTTCCGGCGCGCCCGCGCCGGCGAGAAAGCGCGCCAGCGCTCGGGTATGCCGCTGCACCAGCTCGGTCGCTGCCCGCTCATCGCCCTGCTGCCACGCTGCAATTAAGGCCGCATCGGTCGCGGCGACGGGGTCCGCTGCCACTATGGCCCTCGGGTGAATGGACGCACGACGCCGCCCAATATTAACGCCTTGCGATCGCTTGAGTGGGCCCTAGCTTCAAGCCCAGCCGCAAGTTGCGACGTTCAGGGGCGCACCACATGAAGCGCCCACGCCACAGCGCCCGGCTCCCAGACCCGATGCGCCACATCCCAAGCCGCCCCGCCCCTGAGCTCCCCGCATGAGGCCCCTCGTGATTGCCCACCGGGGCGCCTCGGGGGTCGAGCTCGAGAACTCACGAGCCGCGTTCCGGGCCGCTGGGCGGTTGGGGGCGGACGGCGTCGAGCTCGACGTCCATGCCGCCCGGGATGGTACCCTGGTCGTTCATCACGACCCGCGCATCGACGGCCGCCTGATCACGACCCTCGCCGCGGCAGAGCTCGCCCAGCTGCGGCTCGCAAACGGCGAACCCCCTCCGACTCTGGACGACGCGCTCGCCGCCTGCGGGGCTCTCCGCGTCTTCGTCGAGTTGAAGACACTTGGGCCCGAGTGCGACGCAAAGCTCCTCCAGGTCCTCGACCGCGGCCCCCATCCGACCGGGTACGCCGTGCACAGCTTCGACCACCGCATCATCAAGCGGCTCGGCGAACGGCGGCCGACGCTCCCGCGCGGCGTGCTCTCGAGCTCCTACCCCGTGCGCCCGCTCGTCGCGCTCGAGGACGCCGGGGCCACGATGCTGTGGCAGGAGGCGGACATGCTCGATGCCGCCCTCGTCTCCGCTGTGCATACCATGCGATGCGCAGTCTTTGTGTGGACCGTGAACACGGACGAGGAAATGGAACACGCGCTCGCGCTCGGGGTGGACGGTATCTGTACCAATTACCCCGACCGCGGACGAGGCGCGGTAGGTGCCAGGGACTGATCGCGCGTGACGTGGCATTTCGCCTCCCCGCTCGGGCGACTAGCTTCCGCCGCTCGACTCCTCTTGAGGATATGCACAGGCTCGCCTTCGTGCTCGCTGCCGCCCTCGGGCTTGGGCCCCCGCCCAAGCCGCTGCGGTTTGACCTGACCGCACTTCCCGTGAGCCGGGACTCCTTCGTCTTCTATTTCGACGATGATCAGCGGGGATGGGCCGTGTGGCAGTACGAGCTCCGCACCGAGGGCGCGCGCCAGGAGGTTCTGTATACCGCGGCGTCCGACTTCGAGCCGAGCGTGGACGAGCGGATGCGCGTGGTCGTCGACCGCCATACGGGCGCCCCGGTTGAGTCGTTTCGCCACACAGAGTTTACGGGTCCCGGCGACACCGTGTGGATCGAGCATCATCTGGTGGTGAAGAACGGACGCGTCACCGGACGGCGGATCGTTGCCACCAAGACTCACGGTACGGACACGATCGCCGTGAGCCACGCCGTGCCTCCGGCCGCTGTGTGGTCGAGTTACGAGCTGTTTGCGGCCGCGGTGACGAACGCGGTTCCGGGGGATTCGCTCGTCGGACGCGCGTTCGATGAAGCGAAGGACTCCGTCGTGCCGCTCACGTTTGTAGCCGAGCAGCCGGTGGCGATCGACGTCCCGGCGGGGCACATGGATGTGCTGCCGCTTCGGAGCAGCGATTTCCTGCGCCTGTACGTGACCCGCAGCACCCCGCGCCGCGTGGTCATGGGCGAGACCTTGGACCGCCGGTTCCGCTTCGAGCTCGCCGCCACGGGTCCCGTGGTGCCCTCCGAACCTTGAGGATCCCCAGCGTGGCCCTGTTTTCGCGCCGAGCCTCGGCGCTCGTCATTCCGCTCGCGCTCTGCTCCGCTCATCCCGCGAGCGCGCAGGCCCCTGCGGCCTCCGCCACGGCGCCGACGCCCGTGGGCACGGTCGACTTCCGGACGTTCACGCTGCCCAACGGCCTGCGAGTCATCTATGCGCAGGACCATACGACGCCCGTCGTCGCGGTCGACATCTGGTACAACGTCGGGTCGCGGAACGAGACCCCCGGCCATTCGGGGTTCGCGCACCTCTTTGAGCACCTGATGTTCGAGGGATCGGCCCATGCGCCGAAGGGCCTCCACTCGCACCTGATCGAGCGCGCGGGCGGTGAGGACAACGCGTCGACCGCCGAGGATCGGACCGACTACTACGCCGTGGTCCCGTCAAACAATCTCAACGTCGTCCTCTGGCTCGAGGCGGACCGCATGCGCGCGCTCGCCGTCACCGAGGACGCCTTCCACAACCAGCGCGAGACGGTGGAAGAGGAGCGCCGGCTACGGGTGGAGAACGAACCTTATGGGTCGGTCTTCGCCGAGAGCATCACCTGGCTCTTCGACAGCACGACGTGCTTCCCCTATGCCCATTCGGTGATCGGGTCCGTGCAGGACCTGGACGCGGCCCAGCTCCCTGAGGTGCAGGCGTTCCACACGATGTACTACGCGCCCAACAACGCGACCCTGGTCGTCACCGGCGACTTCCGCGTGGCCGAGCTCAGGCACCTCGTGAACGCCTACTTTGCCACGATCCCCTCACAACCGCCGCCGCCCCGCGTGACGTGCAAGTCCCGCCTGAGTCCCGGTGTCGAGCGGCGCACGATCACGGACGTCCATGCGATGCTGCCCGGGATCGCGCGGCTCTACCGGATCCCGCCCCACGACGATCCGGACACGCCCGCGCTCGGTCTTCTGACCGTGATCCTGGGCGAGGGGGAGAGCTCGCGGCTCAACGTGGGCGTCGTGCGCCGTGACAAGGCGGCACTCGGTATCCAGGCGAGCATCAACCCGTACGACTCGCGGCGGGGCCCGGGCGTGCTCGTCATCTTCGGGGTGTCAAACCAAGGCGTCACCCCGGCGACGCTCGACAGCCTCATCGGCCGCGAACTCGACAGCCTCCGCACGACCGGCGTCGGCGATGACGAGCTCGCCAAGGCGAAGAACATGCTGCGCGCCGATTTCGTCCACAGCCGCGAGACGGCCATCGGGCGCGCCGAGGAGCTGCAGCACTATGCGATGTTCCACGCCGCGCTGAGCGAGATCAACACCGACTTTGACCGATACCTGGCCGTGACCTCGGCCGACGTGCGTCGCGTGGCGAGGAAGTACCTCGATCCTGCGAACCTCCTCGACGTGACGGTCGTGGCCCCTGCGTCGGCCACCGCGCCGACGGGAGGGAACGGCGAATGAGACCGACGGTCGCCGGAATCGCACTGGCCCTCGCTGCCGCGGTCGGACGCCTGTCGGCGCAGGACTCCTTCCCCACCCACCCGCCCGCCCCCGCGCGGGTGCTGCCCGTGCAATTCCCGCCCTACAAGGACGTGCATCTGGCCAACGGCCTTGAGCTCCTGGTGATCGAGCGGCACGACCATCCGGTCGTGTCCCTGAGCCTGAACTTCCGGGCGGGTGCGGCCTCTGACCCGGAGGGGAAGGAAGGCTTGTCCTCCCTCGCCGCGGACGTCATCACGAAAGGCACGACCCACCGCTCGGGCGATCAGATCGCCACGGCGATCGAGGCGGTCGGCGGCGGTCTTGATGCGAGTTCGGGGGAGGACTTCTTCACCATTTCGGGCGACGCGTTGAGCGATCAGGTCGCGCTGGTCTTCGACCTCGTGAGCGAGGTCGCTCAGCACGCCACGTTCCCGGCGGACGAAGTCGAGCTCGCGCGGACCCGGCAGCTCTCGGCGCTGGCCCTCTCCTTGTCTGAGCCCCAGAGCCTTGCGAGCCGGATGTTCGCCCACGAGATCTACGGCGACAATCCCTACGGCCGCTCGGAGAGCGAAGCGAGCCTGCGCGCCATCACGGCGGACGATCTCGCGCGATTCGCGCGGAGCCGCATCCGGCCGGGCGGGGCCTTACTCGTGGTCGCGGGGGACGTGACCCTGGAGCAGGTCCAGGCGCTGGCGCAGCACGCCTTCGGCGACTGGATGGGGGCGGGCCTGCCGGCGCCGAACGTGCTCAGCGCGTCGCCGAAGCACGCGAGCGACATCCTCCTCGTCAATCGCCCCGGCTCGAACCAGTCCACGGTGCTTGTGGGCAACCCGACCACGCCCCCCTGGGACCCGCGCTACTACGGCGCCCGCATTGCGACCTACGTCCTCGGCGGGGGTGCCGACTCGCGGCTCTTCCGGGTGGTGCGGGAGGAAAAGAGCTGGGCCTACGACGCCCATGCGGCACTGCGGCGAAATCGAGGCCTCGGGTACTGGGTGGCGGCGGTCGAGGTCAGGACGGCCGCGACCGACAGTGCGCTGGTCGAGATGCTCCACCAGATCGAGCTCCTCCGCACCGATCTCGTGCCCGACTCCGAGGTGCGCGCCGCCAAGGGCTACCTCGTCGGGTCCTTCCCGCTCAACATCGAGACCTCGTCCGAGGTGGCGCAGCAGGTCAGCACGGTGAAGCTGTTGGGCCTCGATCCGGATTATCTCAACCTCTACCGGACACGGCTCGACGCGGTCACGCGCGAGGAGGTCCGCAGCGCCGCGCTCAGCCTCTACCACGCCGGCGCGTTCTCGATCGTGGTGGTCGGAGACGCGGTCGCGCTCTACGCCCCGCTCAATGCCATCGCCTCCGTGCGCTTGGTGGACGCGGACGGCCATCCCGTTCGTCTCGAAGACATTGCACCTCCGCCGGGGCCGCCGCCCGTCGATCTATCGCGCCTCGCCGTGCACAGTGACTCTTTCGCCGTGTTCGCCGCGGGTACCGTGATCGGTGGGAAGCGGGCCACGCTCACCAAGAGCCAGGACTCGGTCGTCTACACGGAGACGGTCTCGCTCGGTCCCGCCGGCAACCAGCACCTGACCGCGCTGCTCGACACCGGGACGCTCGCTCCCCGCCGGGTGGACGCGGTGGGAATGGCCGGAGGCCAGGCGCGCGAGACCCATCTCGTCTACCAGGGCGCCCACGTCCAGGGCACGGTCATCGTGCCCATGGCCGGTGGACACCCGATGACGCTGACCATCGATACGACGCTCGTGCCCGGGACCGTGGATGAGAACACGCTCGAGGTCGTGATCCCGGCGTTGCCACTGGGGCTCGGCCAGCGGTTTTCGCTCGCTGGGTTCGCGGCTGACCAGAAACGCGCAGAGGTGCTCACGGTGGCCGTTCAGGACTCAGGGACAGTCACGGTCCCGGCCGGGACGTTTCAGACGTACAAGGTGTTGGTGAGCGGAGGCAAGACACCGCTGACGATGTTCGTCACGACCGCGACGCCCCACCGCCTAATCAGCGTAGATGTCGGAGGGACGACCGTCTCGTTTCAGCTTGTTCAGTAAGGCGGGGGTTTCTGACGAGCTGCTGGTTGATGCGGGAGAAGATGACGAGTAAAGACTGAATGCTTGCTGCGGGCTGCTCGCCCCACCTGCCCTTGCCGCTACCCCGCGACTGCTTGCTCTGCCGGGTACACGCTGACCCGCTGGCGGTGCTTGTCCTTGGGCTCAAACTTCACGATTCCATCCACCACAGCGAACAGCGAGTCGTCTGAGGCGCGCCGCACGTTGCGGCCGGGGTGGAGCTTGGTACCGCGCTGACGGACGAGAATCGTGCCCGACGTCACGCGTTCGCCGGCGAAGCGCTTCACACCCAAATACTTGGGGTTTGAATCGCGGCCGTTCCTCGAGGACCCTACACCCTTCTTATGAGCCATCCTAGCCGACCTTTACGCCCGCGATCTTCACCTCGGTGAAGCGCTGGCGATGCCCCGCGTGACGCCGGTACCCCGAGCGCCGCGCGAAGCGGAAGATGCGGATCTTCTTGCCCAACCCGTGCCGCACCACTTCGGCGGTCACTTGGGCTCCGGGCACGAGCGGGGTCCCGGCGCGGAAGGTGTCGCCATCGCTCGCGAGCAGTACCCGGTCGAACACGATGGTCGAGCCCGGCTCCTGGGGGAGCAGAGGCACTTTCACCGTAGCGCCGGGCTCGGCCCGAAACTGGCCACCGCCGGTCGAGAAAATCGCGTAGCTCATGGGCGGCGGAACCTAAGTGGAGACGTTCCCGCGGTCAAGCGACGGCGTACTGCTCGGTTACGTCGCGCCCGGCGGGCTTGGACATCATCCGGAACTCATCCAGGCGCATCATCGGGTCGTCGCGCATCTCGAGGGCGAGCCCTGTCTGTTTCTCGAGCTGGCGCAGGAAATTGGGCTCCTGTTCGACCAGGTACAGCGCCACCTCGGGGTGTAGCCGCACCGCGAGCTGGCGCTCCTTGTGCTCGGCGCCCACCCGCTTGAGCGAGCGCTCCATGCGCCGCACGACCACCTCCGGCCGGAACACCCGCCCCGTCCCCGTGCACGTCGGACAGTCGGTTGTCATCGACTGCCACAAGGAGGGCCGCACGCGCTGGCGCGTCATTTCGATCAGCCCGAGGTCCGACACGGCAAAAGCCTTGGTGCGCGCCCGGTCCCGGCCCAGGTTCGCGCGGAGCTCCTGCAGCACCTTGTCGCGGTTCGCCCGCGACTCCATGTCGATGAAGTCGACGACGATGATCCCGCCGATGTCCCGGAGCCTGAGCTGGCGGGCCACTTCGCGGGCCGCGTCCAGGTTCGTGCGCAGGATCGTGCTCTCGGGATCCTTGCGGCCCGTGTAGCGGCCGGTGTTCACATCGATCGACGTCAGGGCTTCGGTCGGCTGGATGATGATGTAGCCGCCCGTGGGCAGCTCGACCCGCGGCTTGAAGAGATCCCGGATCTCGGACTCGATGTCGTACTCGTCGAAGAGCGGCGTCTCAGAGGCGTGCAGCCCGACCCGCTGCATCAGTTCCGGGTCGATCGGCTTGAGATACTGCCCGATCTCGTTGTACAACAGTTTGGAGTCGACGAGGAGCGAGTCGACCTTGTCGCTGAACAGGTCGCGCGTGATGCCGCGGATGAGGCTCGTCTCTCGCTGCAGCAGGGTGGGTGGGCGGACGGACCCCGCCTTGCGCTTGATCTTCTTCCACAGCGTGTGGAGGTGGTCGATTTCGCGCTTGCAGCTCTCCTCGGTCAGATCCTCGGCCACGGTGCGGATGATCCAGCCGCCCTCGTCCTTCGGGACGAGCTTCGAGACGAGCTCGCGCAGCTTCGCCCGCTGGTCGCGGCTGTCGATCTTCCGCGACACGCCGACCTTGGACGCAAACGGCATGTAGACGAGAAACCGGCCCGCCAGTGAGACCTGGGCCGTGACCCGGGGGCCCTTCGTGCCGATGGGCTCTTTGGTGACTTGAACGATTTTCGATTCGCCGCGGGTGAGCTCGTCGGCGACGTTCGGGACGCGGCGGCGGCCGCTGCTGCGCCGCTGGCCCTTTCCGCTCTCGCTTTCCTCGTCTTCGTCCTCGTCTGCGCCGTCGTTCTCGGCCGGCTCTTCGTCTTCTTCGGATTCGATCAGGTCCGAAGCGTGCAGGAAGGCGCTCTTTTCAGCGCCGATGTTGACGAAGGCTGCCTGGATGCCGGGGAGCACGGCTTCGACCTTGCCCAAGTAGATGTCACCCACCATGCGGCGGGCGTCAGGGCGGTCGACGAGAAGTTCAACAAGGCGGTCGTCCTCGAGAATCGCCACGCGGGTCTCGCGGGCGTTTCCGCTGACCAGAATTTCCCTCTTCAAGGCTCCATTCCTCGGTCCCCTCGCGCGCGCGGTCGGGGACACCATGGTGGATACCGCAGGGGCTGCCTCCCACTCCAGGGAGGCCGAGCCGATTGGCCTGGGCGTACGCCAGCTGGCCCACGAGGGGCTGTGGCCACGACAAAACCGCAGTCCAATGCATGCCCTAAAGCTAAGTGCCCTTGCGACTTACGTCAATAGCGGCGAGCTTTGCCCATGCACCAACTCGTAGGTAGTTCCGGGCTTACGTCACTCGACCTCTTGGGGGGGATGCTTACAGGGGCCTCGGTGGTCGCAACCCTCCTTTATCCCAAGCCCCCGACGGGCGACCACGTCGACACCTACCACGGGGTCGCGGTCCCTGACCCCTACCGCCCGCTCGAGGACCCGGACGCCCCCGCAACGCGAGCTTGGATCGAGGCCGAAAACGAGCTCACCCGCTCGTGGTTCGCTCAGATCCCAGGGCTTGGGGGCATCCGCGACCGGCTGAGCGCGCTCTGGAACTACCCGCGCTTCGGGGTGCCCACGCACAAGGGTCGCTACTTCTTCTTCAAGAACGACGGCCTGCAGAATCAGGCCGTCCTCTACGCGCAGGACTCACTCGACGGTGAGCCCCGGCCAATCCTCGACCCGAACCGCTTCGCCGCAGACGGCACGATCGCCGTCACGTCGATCGCGCCGAGCGAGGACGGAGAGCTGATCGCTTACGGGAAGGCCACCGGCGGCTCCGATTGGGAGGAGCTCTGCGTCCGGGACACCGCGCAAGGACTCGACCGACCGGACGTGCTGCACTGGGTGAAGTTCTCAGGAGCGAGCTGGACGCACGACCATGCGGGGTTCTTCTACAGCCGCTACCCTGAGTCGGTCGATCCACTCGCGCCCACCCGCTTCCAGAAGCTCTACTACCACCGGCTCGGGACGCCCCAGGACGCGGACGTCCTCGTGTACGAACGGCCGGACGAGCCCGACTGGGGGTTTGGGGGCGCGGTCACGGACGACGGCCGCTACCTCATCATCACCGTCTGGGTCGGCACGGACCGCAGGACCCGGGTCTATTACACGGACCTGGGCGATCCGAGCGCGCCCAAGGTAGGGCCCGTGGTGCGGCTGCTCGACGCGTTCGACGCGAGCTACGGATTCATCGGGAACGATGGACCGGTGTTCTACTTCCTGACCGATCACGAAGCGCCGAGGCGACGAGTGGTGGCCATCGACATCCGGACTCCCGATCGTGCGCAGTGGCGCGAGCTCGTCCCTCAAGGCCCCGATGTCTTGGACCATGCGCAGTTCGTGCACGACACGCTGGTCGTGCACGCGCTCCGCGACGCGCACTCGGTGTTGCGCCTCCATCGGGCGACGGGAGAGTATCTACGGGACCTTCCCCTGCCCGCCCTCGGCACGGTGAGCGCGCTCGGGGGTGAACGCCGGGACACGGAGCTCTTCTATTCCTTCACGTCCTTCCTCCACCCGACGACGATCTTCCGCTACGACTTCCGCACGGGCGCATCGGAGGTTTTCCGGGCCCCGGCCCTCGCCTTCGACGCGACGAGGTATGAGACCGAGCAGGTCTTCTACCGGAGCAAGGACGGCACGCGCATCCCGATGTTCATCACCCGGAAGCGCGACTTCGTGCGGGACCGCTCGGCCCCCACGCTCCTCTCGGGCTACGGGGGATTCAACATCAGCTTGACGCCCTCGTTCTCTCCGGGACTCGTCGTGTGGCTCGAGCGCGGGGGCATCTACGCCGTCCCGAACCTCCGCGGGGGCGGCGAATACGGCGAGGCGTGGCACGAGGCCGGGATGAAGGAGAGGAAGCAAAACGTCTTCGACGACGGCATCGCCGCGGCCGAATATCTCATTGCGCAGGGCTACACGGCTGCGTCCCGGCTTGCGATCACGGGCGGCTCAAATGGGGGGCTCCTGGTGGGGGCGCTGATGACGCAGCGGCCCGAGCTGTTCGCTGCGGCGCTGCCCGCCGTCGGGGTGTTCGACATGCTGCGGTTCCACAAGTTCACGATCGGCTGGGCGTGGGTGAGCGAGTACGGCAGCGCCGACGACCCGGCGCTCTTCGGGTACCTCTACGGATATTCGCCGCTCCATCGACTGAAGGCCGGAACGAACTACCCCGCCACCTACATCACCACGGCCGATCACGATGACCGCGTCGTGCCCGCGCACTCGTTCAAGTTCGCCGCGGCGCTCCAGGCGGCAGGCGGGCCCCGGCCCGTGTTGATCGAGATCGAAACCAAGGCCGGTCACGGGGCGGGCAAGCCGATTATGAAGGTCATTGAGGAGCAGGCGCACCGCTGGGCTTTCCTGATCCAAGCCCTCGGCGTCGCGTGATCAGATCAACGCTGGCACGAGCCGCGCGGACGCCCCTGGTGCAGCCGCTGGTCTTCGAGCGCTCTTAGTCGATCAAGTCGCCGAGCAGGCTCCGGGCGATGACGATGCGCTGGATCTCGCTTGTGCCCTCGCCGATTTCGCAGATCTTGGCGTCGCGCATCATGCGTTCGACAGGGTATTCGGAGGTGTAGCCGGCCGCCCCGTGGAGCTGGACGGCCTTGGTGGTGACGCGCATGGCGAGCTCCGACGCATAGAGCTTCGCCATAGCCGCGGCCTGCCGGAACGGCCGGGCGTTCATCTTGAGCCAGGCCGCGTGGTAGACCAGGTGGTGCGCGGCCGCGATCTCGGTCGCCATGTCGGCGAGCGGGAAGTGTACGCCCTGGAAGCTTGCGATCGGCTTGCCGAACTGCGTGCGTGAGCCGGTGTAGGCGATGCACTGCTCGAAGGCGCCCTCGGCGATCCCCAGGGCCAGCGCGGCGAGTCCGATCCGGCCCGCGTCGAGCGTCTGCAGCATCATGCGAAATCCCTGGCCCGGCGTGCCGAGGATGTTCTCGGCGGGGACTAGGGCGTCCTGAAAAATGAGCTCCCGCGTGTCCGACGCCCGCCACCCGAGCTTGTCTTCGCGCTTCCCGGCCTTCACGCCCGGACACTTGGGCAGCGTCGCATCGTGGCCCACGCCGGCGCGCGCGGTCTCGGACAGGTCGGTCGTGTCTTTCGTGACGAGGAAGGCCGTGATGCCATGCGTCCGGGGCGCTGCGGGGTCCGTGCGGGCCGTGACGACGTAGACCTCCCCTACCCCGCCATGCGTGATGAAGAGCTTCGAGCCGTTCAGCACGTAGTGATCGCCTGAGCGGACGGCGGTCGTCTTGGTGCCGCCGGCGTCTGAGCCTGCGCCGGGCTCGGTGAGGGCGAAGCCGCCCAGCACGCGTCCCTGCGCGAGGCGCGGCACGAACGTGTCACGCTGGGCGTCCGAGCCGAACTCGATGATGGGCGAGGTGGCGAGCGTCGTGTGGGCGCTCACCGTGATGGCGTGGCTCGCGTCGACCTTGGCGATCTCGTGAATGGTGAGGATATAGGAGAGGTAGTCCGCGCCCGCCCCGCCGAGCGCCTTGGGCCAGGGGACACCGAGCAGGCCCAGGGCGGCCATCCCCTTCACGTTGTCCCAGGGAAACCGGCTCTCCTGGTCCAGCGCGCGGGCCAGCGGAGCGATGTCGTGTTGCGCGAACGCGCGCACACGGTCTCGGAACTCAAGATGCTCGGGCCCAAACAGCGGTGAATCCATCCGAGCCTCCCTCAGTCTACCCCGTCGTCCCGAACCCCGAGGCGACGCAGTTGATCGAGAACAACAAGGGGGCGAGGTAGTCGTCCTGCGCCTTGCCCGTCGCCGCGCGGTAGCGGCGCAAGAGCTCGATCTGCTGGCGGTTCACCTGGGCGAGCGTCGGCAACCGCCGGCGCAGGCGGCGCTGGAACTGCGGGAACCGCTCGGCGATCTCCCGGCCGCCGCTCACCCGCAGCACGGCCTCGACCGTGCGGCGGTATTCCTCCTCGACCAGGGGGAAGATCGCCTCCCGCACCCGCGACTCGGCGAGCCCTGCGTACGCCCGGGCGATACTTAAGTCCACGTAGGCGAGCGTCTTTTCCACCTCGTCCACGATGAGCCGGAACAGGCGCGAATCGACGAACATCCGCTTGAGCAGCGCCTCGCCCCTCGCGCCGCGCACGTCGAGGAAGGTAGCGAGCCCGCTGCCCACGCCGTACCAGCCGGGCAGGAAGTGGCGGTTTTGGGTCCAGGCGAACACCCACGGAATCGCGCGCAGGTCGGCGAGCGTCTTCGCGCCGAAGCGCCGCGTGGGCCGCGACCCGATGTTCAGGAGCGCGATCTCTTCCAAGGGACTCGCCGCCTGGAAGTAGGCGAGCAGGTCCGGGTGCTCGGCGAGCCGGCGATAGGCGGCATGCGAGGCCCCGGCGAGCGCCTCGAGCGCCTCGTCGAACTCTGGGGTAGGCCCGAAGGGATCCTCGCGCTCGGACTGGAGCGAATGCTCGAGCACGCTCGCCGCGAGCAGCTCGACCTGGTAGGACGCGGTGCCCCGGTTCGCGTACTTGAGCGACACCACTTCGCCTTGTTCTGTGAGCCGCAGGCGGCCCCGGATCGACCCCGGTGGCTGGGCGGCGATCGCGCGGCCCGTCGGGGCGCCGCCCCGGCTCACCGAGCCCCCGCGGCCGTGGAAGAACGTGATCGGAATCCCGGCCTCGCGGCCGAGCCGGGTCAGCCGCACTTGTGTCTTGGCGAGCTCCCAGTTGGACGCCAAGAACCCGCCGTCCTTGTTCGAGTCGGAGTAGCCGATCATGACCTCCTGAGCGCCGCCCTGCGCCCGTACGCTGCGGCGCACGAGCGGCACCTGAAACAGCTCCCGCATCAGGTCGGGCGCCCGGCGCAGGTCGTCGATCGACTCGAAGAGCGGGACGATCGGCAGCGTGCAGCTCTCGGTGGCGGTGGCATCGGCGTAGAGCCCCGCCTCCTTGGCGAGCAGGTAGGCCCCGAGCATGTCGTCGATCGTGTGCGTCATGCTCAGGATGAACGTCCCGATCGCCGCCCGGTCGACCTGGTGACGCACCTCTTGGACGAGCCGGAGCATCCCGAGCGTGTCGGCCGCTTCCTCGGAGAGCGCGGGGGGCTCGTAGCCCGGGGGCAGGGGCCGGGCGAGCTCGGCCAGGAGCCAGCCGTGCCACTCAGCACTCCCCGGGGCCGGCGGGTCACGCCGGGCGCGCGCGCGCCACAGAGCGGCGAGCGCCTCCCGGGTGCGCACCGTGTTCTCGCGGATGTCGAGCCGGAACGTGCTGAACCGGAACGTCTCCACTTCCTGGCGCACCGGGCGCACGCGCGTCGCGGCGAGCTGCCCGCAGCTCGCCTCCCGTAGCCCTTCCTCCATCACCCGCAGGTCCGCCACGAGTTCATCGGCGGTCGCATACCCGCACTCGGGGCTCGCTGGCATGCCCCGCTGGGCCGCTTCGAGCGTGCCCTCGAGCCGCCGGAGCACGCAGGCGAGGTACTGCCGGAACACCTCGCCCGGATTCCGGGCGGCGAGACGGTCCGCGTCGCCTGTGGCCGCGAGCTGGCGCTTGAGGGCTGCCCGGAACGCGGCCGGAATCGCGAGCGTCCGTTCGGTGATCGAGAGCGTGCCCAGGAGCTCCACCAGTCGCGCGCGGTAGCGGCGCAGGCTCGTGAGCCGGTTCTCGTTCAGCGTGGCGCGCGTGACGTCGTTCGTGACGAACGGATTGCCGTCGCGGTCCCCGCCGATCCACGACCCGACCTGGAAGAAGGGCGGGATCTCGAAGTGCTCGCCCGGATAGGCGCGCTCGAGCGAGCGCTCGAGCTTCCCGAGCAGCTCGGGGACGAGCGAGAAGAGGTTTTCGGTGACGAAGTAGTGTCCCCAGGCGAGCTCCTGGGCGACCGTGGGCTTCTCGAGCCTCAGCTCGCCCGTGAGCCAGAGGACTTCGATCTCGTTCCGCAGCTCCTCGACCAGCGCCGCTCGTTCGCGCGGGGTCCAGTTCGGTTGCTCGAGGTCGAGCAGGCGGAGGTAGATGCTCCGGTGCCGCTCGAGGACCGTCACGCGCTTGGCTTCGGTCGGGTGGGCCGTGATGACCGGCTCGACGCGCAGCGTGGCGAGCAGCGTCCGGAGCTCGGACGCGCCGACGCCCGAGGCGGCCGCGGTGCTGACCACGTTGCCCAGCGTCCCGCGCAGCTCGTCATAGCCGTGTTCGAGCTCGCTGCGACGCCGCTCGCGCATCGCCGCGTTCTGCTCGCCCAGGCTCAGAAGCTGGAACCAGATGCCCTGCGCCTGGACGGTCCGGGCGACCAAGTCGGGGCTGCTGCTCACGTCCATGGGCTCGCCGCGCAGCACGGGCTCGATGTCCGGCTGATGGGCGTGGATCACGTCGAGGAGCAGGCTGAAGAGGAGCTCGGTGATCTGCTGGGCGTACTCGGCGGGACTCGCCTCGAGAAGATCGTGCGTCACACGACCCGGTCGCGCGGCGTACCGCCGCCAAAGAAGGCGTTCAGGTTCTCAAAGCTCCGCATGCCCATCGCCACCCGGGTCTCGGTCGTGGCGCTCCCCAGGTGTGGAAGCAACACGACGTTCTCCATCGTGAGGAGCTCGGGACTCACCGCGGGCTCGCGCTCGTAGACGTCGAGCGCGGCGCCGGCGATGCTGCCGCGGCGGAGCGCCTCCACGAGCGCCGCTTCATCGACGACGTCGCCCCGCGCCGAGTTGATGAGGAACGCCGTAGGCCGCATCAGCGTGAGCCGGCGGGCGTCCATCAAATGCCTGGTCTCCGGTGTCGCGGGACAGTGAAGCGAGAGGAAATCCGCCTGTCCCACGAGCTCGTCCAGCGCCGACACCCGCGTCACTCCGAGCTCGCTCTCGACCGCAGGCGGTGGGGGATAAGGATCGTGGTAGAGCACCCGCATCCCGAACCCCTTGGCCCGGCGGGCCACGGCCCGGGCAATGCGGCCGAATCCGACCAGCCCGAGCGTCTTGCCGGACACCTTCGTGCCGAGCATGTGCGTGGGCCGCCACCCGGTCCACCCCCCGGCGCGCACCTGGCGCTCCCCTTCACCCGCCCGGCGGGCGACCATGAGGAGGAGCAGCACGGCATCGTCCGCCGTGTCGTCGGTCAGCACCTCGGGCGTGTTCGTCACCGTGAGGCCGCGGCGGCGCGCTGCGTCCAGGTCGATGTGATTGTAGCCCACGCCGTAGTTGGCGAGGATCCGCGCGCGGAGGGGCTCGACCGCGAGCACCTCGGCCGTGAGCCGGTCGGTGACCGTGCACAGCAGCGCGTCCGCCGTCTCGAGCGCGCGCTTCAACCCCGTCGGCCCGAGCGGTTGGTCGTCACGGTTCAACTCGACGTCGTAGCGGTGCGCGAGCTCTTCTTCGACGGGGGCCGGGAGACGACGCGTGACGACGACCCGCGGCCGGTTGCTCATTGCGGGACCATCACCCGGGAGCGTTTACGCGAGAGGACTGACGCCATCGTGGACCCGAGCTCCGCGGGACTCGGGGCGACCACGAGCCCGGCCGACCGCATGATCTCGGCCTTCTCGGCCGCCGTGTCGCCGAACGCCGAGATGATGGCGCCCGCGTGGCCCATCCGCCGGCCCTTGGGGGCCGTGAGGCCCGCGACATACCCGACGACGGGCTTCGTCATGTGCTCCTTCACGAACTTCGCGGCATCCGCTTCCTGGGAGCCCCCGATCTCGCCGATCATCATCACTGCTTCGGTCTCGGGGTCTTCCTGGAACAGCGTCAGCATGTCGACGAACGAGCTGCCGTTGATCGGGTCCCCGCCGATCCCGACGCTCGTCGTCTGGCCGATGCCGTGGGCCGCCATCTGGGCCGCCGCCTCGTAGCCCAGCGTGCCCGAGCGGCTGACGACGCCCACCGTCCCCGGGCGATAGATGTGCCCGGGCATGATCCCCATCATCGCCTTGCCCGCGCTGATCAAGCCCGCCCCGTTCGGACCCACGAGCACTGCCCGCCGCGCCGCGGGATAGCGGGTGAGATACGCCTTCACGCGGATCATGTCCTGCGCGGGCACGCCGTCTGTGATGATGACGACGAGCCGGATCCCGGCGTCGGCTGCTTCCATGACCGCGTCAGCGCAGAACGGCGCCGGCACGAGGACGAGACTTGCCGTCGCCGCGGTCTGCGCGACCGCTTCCTTGACCGTGTTGAAGACGGGCTGGCCCAGATGCGTCGCCCCGCCCTTGCCCGGCGTGACACCGCCCACGACCCGGGTCCCGTAGGCGATCATCTCCTTCGCGTGGAACGTGCCCTTGTCGCCCGTGAATCCCTGGACGATGACCCGCGTGTGCTGGTCGAGGAGGATGCTCACGCAGCCCTCGCCTTGTTGCGGGCGGCGACGACGCGCTCGGCCGCCTCGGCGAGCGTGTCGGCCGTGGCGATGGGCAGGCCGCTGTCGCGCAGGATGCGCCGGCCGTCTTCGACGTTGGTACCGGCGAGGCGCACGACGAGCGGGACGGAGAGATGCACCTCGCGCACGGCTTGGACCACGCCCTCGGCCACCCAGTCGCAGCGGTTGATGCCGGCGAACACGTTGACGAGGATCGCCTTGACGTTGCCGTCTGAGAGCACGAGCCGGAACGCCTTGGCCACGCGGTCGGGTGATGCCCCGCCCCCGATGTCCAGGAAATTGGCCGGCTCTCCCCCGGCGTGCTTGATCATGTCCATCGTGGCCATGGCGAGCCCGGCGCCGTTGATGATGCAGCCGATGTCCCCGTCCAACGCGACGTAGTTGAGCCCGTACTCGGCCGCTTCGGCCTCACGCGGATCCTCCTGCGCGTAGTCGCGGAGCTCGGCGACCTGGGGCCTCCGGAACAGCGCGTTGTCGTCGAAGCTCATCTTGACGTCGAGCACGAGCACGCGGCCGTCCGCCGTGACCACGAGGGGGTTCATCTCGACCATCGTCGCGTCCAGGTCGCGGAACGCCCGGTAGGCGCCGAGAATCGCGGCCACGGCGTGGTTCACCTGCGGCGCGGCGAGGCCCAGTCCGAACGCGAGTTCACGCGCCTGGAAGGCCTGCATCCCCACCGCGGGCTCGATCACTTCGCGGAGAATCGCCTCGGGCTCCCGCTGGGCGATCTCCTCGATCTCCATGCCGCCGTGCGGATGGGCGACGACCACGATGCGCTCCCGTTTGCGATCGAGCACGAGCCCGACGTAGAGCTCCCGTTCGATCGGCAGCGCCTGCTCGACCAACACCCGGTGCACCGGGAGGCCCTGCGGCCCGGTCTGCGCCGTGACGAGCGTGCAGCCGAGCAATTCCTTGGCCGCGGCTCGGACCTCGGCGTCGCTCGAGCAGAGCCTGATGCCGCGCGCCTTGCCGCGGGCGCCGGCGTGGATCTGGGCTTTCACGACCCAGCGATCGCCGCCGATCTCGGACGCTCGGTACACCGCCTGCTCCGCGCTGTAGGCCACGCCGCCCGCGGGAATCGGCAGCCCGAACCCGGCCAGGAGCTCCTTTGCCTGGTATTCGTGGATGTGCATGCTCAAGCGCCCGCGAGGGCCGGAGCCTTGGCCTCGATCGCCGCGGCGATGGCGACGATGTTCGCCGCCATGCGGGCCGAGGCCGCGTCGATCATGCGACCCTCGAGCTGGGCCGCGCCGCGGCCTTCACGCGCGGCCGCATCGAGCGCCTCGAGAATCCGCCGCGCACGCCCCACTTCGGCCGCGGGCGGCGTGAAGACCTCGTTCGCAAGCGCCACCTGCGACGGATGGATCGCCCATTTGCCCTCGCACCCAAGCGCGGCCGCCCGACGCGCCGAGGCGACGAATCCGTCCGCGTCGCGGAAGTCGCCGAAGGGCCCGTCCATGGGCCGCAGGCCATAGGCCCGGGCCGCGGTGATCATGCGGGAGAGCGCGGCGTGCCACTGATCGCCCGGGTAGTCGGGGTTCAGGCCCCCGATCGAGACCGTGCGCGCACGCACACTCGCCGCGAAATCGGCGACGCCGAAATGCATCGCCTCAAGCCGGGGGCTGCTCTGCGCGATCGCTTCCACGTTCGCCATGCCCATGGCCGTCTCGATCAGCACCTCGATTCCGATCCGATGCGGAATTCCCTTGGCCGTCTCGATCTGCGTGAGGAGTGCGTCCACGAGATACACGTCGCCCGGCGTCCCGACCTTGGGGACGAGGAGCGTGTCGAGCCGGTGCCCGGCCTGCTCGACCACGTCGATCACGTCACGATAGAAGTAGTGCGTGTCGATGCCGTTCACCCGTACCGACACGGTCTTGCGCACCCGCCAGTCGTGCTCGGCGAGCCCGGCGATCACGTTGGTCCGCGCGCGCTCCTTGTCGGCCGGTGCCACGGCGTCCTCGAGATCGAGGAAGATGTAGTCCGCATCGCCGTCGAGCGCCTTGCGGAACAGCGCAGGCTGCGAGCCCGGAACCGCGAGCTCGCTCCGCTGCAAACGGGTGTCGGACCGACTCATGCCCGCACGGCCGCGCGGGGGGCGGTTCTCGCGGGCTCAACGGGCGGGCGCCCCGGAATCGGGGCCGCGCTCGCGCGGAACGACTCGGCAGCCGCGGCGACGCCTGAGCCCGGGGTCACGGCGATGCCCACGTCGCGCATCGCCATCTCCGCCCCGGCCATGGCGCCCAGGAGCATGAGCTCGTTCAGGTCGCCCATGTGCCCGATCCGGAAGAGTTTCCCCGCCACCTTTCCGAGTCCGCTCCCGAGGGCCAGGTCGTAGCGGCGAAAGGCCACGTCGATCACGTCCGCGCCGTTCTTGCCTTCGGGCACCATCACGGCGCTCACCGTCTCCGAATGCCATTTCGGGGCCTTGGCGCAGAGCTTGAGTCCCCAGGCGGCGATCCCCGCCCGCACCCCCTCGGCCAGCCGGTGATGACGGGCGTAGACGTTGTCCAAACCCTCGGCGAACAGCATGTCGAGCGCCTCACGCAGCCCGTAGAGCATCAGCAGCGCCGGCGTGTAGGGGAAATAGCCCGTGGCGTTCGAGCGGATCATCTCCCCGAAGTCGAAGAAGGACCGAGCACACTTGGCCTGGTCGCGCAGGGCGAGCGCCCGAGGGCTCGCGCACACGATGCCGAGTCCGGCCGGGAGCATGAGACCCTTCTGCGACCCGGTGATCGCCAGGTCCACCTGCCACTCGTCCATCCGGAAGTCCATGCTGGCAATGGAGCTCACCCCGTCGACGTAGAGCAGCGCCGGGTGCTTGAGGGCATCGAGGACCCGCCGGACCCCGGCGACATCGCTCCGCACGCCGGTTGCGGTCTCGTTGTGGACGATGAGCACGCCCTTGATCTCGTGCGCGCGGTCGGCCGTGAGCGCCTCTTCAATCCGGTCCAAGGGCGCCCCCTCCCCCCACTCGACCTCCAGGACGTCCACCTGAATCCCGAGCCTCTTCGCGAGCTCGATCCAGAGGTGGCTGAACTGCCCGAAGCGGGGGGCGAGGACCCGGTCGCCCGGCGACAGCGTGTTCGAGAGCGCAGCCTCCCAGGCGCCGGTCCCGGAGGCCGGGAAGACGAAGGCCTCCCCGGTCGCGGTCTGGAAGAGGCGCTTCAGGTCTGGCAAAAGGCCATTTACGAGTGCGGGAAACGCCGAGGAGCGGTGATCCTCCATCGGACGGTGCATGGCGCGCAAGACCCGATCCGGCACGTTCGTCGGACCCGGAACGAAGAGAAAGTTGCGGCCGGCCATGGTGGTCCCCCTACCGCGTTCTAAGAAGATGGAGAAAACGACAGAGCGAGAAGCTGCACTCGCCTAACTGTGTTCGGGGCAAGCAATTCCGAAGCCCGGAACCGTGAGAACCTAGCCCCCTCGGACGACCTCTGGAAGCCCCGGGCCGCCTCGCCCAAGGCCTCAGGACCCCGCCCCCTTGTAACGAGTGGGGTTTCCGGGTGGGCCGATCTTAAGGGCCCGGCTCGGCCGGCGCGGTCTGACGAACGAGCACGAGGATCGCGGCCTGAGGCACGACGAGATAGGCCTTCTCCTCGAACGTGATCTCGACTGCCGCTTTCCGAAAGAACAGCGCGTAGTCGCCGATCTGGGCCTGCATCGGCAGGTAGCGGACCTCGGGCGCGTGGATCTTCCACGGCTCCTCATCCATGCTCGCGGGCTCCGAGAGGGCCGTCCCTGGTCCCGTGGCGACGATGCGACCGCCCTGTACCTGTCGTCCCTCGACCGCCGTCGGAGGCAGGTAGAGCCCCACGTTCGTGCGCTCCTCCCCGAGCTCCGGAGTGATCAAAACGCGGTCTCCGACGACCATCAGCCGTTTGGGCGTTTCGTCTTGCATGCCTGAATCTCTATTCCTGACAAAGGTTTCGCGCAAGCCACAGAGTTCGGGTGACCCGCATCACGGGGGGGGGAGCGGCACCTCTTCATCTATCGGGCGTTGGCGCCAAGCCTTGGGCGCCGTTGTCCCACCGTGGCGTGCTTCTTCGAAAGGAGTATCGCCGATGAACGCGGTACTACAGACAGTGCTCCCACAAGCTCTCCCCGACCAATGGCGTGACGCCCTCGCTGTCGTCTTGTCGGCGATCACTTGGATCATCGACTGGCAGCGCTTGGCGCTCGGTCTCGTGCTCTCGGGCACGGACGCCCTGGTCGTGACGAAAGGCGTGTTCCTTCTCCTGCCCACGGCCCTCCTCATCGCAGCGCTGTGGGGTTCGATTCTCTCGCTCTACACGCTCCCCTTCCGCTCCGGTCGCGGCGCCTTCCTGGGCGCGCTCTTGATGGCCTGGTGGGACGCGGGGCGCATGACATGGTTCTACTGGGCGGGTATCGCCCGCTTTGCCCTGGTACTCGTCGGCTGGGTCTGGGGTCTGCTGCGCCTTGCGGCCTCGCTCTTGGCGCGGCTCCTGCGCTTCATGGTGACGCGGCCGTTTGCGCTCCTCGACTGGGCGACGAAGCAGTACTTCCAGCCGGGCGTGCCGTGGCTCGCCTTCCTATTCATTCTGTTCTGGTCGGCGCTCGAGGCCACGATCTTCACGTTCACCCTCAAGCCGACGCTGAGCGAGGTGCTCGCCGACCTGACGAGCACGGAGCTCGCGGGCTGGGCGGTGACGGCGGTGCTGTGGCCCTTCCTCTTCATTCTCATCTCGGGCAGCTTCGCCGCGATCCAGGCGCTGTCCGAAGCCATCCGCACGAAGAAGGTGTCGCAGATCGTCGGCATGGCATTCGTCGAAGCGTTCGTGATGTTCTTCGAAGTGATGTTTCTGTATCGGGAGTTGGTCGACGCGATCACGCCATGGATCGCCGAGCAGACGGGGTTCCAGCTCGGTTTCGCGTGGACGCTCGCGCTGGCCTCGTTCGGCTGGATCGGCGTACGGGCCATGACGTGGTTCCTGTTTGGGCGCTTCGGGACCCCGGCCTTGCTCGGGGTGCTCGCCCGTCAGGACATCTCGGGGGCCAAGGCCCGAGGGGTTGCGACTCAGGAGTTGGGCCCGGAGTTCTGGCGCGGACCCATTAGCGCCCTCAAGGCCGAGGCCGCGTGGTTTAAGGCGGAGGGCCGGGAGCTCTTCGAGCTCGCGTCCCTGCCCGTGCTCCAGATGCTCGCCGCGGCGCTCAACTTCGCCGTGGTCGTGATCCTGGGCCGGCCGACGTTCACCCTGCCCTTCCGCACGCTCGACCAGGTGCTGGCCGGCACGCCGCACTTCGGCGTCGCGGCCAAGGCCCCGGCCCCGGGAGGTGTTGCATGAACGCCCGGGTGTTCCGGTTTTCCGTGCTGGCCGCGCTGCTCGCAGCCTGTACTGGAGGCGGCGCCCAAAAGACGCCCGCCAAGGCGACGCTCGTGATCGGGCTCGACGTGAGTGGGTCGTTCAAGAACGAGTACGATGACGCGGTCGCGTTCGCGTCGTACTACATCTACGCCCATCTGCACGGGCTCGGCGGCCTCCACCAACCGACAGCGCTCTTTGTCGCCTCAATCGGCGGCGATCGGCCGGGCGAACCGAAAGCGTTCCACCCGATCGACGACTTCTCGAACAGAACTCAGGAGGAGATCGCGTCGGACCTGCGCACGTGGTTTCCCCCGCGGGACGCCTATACGGACTTCAACGTGTTCTTCCGGCAGGTGGCGTCGCTCGCGAAGGAGCGGGGTCTCATCCTTGCCCCGCTCACGCTCGTGATCCTCTCCGACGGCGTGCCCGATGTGGGGGCTCAGGCGCACGGCGGCAACCCGATCGCGAGGATCGATTTCAGCCCGCTTGAGTACCTGTCCCGCAGCGTGACCGTGCGGCTGCTCTACGCCTCGCCCACGGTGGGTGACGAATGGAAGCGCCTGGTCCACCGCAAGCGCGTGCGGCTCTGGACGGAAGAGGCACCGGTCATGGTCGGCTGGCATCGCCAGCTCGCCGACTCGCAGCCGGTCGAACAGCAGGACAGCCTGTTTAAGTGGATGGCCGACAACGTGGACTTCAGGGTCCGGACGGGCGCCATCTTCTAAGCATGACGGCGGGCGCCCGGATGTCCGGGCGCCCGCTCAGCAGTACTCGTCGAACGCCGCTGTGAGGTCCGTAGCGATGGCCCGGGCGTCTCGTCCCTCGATCTGCTTGCGCTCGAGCATGAACACGAGCTCGCCATTTCGGAACAACGCCATCTGGGGTGAGGACGGCGCATACCCCGTGAAATAGCTGCGCGCCCGCGCAGTGGCGTCCGCGTCCTGGCCGGCGAAGACCGTGAGGAGGCGAGCCGGGCGTTTCGCGTGTCCGATCGCGAGTGCTGCGGCCGGGCGGGCGTTGCGGGCCGCGCACCCGCAGGTCGAGTTCACGACCACGAGGGTCGACTCGGTTTGCTTCAGTGCCGCGTCGACCTCCTCGGGCGTCCGCAGTTCGCCAAAGCCGATCCGCACGAGCTCGTCGCGCATCGGTTGCACGAGACGCGGATCGTACATGTGTACGCGTAAGTTCGTCATCGTCGTTCCGTCCTCATAGGATGTGGCGGGGAGCGCAAGTGTCCGGCGAGGTGGCTCTCGGACTTTCACTGCAAGCCTAGACATCAGCGGGTCCAACGACAAGGGCCTACGGGCGTGACGCTCGTGAATTCCCCTTGGGCAGCGCTCCGTGGGACCCCACGGGTGCGCGTATCGGATATGTTTCCTTGAAGGGTTCGGACGGTCGCAAGGTCCGTGGTCACACCTACGACTCGTGCCAGAGCCGCTTGGCCTCGAGTTGCGCCTTGCGCTCCCGGAGGTCGCTCAGAGCGAGGCAAGTGGTGGAAAAAGGTATGAGTGCTTTCCTGTACCGGTCGATTGCGGCAATCATGTCCGTCGACCACCCCAGGCCCTGATTCGAGTAGAGTGGTTGCAAGCCGTGGCCGGCCGGGTGCCTGGGCGGCCAGTCGGGGTCGTTCCCGAGGTCGAATCCGTGGGTCCCCGCAAGAATTCCCACCTCTGACACGACTTGGCGGAGCTGCCACTGCAGGGCGCCGACGCTCATCTCACGAAACGAGTCGGTGTGCCGATACTTTGGGTCGTATGCGAAGGGTTCGACCGCTCCAGGGGCAGCGGCCCGATGGACCCAGTGGGCGCTTTCGGCGAGGGCCTCCCCGACAAGCACCGGTGCTCGCTCGACCAGATCCGCCAGCTTGGTCTTTAGCTCCCGCAAGGCTTCCGAACCGAGCGCCTTCGCGCGTTCGTGGCGACGAGTCACGATCTGCTCCATGACCTGGGGCAGGAGGGATTGCACGTGCCGTCCAGCGGCTGCGATGAAGACCTGGGCCGTTGCTTCAAGCCGCGTGCGCTGCTCGTCGAGTTGGCGCTCGAGCTTTAGGATCTCGGGGTCCAACTCTTCCGGCGTCACGGACACTCCACTCGAGGAGTTTCCAACGATAGACCCAGACGTGCGCGCGTCAATGCGGCGTGTCGCGTCCATGCCGCGCAATGGACATTAGGACCCATGATTTCGGTTCTTATGGGCTGCGCGCAACGCTAGCGTGATTCTCTCATCCAGCTCCGGGCCAAGGGTGCGACTGAAAGTCGCGGTCAGGTGATTGTTGTCATGAAAGAGCACGAGCCCACCCCGTTCGTAACCGCACCACGTGTCCGGACAGATTGCGGATCCCATGTCCACGACCTCCGCTGTTCCCGAACGGTCGAACTCTGCGACCGCGATCTGTTCGGCGATCTGAGTCGGCGCGCTGACCGGAGAGAATCGGCACACAGTGTCTTTGTCTTGGGCCAGCCACGCGGCCCGCGAGAGGCACGCGGGCGCGCTCTCCGTCAGAACGGGGGTGTCCCGAAGGAGGACGAGGTCGCCCACGAGCGGTCGCAGTCGATTGAGCGTCTCGCGGACGGCGCTTCGCCACCGGGCGATCTCAAGAGGCGCTTTCTCATCTCCGTCCTCGTGCAGATCATACCCACTCGACAGTCCTATGATGACGAGCGTGGGCCGCGTGCTTGCCACCCGTCGGACCACCTGCTCCTGCCACGCTGTGCATTCAACGTAGGGTCGGTCCAAGGTCGTGTCGAACGGTTGGTATGGGAACGGCGGGCAGGCCGCCTTGGTCAGCGATATCAGGCGCCAGCCACGTCGCAACGCCATCGCCTCGGCCGCCGGGAACCATTGCTCGGCGTGCGAGTCCCCGATGAGCATCATGGTGGAGTCGGCCGACGTCCGACCGTACACACAGTCGCGCAGTGTGACGGAGAAGAAGTTTAGATGGCAACCATCTGCCTTGACTCGCGCAATGTCGTCGACGGCTGACTCATACGGGCGTTGCGCCGGCAAATCGAGCGCCGCCCTGGCGGTGTGACGCGTGACCAGGCCTGTGGACGCGCCAAGTGCGGCGAGCGCGAGTCCGCCGGCGATCGACAGGCGGCTACGAGCGATGAGCAGCTTGGATTCGCGAATCGGGTTCTCGATCGTGTGGAACGTCAACCACGCCAACCCGAGCGAGATGACCGCGCCGGCAGCGCCGCGGGTCAGCGATGCCTCCTCTCCACCATTCCTCAGCAGAAGCATCACGGGCCAATGCCACAAGTACCAGGAATAGGACAGGTCGCCCAGGATCTGGAGTGGTCGAGCGCGGAGAGCCGAGGTCACAGGGGTGCCGCGGTCCCGCGTGCTCACCGCGAGCACCAAGCTCGCCCCGCAGACCGGTAGGAGAGCGGCGTATCCCGGAAATGCGGTTCGGTCATCGAAAAAGAAGGCTGCACCCGCGATGCAGGCGATTCCGATGGCTGCCACCGTGTTCGCAAACCTGGCGGATCCCGACCCGCGGGAGCGGACGATCAGGCCCGTCACTCCGCCGCACGCAAACTCCCACGCTCGCGCAGGCGTCGCGAAAAACGCCCACGGACGGTCGATCTTCGTGACCAGGATCGAGGTCAGTAACGACACGAGGCCCACGCCAAGCAGCGTCGCGATCAGGACCGAGTCAACGCGGCGGGATTTTCTGCAACCCCAGAGCACGAGGAGAATCAGCGCCGGCCAGATGAGATAGAACTGCTCCTCCACGCAGAGTGACCAGTAATGCAGGAGCGGATTGACATGCGCCTCACCCGCACGCAGGTAGTCAGTCGCGATGTGAGCGAACCAGAAGTTGCCGACGTAGAGCGCGGTCGAGATGGCGACCGAGCTGAACGACTTCAGCTCAAATGGGGGAAGAGTCCGGCGGACGACCGCGACGGTGGCGATCAATACGAGCATGGCCGCCGGCAGAAGACGCCGGGCGCGTCTGGCGTAGAATCGTGTCAGTTGGATGGTGCGGGTTGCTTCGGCCTCCCGGGCAAGCAGTCCCGTGATCAGAAACCCCGAAATCACGAAGAACACGTCGACACCGATGTAGCCGCCCGGCAGGAGGCTGTGGTGCGCGTGGTAGGCCACCACGAGGAGGATCGCGATGGCGCGGAGGCCCTGGATCTCCGGGTTGAACGTCGTCCGCGCAGGCGGCGTGGTGGTCACGGGGCGGTGTTCCGTCCGGTCGGCGTGTGCGAACGTCCCGCGTTGCGCCCGCGGGCTGCTGCGTCTTGATCGTGAAGCGGGTCTACGGCCGTTTGGGGCAGGTGCAACACTGCGCCACAGCCGTGGAGTGCCGGGTGGCGCAGCATCGGAACGCGCTCGCCGAGTGGCTCACCACGCTCCCTTTGGTGATACCGCTTTGACCAAGGCGACGGTGACTGGGTAACTCGATGCGCCAGCAGCGATTCGAGCGCGGGACCTTCGGCTTCGGAGGCCGACGCTCTATGCGGATGGGCTACTGGTGCTTGCAACGCAACAAGGTAACCGGGCACGGGCCGGTTCGCCGTCCGGCCCCAAGGGGGAAACGATTGGGTTTCCTAAGCACAAAATCTAGAGCGGCGAACGTCAGTTAGCTGAGCAGCTCGTCAGCACCGACAAGTTGGGCACCGCACAGTTTGGCGACTACCGGAAAAGGACGCGCACAACCCGATCGGGTCTTGCTGTCAGGCGTCGTCGCCGCCCGCTGCGCCGGGCGACGCGACCGGAGGCGAGAGGACCCCACCGCTTGCGAGGTAGTCTGCAAACTCGTTCGGCAGCTCGCTTTCTCGGATACCCGTGATGGCGCGTTGGATGTCGTATTCCACGCGCCGGAACTCCACGGTCACGGCGCCGGCAGTCGCGACATCTAGGAGCACGTACCCAGCGCGCCAGTCGCCGTCCTTCGGACGCCCTACGCTTCCAGTGTTCACGAAATGGAGACCCTCGACTTCGCGGTGCCATGGCTTGTGTGTGTGGCCGAAGCACAGGACGTCTCCCCGTTTGGCGCCTGCATGTTCGGCCATCCTGAGGCAGAACGCGTCGGAGCGATCCTCGGTCCAGTACAGCGTATTCAGCGTCGGCGTGCCATGGACCAGGACGACGACCGGTCCCGCCACGTGGCCCCCGAGGGGGCGGAGGTCGATGCGGAACGGGAGCCCACCGAGGTATGCCTTGTTACTGGAAGAGACCGCGCGCCGCGTCCATTCATAACTCAGATGGGAGAGCTCCTCCTGATGGGGGTCTTCGTACTTGCACCCGCAATGCTTGTAGTCGGTGGCGACCGTGGAATCATAGTTGCCAGCAACCCCAGAGATCTTCTGACTCCGGAGCAGCTCGATGGTCTCGTTCGGCCAGGGTGCGTAGCCGACCAGATCTCCGAGGTGATAGGTGGCGCCCACGTCTGGCTGGGCGGTGATGTCATTGAGCACCCCCTCGAGGGCGGGTGCATTCGCGTGGATGTCTGAGATGAGTGCGTAGCGCATCAGCCTTCGCGCATGCCTTCGCCCACCCGCAGTTGCCTCGTGGCCCGGAACGTCTGCGTCGGTCCGGATCTCGTCATCCTCCCTTCCTCACGCCTCGAGCGCACGGGTGGTCTTGCCGATCGATGACGGCCCGCTCCGCCAGGACTCGTTCCTGGTCGAGCGAGGCAATCCCACGAAAGCAGGTGCGCGCGCAGTGGATCAGGTTGCGGTGGATCGTGTCCCGCGGCTCGGCGAGCGCGTAATACGTGAACTGCAGCTCCGGCCTCGCGTCGACGAGTCCCGTGCGCCGCAGGTAGGCGAGATGACGTGACACGGTGGGCTGTGCGAGCTGCAGGAGCCGCACGATGTCGCACACGCAGAGCTCACCGGCCGCGAGGACATTCAGAATCCGAATGCGGGTGGGATCCGCAAAGCCGCGAAACAACGCATCCAAATCCGCGATCGCGGGCGCGCGATCCTCCAAAGTTGGCGGTTGCATACGCATATTGACATGAAATATGGGTATACGGATATTCGGCGGCAAGCAACGAGCGCCACCGCTCGGCCGCCTCAGCCTTGCCACCCCCCGGAGGGGAATCATCTGATGAAGACCGCTCCGTTCTTCGCGCTCGTCAGCTTGGCGCTTGCTCCTCCTGCCTCCGCCCAACTCGTGATAACGGGGGCGGGATCGACGTTCTCGAACATCCTCTATCAGGACTGGATCCGTACCTACAACGAAGCACATCCCGAGGTCGAGCTCGTGTACGAGTCCATCGGATCGGGAGCGGGCGTCCGCCAGTTCTTTGATCGAGCCGTCGATTTCGGAGCGTCGGACGCGCCGATCACGGACTCTGCCATGACCGCGATGGGCGGGGATGCCGTGCACATTCCGACTGAGATGGGGGCGGTGGTGGCGGCCTACACACTCCCAGGGGTGACGGCGGTGGTCCGCTTCACGCCGGGCGTGCTCGCGGATGTGTTTCTCGGCAAGCTCACGCGGTGGAACGATCCCCGGATTGTCGCCCTGAATCCTGGTGTGCCGCTCCCGCCCTTGGACATCATCGTCGTCCACCGATCGGACGGTTCGGGGACGACCTACATCTTGTCCGACTATTTGTCCAAGGTGAGCCCCGAGTGGCGCGCCAAGGTCGGCAAGGGGACGATTGTTGCCTGGCCGACGGGCCTTGGCGCCAAGGGCAGCGAGGGCGTGGCCGGGGTGCTCAAAGTGACCCCCGGAGGCATCGGGTACGTGGAACTCGGGTACGTAGCAAGCAGTGGGCTGGTCGCCGCGGCGGTGCAGAACAGAGCGGGAGCGTTCATCGCGCCGACGCTGGAGAGCATCACGGCAGCGGCCGCGGGCGCGATGCGCGACATGGGGCCCAACACGGACTTCCGTGTCTCGATCACGGACGCCGACGGGCCGGATGCGTATCCGATTTCCAGTTTCACATGGATGCTGCTCCGCGGGAAGAACGAGAATGCGGCGAAGGCGGCGGCCTTAGCGCAGTTCGTGTGGTGGACAGAGACGGAGGGCCAAGCCCGGTGTGCACCCCTCGGCTACGCGCCGTTACCGGCGCAGCTGCGGCCGTGGATCCAGGCGCGCTTGCGGAGCGTCACGGGAGGGCGCTAGGTCGGTGGGGAGCGCGACAGAAGGGCGTTGACGCTCGCCTAGCGAGCGGCTTTCGAGCACGAGGACGGTCTACCCACAACGCCCAGCGCCTCAATCGCCTGGATCTCGTCCTTCGCATTCTGCGCAAATTTCGACATGTCGTCGTGGTTGAACGCGAGATTCACCACAGCATCCATCCCTATCGCTCCGCTGCGCAGGCTGTCGAGATCTGTAAGGTCTCCGCGATGTGCCTCCGCGCCCACAGCCTCCAACCGCTCCGCGCCGACATCACTGCGGGTAAGCCCACGCACCTGGTGTCCCACCTCGATCAATTCCTTCACCATTTCTGTCCCAATGAATCCCGTTGCTCCGGTTACGAATACTCGCATTTTCCGCTTCTCCTGGTTCCTCGACAGTCAGACACAGCGATTTCCCGCGCTTTAGGTTGATCCAACACGGCTCAAATCACAAACCTGCTGACACGAGGCCGACTCGAAGCGGGAGGCGATGACGGGGCGTTGCAGGTGCAACAGCCCGAGCGACCAAAGACGCTCGGTCGGCATCCCTTTTTCATACGGCGAAGAGAGTCATCCCTCACCGCGCGGAACGCGAGGCTCGAACGCGATACCGCAGATCGGAGGGACCACTGGCAGGCCACGCCTCACCCGGTAGCGTGAAGGTCACCTCGTCCAGCGCGTCGCCACGGCGCGCCCGGCGCTTGGGTCTGGGAGCGCTGGTCGCGATCGGCTTCGCGAGCGCGTTTGCGGCCGCCTGCAGCAATGCGACACAAGCCAC
>DATNIM010000085.1:0-12744 GCA_035604455.1 Gemmatimonadales bacterium
CCCCCCCCTGCCACTCGCCGCGCGGAATTTCCCAGGTGTCGGGCGCGAGATCGATGCCGTCGACGCGGCGGGTGTGATCTCGCACGGCGGCGTCCCCACGGATGCGCACATCGTTCACGATGGCGCCTACGCTCTTGGAGAGTTCGCTGTCCGTGACGTGCCGCGGTGACAGGTGCGGCACCAGCGCTTCGAAGGGCGGCGCTTGAAGTAGAGTGAGCACTGGCTAGGTTTGCGCCAATCGCATGACCGATCCGAACGTCAGGTCGCTGTTACTCCGTCTGCTGGTCGTCGTCGCGCTGGTCCTGGCGAACGCGTTCTTTGTCGCTGCCGAGTTCGCGCTGGTCGCGGCCCGGCGGACACGGATCGACGCGCTGGCCCGGGGAGGTGACCGGAAGGCTAAGACCGTGCAGCAGGCGCTGCAAGACCTTTATCGACAACTGTCTGCCGCGCAGCTCGGGATTACGCTCGCCTCGATCCTGCTCGGGTACGCGGCGCAAGACACGGTGTCGCGGCTGTTCAGCGTCTGGTTTGCCGCGTTGCCCACGGCCTTGAGCGTGCTCACGCGCGGCGGGGTGGCGTCGGTGGCAGCGGTCGCCGTGGTGTCGTTTCTGCACGTGGTGTTCGGTGAGCAGGCGCCCAAGGCCTGGGCCATCACCCACCCCGAATCGACGAGTCGGTGGATCGCGGCGCCGCTCATGTGGTTTGCGCAGCTCACGCGGCCACTGACGGGGGCCCTGAACTGGAGCGCCCGGAGGGCCGTGCGCATGCTCGGCGTGCAGGGGACGCTGGCGGAGCTCGAGCGCATCCACTCGCCCGAGGAGCTCCGCATGCTGGTCGAGCAGAGCCAGGCCAAAGGGTCGCTCGCGCCGACCGACGCGCGGCTCCTCGAAGGTGTCTTCGAGTTCAGCGAGAAGACGGCGCGCGACGTGATGACGCCCCGCACGGCGATCGTGGCGCTCCCGGTGACTATGACCTGCGAACAAGCAGCCGACCGCGTCGCCCGGGCCGGGCGATCCCGCTACCCCGTGTATCGGGAATCGCTCGACGACATCGTGGGCACGGTGCACGTCAAGGACATCCTCGCCAACTTGCGCTCGAGCCCCGGCGCCACACTCGACGCCATTCTCCGGCCGGCGGTGTTCCTGCCGGGGACGCGTCAGATCGAGGACGTGCTCACGGACATGCGCCGGCAGAAGATCCAGCTCGCGATCGTGTTGGACGAGTTTGGCGGCACGGCGGGTCTCGTGACGATGGAGGATCTGCTCGAGGAGATCGTCGGCCAGATCTACGACGAGTATGACCGGCCCGAAGTGCGGCCGCCGTCAGGCGGAGCGGAGACGCCCGTGCTCGCCGGGGCCACGCCGATCGACGAAGTAAACGAGACCTATCATCTCGGCCTCGAGGAAGGGGAATTCACCACGCTGGGCGGTCTCTTGTTCGGGACGCTCGGGCGCCTGCCGCGGGTCGGGGATCGGGTGACCCTTACGGGCGGGGCGGTGTTCGAGATCGTCGCGATGGAAGGGCCCCGAGTGGGTGCCGCCCGGCTGCTCACGCGACCGGTGCCCGCGTGACCGACCGGGCGAGCATCGCGCCGATCCCCCCCGGGGCGCTCGACCTCGCGGGTGAGGCGGTGCGCCGGCGGCGCCGGCTCGAGAGCGAGCTCCTCGCGCGGGTGGCCGCGGGCGGATACGAGGAGATCATTCCGCCGACCTTCGAGTACGCCGAGGTCTTCGTGCGCGCGGCGGGTTCGGGCGTCGCCGCTCACCTGATCCGCTTCCTCGATCTCGACGGGCAGCTGCTCGCCCTCCGCTACGACTTCACCGCGAGCGTGGCCCGGTTGGCGGCGACCAAGCTGGCAGATCAACCGACGCCGCTTCGGGTCTCCTACACCGGGCCCATCTTCCGACAGGATCCGGGCCGCGAGGGCCGCAGGCCGCGCGAGATCCTCCAAGTCGGGGCCGAGCTTCTGGGGGATGCGAGCGTGGCGGCGGACGTCGAGATCCTCAAGCTCGCCCTCGACCTCATGCGGCGGGCGGCGCCGCCCGAGTTCCAGCTGAACGTGGGCCACGCGGGCGCGCTCGCCCCCGCGCTCGACGCGCTCGACCCGGGCGAGCGCGCGACGGTCCGCGACTTGATCGGCCGCAAGGACGCCGCCGGCCTCGCCGCGCGAACGCGTGGCACGCTTCGGACCCTGCCCTTCGTCATCGGGCGCCGCGAGGCGCTCGATCGCGCGGCCGAGCTGGCGCCCGAAGCGGAAGCGGCCGTGGCACGGTTGCGGGCGATCGATGCCGCGTTGTCGGCCGAGGAGCGGCGCCACGTCGTCTACGATTTCGGCGAGGTGCGTGGCCTGGACTATTACACCGGCATGCACTTCGAGATCTTCGCCGCGGGCGTGGGCACCGCCGTGGGCGCTGGGGGCCGCTACGACGACCTCATGGCCCGATTTGGGCGAGCGTTACCGGCCGTGGGCGTGGCCCTCGATCTGAACGCGTTGGCCGACCAAGCTCCATGAACGCGCGCGCCCCCCTCACTGTGGCGCTCGCCAAGGGCCGGTTGCTCGAGCCCGCGCTCGCCCTGCTGCGCACCGCCGGCTACGAATCGGCCGAGCCGTCGAGCTCCCGCCGGCTCCTCGTCCCAACGACGGACGGCGAGCTCGCCTTCCTCTTCGTCAAACCAGCGGATGTGCCCGTGTACGTCGAGTCCGGTGCCGCCGACTTGGGAATCGCGGGCACGGACGTGCTCCGCGAAGCCGAACCGGACGTGCTCGAGCCCTTCGCGCTCGGCTTCGGGGCCTGCCGGATGGTCGTGGCAAGCAAGGCGGAGGCCCCCTATCCCTCGCTGCCGGGCGGGGCCACGCCGCGCGTGGCGACCAAGTACCCGCGGTTGACCCGCGCGTTCTTTGCCGACCGCGGGCTCGCGATCGAGGTGATCGCGGTGGCCGGCTCGGTCGAGGTGGCCCCACTGCTCGGGCTCTCGCATTGGATCGTGGATCTGGTGGACACGGGACGCACGTTGCGTGAAAACGAGCTCGTCGAGCGGGCGCGAATCCTTGATGTGGGGGCGGTGCTGGTCGTGAACCGGGCGAGCCACAAGCTCAAACTGGACCGCCACGAGCGTCTGCTCGAGCGGTTGCGCCGCGCGACGGAGAAGGCCCGCTAGGCCGCTCCGCGCGCCGCACGGGCCTTGCTCCCGAGCTCCGCGCCCACCTCGAGCGCCACGCGCATGGAGCCAGCGTCCGCGACGCCCGTACCAGCGATGTCGAACGCCGTGCCGTGATCGGGAGCCGTGCGCGGGAACGGAAGCCCGAGCGTCACGTTCACGCCCTTGCCGAATCCCGCCACCTTGATCGCCGTGAGCCCGACGTCGTGGTAGGGCGCGAGCACCGCGTCGAACTCCCCTCGCAGCGCGCGCACGAACACGGTGTCGGCCGGCAGCGGGCCCGCGGCCCCGAGGAGTCGGGCGGCCGGTGCGAGCACCCTCGTGTCTTCGTCACCGAAGAGTCCCCCTTCGCCAGCGTGCGGATTGAGCGCGCACACCGCGAGGCGTGGATGCTCGAGGCCCCACCACTGCGTGAGCGCGGCCGCGGTAATCCGGCCGATCGACAGGACGCGCTCGGTCGTCACGCGGTCGGCCACCTCGCGCAGCGGGAGGTGGGTGGTCACCAGCACCACGCGCAGCGGACCCGTCGCGAGCATCATCGCGACTTCCACGTCGCCGGCCAAATGTGCGAGAAACTCGGTGACGCCTGGATAGCGGTATCCGGCGAGGTGGAGCGCGTGCTTGTTGACGGGTGCCGTGACCACGGCGTCGGCGGCGCCGCTCGTGACGAGCTCGACAGCCTTCGCGATCGAGCGGCCGGCCAAGTCCCCGGCGAGCGCCGCGAGTTCGGCTGACGCCGGGATCCCGGCCTGCCGTTCGGGGGAAAGCCCGCGCCGGCCGTCCTCGCCCAGCCCGAATCCCCAGGACCCCACCGGGACTCGGTGCGCCGCTGGGACGCCCGCGAGCAGGTCGGCGGCCCCGATCAGCGTGATGTCGGCCTCAAGGGGGGCCGCGAGCGCCCGCGCCACCACCTCAGCCCCGATGCCGCGGGGATCCCCGAGCGCGACGGCGAGCCGCGGCCGGGTGGCCACGGGTTAGAGGCGGATGTCGATGAAGGTCGTGCGCCGCATGCGGTCGAGGTACTGCTTCACCGCAAGCTGCTCGCCGAGCTGGTCGCGGAGCCGGTCGCGGACATCGGCGAAGGAGAGCTCGCCCCCCGCCTCCCATTTCGTGACTTCCACGACGACGATCTTCGGTCGCCCGCTGTTCTTGCCGATTTCGAAGGGCGCCTTGACCCCGAGCGTCGTGTCGGTGCCGAGCGTTGCCTGGTACTCGGCCGGCAGCTGCGGCACGGGGAGCGTTTCCACGAGTCGTGGCTCGCTCGGGTCGCCGTAGCGCTTGGCGAGCGTATCGAACGGCGCTCCGCTGGCCAACGCGTCATGCACCGAGTCCGCCAGGTGCCGGGTCAGCACGACCTGGGCGGGCATGATCTCGGGCTGAATGAGGACGTGGCGCGCCTGGACCTCCGCCGGCTCGGCGCGTTCGACCTGAATGATGTGGAAGCCGAACTGCGTGGGGACGACGTCCGAGATGTCCCCGGGCTTCAGGCGGAACGCGACGTCTTCGAAGGGTTTCACCATGACCCCCCGGCGGAACCAGCCGAGCTCACCGCCCTGCGAGCGCGTCTCGCTGTCGGCCGAGAAGCGCTTGGCCGTCTCGCCAAACGGCGCCCCGTGCCGCAGAGCCTCCATGAGCGAGTCGGCAAGCGCGAGGGCGCGCGCCAGCGCCACGGAATCGGGCTTCACCGCCATGACGATCTGGCGATACGAGATCAGGGGCGGGTGCTTGGGTCGCTGCGTCGAGTCGCGGTCCCAGAACTCCTTGAGCTGAGCGTCGGTCGGCGGAATCGAGCGCAGCTTCTTCGTCTGCTTCAAGGTCTCGATCAGGCGCTGTTGCAAGATCGTGCGGCGCTGCGTGTCACCGAGCCAGCGGCGCCAGTCGTCCTCCGTCGAAAAGCCGGCCGTGCGCAGCTGGGTCAGGAATTCCTCTTGTGAGCTGAACTGCTTGCGCACGTTGTCGACGGTCTTGTTGACTTCGTCGTCGATCTCCTGATCGGTGACTTTGATGCTCGTGTCGCGCTGGGCCTCCTGCACCATCAGCTCTTCGTCAATCATCTGCTCGAGCAGCGCGCGTCGAGCCGCCATCCGGGCTCCCGAATCGTTAGGCACCTTCGCTCCCTGCGACTGGGCGAGGAGGAACTGTTCCTCGACCTGCGAGAGGAGGATGGGCACCGACCCCACGACGGCCACGATCCGGTCGAGCACCTGCGCGTGCGGCCCCACGTGCGGCTGCTGCGCCGCCGCCGGTCGCACCCACGTCGCGACGAGTGCACAGAGAATGATGAACGGTGGACGCATACTAGGGGCCCTTCCCATGCGCGGTGTCGAGCGGAGCCGGCCCTCCCGGTCCTGCGGCACCCGCGGCCAAGAGCTGGTCGGCTCGCACGCCGGCCGCCGCCACGCCCCGGCGGTTGATCGACCACGTCGCACTATCACGGAGGACCGAGGCAAGAAGCGGCGGCACTGCCACGAACGGTACGTTGTTGCCGAACATCCGGTCAAGGTAGGCGAGCACGTGCGTGGCGGCGAGCGCGCGACGCGCGTCAGGCGTCGCATCCCCGAGCGCCGCGGGCGTGACGCCCAGCGCCTCCTCCACGTCGCGAATGGAGGAGTCGTGCTGGGCCCGGAGGGTTTGCCACTCGGTCGGGCTGAGGCCCACGTGGGCGGAATCGGCCTCGGCGAGGACGAGCTCGCGCGCCGCGATCACCTCGAGAAATTGCCGCACCTGCGCGTCGCTCGCGGTCGGCAGCAAGGCGACCTGCCCGGGTTCCAGCGCGAACAACCAGCGCGCGACGTCCGTCACCCGGAGTCCGCCTCCTTCCCACCGCACGAGCCACCGCTGATCGGTCCGGGCCGCGATCAGGTCGCCCAACATCTCGCGCACAAGCTCGGGCGCGTTGGCCTCGACCAACACGTGGGCCGCCGCGGCGAGGCGGCGCAGGCGAGCGGAGTCCTCGTGGGCGATGAAGAGCCGCGCGAGCCCGGCGGCGTAGGCGGCCCGGACTTCCTCAAGCGGCGGGCGGCGGATGATGTGGAAGCCGAACGGCGAGCGTGTGACCGCGCTGATCTCGCCCGGGGCGAGCGACCACGCCACCGTGTCGAAGGGACTCAAGAACTCCTCTCGCCCCCCCACGTTCAAGTACCCGCCACCCGCGCGCGATAACGGATCCTCGGAATAGCGGCGCGCGACCGCCGCAAACGTCGTCCCGTGTGCTGCCACGATTTCCCGGCGCAACGTTTCTGCCCGCGCTTCGGTCCTTGCCACGGTGGCGGGCGGGGCGTCGGCCCACAAACGGAGGAGCACGTGCTGCATCAGCCGCAGCCGCCCGGCCTGGTAGGCCGAGTCCACCTCCGCCGAGGTGAGCGGACCGCGCGCCGTTGCCAGGACGTCTCGCAGCCGGGTCCAGCGCAGCTGTGCCACAAGGGGCCAGCGCGCGGCCAGGATGAGGAGTGAATCGTCGAGGTCGCGGCCGCGGGCTACGGCATCGGCGAACAGCATGTCGTCGACGTAGAGGGCAGCGATCGCCTCGTAATGCGAGGATCGGGGTTGCGTGCGTCTGACCTCGGCAATCCAGCGCGCGAGGCGATTGACGGTGAGGGTCTGGCCGGCGGCCGTGGCCGCGGGGCCGGTTCCACACCCCGCGAGGCCGAGTCCGAGAACGAGCGGCACCCACCGCATGGCGGCTCGCTACGGGCGGGACGGGACCGCGACCGCGGTCAGCGCCCGCACGAGTCCAGGGCCCACGGCTTCGCCGCCGAGCCGTCGCAACCTGAGGGAGAGGGGCGCCGACCGGCGCACTTCGGCTTCGAACTGCACGGCGTCGAAGGCCGCCGTGAGGCCCGCGAGGCGCGGGTGTGCCCCCGCGCGAAACGTGAGTCGCGCCTCGTCCCCGGCCACGAGAACGGTGGAGAGGCCCACGCGGGCGCCCAAGGCGCGGAGTTCTGCGACCAGGAGCAGGCGTTCGGCCTCCGGGGGCAGCGGCCCGAACCGGTCGCGCAACTCCTCTCGCACGGCGGCAATGTGGTAGGGCTCCTCCGCCCGCGCCAGGCGGCGATAGAGATCGAGCTTCGCCGCGTCATCCGGAACGTACGCATCGGGCAGGTGGGCCGGCCGATCGAGCACGACCTCTGGGGGCTCGCCGCGCGCGGCTCCCGGGAGGTCTGCGGCCTGCAGGACCCGTACGGTCTCCTCGAGCCAGCGCAGGTAGGTATCGAACCCCACGGCCTGCGCGTGGCCGGCCTGGTCGCGGCCGAGCAGGTTCCCCGCCCCGCGGAGCTCAAGGTCCCGCAGGGCGATCTGGTAGCCCGATCCCAAGTCCGTGTGGTGCTCGAGCACGCGCAACCGCTCGTCCGCCGCCTGATCCACGAGGTCCGGTACCAAGAGGTAGCAATAGGCCCGGCGGTGGCTGCGCCCGACGCGGCCGCGCAACTGATACAGCTGGGCCAACCCGAAGCGGTCGGCGCGATCGACGATCATCGTATTGGCATTCGGCACGTCGAGCCCCGACTCGACGATGGCCGTCGCGACGAGGATGTCCAGCTCGCCGCTCACGAAGCGGGCCATCACGTGGTCGAGCTCGCGCTCCGCCATCTGCCCGTGGGCGATCGCGATCCGAATGTCCGGGCGCGCGAGGCGGCGCACGCGCTCGGCGATGGTCGCGATGGTCTCGATCCGGTTGTGCACGACGTACACCTGCCCGCTCCGATCGAGCTCCCGGGCGAGCGCCTCCTCGAGGAGCCCGTCGTCCCACGGCTCGACGAACGTGACCACGGCCGAGCGGTCCTTGGGTGGCGTCTCGAGCAGGGTCAGGTCTCGCAGCCCCGCCATCGATAGGTGCAACGTCCGGGGGATGGGCGTGGCCGTGAGGGTCAGAACGTCGACGGTGAGCTTTAACGCCTTGAGGCGTTCCTTCGCGCGCACCCCGAAGCGGTGCTCTTCGTCCACGACGAGGAGCCCCAGATCATGGAACCGGACGTCGGGTGAGAGCAGCCGGTGGGTACCGATCACGACGTCGACCTCGCCCTGGGCGAGGCGCGCGAGCACCCCGCGCGTCTCAAGGGGCCGCCGAAAGCGCGAGAGGACCTCGATCCGCACCGGGTAGTCGGCCAGCCGTTCCCGGAAGGTGCGCCCATGCTGCTCGGCAAGGATGGTGGTCGGGACGAGCACCGCCACCTGTTTGCCCGCCTGCACCGCCTTGAACGTGGCCCGCACCGCCACTTCCGTCTTCCCATACCCGACATCGCCGACGAGCAACCGGTCCATCGGGTGCGCGCGTTCCATGTCGCGCTTCACCTCGAGGGTCGCCCGGCGCTGGTCCGGCGTATCCTCATACAGGAACGCGGACTCGAGCGCCCGCTGCCACGGGGTGTCGGCGGGGAAGGCGAACCCCGGGGCGAGCTGGCGGCGGGCGTAGAGGTCGAGCAGCTCGTCCGCCATGCCGCGGATGGCGGCGCGCGCCTTGTCGCGCTGGCGCTGCCAGGCGGTTCCCCCCAGACGGTGCAGGCGGGGCGGCGGCGCGTCGCCGTCCGCCGCGGCGCGGTAGGGCTCGAGTTGGTCCAGGCCGTAGAGCGGGACGTTCAAGCGATCGCCGCCCTCGTACTCGACGACGGCGACCTCGAGCGTCCCCTCGCCCACAACGATGGTCTGCAGCCCTCGATAGATGCCGATACCGTGCTCGAGATGCACGACGTAGCCGCCGAGGGCGAGCGGTCGAGCCGCGCTCGGCGCGGCGGCGCGGTAGCGGTGCGGGCGCCTGATGCGGCGCGCCCGGCGGAACACTTGGTGGTCGGTCAGGACCCGGAGCGTCGGCATGACGAAGCCGCCGTCCAACGCGCCCACGGCGAGCCGCCCGGCTCCCGTGCCGAGGAGCTCCTCCAGCCGCTCGAGTTGGCCCTCGTTGTCGCAAAGGATGACGGTCGGTGGCTCGGAGGCGACGACCTGACGCAGGCGGTTCAGGTCCCGTTCGACGGATTCCGGAGGCACAATCGGCCAGCGGACCTCCGCGTCCGCCTCACTCAGCACGAGGCGCCCGAACGCGCGGAACGCCGCCCGCCACGCGCTCGGCTCGAGCCACAGGTCGGCACGCGCCGGCGGTTCCTCGCCCAAGCGGCGCGCCACTTCGAGATGGTGGGCGGCCTCATCCCAGGCGCGCTCCACGTCGCGAACGACCGTCGGCTCCTGATCCACGACGAGGAGCGTCCCCGCCGGCAGCACCTCAAGGAGCGACGAGCGCGAGACCGAGGCGGGAGACGCCTGCGGTTCGGTGCGAATCGGGAGCACGCTCACGCGCGGGAGCGCGTCGCCCGACCGCTGGGTGTCCAAATCGAACGCGCGCAGCGAAATGAGGTCGTCGCCCCACCATTCGAGCCGCGCAGGCGAGGCCATTCCGAACCCGTAGACGTCGATGATGGCGCCGCGCACGCTGAACTCGGCGACTTCGGTGACGGTCGGTACGCGCGAGTACCCCATCGCGACCAGGCGCTCTGACACCGCCCCGAGCCCGGGACCCGGGGGACCCGACTCTCCCCGGGGCTCGAGCGTGAGGGCAAGCGCGGCAAGGGTCGCGGGCACGGCCGTCCGCTCGGCCGTCGCCCGCGCGCTCGTGACAAGCACGCGGGCGTCCCCCCGCAACAGCAAGTCGAGCGTTTCAGCCCGTTCGCCCGCGATCTCGAAGTGGGGCTCTTCGGCGCCCAGACCTTCGCGCTGCGGATAGAGCGCGACCGCTGACCCGAGCAGCGTTTGCAGGTCGGCGAGCCACCGGTCGGCGTCGGAGGGTGTCGGGGTCACGACTACCAAGAGCCGTTGCGGCAAACGGCGGGCGAGCGTCGCGGCGAGCACGGGCGCACTCGAGCCGGGCAACCCCCCTGCACGGACTTCGGCGCCAGCCGCGGGCAACGCCTCGAGCAAGGCGCGCGTCGCCGGCAATTCCTCCATCTGGTCGAGCAGGAACTCGAGCACGGTTAGCGACCGAGCGTGGCGACGCCGAGCTCAGCGCCGGCCACCACGAGCGCAAGCGCGAGCAGGAGACCGCTCGCGTCGGCGCGGCGCCCGCCTGCAAAGCTCGCGGCGGCAAACTGCGCCGCCGGGAGCACCATACCCCCGAGCCCCCGTGCCTCCTCCGCGGTCGCAGCCGTCAGGTCCGAGACTCGGGGGTCGAGACCGTAGACCTTAGCGCCTACCGTGTCTAAGCCCCGCACGCGGAACTCGATGCGTGGGCGCCCTTCCATCCATTCCACCGGAGTCTCGCCCCGGACGAGCCGGTTCACGAGGGCATCGACGAACGGCACGAACGCGACCCGCCGCGGCAGGTCCGTCCAGGCCGTGTCCAGGCGACTGCCAACGAGCACGAGGTCGCCGTCCCGCACGAGCCAAGGTTCCCCGTTCACGGTGGCAAGGATGGCTGAATCGCTGCCGCTCACTGATCGCTCCAGGCGGTAGCGTTGGGCTACGGCGACCCCGCCGAGCTCAGCGAGAGCCCGCGAGGCAAGCACGCCTGGACTCCCGGACTGCCCGTAACGCCAGCTTGAGCCACGGGCGGCGAGCGCCCGGTCGAGCTCTCCGACGAGTGCGGGCTCGAGCGGCGGCAGGAGCACGCTCGGCCCCGGCCCAGGCAATCCGCCGAGCCGCACGACCGGACCTGACCGCGTCTCGAGGACCGCGAGCGCGGCCGTCACGAAAGGTCCGACGTCCGAGGCCGGGTGGACGTCGCTCTCGCGCGCGACGTGCCAGACGAATGGCACCTGGTCGTCCGCGCGGAACTCGTCAGGCTCGAGCGTGACGTCGCCCTGCCACCAACCGGGCGGCTCGACGGGCAATGGGATCGTAAGCGTCGTGCCGGGACCGGCGAGCGCGTGGGTGACGACCGTCGAGCCCAGTCGCACCGTCACGGCCCCGGGATCCGTGCCCGGTGTCCCGAGAACATTCACAGCGAGCTGTCCGTCCGTGACCACCGCGCGGCCCACCCCACGGTTCGGAGCGGGCAGTGTCGCGCCGGCGAGAACGAGCACGAGCGTACCTCGAGCCTCGACGCGAGCACTGCCCAGCGCCGAGCGCTCGAGGTCGCTCACGACATGTACCTCGCGGTTCGGCAAGGGGTCGTCGCTGATGACCTGGACCGCCCTCGTGACGGCGTCCCCAAGATCCAGGCGCCACGGCGCGACGCCCGCGCTGTCGATGACGGCGAGGAGCGCGGAGCGCTCCCCGGCTCGCGCGACGCCGTCCGCGAGCATCAACCAGAGATGGTCCTCCGGGCGCGCAGCGTTGACCGAGCCGCGCGCTACCTCCCGCAGCCGCTCGAGCACTGGTCGCCCCTCAACCACCGCGCCCGCGGATGGTGAGTTGTCGAAGATGACGACGAGGGCGGTGGGCGCATGCCCCCCGCCCGCCGTGGTCCGCAGCAGCGGACGCGCGGCTGCGAGCACGATCAAGAGCACGAGAGCCGTGCGCAGGGCAAGCAGGATGAGATGCCGGAGCCGCACCCGGTGGGCGCTCCGGCGCTCGGCTTCGGTCAGGTAGCGGAGTGCCGGAAAGTCTGCGTCGGGCGGCTCATGGCGAGCGAGCAGGTGAAGGAGCGTCGGGATCGCACCGGCGGCGAGCCCGAGCAAGACGAGCGGGTGAAGAAAAGTCACCCGAGCATACGCAGCGCGAGGCCGAACGGCAGGTCGGTGCGAACTTGGTGATACGCGATCCGCTGTCGGCGGCACGTGCTGCGCCAGGCGATCGTCTCGCGCGCCACGGTGGCCTCGTAGGCACGGGCCAACTCCCGCGGGCGAACGACGAGGGTCGCCTGCGATTCCGGGTCGCGGAACCTGACTTCCGCCGGTCCGCTGAGCTCGAGTTCGGCGGGATCGACCACGTGGCAGACGATCACGTGGTGACCCCGGTGGCGGAGATACTGCAGTGCGGTCATGGTCAACCGGCGGTCGAGCAACAGGTCCGACATGAGAACGACGAGTCCGCGACGGGTGAGCAGCGACGTGACCTGGCGCAGGGCGGGCTCCGCCGCCGTCCCGACCCCGTCCGGCGTCTCCACGATGGCGCGCACCAGGCGCGCCCACTGACCGCCCTTCACGCGCGCGGACACCACCGTGCGCACCGCGTCGTCGAACGCGATCAGACCCGTTGCGTCGCGCTGGCGGAGGAGCACGAGGGCGAGGGCGGCGGCCAGGCGGTCGACATACGCCCGCTTCGTCAGGCGCGCGTCGGCGCCCCGCCACGCCATGGAGCGACTCACGTCGATCAAGATCATGGCGCGGAGGTTCGTCTCTTCTTCGAACTGCTTCACGAACAGGCGGTCTGAGCGCGCCAGCATCCGCCAATCGAGGTAGCGCAGCTCGTCACCCGGCTGGTAGGCGCGATGTTCGGTGAATTCAACCGAGAATCCGCGGAAGGGAGAGCGGTGGACGCCCGAGAGAAACCCCTCCACCACGCCCCGGGCTACGATCTCAATACCGCCCAGGCGGGCCACATCCCAGGGGTCCAGCAGATCGATCCGTGTCGCAACCATGGTGGCGAACGAACGTAATGATCTCGGCTCGGTTCCCGGTAGAGGAGGCACCCGAGTCGATCACGCTGTTCCCCGCGGGT
>DATNIM010000086.1:0-2051 GCA_035604455.1 Gemmatimonadales bacterium
CCGACGTTGTAGGTCTCGCCGGGGACGCCGCGCTCGAGCACGCGCGCCAACGCGCGGGCATGGTCCTCCACGTACAGCCAGTCGCGAACGTTGGATCCATCGCCATACACCGGCAGGGGCAGGCCCTCCGATGCGTTCAGGATGGCCAGCGAGACCAGCTTCTCGGGAAACTGGTGCGGACCGAAGTTGTTCGAACAGTTGGTCACGATCACCGGAAGGCCATAGGTCCGGAACCAGGCTCTCGCCAGGTGGTCGGACGCGGCTTTCGTGGCCGAGTAAGGCGAGCTCGGATCGTAGGCTGTGGCTTCGTTGAAGGTTCCGTCTCCGCTCAGCGAGCCGTACACCTCATCGGTGGACACGTGAACGAAGCGGAAGCTGGCGGACTTCGCGCGCCCGGGGCCTGCCAGGTGGGCGCGCAGGCACTCCAGCAGGGTGAAGGTCCCCGCGACATTGGTGTCCAAGAAGACCCGCGAGCCGGTGATCGATCGGTCGACGTGGCTCTCGGCCGCCAGGTGGATCAGAGCGTCGGGTCGATAGGTGTCGAACAGCGCGCCAATCGCAGCGGCGTCGCAGATGTCGACCTGCTCCAGCCGATAGGACGGGCTGTCGCTGATCGTCGCGAGGGAAGCCAAGCTCGCGGCGTAGGTCAGCTTGTCGATCACCACCACGTCCTGGCCAAGGTCTTGGACCAGGTGGCGGCAGACCGCCGACCCGATGAAACCCGCACCGCCGGTAACGAAAACCCGCATGGGCGCCTCTCCGACCGATCGCCGGCCCAATCAGGCCGGATATCGAAAGACGGGAGGTATATCGGTCAGCCGCGGATGTCGCCGGTCCTTGTCGGACAGCACCATCGACGCAGCCGGCAGCCGCCAGTCGATCGCCAGGTCCGGATCGTCCCACGCGATCCCGCGATCGGATGCCGGATCATAGTAGTCGGTCACTTTGTATAGAACCTCACAACCCGGCTCCAACGTGACATAGCCGTGGGCAAAGCCCGGCGGCACCCAGATCTGCATCCAGTTCGCGGCGCTGATCTCCGCCGCTACGTGGCGACCGTACGTTGGCGAACCGTGGCGAATATCGACCGCCACGTCGAGGATCGCGCCATGGGTGCAACGGACCAACTTGCCTTGGGCGTGCGGGGGGGCCTGAAAGTGCAAACCGCGCAAGACGCCGGGTTGCGCCGACAACGCGTGATTGTCTTGCACGAACGTCGCTTGAACGCCTTCCGCCGCGAGCACGTCGCTCCTGAAGACTTCGGAGAAGAAACCCCTCTCGTCACCATGCTTCGTTGGCGTCAGCGACAAGATGTCTTTGATGGCTAAGCGTTCGATTCGCATCTCGGGCACATTGAGACGCCGAGGTGGTCGTCCTCGACCCACTCGTTGGTGCTGTCCCCCGCTGCCTGCGTCAAGGTCTCAAATAGGACGGGGGATTCGCCGCACTCAGCGTTTCCCTGAGCGGGTCCTCGGTCGTGGTTAAATCAAGGCTGTCCGCGGAGTTCGATTGTGTAGCGTTCCTGCTCGTCTAGGGGCTTCGCCCCCTGCCGATGCTGTTGATCCATCACACCACCACCACCATCACCACCACCAGAAAAGTGGTGGAACAACAGCACCAGCGAGGGCAGGAACCTCCACATCGACTCCGCGGGCGTCCCGGAGCGGGGCTTTCGCTCGCTTGCCCGCATCCGCGCCGCTGAGCGTCCGCTTCGAGCGGCGTCGCTTGCGAGGCAGGAAACCTGCCGGTGAAGTGCGGCGGGCTCGACCCCACCGACGGCTGCGCAAGGGCTGTTCCGGCGTCGCTGAATTTGCTTAGTGATTTCCCGCCGCTTGGGGGCGCCGCAGGGCGAGGATCGCGATGGGCGAGGTCTTCGTTGGTCTTTCCGACGGACTCGGCAATCAGATGTTCCAGGCTGCCTTCGGCATCGCCATCGAGCGGCGGTTCGGGGCCGATGTGAGGTTGCTGGCCAGGCGCGGGAGCCGAGACGCCTACGGTCGCCGCTATCTCCTCGATCGGTTTCCGTTTGTCGACGCGCGCGTGGTTGGACC
>DATNIM010000087.1:0-4745 GCA_035604455.1 Gemmatimonadales bacterium
GCGCGCAGGTAGGCTATCGCGCATGCTCGCCGAATATTCGGCGTCGACGTCGCTACCCGGCCGGATTGCCGAAGATCTCGAGCGGGGCCGGATCGTCAAATTCGCTCCGAGTCCCGTGCCGCTGCCCGAAGCGACGGACAATGCCTTCCTGCTGCATGAGCTCCCGCAGCGTCTCAAGCTCAAGAACATCAGCTACCACCCGGAGACGGACACTGTGCGGGGGTTCGAGGGCACCCCGGAGGAACGAGCGCGGATCACGGCGATCCTCAAGCGGCACAGTGCTGCGGTCGAGGGTTTCCTCAAACGCGCGATTCCCGAGCTCACGCCAGGCTGGGTCGTCGCGACGTGCAGCATCCGACCGCTCGAGGAACAGGGCCGCAACCTCGGCGCCCACGCCTCGAATGAGCTCGTCCACTTCGACGCGGGCGCCTACGGCGCCACGCACGGCGATCGCATTCTGCGGTTCTTCGTCAACCTGAACCCGACCAAGCCCCGCGTCTGGGTCTCGAAGGGCGATTTCGCAACGGTGTTCGCGCGCTGGGGTGGCGCAGCGGGCGTTACCCACGCAGGGCTCGCCCCGACTCCCTTTAACCGACTCCGCAGCGGCGTCACGCGGATGGTCGGGCGATTCCTCCCCGCTGCGCGGCTCCTCGACGGCTCGCCCTACGACCGCACGATGCGGCGGTTCCACAACTTTCTGAAGGACACCCCGGCGTTCCAGGAGACCACGGAGGGCCACGAGCAGTTCGAGTTCGAGCCTGCTTCGGCCTGGATGGTCTTCACCGACAGTGTGAGCCACGCCTGCATCTCGGGCCAGTTTGCCTTCGTCAACACGTTCATCATCCCGCTTGCGAACTGTCGCTTGCAGGAGCTCTCTCCCTACCACATCCTGGAGCGCGGAGTCCCAGCCGGGCGGGCCGCCGCCGGCTAGGCGTGGCGAATCCCGACGCACCAACGTTTCAACGGTTGCTCATCGCCCGACCCGGGGCGCTGGGCGACGTCGTGCTCGTCCTGCCGGCGATCGACGCGCTCCGGCGGTCGTTCCCAGGGGCGTACGTCGGATACGTAGCGGACGATCGGACCTCCGATCTGATCGCTGCCCACCCGGGGATCGACCGCATGCACTACTTCCCGCGGGGGCGCTGGCGGGGTGCGCTAGGCAAGCCGTGGCGGTGGCCCACCCTCGTGCGAGAGGTCCTCGCTTTCGTACGCGAGCTCCGGGCCGAGCGCTACGACGTCACGCTCGACATCCAGGCGAACTTAAAGGGGGGCTTCTTGAGTTGGGCGTCGGGCGCCCCCGTGCGCGTGGGGTACGCCCGCCCATACTGCCAGGAGTGGAACTACTGGTTCAACAACCGGCACGTCACGCCCCCGGTCTGGCCCACGCACCTGACCGACAAGTTCCTCGCGGCGGTGGCCTATCTCGGGGCTTCGACCGACGGGGCGACGTTTCGAGTCCCCGAGCCGATCGAAAGCACGGCGCGCGCCGAGGCTTTCCTGCGCGACACGGTCACGGGTCCGTTCGCCGTGATCCATCCGGGAAGCAGCAAGGCCAGACCCGACAAGCAGTGGAAGGCCGAGTCGTTCGGCGAGATTGCGCGGTGGCTCGGGGAGGAGATGGGCATCCGCTCGATCGTCTGCTTCGGACCCGCGGAGCGGCCGCTCGCGGATCTCGTGGCCGCGGCGTCCGGCGGCTACGCCGTGACCACGTGGCCAGGCGCGAGCGTCCTCGATCTCGCGGCCCTGCTGCGGCGCGCGGTCTTGTTCGTGGGCACGGACTCAGGTCCAATGCACGCCGCCGCGGCGCTCGGAGTGCCAACGGTGGCACTCTTCGGTTCAGGATCACCGGTCGTCTATGGGCCCTACCCGTCTACCTCGCCCGGGCACCGGATTCTTTTCAAACCGCGGCGGGGCCGCACAGGCGGGATGGCCGCGATCACGGTCGACGAAGTCCGGCGGGCAATCATCGACAGCCTGGCCGCCTCGAACGGGCGAGCCACGCTCGCGCGACAAGCCCTCGAGGAATCGCTCGGCTCGGGCAGTCCCGAAACGTCCGCGCCCTAGACACCCGTTGGCGCATCCCTGCTGCTCGCGAACGAGCGGGAGTGCAGCGCGTTCTCCATTGCAACGCGCCCGCTCGGTCTAACTCCAGCGCGCGGGCCGGACGATATAATTCGGCTCGTCTCGCCTGAGACCGCATGGCCGATCGCAAGCTACCGCTGACCGTGGTTATCCCGACGCTCAACGAGGGCTGGCAGATCGCGAACGCGCTGCAGTCGCTCGCCTGGGCAGACGAGGTCATCGTCGCTGATGGTGGTTCGACCGATGACACCGTCGTCCTTGCACGCGAGAACGGCGCGACCGTGCTCCTTGTCCCGGGCCAGACGATCGCCGGGCAACGCAATGCGGCGATCGCCGCGGCGCGCAACGAGTGGGTGCTTGCACTCGACGCGGACGAGCGGGTCACCGACGCGCTGCGAGCCGAGCTCGGCACCACCCTCGCCGCCCCGACTCACGGAGCCTACCGCATTCCGCGGGAAAACCTCTATCTCGACCACGATGCTCGGGCGGGCCGCCAGGACTGGCACGTCCGGTTGTTCCCACGGACGCGGCGCTTCGTGAATACCCGGGTCCACGAGCGGCTTGAGCCGGTCCCAAACCCGGGCACGTTGTACGGCCTGATCCGCCACACGTCCTATCGGGACCTCACCCATCACCTGCAGAAGATCGTCGCCTACGCCCGCTGGGCGGCCCTCGACCTGCACGCCCGCGGGCGCCGCGCGAGCACGCTCGACATCGTGGCCCGGCCGTGTTGGTGGTTCGTGCGGGACTACATCGTGCTGGGTGGGTTCCTCGACGGACGCGCGGGCTTTATTCGCGCGGCGTTGTCAGCGTATTCGGCGTTTCTCAAATACAGCTACCTCTGGGACATCGGCGAGCGACCGGCGGCGTACTCGAACGATCGCGGCTGACTCGGATCGCCGGGATCGCGGGTGCCTTGCGCCTGACATCACCTTCACACTTGCGTCGCCCCCCGGCGTCCGGGACGGCGGCCTCGGGGACACGGCATGTTCAAGAACGAGTGGGTCCGGTTCGGAACGAGCGGCGAGCACCTGGGCCTGACGACGTGGCCGGAGCGCGCCACGCCCCCCATTCCCGCGATCGTCGTAATACAGGAGGCCTGGGGGGTCGACCCGCACATCGAAGACGTTGCCGCGAGGTTTGCGAGGGCCGGATACCTCACGCTCGCCCCTGACCTCTTCGCCGAACACGGCACCCGTCCCGACCCGCTCTCCCGGCCGCGGCTCGAGGCGCTGAAGCAGTTCATCAACACCATGCCACCCGCCGCGTGGACCGACCCGGCCGCGCGGGACCAGGCCCTCGCCGCCCTCCCCGAGCCGGCCCGGTCGAACCTGAGCGAGTCGTTTCAGGCCCTGTTCACGTCCGTCATGAGCCGGATCGATGCGTTCGTGCCGGGCCTCCTGGCCGCGGTCGAGTACCTGCGGGGCCACCCGATGTCGCAAACCGCGAAGATCGGCGCGGTCGGGTACTGTTTGGGCGGGACCCTGACCGCCCGGCTCGCGTGCGCCTGCCCTCACCTCAGCGCCGCGGCCATGTACTACGGCGGCGCACCGCCCCTTGATGCCGTGGCGAACGTCACCTGCCCGGTGCTCGGGTTCTACGGCGCGCTCGATACCCGCGTCAACGCCGGGATCGCGGACTTTGCGGCCGCCATGGAGCGGCACCACAAACGGTTCGAGTACCACATTTACGACGGCGCCCCCCATGCGTTCTTCAACGACACGAGACCGAGCTATAACGTGCGGGCGAGTCGTGACGCGTTCGCGCGAACCCTCGAGCTGTTCCGGCGGGAGCTGTAGAGCGAAGGCAGGCGACGCCCGGCCGGCGATCTCACGGCGACGATCGGGGCTCCGCGAGCCCTCGCTCCTCCGGTTGTGGAGCGCCGGCTGTCAGCTCCCGAGAAACTCCACGTGCACGTACGTCCCAAGGCGGACGTTGTAGGCCAGATAGAAACCGGGGTGATCGGCGTCGTCGTACAACACGATGTCGTCCCGGTCCCAGAACCAGTCGTTGCAATACGCGTAATCGACCGGGGCGACGCTGAAGAACACGCCCTCGAAGCCGAAGCGATGATAGTCGCCGCCTTCCAGGCGGTAGATTCGCCGCGGTCCGATCTCGCCGGTGAAGTGGCCGTGCGCCCACGGATGATCGAGGCGAAGGCCGGGTTCGGCCCGGTCATGGCCCACCCATGTATCCGTCCTCGCGTCTACGTGCGGCGCGTTGGGGTGTCCGGGCCGTTCGACGAAGCTGTGCGCGCCCCCGGCAGCGTGGCCCTGCGGATGTGCCGGTGCGCGTGCGGGCCCGCGCGCCGGGATGTGCCCGTGCCCAACTTCCGGTCGCGAGGCCTGCCCCCCACTTTTGGCGTGCTCTCCCCCGCCCTGCGCTACGGCCGCCAACGCGAATACCGATAGCGCGGCGACAATTCCGATGCACGATTTCATGCTCCCCTCCGATGAGGACGGTTTCGCCGCGCCCGGGAACGAAGGCCCAGTCCGGCGGGACATCACATCACTGTTGTCGACTGTCTGTGGTGAGGAGACCCTCTGGGGCGACGAAACGTTTCTCGGACGCGGAGGTCGTGCGTGATGCAGATCACTTCTCGTGGTGTGGACCGCGCTCCGTGCCAGTCCGCCCGAGGCCCCGTGGAAACGGATCCATCCGCC
>DATNIM010000088.1:0-14384 GCA_035604455.1 Gemmatimonadales bacterium
CGGCTCGGGGGGCGTGTTGTTCCCCGCGACGGTCCTGATGCTCTTGTTCCGGCAGAAATACCCGCGATGGTGGTTCGACTGGAACTTGGCGCTCGTGCGGTTCAGTACGCGCGTCTCGGCGTACGCAGCCCTCCTCACCGACGAGTACCCCTCGACCGACGAGAATCAAGGAGTCCGGCTCGACCTCACGTATCCCAACGCCCAGAGTCTGGGTCGCTGGCTCCCGCTGGTCAAATGGTTCTTAGCCATTCCCCACTACATCGTCCTCGGCTTCCTCGGTCTCGCGGCCATCGCGTGCATCGTGATCGCTTGGTTCGCGATCCTGTTCACCGGCCGCTATCCGAGGGGACTGTTCGACTTCGTGGTGGGCGTGTTCCGCTGGTGGCTGCGAGTGGCTGCCTACGCCTTCCTGCTCACGACCGACTGCTACCCGCCGTTCCAGCTCTCGCCGTGAAGACCGCCGTCGCGCGGCGGACCGTCAGTGCGGCAGAGCGCCTAGGGCGGCCCCGATGTAGTACGGCCACAGCAGGAGGGCGAGAACGGCCTTCCAGAAGCTCAGGTGGAGGTACCCGATCGCAAACAGCCACCCGAGCACCCACAGGCCGCCCGTGAAACTGTGCTGCTCGATTCTGATCTTTTCCATGATCCTCGAGGGAAGTATAGATGCTCCCCGGGAATCCGCAAACGGCGTTGCGTGGTGGCGCGCGGTCGTGTGAGCTGGGGTTCACGGGGCATTCACGCCCTTTTCAGTACCGCCAGGCGTAATTCGGGTCAGACCCTCGAATGGAGTGCCCCATGAGCACCAAGGAATTGATCGAATCGGCAGCCGAGCATCTGCGCACGAGCGCCAGCGTCAAGACGGTCTACGGCGACCCCGTCATTGTCGACGGGCGCACGATCATTCCCGTCGCGCGGGTAGCGTACGGGTTTGGTGGTGGGACCGGCACGAAGAGGGGTTCAGCACTACCGGAAGGTGCGGAGCGGAAGGCCAATCAGGAGGAAGGTGAAGGGGCCGGTGGAGGCATGAGCGCGAAGCCAGTCGGCGTAGTCGAGATCGGTCCCGAAGAGACCAAGTTCGTGGCCTTCGGGAACGCGAGGAAGCTGGCACTCACGGCGCTCATCGGCTCGGGGGTGGGTCTCATTGTCGGACTAGTCCTCCGCGGCCGGGGGGCGAGACGCTAGCGGCCGACAGGCGAGGCGCCGCTCCGGAGGTTCCGGGGCGGCGGCGCAAGGGATCTGGCGCTACTTGCCGCGAAAAGCGGGCGCTTCTTTGGCGAAGAAGGCGCGGAGCCCTTCGGCGAAGTCCGGTGAGTCGGCGATGCGGGTTAGTTGCTGGAGTTCCGCATCGAGGTGGTAGTCGAGCTGATCTACGCCGGCCGCTTGGTTGAGGAGCGTCTTGGCCACTGCATAAGCGCGGGTGGGTCCGGCCGCCAACCGTCGCGCGACTTCGAGCACGTGGTTGTCAAAGGCATCCACGGGAAACACTGCGTTCACGAGGCCGAGGTCGCAGGCTTCCTGAGCGGTGAGCCGCGGGTTCAGGAGCACAAGCTCAAGCGCCTTCCGCAACCCGATCAACCGGGGCAAGAAAAAGGTCGAGCTCTCAGCCCCCGTTAGGCCCGTCTTGTGGTACGCCCACTCGAAACTCGAACGCTCCGATGCAAACACCAAGTCGCAGGCGATCGCAATGCCGAGCCCCCCCGCCGCCGCGACGCCGTCTACCGCAGCGATGAAGGGTTTCGGCGCGCGCTTGATCTCGGAGATCGTGCTGTGGATGTATTCCAGAATCTGCTTGAAGCTTTCCCCGAATCCCTGATTGGGCCCCACGCCATCGGGCTGCAGATAGGCGAAGTCGTGCGCATCGCCCCGCTCGCGGATGTACTTGAGGTCGGCGCCGCTCGAGAACACGCCACCCGCCCCGCGGATAACCACGCAACGCACCGCGTCGTCACGGGCATACTGCAAGCCCGCCTTTCGGAAGTCCTGCGCGGTCGCCACGTCGAGCGAGTTGAGCCGCTCACGCCGATCGATCGTAATGATCCCAACCGCCCCGTCCTTTACGGCTTGGATGTGCTCCATCGATCAGGGACGGCCTGCAGCGCCCCGGACGCGCCGGGCCGAAACCGTGGGTGAGCGAGTGAGCGTCAAGAGAGCGCGGGGGCGGCGGAAGGCCGCGCTGCGAGCCGGCGATCGCTGCGCGCCTCCTCGGGCCGGACGAGGGCGGACAACTCCAACGGACCCACGCGTCCGTCGACCACGCACTGCCCATCGCGGACTGCCACCCTTCCATTCGCGAAGAGCTCGATTGCGACGGCGAGCATCTGGCCCCAACACTCCCGCATCATCCATTCGCGCTGGGCGTAGGCGAACGCCTTCAGAATGTCGGCCGCTCCCCAACGGCGCGCGGCATGGATGAGGGGATGTGTCGGAAACGCCCAGGAGCGCAAGAGCAGCGGCCCGCCATCGACTGCCGTCGTCGCCAAGTGTACCGTCGAGCGGGTCACACGTTCGCCGGCGAACACAGCGTCGCGGACGGCGTGCAGGCCCGGAAACCGCGGCAGATCACTGTCGTGGATGTTGATGACCCGGTCGGGATGCGCCTCGAGCAACGGCACGGTGACGATGTGGAGGTATCCGCACAGGATGACGAGATCCGGGTCAAAAGCCGCAAGAAGTCGCGCGCTTTCCTCGTCGAACTCACGCCGGGCGTCGAGACTCCTGAGCGGCAGTCCGCGGCGGGCATAGAAGTCGTGGATGTCGTGCACAACGAGGGGTACATCCGCGCTTGCCAGTTGCTCCCGCTCCACGCACTCGGGGGAGCTCGTCAGCACGCCGGCGAGGACGTAGGAGCCGCCGCGGGCTGAGCGCGAGATCAAATCGTCGAGGCCCGGCGCTCGGCGAGAACACATCACGGCCACGCGGACAAGGCCCGCGTCCCCGCCCCTGACCGCCGTCAACATATGCGGGGGAGGGGCTCGCCCTCGGGCTCCGTCATTAGGCGCCGGCCCAGGCCGGTATCGAGGACGACGCGGCCGGCGTGCTCCGCGGTGCACGTGCCGACGATCGCCGCATTGCGGCCCAGCCCATGCGCCCGCAGCGCCGCCAGCACCCGCTCGGCCGCCTCCGGGCGAACGCCAAGCAGCGCCTTGCCCTCGTTCGCGATGTGGAACGGATCCAGGCCGAGCATTTCCGCCGCCGAGCGTACGACCGGCGTGATAGGGACCTGCGGCTCGTCAACGACGATGCCGACGCCGCTCTTCTCCGCCATCTCGTGGAGCGCGCTCGCGACGCCGCCGCGCGTCGGGTCCTTCATCGCGGTGACGCTGCCGGCCGCGGCGGCCAGCGCCTCGCGGACCAGGCCGTTAATGGGTGCGACGTCGGATTCCAACTCAACGTCGAAGGTCAGCCCGTGGCGCCGGGCCATCAGCGCGATCCCATGATCCCCGATCGTACCCGTCAACAAGACGCGATCGCCCGCCCGCAACCCGGCGTCCCGCACCACCGTCGACGTCAGCGCGACGCCGGTAGTGTTGATGACGATCCCATCGAGCTCTCCCCGCCCCATCACCTTCGTGTCGCCGGTCACGATTGTGGCACCGGCCTCCCGGCAGGTCTCTTGAAGGGACCGCTGGACCCGTTCCAGGTCGGAGCGGCGGAACCCCTCTTCAAGAATGATGGCGCACGTGAGCGCGAGCGGCTCCGTCGCACCCATCATCGCCAGATCGTTCACCGTGCCGGCCACCGCCAAGCGCCCGATATCGCCGCCGGGGAAGAAAATCGGGTGCACAACGTGGGAGTCGGTCGTGACAACGAGCCAGCGGTCCCCGATGCGGAGCGCGGCGCCGTCATCCATCGCGGCGAGGCCGATCCCGTCGGCCGGCGCGTCGGTGAACCCCGCCGCGAGCGTCTCTTGGATGAGGCGGCGCATGGCCCGTCCCCCGGCACCGTGCCGGAGGCCGATCAGGTCATCCTTCAGAGCCAGTGGTGCTCCAGGTTTCGTTGACGCGCTCACAGGTCGGGATGGCCCCCATACTGGTGCCAAATGCGGCACGTGCCTTCGCTCGAGACCATGCATGCCCCGACCGGCGTGTCGGGCTTGCACTCCTTGCCGAACAGCGGACAGTGGCTGGGCGAGGCGATCCCGGCCATGATGTCACCGCAGATGCATACCTGCGTGAGCGTCGACGGCGCGTGGTCCCAGAGCCGCTTCACGTCGATGCGGAACTTCTTGCGCGCGTCCACCCCGGCGAATTCGTCGCGAATCCGCAGATTGCCATTGGGCACGTGGGCGATGCCTCGCCAGCGGCCCCCAGTTGTACGGAATACGCGCCACAGCTGGGCTTGCGCGTTGCGATTCCCTTCGGGCGTCACACACCGCGGATACATATTCACCACGCGGGGCGTGGCATCCCGCACCAGTTCCACGAGCTTCACGAGCCCAGCCAAAATGTCGAGCGGCTCGAACCCTGCGACGACGACCGGGATGCGGTGCCGTTCAACGAACCGCTCGAAGATGGCCGAGCCCGTGATCGTGGCCGCGTGGCCGGCCGCGAGAAAGCCCTCGACTTTGGTGCCGGGCATCTCGGCCACGATCTCCATGACTGGCGGGATGTACTTGTGTGCCGACAGCACGGAAAAATTGGGCGGCGGGTCCGCGAGGATGACGGCCGCGGTGGCCACAGCCGTGGTCTCGAAACCGCTCGCGAAGAACACGACTTCGTCTGTCGTGTCGCGGGCGAGCTCGACCGCCTGCGCTGCGCTGTAGACGACATCGAGCCGCGCGCCAGCGGCCTGCGCGTCGGCAAGCGAGAACGCAGTGCCCGGGACCTTGAGCATGTCTCCATACGTAGCGATCCGCAGTCCGTCTTGGGCGAGCACGACTGCTTCGTCCACCTCAGGAACGTCCGTCACGCAGACCGGGCAACCAGGACCCATGATCACGTTCAGCGACCGGGGTAGGATCGCCCGCAGCCCGAACTTGGCGATCGATTGCTCGTGGCTCCCGCACACGTGCATCACCGAGACGGGCTCGCGTCCGACCTCGCGGCTGACCTTCTCCAAGGCGTGCGCCAAGGCCTGCGCCTTAGCGGGGTCGCGAAACTTGAGCTCGCGCGAGGCGGCGCTAACCGCAATGTCAGGCACCCGAGTCATCCCTTCCGCCCGCCGAGATCTCGCCCCGGATGTCGGTGGCCATCATATCGCCCTCGGCTTCCTTGAGGAGCAGTTCATAGAGGGCCAACGTCTCGTGAATCTCGTCGGCCGGGATCTTCCGAATCGCAAATCCCACGTGGTTCAGGATGTAGTCGCCCGGTCCGACGGGTTCGTCGATCACGTCGAGCCGGGTCTCACGACGGACTCCCCAGAAGTCGACGGTCGCGACCGCACCTTTCACCTCCACTACCCGCCCGGGGACGCCGAGGCACATTGTCGTTCACTCCTTCAGGAATCGACCCGGCGGGCTCAAGGCACGCGCCGGCAGCGCGCACCCGCCTGTCGAGTTGTCGGTCTTCGCGCCCCACCCCGGCCCTAGGGGATGCATCCCTCGGAGCGCAAGATCGCGGCAGCCACCGCCGCTTGCCCGTAACTGATCGCACCATCGTTCGGCCCCAGCTGTCGGGGCACGAGGACCTCCAGGTGTCGTCTCTCAAGCTCCGCGCGCAGTGATGTCAAGAGTCGCGCGTTTAGGAAGCACCCACCACCGAGAGCGACGCGCCCGGTTTCGAAGAGCTGCGCGGCGCGCCACGCGACCTCTGCCAGACCCCGCGCCACACTATCGTGGAACGCCGCGGCCAGCACTGCGACAGGAGCACCGGCCCGGCGGCGCTCGCCGAGCGCCACGAGCAGTGGCACCGGGTCAAGCTGCCACTGCCCGTCGCCGTCGTCCGTGAGCGGAAATGGCAGCGGCTCCGCCTCGCAGTCCGCGGCGAGCGCCTCAAGCTCCATGGCGGCCTGGCCCTCATACTGTGCGACGCGCCGCACACCCAGAATCGCTGCTGCCGCATCGAACAGCCGGCCCAGCGACGAGGCGAGCGGGGCGTTGAAGCTGCGGGCTACTTGCTGCGCCGCGAGCGTGCGCTCGCGATCCGCCACCCCCTCGAACGCCGCCGCGAAGGCGTCGGCGGCCCCGGGCTCAAGCGACAGATAGCCGAGCGCCACCCGCCATGGCAAGCGTGCGGCGAGATCGCCACCGGGCAGGGGGGCGTAGCGTAGATGAGCGACGCGACGCGCGGTCGTGAGGTCGGCGATGAACACCTCGGCGCCCCAGACGTGTCCGTCGTCGCCATAGCCCGTGCCATCGCATGCGACGCCGACGGCGCGGCCAGTGACGCCGTGTTCCGCAAGCACCGCCGCGATGTGCGCGTGGTGATGCTGCACGGCGATGACCCGCAGGCCGAGCTCTTCGGCGAGGCGTGATGACAGGTACCCGGGATGCAGGTCCCGTGCGACCACCTCCGGCTCGATCCGAAAGAGTCGCTTGTAGGCGTCGAGGGTCGCGCGGAAGTGTTCGAGCGTCTCGAGGGTTTCTAAGTCGCCAATGTGCTGACTCACGAAGGCGCGTCGCCCGTGGACGAGCGTGAAGGTGTTCTTGAGGTGTGGTCCAACGGCCACTAGAGGCACCGGGCACGCGAGCGGCAGATCCACAGGGAGCGGCGCGTAGCCGCGGGCGCGCCGTACGAAGACAGGAGCGGATCCCGCCATGCGCACGACCGAATCGTCGTAGCGCGCGACGATCTCCCGGTCGTGCAAGAGCCACGCGTCCGCAATCCGTGCCAACCGGCGCCGGGCTTCGGCATTGCCCGTCGCGATAGGCTCCTCGCTCGCGTTCCCACTCGTCATGACCAGGGGTTGACCGACCTGCTCGATCAGCAGGTGATGCAACGGTGTGTAGGCGAGCATCACCCCGACGGTATTCAAGCCCGGCGCGACCGCGGCGGCGAGGGTCGTTTGGTCAAGGCGCCGGAGCAGCACGATCGGCCGCTCGCGAGACTCCAACGCCTGCTCCTCCGCCTCGCTCACATGGGCAAGAGCGCGCGCCTCGGTCGTTGTTCGCACCATCACCGCGAACGGCTTCGCGTCGCGGTGCTTGCCCGCGCGCAACCGCTCGACGGCAGCACCGTTCGTCGCGTCGGCAACACAATGGAACCCTCCGAGGCCTCGGACGGCGACGACGGCCCCACTCATCAGCAGACGCGCGGTGGCCGCGATCGGATCCGGGTCCGCGTCGACCGTCCCATCGCCCTTCTCAAGCCACACCCGGGGACCGCAGTCGGGACAACTGTTGGTCTCCGAGTGGTAGCGCCGGTCTCCCACCGTGTCGTATTCGCCCTGGCACGCGGCACACTGCGCGAAGGCGCGCATGCTTGTCCGTTCGCGGTCGTACGGCATGGCCTCGATGACCGTGTAGCGGGGGCCACAGTCGGTGCAGGTGATGAACGGGTAGAGGTACCGACGATTGGCGGGATGGAAGAGCTCGTTCAGACACGCCGGGCACACAGCGACGTCCGGAGATACCGGCTGGCGCTGGTCAGAGTCGTCTTCGCTCTCGCGGATGACGAACTCCGTGAGCCCTTCGGGGGCACACGCCCGGCGCTCGATTGCCTCGATTCGTGCGAGTGGAGGCGACTCGGTTCGGAGCGCCCGGGCGAAGGCTGCCAGGTCCTCGGCCGTCCCTTCGACGTTGATCCGCACGCCGTCGGCTCCGTTTCGTACCCAACCCGACAGCCCGTGGCGCGCGGCCAGCCGGTGCACGAACGGTCGGAACCCCACGCCCTGCACCACACCCGTCACCGAGAGCAGGACCGCTTCGCGCGGCGGGCCCAGCACCGACGCACTCACGACGCGACGCCCCGTAGGATTTCCGCCCGCAGGAATCCGTACCACTGGTCCATGCCGCCCGGCGTGAGCGCTGAGGTAAAAAAGAATTCGAGGCCGGGATTCACGCGGCTGGCGCAGGCAACCGCCTTGTCCACGCTGAACGGCACGTACGGCAGGAGGTCGATCTTGTGAAGGACGGCGTAGCGAGCCTGCTCGAACATCTTGGGATACTTGGCGGGCTTGTCTTCGCCTTCGGTGACCGACAGGACCACGATCTTCGCATCCTCACCGAGGTCCCAGCTCGCCGGACACACAAGGTTGCCGACGTTTTCGATGAATAGCAGGCGGGTCGTCGCGAGGTCGATCGCATCCAACGCGGTAGCGACCTGGCGCGCGTCCAAGTGACAGGCGCCGTTCGTGATCACCGCTTGGACCAGGCGGTCGGTATGGCGGGCGAGGCGATCGGCGTCGTTCTGCGTTTGGACGTCCCCCGTGACCACGGAGATCGCCAACTCCGCGCCCAGGTCCGCGAGCGTGCGCTCGAGCAGCGTCGTCTTTCCTGACCCAGGGGAGGACACCAAGTTGAACGTCCGAACGCCCGCCGCGTGTAACCGCCCCCGCACCTGCGCGGCCAGTTCGTCGTTCTTGGCCATCACCCGCTCTCGGACGTCAATCGTCCGGACGGCCATCGTCGACCTCCACGTAGCTCACGCGCAAGGTGTCATCGGCCAGGCGGGTGAACACCGGTTTGGCGCCGGCGAACGGAGGCTGGGCTAGCAGCGCTTCGAGGCAGAAGCTCAAGCTGGACAACTCGACTCCCGCCGCATCGCCAACTTCAAGGCCCACCGTCACGACCCGTTCGGGACCCGCACCCGAGGCCGTGGCGTGCCCTTCGGCGATCCGGCACACCTCGAGCGCGATGCTCATTTCATGCATGCGCGACGGGAACCCGCGGCCGGCACTCGTGCCCCCAGGCAGCGAGGATCCGGACCGCACCCTGCACAAGAGCGTCGAGGCGGTCGCTCAGCACGTCGCTCAGGGCGTAGGAGAGCTCGACCCGAGCCGGCTGCAGACCGATCGCGGTCGTTTGCGCGGGCAGCGTGCCCCGAAGTTCCGCCAGTGCCAACACGTCTTGCAGATCCACCTGATGGGGAGAGATCTTCGTGGCGAGAAAACGAGGGAGTTGCTCGCGCAGGAGCAGGACCTCACTCCCCGGAACCTTCCCCGCATCGATCGCATCGAGGAGAAGCACCCGGCCCGCATCCTCGATGACGGGCAGCAGATTCAGCCCCCATGTGCCCCCGTCCACGAGCTCCACGTCCGCCGGCACGTCCCACGCAGCGCGCAGCCGCTCGAGCGCTGCGAGCCCGAGCCCGTCGTCCCCCATCAACGGGTTGCCCAACCCGATTACGACCGTGTGGCGCGTGGACGCGTCACTCGGGCTGGTCGACATAGTTCACATCCGAGCGGACGAACCGTCCCCCCGACACGATCGAGGAAATCGTCCCAGTCCGTTCGAGGATGTCGGCCCGCAGGGCGAGGTACAAATGGATCGGGAAAAAGATCAAGAACACCCACGAGAGCACGTGATGCACGAAATGCACGATCTGGATGCCGCCTAGCACGTGCACGACCCAGCCGAAGAGCGTGTACCACAGACCCCCGGGGCGGGATTGGCCGTACATGGCGAACCCCGTCACGACCTGCGCGCCCGCGATCGCGTAGAGCGCCGTGTAACTCAATTGTTGCAGCGGATTGTGGCCGAGGTACTGTGGCGCGTCTTCCGGTCGGATCATGAGATAGGCCTTGACCTGCTGCCACATGTGGATCCAATCCCGCTTGAGCACCGGGAAGAGAGCCCGCCACCGCTCAAACTCGTTCCCGGCAATGAGCCAGTACGCCCGCACGATCCCCGTCGCCACGAGCAGCCCAGCTGCCGCGAAGTGGAGAAAGCGGACGCGGCCCATGAGGTAGTGACTGCTCGCCTCGCCGCTCGTGATGAAGTAGGGGGCGCCGATGTAGAACCCGGTAAGGACAAGGACGGCGATCGAGACCACCGCCGCCCAATGCATGGCGCGAATCGGCCACTCCCACAGATACACCCAGCGGTATTGCCCGGTGGGGGGCGGCACCTTGTGAGCGAGCGTGATGCCGGGTTTGCCAGCGCGCGAGGTCATTGGACACGCACCGAGGTGATGGTGTTGCCGGCTGCGTCCAGGACGTGCACGCCGCAGGCCATGCAAGGATCAAACGAGTGCACGGTCCGCAGGATTTCGATTGGCTGATCGGGTTTGACGAGCGGGTGGTGATCCATGAGCGCGGCCTCATAAGGCCCCGGCTGCCCTTTCCCGTCCCGCGGGGAGCAGTTCCACGTGCTGGGCACCACGCACTGGTACCGCGCGATCTTCTGATCTTCGATTTGCACCCAATGGCCCAGTGCGCCCCGGGGCGCATCGAGGTAGCCGTATCCCTGGGCCTTGGCCGGCCACGTGCTGGGCTCCCACTTGTCGCCGTTGAACGTTTGCGTGTCGCCACCCTTGATCCGGCCCACCAACGCGTCGTACCAGTGCTGAAGGCGGCGGGATAAGAGCACGGTCTCGACGCAGCGCGCGCCCACGCGGCCGAGGGTCGAAAAGAGAGCCGCCGGTCCCACCTCAAGGCGGTCCAACACTTCCTTGATCGTGGCGCGCACCTCCTCGTGGCCGGACGCGAAGGCAACGAGCATTCGCGCCAACGGCCCGACTTCCATGGGCCGGCCCTCGTAACGCGGCGCCTTCATCCAGGAGTACTTGGGTTCGCCCTGCAGGTAGGTCCACGGTGTCTTCGGGCCCGTGTACTTCGCCTTCGTCTCTCCGTCCCACGGGTGGAGCCCGGCGGCGTCGCCCTTCTCGTATTCGTACCACGAGCTGTTGATGTACTCCTGCACCTGCTTGTGGTCGTAGGGCCAGACCTTGGTGAGGTCCCGCTCGAGAATGATGCCGCGCGGGAAGTAGAGCGACCCGATATCGCGGACGTCGGTTTCGGGGAATTCGCCGCAGGCGAGATAGTTCCCGGTCCCGCCGCCGATCGACGCCCAGTCCTTGTAGAACCCCGCGATCGCCACCACGTCCGGAAAGTAGACCTGCTCGACGAACTGCTGAGCGCGGGTGATCATGCCGTGGATTTCGCTCAGCCGCACGGCGTTGATGGTCATGCGACTATCGAGGTTGATCGCGGAAGCCATGCCCCCCACGAGGAAGTTCGGGTGCGGGTTCTTGCCCCCGAAGATCGTGTGCACTCGGATCACATCCCGCTGCCAGTCGAGCGCCTCGAGGTAATGCGCGACCGCAAGCAGATTGACGGCCGGCGGGAGCTTGTACGCCGGATGGCCCCAGTAGCCGTTCGCGAAGATCCCAAGCTGACCGCTCCCGACGAACGTCTTCAGACGGTTCTGCACTTCAGCAAAGTAGGTCTCGGAATTGTTGGGCCAGGGTGACAACTGCTTCGCAATCGCAGATGTGTCCGCGGGCTTCGCCGACAGCGCGCTCACCACGTCGACCCAGTCGAGTGCATGCAAGTGATAGAAGTGCATCACGTGATCCTGTACGAACTGCATGCCGTGAATCAGGTTGCGGATGAGGTTGGCGTTCGGCGGGATCGTGATGTCCAGTGCGTCTTCCACGGCCCGGCAGGACGCGACAGCGTGGACCACAGTGCAAACGCCGCAGATCCGCTGGGTGAACGCCCAGGCGTCCCGCGGGTCGCGCCCTTGCATGATGATCTCGATGCCCCGGAACTGCGTGGAGGTGGCCCACGCATTGGTGATCTTCCCGTCCTCCGCTTGCGCCTCAATGCGCAGGTGGCCTTCGATCCGGGTGATCGGGTCGACGACGACCTTAGTTGTGGCCATGACCGCCTCCTCCCGTCCCGCGATCGTCGATCACGGGCAACTTCCGGCGCTCGCGCACCTGGTGCACGCCCGTGGCTATCGCGTGCGCCGCGACACCGGCCGCCGCGCCGATCGCGAGCGCCGCGCCCAGCGTGTCCGCGTAACGTTCGACGCCGAAGCCTGCTACGTTGGGCAACCGCCCGTAGAACGGAGTCATCGTATCCCAGAAATGGCGCTCCGTGCAGCCGATGCACGGATGGCCAGCGCCGATCGGCCAACTGGTCCCCGAGTTCCACATGAAAATCGGACACGGCGAGAAGGTTGCCGGACCTTTGCATCCAACGTGATACAGGCACCAACCTTTGCGCGCTGCCTCATCATCGAATTTTTCCACGAACTGGCCAGCATCGAATTCCGCCCGCCGCGGGCATTGGTCGTGGATGCGGGCCCCGTAGGCGAACAGTGGGCGCCCATCGTAGTCGAGCGCCGGGACCTTCCCGAACGTGAGGTAGTGCACGATCGTCGCGGTGACGACGTCCCCGATGGGCGGACAGCCGGCGATATTCACGACGGGCTTGTCCTTGACGATGTCACTCACGCCTACGGCGCCAGTCGGGTTGGGTCGTGCCGCCTGGATGTTCCCCCAATGAGCGCATGCGCCCACGGCTACCACCGCTGCCGCACCCTTGGCGGCCTCCTCCAGAATCTCCTTGACCGGACGACCGGCGATGGTGGTGTAGATCCCGTCGTCCTTCAGCGGAACCGAGCCCGTGACCACGAGGACGTACTGTCCCTGGTTCGTGGTCATCGCCTGCCGCAACGCGCCCTCTGCGGCAAAGCCGGCGGCGGCCATGAGGTTCTCTTGGAAGTCGAGTGAGACCACGTCGAGCACCAAATCGCCAATCGTAGGGTCGGCCGTCCGCAGCACCGATTCCGTACAGCCTGTGCATTCTTGCAGCGACAGCCAGATGACACTCGGTCGCTTTTGCGCGGCCAGTGCCTTGGCCACCTGTGGCGTCATCAGCTCGCCCACGCCAAGCATAGCAGTCATCTGGGCGCAGAAGGCAAGAAACTCCCGACGGCTTACCCCGCGTTGCTCGAGGTAGCGGCCGAGGTTGTCGCCTTCTGCCCACGCGTGCGACGTGGGGAGGTACATGCCGGTTTCTCCAGGTGAGAGGACCCTAGCCGACCAGCTTCTCAAGGCCGCTGGCCAAACACGCCTACAATGTTTTGCTACCGCACGACACGAACAATGAGAAACCAAGATGAAGAAACCTTCACGTCGATCGTAGACCCGGATGAGATCATCTTGCGGAGCTTTTCGCCATGCGTCAATGAGACCGTTGCTACGCTACCCGCACTCCAGTTTCGGGGAACCGCATGTCGAACCTCCTCATTCTCTACGGCACCACGGACGGGCACACCGCGAAAATCGCCGCCACCCTGGCTACCACGCTCCGCGAGGGCGGTGCGACGGTGACGGTCCGGAATGCGACGCAGCCGGACCAAGTGCCGCCATTGCGCAGCTTCGACGGCGTCGTCGTCGCGGCCTCAATCCATGTAGGAAGCTATCAGCGCGCAGTGACGCGCTGGGTGCGGACCCACGCCCAAGAGCTGAACGGGATTCCGAGCGCATTCCTGTCGGTGTGCCTCGGAATTCTGGAGCAGCGCCCCGCAGCGCAGGAAACCGTACGAGCAACGGCCACGCGGTTTCTGCGCCGAGTAGGGTGGGAGCCCCGAGAGACGAAGACAATCGCGGGCGCGCTGCCGTATACGCGGTACAACTGGTTCAAGAAACGCATCATGAAGCGCATTGCGGCACGGGCGGGGAACCATACGGACACGACACGCGATTACGAGTACACGAACTGGGAGGACCTGCGGGCATTCGCGGCAGCGTTTGCCGACCAAGCCGCACGCCGCGCATCTGGGAGAGCGCTCTCAGGCCGCCTGCCGTAGGGCCCACCTCGCGAGAGCCCGAGACCCGTGACGAAAGGCGTGAGACTCGTCGCAGCATGCCTCGTGTGCCTCGCCGCTTTTGCGACCCTGGCTCTCATCGTACTGCATTTCCGACGAGCGGAGCGCGCGTCTCACGTGAAGCCGGCGACGATCGACTGGCCTCTGCTCCGCAGGGAGGCGCAACGCTGAACGCGTCTCTGGCGCGGTGAGCATCTCGCTCGTATAGTGGTGCTGGGATGGCTCTGCGCGCTGGCGTCTACATCGTTCCCACCCACCGGTGGTACATCGAGCGAACGGTGTGGTTGGTAGCGGGGTTCGTGCTCCTGATGAGCACGACGCTGGCCGCGCTTGTGAACCCGTGGTGGATCCTTCTCGTGATCGCCACCGGACTTGCGTCGATCGCGGTGTCCCTCACCGGCTTTTGCATCGTTGGCAACGTGCTGCAGCTGCTCGGCTTCACAGCGATGCTCGGTCGCCCGGGGCCCACGCCGGGCAATCTGTATTTCATGCAGACCGATCGGTGGTACCTGGAGCGCCGGATCTATTTGGCAGTCGGCATCAACATCTCGGTCGCCTCGGTCCTGTCGATCGCGCACAGCCCATGGTGGCTCACCTTCACGGGCTTCGTCGGGGTAGCCATGGTCTGGTTCGCCGCAACCGGATACTGCATCATGGCGAACGGGCTCTACTGGCTGGGCGCCGAGCCGCGGCTGGCGCCTGAGGGGCGCCCGTCGTGCGCGGACGC
>DATNIM010000089.1:0-2788 GCA_035604455.1 Gemmatimonadales bacterium
AGGGGTTCGGCCTGACGGCCTTCCCCCTGGACCCCAAGAGGGGAGCGCCGGCTGTTACGACCACTGACATGGTCGGGTCGCCGGCGCAGAGAGGCCCAGCTGCGACGACACCACGTACGTTGCGCATGGTGCCGGGTCGCGGGGCTGAAGACGAAGCCAAGAGGTTTTGCAGGGACGCGGAGCGAGAGGGCATGGCGGTCTACCACCTGACGACGAAGCCCATCTCGCGCGCCATGGGGCGCAGCGGACCCGCTTCGTCCGCGTACCGCTCTGCCGAGATCGTCCACGACCACTCGACTGGCGAGACGTGGGACTACACCCGCAAGCAAGGCGTCGAGCACTCCGAGATCCTTCTGCCGACCGCCGCGGCGGAGCGTGACATCAACTGGGCCCGGGATCGGGAACAGCTCTGGAACGCCGCGGAACTGGCGGAGAAGCGGATCGACGCACGCGTCGCCAGGGAATGGGAGGTGGCGCTGGCGCACGAGCTTAGCAAGGTCCAGCGCATTGACCTGGCGCGGGAGTTCGCCGGGGAGATTGCCAACCGGTATGGGTGTGCGGTCGATGTTGCTGTGCATGCGCCGCACCGGTCTGGGGACACCCGAAACCACCATGCGCACCTCCTGGCCACGACCCGGACTATCGAAGCGGACGGGTTCGGACGCAAGACGGATATCGAGCTCGGGGACCGGGACCGGGGCAAGAAAGGGCTCGGGCGGGGGGCCGACGAGATCTCACACATGCGGGAGCGGTGGGCCGTCCTCACCAATGAGCGGCTGCAGGAGCTCGGGCTCTCGATCCGGGTCGATCACCGGTCGCTGAAAGAGCAGGGGATCGAGCGGGAGCCGACGGTGCACCTCGGGCCTGCGGTCACCGGGATGGAGCGGCGCGGAATCGAGACCGAGGTTGGGAATCGGGTCCGGGAGGAGCGGGCGCTGGAGCTCGAGCGGGCCCAGGCCAGGACGGCGGAGCTCCAGCAGCTCGCCCGCGAATCCCGCGAGGTCGAGCATTCGATCTTCGACCTGTCCGGCAACCTTAAAGCGGCGCTCAAGGAACGGGAGCTCGCGCTCGGGCATGGGCTGGAACAGGCGCCTGGTCAGACGCGAGAGGTCCCGAGCTCGGCGCGGCGTGAAGGGTTGAGCCTGGCAGAACGGTTCGAGCAGCAGGCGAGGGCAGCCGAGCAGGGCGCCGCCCAGGCGTTTGCGGCGGGGTGGGAAAAGCTCGGCAAGGAGCGGACACTCATCGAGACCGAACTCCAGTCGGTCGAGGAGGCGCGGGAGCGCCGGGCGCAGGAGCTCGAGGCGGAGCGTGCGCAGGAGAAGACTCTGGGCAAGACCCTCGGCAAAGCGCACGCGAAAGAACACGACCAGTCCCGCGAGATGGATGGCCCGCGCGGTCACTCAATCCCGCTGCCATCCCACGAGCGCACGCTCACGATCGAGGAGCGGGATCGCGAACGCGACCGGGAGATCGAGCGCAACCGGGGGCTCGATCTGGGTCTTGGGAGGTAGCCGATGACCTCAGAATCCCTCGAGCCGCAGCTCGCGGAGCTCGTCGGGCTGATCCGCGGGGCGGTCGCCGAGCAGCAGCGACTGATGGAGAGCGCGGTCGAGCACTATCGGCGGGCGCTCGCGAACGTGCTTACCGATCACAGCGCGACGGTTCACGAGACGCGCAGTGAAGGAGCGAAGGCACTGCAGGAGCTCACGGCGATTGCGAAACAGGGCGCGGCGATCCTGCAGAAGCAGAACGAGTTCCTGGCGGAGGTTCGGCGCGGACTCAAGGATCACATCGAAACAGCAGCAGCGACCGCGGGGCGCGACCAGGCAATTGCGTTCGGGAAGGACATCGTGGGGGCCGTGACGGCGGGGGTGCAGGCGGGCATCGTGGAAAGGTTGCACGACGGGGCGTCGCGCGCAATAGCGGCGGCCGATGTGCTCGAGCACGCCGCGCGGCAGCTCGACTGGAAAACTAAGCTCGTAAGCGCGGGCGTTGCCGCTGGCTGCAGTCTCGGACTGTTACTCGCGGTGCTGTTCGCCTGGCACTGGTTCGTGCCGAACCCAGAGCGCGTGCACGAGCTGCAGGCGGAATCCGAGCGGCTCAACCAGGTCGTCGCGCAGCTCACCGATAAAGGCGGCGAAGCGATCCTCAGTTCGTGTGCGGATCACGGCAAAAATCGGAAGTGCATTCGCACCGACGAGAGCGCCGGCACGTTCATCGGCAAGGATGGGCAGGTATATCGAGTGATTCAAGGGTACTGAGCGAGCAACGGTGCGGTTGCAACGGTCAAAGAATTGTTGTTAGCGTCCCGGCGGGCGTCGCAACTGATGCAAGCTCGGTTGAACACAAGGAGAACATCGCGCGTGGCCTCATCGGTGATCGTGCGCGAGCCCGATGACCGCTAGCCACTTCGTCTGATGCCGCGTACCGCCGGAACCCGACCTATCGCGTCCAATCGCCGGCTCGGCCTACTCGTCGGCCTCGTTGCCGCGCATGCGGCACTGGTCGGGCTCGTCGTCGCGATGCCGGGTGAGATACACCGCCTACTCAGGACAGAATCTCTGGTGACGTACTCATTCGGCTGAAAGTCGTCGTGTCCCGAGATTCCACCGTTACTCCGCAGGATATTCGCGCCCCGAAGGGCGTGCCCGCGGGGCGCCGTGGTGGTGACAGTTGGACAGCTCGTGGCGCTGTGCGGGAGAGCGAACGTGAAGGTCAAGAATATCAACGGGACAAGTGATACGAACTGCAAATGCGGTTCATGGCTTGAGCACTGGAAGAAGTTTAG
>DATNIM010000090.1:0-3709 GCA_035604455.1 Gemmatimonadales bacterium
TTGTCGGTGAAGTCGTCGACGATCCAACTGTGGGACCGTTCTTCAAGGTGGAGGCGAGTACGAGCTGCCTGCGACCCAAGGCAGTGCCGGCGATGTGTCAGGCGTGGGGAGGGACGGCATGCGATGAGGTTGGATCGCGCAACGCGAACTGAGGTGATGGTGACGCTGAGCCGGCGGAACCTCTTGACGCTGCTCGCCAAGCTGGACGGACACCCATCGAACTCTGCGTGCAGCATCTTCCTCCCTGGAGACGATGGTCCGGGGTTGCTCGTGCGGGGCGAGGAGAACGACTCGCACTACGGGAAGCGTCTGGCACCACCTGGTGCCATGCATCCGGAGACAGAAACGCAGATGATCGCGGAGCGACGATAACGCGGGTCCCGGGGGTTGAGCGCTTCGAGCGCGATGGCACTTGGCTAGCGACAACTGGCTGGGCCAGGAACGTCCCTTGTGATGTTCAACCTGATCAAGGTCGAAGCTGCGACCGGCAGCCAGTTGCATGCCAATTCTGGGGAGCTTTCCATTGCCATTCTGCGCCAATCCAAGGCGAGCGTCGTTGACGCCATGTTGAGCGTTGAGGCCGTCGCCAGGAAGATACCGACTGTCTCCGCGAGGCTCGCGGCCCAGTCCCGAAACGACTCGATTATTGGTAGTGTCAATGCCAGACGTGAGCACTTCCATCGACATGACGGAGCCGATGCCGGACGGGGCGGAGCCACCATCCGCGGTCCGCTTCGACACCAAGGTGGCGATAGTCCTGCGCAACGACCTCGCCGTCTGGCAGCAGCTGAACGTAACCGCCTTCCTGGTGAGCGGGATCGTCAGTGCTGTCGATGGGATCATCGGGCGGCCCTACGAAGACGCGGATGGGACCGCCTATCTGGCCATGTGCCGGCAGCCGATCACGATCCTCGAGGGCGATTCGGCGGTGCTCACATCCTCTCTGCGGAGGGCGCTCGATCGTGAGTTGCGCGTCGCCGTCTACACCGAGGCGATGTTCGCCACCGGCCACGATGATGACAACAGAGCGGCGGTCAAGGCCGTGCCGCGCGATCGACTCAACCTCGTCGGCGTGGGCGTGTATGGGGCACGAGGCGGCGTCGACAAAGCTCTGAAGAGCGCACGGCTGCATCGCTAGCAAGGCGCGGGTCGGCACGCATCACACCCACAATTGAGCCGATCATGAACGCGAGCGCCGGTGCAGTGCCTCGTCACCGATCACGCGCGCGCTCCTCCGCTGTGGGGTCGCAGTCGGCCCGTTGTTCGTGACCGCATCCTTCCTTGGCGCACGCGGCGGCGGAACTTCTCCACCTCCGACGCTGCGCTGGCTCCCGCCACCGGCGCGCGGGCGCGCAGTCCGCTTCGCCAGTGGATTGCTCACTCGACGGCTGGTGGGGCGACAAGAACGCGCTGACGATCGTCGCGATTGGATCGGCTGCTGCCGTCGTCCTGCTCGTCCTCTCGCCGGTCAGCCGACTTGACGAACTACCGTCGGCGGCAACGGACTCGGCGAGCCCTTCATGACCTTGCGCGCGAGCGTCGTGGCCCAGGATGACTCTTGGAGCGTCTCGCCGTCCCTTACCTGATGTTCGGCGACGCTGGAGTTAGACGTTTGGGAACCCCTGAATCGCACACGAGATTGCTCTCCCGCGTGGTCCGCAGGATGAGGTTGAAGTGCCGGTGCGCAGGCATTGGTCGGCGTGCTCACTCGACTCCGCTTCTAGCCGCCGTGGTGCGAGTGCGGCACATGCCACTTTGGCATGCTCCGCAATGCCAAAGCACAGATGCGCTTGACATACTGACGCGGTGAGAGTTGCAATCCATCCAGTAGAACGAACCTCTGTGATGCGTAATGTAGCGAGAGCCTCATAGGAGTCTCCCTGAGGATACCTGCCCTGCTTGGCCATTCCTTACTCCGTCCAGCGTGAAGGAGTCTCTATGAAACGCATGCCCATTGTCGAGACCAGCCGCTTACTCGAAGGTCACTGAAGTGTCCGATTCGCGATCCGGCCGGATGCTGGAGCGTGGGATCAATGTCGCCATCGACGCAGCCCCTACAACCGGACGACCGCGTTGCGTGCGAGACGCGTCCGCGCTACTCTGGGGCTACTCCTAGACGGAGAAGTGTCCACGGACGGAGAGCGCTATGGACGCTCGCGCCAGCCGTAGAGCGAGTCGGAGAGTAGATGACACTCGATCCCGAAGACCTTCGTTTGGCGGTCTACGAGAGCTTCGCCGAAATCGGGCAACCGCCTGCTGTGGCGACGCTCGCAGTTCGCCTCGCGACCGATCCGGAAGTAGTGAGACGTGGGCTGCGGGAGCTCCACCAGCAGCGCCACGTAGTTCTTGGTGCCGGTGATGAAATTCTGATGGCGCATCCATTCTCAGCCGTGCCGCTCGGTTTCGCGGTGATGGGCGCGACGACGTTGTGGTGGGGAGGGTGTGCCTGGGACTCGTTTGCCCTGCCACACTTCGTGAGCGACCACGAAGTGCTCGTGTCCACCCGCTGTCTGGGATGCGGCGCGCCCCACGCGTGGATCGTCGGTGAGGACGGGCCACCTTCCGGGGATCAGGTGGTGCACTTCCTGGTGCCCGCCGCCCGCATGTGGGACGACGTGGTGCACACATGCAGGAATCAACGTGTCTTCTGTAGCACCCCTTGCGTCGATGCTTGGCTGAACAGCACCGGTCAGGAAGCAGGCTACTTGATGAGTCTTGAAACCCTTTGGCGATTGGCGCAGCATTGGTACGACGGTCGGCTCGACCGTGGTTATAAGCGACGCGAGCCCAGTGCAGCACTGGATTACTTCCGAGGAGTCGGCCTGAAGGGCCCTTTTTGGGGGTTGCAGCAGCGGGTGACTCGACCGACGCGCTCGTCGGCGCTGAGCATTCCCGGCGAAGGCGAATCCCTTGTTGAACGGCGCCATGCGTCTGCAGAGTGTATCGATCCGCACATGGCTTGCATGTTAGGAAGACCGGGGGATCAGATCCTGTCGCGCGTCAATGGAAAGCTATCTCAAGTCCGGTGGAACTAGTCGAGCGCCACGGTACTCATAAGGCTTGTTCCACGTCAGAACTCGTTGCCCTCTGAGTCTGCGAGCGCGACCCAGCCACGCTGAACAGGGCAGAAACCATCGCATTGCTCCGATTGCATGATGCCGATTCTCGAGCGCTTCGCGCGGACGAACGGTTCCGGCGAGGCGCACATGCAGAGCGCATGCCACTTCCGTTGCATCGAGCCATGCCACTTCCGTTGCATCGAGCCATGCCACTTAGCAAGCAGAGCGGTGCCACTTTCGTGGCATTGATCGAATCGCAGGTATCAAGACAGATCTGACCACTTAGGCGCGAGAGCTCATGCCAGTTTTGACGTCACGTGCATCGCTGTTCGCAACTGGAATGCGATCACGCGGCGTCGATGTCGCGATCGGTCATGCAGTTCAACGAGCGCTGCGAGCGCATGCCACTTTGCACGCTGCGATGTTGTTGCTGCGTCTGCGTCCGGCGTAACCCGGCCCGAATCATGGCGTTTCATCCAGGAACTCGACAGCACTGCCGCCGCGCCACAGCGCGGCGGCGTGAGGAGACGACCTCGCCAATGTCTTTGACGGTTCCAGCGTGAGCCTCGAACAGAGCCCCGAAGCCCGGCGCCGCCGGGCGGGACTGCCGAACGGCTCGCGCACGCCGCTCCGCGCCAACGGCTCGACCA
>DATNIM010000091.1:0-2675 GCA_035604455.1 Gemmatimonadales bacterium
GACGGCCGTCCTGGTGGATTGTCACCCTGGAACACGTCCCGATTCGTCGCGATGAACGACTTCCACTCCGGTGGCACGTCCTCCTCTGTGAAGATCGCCTTCACCGGGCACTCCGGCTCGCACGCGCCACAGTCGATGCACTCGTCGGGGTGGATATAGAGCTGGTCCGCCCCTTCGTAGATGCAGTCCACGGGACACACATCCACGCACGACCGATCCTTCACGTTGATGCACGGCTCAGCGATCACGTAGGTCATCAACGGCCTCCGGAAGACCTGCCTTCGCGAGCCCGCGTTTCGGGGACAGCGGGCGGCAAGGCGAACCTACAACACCATAATAAGCCCCGTGCGAGTCAGAAGTACTTCACGGCGCGCGGGGGCGCATGAATGCCGGGCACCTGGTTCGCCACGGGGGGCCTATGAGTCTAGGTTCAGCCCCGCCATGCCGGATTCCAGCCTACGTTTTCGCTTGGTAATCGCCCGCCTCTCCGAATCAACGGCGGGTGATGTCAGCGGCATCGTACGGCGATTGCACACCGATACCGAGTTGGTCTGGTTGCTCAGCGTCGCCCGACCTGTGGCGGCGGCGCCGAAGATGTGTCGTCGGTCGGTTGCCACGTGTCTCGCCCTTCTCATGCTCGATGACCACCTGAGAGTCCTCAGGATCCTCCCCAAGGCCTTGGTGCCCCATACACCGGCTACGGGCGTCCTTCGCAGAGACGGGGTCATTCAGACGTACCTAGGTGGCGTACTCCTTCCCCGGGCGCTCGCCGATACGAAGCGAATCGCCGACGTGTTGGTCAATGGCCATTCGTCGTACTTGGACACGCTTTGCGAGGCGCTGAGCGGCGCTGACATGCCCGATAGCTTCGAGGCCGTGCCTGCGGACCATGAGCTTTATGACCAGGAGACGGAGCAGTACTTCGCGCCCCCGCCGCCGTTTCAGGCGGTGCGGCCCGCGGGGCATCTCCCTGCCACAGGCGGGCAATGAGACTCGCAAGCTTGGACGGCGATGGGCTGAGGGCGTTCGACCAAATATCGGCTCGGTGCCCGACTGTGCCCGAACCAAGCGACACGCGGGGGCAAACGGCGCACGATGCGCCGCTGAGGACCCGAGCTAACCGCCTCGTATCGCGGGTGCTTGTGTGTCCTGTCATCTCGAGCAGCAGGACGACCTAAAATCCCCAGATGCACGAAGCCGCACCATGGCACCTAGTGTGCGTTTGCGGCTGGCCCTGGAAAAGACGGTGAACGCCAATGCCTATCCAAACGACAACCTCGCGCAGAAAATTGAGACCGCTGCTGTCGAGGGGGTGATAACTGCCGCGCGCGACTTGGTAGGACGGTCGTCGAACTGCGCCGACGGGGCTGGCGATGGCGATTTACCCGAGGGCGCGCGACGTCAACACCGACGGATCGGACGCCGGCGCCGCCTGTTGGCCGCCGGGCCGCCGCGTATTAGGGGTGACCTCGAACCGAGATGCTATAGCCAGCGGCCGTCTTCCTCACGCGCTTGCGATCCCACCCGGCATCCACCTCCCGGTTCGATGCCCAGGCGCGTCTAGCCCACTCCCGGGTCTTCCGCTCTAACTCCTTCATCGTAGGCGCCTGTATGACGTGTGAGGTACCGCTCATTTGTAGCCTCCGGATTTGCTTCCCTTAGACTTGGCGGGTAGGGCTGGCGCGTCGAGACCCCGCGCCGTCGGGAGCAGCGCGTGGGTCGTACCCCACTCGCAGGACTCGATGTGGAAGCGCACGTCGTGCCCGTGAGCAGGTGTTGAACGGCGCGGTGACGTTGACCGTGGTCCCCTTGCATCCGCCGCCTGCATCGCCACCTTGGGCCTGTCACTCAGGGGGAAGCCGTGTTGGACGGCACCGTCCACATGAGCACGTTCGGCGCGTACCGGCGAAAGAGCCGGGGCGCGGTCGCGGCCTGCGTGGTCACGACCTTGACCGCGGCGTCCGCTTCCCTCAGGTCCACGAGGGCAAGGCGCACCAGGCCGCCCCCCTGCGCCTGGAAGGTGAAGCTGTCATGCGACGGACGGTTCGCATACGGTTTCGCCCCCGCGGGCGGCTGGGCGCCGGAGAACCCGGTTACGTGCAGGGGCTGCGCGAGGGTGATGTCAGAGAGGGGAACCTGCCGCTCGTACCAGGTGCGCTCGCCCGAGCTCGGGTCCTTGGCGTGCCGGTGGCCGCTCTTGGGGTGCGTCGGGTGCCTGCCCTCCGGACCGCAGGCGACAATCACGCCGGTGGCGGTGCTGCTGACCGACGCGACCTGATACGGCGTACCGTTCCAGACGCCGACTACGTCAATGTCTCTCGGCATACTGGAAGCTACTCACGATGCTTGAACCCGAGTGCCCTGGCGAGGGAGGGAGGGCCCCATAATCTCGGTGGCTCGTGCTCAAACCGACCGGGTATTCCTTGTTTTTGACGCCGGCGGCCGACCTGACCGAACGCTGCGTAGCGAGCACGAGCATCGTCTCACGCGCGGCCACGGCGACGGCCTACGCCCACGACGGTTCCAAGGGGTTCCGCGTTTGCGCGAGGAGACGCTCGACATGGGCCACGGTTCAGGGTGTAATGTGTGTAATGGATCAGCTGACCGATGTCCTGAGCGCCATTTCTCACCCTACTCGGCGCGCAATCATCGGCCAGCTAGTAAATGGACCGGCT
>DATNIM010000092.1:0-28389 GCA_035604455.1 Gemmatimonadales bacterium
CCCTGGTCGCAGCCGATGATCAGCCGCTCAGGCGCGCTCGGGTCGATCCACACGGCGTGATAGTCGTCCCCACCCGGCTGACCCTTGAGCGCGGTCCACGTGGTACCGCTGTCGGTCGATTGGAGGAGGGCGACGTCCGGCAGATACACCACCGCGGGGTTTGCCGGGTCCACAAACAACTGACCGAAGTACCACGTCCGGCCGAACCGCGGGTCCTGCGCGACCAGCCGCCACGACGTTCCCCCGTCATCCGATCGGTAGACCGCCGTGCCGCCGCGGCCCTCGACCAGGGCGTATACCAGGCCTCCACCTGCCGCCACCCCGATCCGACCGAGCGGGCCCTCGGGCCACCCGTGCCCCGCGACGGCCGTCCACGTGCGCCCGCCGTCACTGGAGCGGTAGAGCCCCGATCCCGGGCCTTCGATGGGCGAATACTGGCTCCACGGAGGCCGGTACACCTGCCAGAGGGCGGCGTAGACGACGCCTCCCGGGACCTGAGTGAGATCGATCGCGCCCGTGCTGTCGTTGAGGTAGAGGACCCGCTGCCAGGTCTCGCCCCCGTCCGTGGTGCGGAACACGCCCCGGGCGCCGTTGGGCCCGTATGCGTGTCCGAGGGCCGCGACGAGAGCGGTCTGGGCATTCTCCGGATCCACGAGGATCTTGCCGATGTGCCGCGTGTCCTCAAGACCGACGTGCTGCCAGTGGCGGCCGCCGTCGCGGGACCGATACATCCCGTTTCCGTAGGAAATGTCCGACCGCATGTCGGCCTCGCCTGTACCGACGTACAGGACCTGCGGGTCGCTCGGTGCGACCGCCAGCGCGCCCACCGAGGCGATGGGTTCGCTGTCGAACACTGGGGCCCAGGTGATCCCGCCGTTCACCGTCTTCCAGACGCCGCCGCCGACGGATCCGAAGTAGAACGTGCGCGGGTCTCCGGGGACGCCGGATACAGCGAGCACGCGACCCCCGCGAAAGGGGCCCAGGAGGCGCCACCGCAGCGCGTTGCCGACGCCGTCGGGCAGGTGCTGCGCGTACAGGGAGGTACCGGCGAGCACGGCGAGCGCGGCGAGGATCGGACGAGACGGGTGGATCGTCATGCTGAATTGGAAGGGTTATCCGTGGGGGGCGCAAGCCGCGCCCCCCCTTTTGGGTTGCGTTACTTCTTCCTCGCCTTGGTCGGCTTCTTCGTGGTGTGCACCGGTTTCTTGGCCGGCGCGGGCATCGCGGGTGGCGTATCGGAGTTCCAGATCATGTCCTCGATCTGCCACTCGCTGTTCACATTGCGCCAATAGATCACGTACTTGCCGTCCTCGGTCAGCGTGGCGGGCGTCCCCTTCGGGGCCTTCGGTTTGGCCTTGCCGGAAAACGTGTAGCTCCCGCGCTCGACGCCGATCGGGCCGTTCGCCTGGTAGGCGTCTCCCCGGATCGTGAGCTTACTCCCGAAGACCTGGCCGTTCTCGTTCTCGAACTTCGCGATTGCCAGCCGTCCCACCATTGCGGGCCTGTGCGGCGGCATCTCACGGCCGCTCTCGGTGAACACGCTTGCGAGGGAGTCGCCCTGTCCCGCAGCGAACCACCCTTCCCACCGTCTCTCGATCACCGTGGCCGCGGTCCGCAGGGAGTCCGTCTCTCGGCCCATTCGCACTTGCGCCTGCTCGGGCGTCTCATGCGACTGGCAGGCGCCAAGGAGCATTGCCACCATAGAAATCCAACCCATCTTCGACATCGTGTCCTCCGTGTGGGCTCGGCCCGCGCAGGCGACGATCCCGGTGAGCGCTACAGCGCGCGTTGTGGATCTCTAGATTAAGCGAGCGAGCAGGCAGTCCGCCACGGCACGCCGCGTCTTTGGAGAGTCGCGTTGCGACAGCTGCTGATCCCGCGCTACGGTCCACCGGAAGTGCTGACCATCAGGGAGGCTCCGGACCCTGTCCCGGGCCCTGGGTCGGTACGGATCCGGGTCGAGGCGGCCGGCGTGAATTTCTCCGACCTCATGGCGCGGCAGGGTCTCTACCCCGATGCGCCGAAGCCGCCCTGCGTTGTGGGCTACGAGGTGTCGGGGATCGTGGACGTCGTCGGCCCGGGCGTCGAGTCGCCCCGCGTGGGGACGCCCGTGGTGGCCGTCACGCGGTTTGGCGGGCAGAGCGAGTCGGTCGTGGTGCCCGCGGCCTTCGCCTTCCCGCGACCGGATCGCTGGAGCGCGGCCGAGGGTGCCGCATTCCCCGTCGTGTATCTCACGGCGCACCATCTGCTCGTGCGCGTGGCCGCGGCGAGACCTGGCGAGACCGTACTGGTGCAGGCGGCCGCGGGTGGCGTCGGGCTCGCCGTGGCTGAGCTCGCCCGGATCTTCGGTCTCCGGGTGATCGGGCTTGCGTCGGCGTCGAAGCACGCCGTGCTCAGAGACTACCAGGTGCAGCCCGTCGACCGCCTCGACCCGGACTGGCCGCACACGGTGCGCCGCCTCGCTCCAGCCGGGGTCGATATCGTCCTCGACTCGGTCGGCGGCGCGTCGTGGCGGCAGGGATTTGAGCTCTTGGCGCCCGTCGGGCGCCTCGTGTGCTTCGGCGTGTCCGAGCTCGCGCCGGGTCGGCGTCGCAATCTGCTGTCGGTCGTCGCCAAAGTGCTGCGGTTTCCCCGCTTTGGGCCTCTTGCGCTGATGAACGGGAACCGAGCGGTCGCGGGGGTCAATCTCGGGCAGTTGTGGACCTCGGAACCCGTGATCCGGCCCCAGGTCGAGGCGCTACTTGGCTATGCGCGCGACGGGCTGATCAAGCCGCGAGTCGACCGGACGTTTGCCGTGAGCGATGCCGCCGCAGCCCATCACTACATCCACGCGCGAAAGAATGTCGGAAAGGTCGTCCTGACCTTCGTGTAGGGTCGGTCCTCAGATCCACCGCTTCCGTAAGAGCACCACCTTCACGATCTGGGTCAGCGCGATGTAGCAAAGGAGCGTTGCGCCGAGGATTGGCCAGTAGGCGGACGGGAGCGGGACGAACCCAAGGGCGGTCGCGAACGGGGACACGGGCAGCCACACGCCCACCCCCATGACGGCCACGGACGTGGCGATCAACGGCCAGCTCGGCCGGCTCTGCAGGAAGGGGATCTTGTTCGTGCGGATGACGTGGATGATCAGCGTCTGCGTCATCAGCGACTCCACGAACCAGCCCGTCTGGAACAACGCGGCGTGCGCCGGGGTCTTGGCGCCGAACAGGAAGTACATCACCGCGTAGGTCGTGTAGTCGAAGATCGAGCTGATCGGGCCGATCGCGAGAATGAAGCGCCCGATCTCGCCGATGTCCCAGGGTCTGGGCCGGGTGATCTGCTCGGGATCGACGTTGTCCGTCGGGATCGGGACCTGGGAGAAGTCGTACAGCAGGTTGTTCGTGAGCACCTGGATCGGCGCCATGGGGACGAAGGGCAAGAGCGCCGAGGCGCCGAGCACACTGAACATGTTCCCGAAGTTCGAGCTCGCCCCCATGCGGATGTACTTCAGGACGTTCGAGAACACCTTCCGGCCTTCGAGCACGCCCTCTTCCAGGATGAGCAGGCTCTTCTCGAGCAGGATGATGTCCGCCGATTCCTTGGCCACGTCGACCGCCGTGTCCACGGAGATCCCCACGTCCGCGGCCCGCAACGCGGCGGCATCGTTGATGCCGTCGCCCAGGAACCCCACCACGTGGCGCCGGCCCTGCAGCGTGCGGATGATGCGTTCCTTGTCGGCGGGAGACTGTCGGGCGAAGATCGTCGTCCGCTCCACCGCCTCGCCCAGCTCCGCGTCGCTCATCTGCGCCACCTGCGCTCCCAGGAGCACCTTGTCGGTCGGGAGTCCGACGTGCGAGCAGATCGTCTTTGTCACGAGCTCGTTGTCACCGGTGAGGATCTTGACGTTGATCCCGTGCTCGCGAAGGGCCGTGATGGCGGCCGCCGCCGTCTCTTTCGGGGGATCGAGGAACGCCACGTAGCCCACCAGGACGAGGTTGCACTCGTCGTCCTTCCCGTAGGCCGCCTGCGGCGGCACGTCCTTATAGGCCACCCCGAGAACCCGGAAGCCTTCCGAGCTCAGGGCGTCGCACTGCTCGCGCAGGTCTTCGGCGAACCCCGGAGGGCAGGGGAAGATGTCGCCCTCCGCCTCGAACGACGTACAGCGTTTCAGGACTTCCTCGGGCGCTCCCTTCGTGAGCAGCCGGCGCCGCCCGTCCGGTTCGTCGACCACGATGGACATGATCTTGCGCGAAAAATCGAACGGGATCTCGTCGACCTTGCGATACCCCTCGACCGAGACGTTGGGATCGCTCTTGCCGTACTTGAGGATCGCGAGATCGAGCGTGCTCTTGAGGCCCGTCTGGAGGTAGCTGATGAGCATCGCGTCGAGCAGCACCCGGTCGCTCGCGCCGCCCTGCACGTCGCAGTGCCGCTCGAGAATGACCGTGTCCATGGTCAGCGTGCCCGTCTTGTCCGTGCACAGCACGTCCATGGCGCCGAAGTTCTGGATCGCGTTCAGGCGCTTCACGATCACGTGCTTGCGCGACATCGCCATGGCGCCCTTGGAGAGGCAGACCGAGACGATCATCGGCAGCATTTCGGGCGTGAGGCCGACCGCGACCGCGAGGGCGAAGAAGAACGCCTCGTGCCAGTCGTGTTTGGTGAAGCCGTTGATCAGGAACACGACCGGCACCATGACCGCGATGAAGCGGATCATGAGCCAGGTGAACCCGTTGATGCCCCGGTCGAAGGCGGTCGGCGGGGCCGCGCGGGCGATGCTGCGGGCCATGGTGCCGAAGAGCGTCCGCGCGCCCGTCTCGACGACGACCGCCGTCGCGGTCCCGCTCTGCACGCTCGTGCCCAGGAAGCAGAGGTTGCTGGCTTCGAGCGGGGGGCGCCCGGGCATGCCGGCGAGGGAGTCTCCCTTTTCGACGGGAAGCGACTCGCCCGTGAGCGTCGACTGGCTCACGAACACGTCCTTCGCCGTGAGCAGCCGCACGTCCGCGGGGATCATGTCGCCCGCCGCGAGGACGACCACGTCGCCCGGGACGATTTCCCGCAACGGGATCTCGCGCGGCTTGCCGTCGCGCAGGGCAGTCGCCGTCACGCGGATCATCGCGCGGAGCGCCGCGGCCGCCGCATCCGCCCGCGCTTCCTGCGTGAAGCGGAGCGTCACGCCCAGGATGATCATCAGCACCATCACCGTGGCCGCGCGGGCGTCGCCCGTGGCGAGGGAGACGGCGGCGAGGACGGCGAGGAGGATGACGAGGGGATTGCGAAGCGTGTGGAGGAGGCGGATGGGCCACGTGACCGGCCGTTGCGTGGCGATCTCGTTCGGTCCGTGGACCTCGAGCCGCCGCTCGGCTTCCTCCTGCGAGAGGCCCTCGAGCGCCGAACTGCAGAACCGCAGCGCATCGTCTCGCTCGATGCGCGAGCATTCCTCGACGCGCGTAGCGTCCCATCGGCCGGGCGGCGCTGCGCGATTCGGTGCGGCGGCCGTCGTCACGGCGCGCTCGCGCGCTCGCGCGCCGCGTGGGGCGAGAGCATCTGATCGCAGTCGGTCGCGGTTGAGCCGGTTCGAATCACCGGGCTTCTCCCCAGGCGGGGCACACGCGAGAAAAGGCGGCGGTGCCGGGGTTCTTCGTGTACCATACTATCCCATAGTATCGCTGTCAATCGCTCGGGCGCGGCGGCCGGACCCCGGGGCGCGTCCACAGCGACTGCGCGCTCGCGTGACGATGCGTGGCGCTGTGCGCTCGTCGCGTCCTGCTTCCTCACAGTCCGCCGGCTACGAGCTCCATTCTGTCGGGAGCGAGGGCGAGGCCGTAGCGTGGACGCCGCCGCCTCACTAACTTACCGCACGCAGCAAGAACCGCGAGCTGGTCTCTTCTCCATGGTGTTCGTGTAGAACGGTCCCCGGCTCAGGATGGGACCGGCGCCCTCCAAGCGTCGCTCGATCCTCAGGTTCAGACAACCCCCAGCGTGTGCGAGCCCGATGACTAGGGTGTCATCGGCTGTGCACGCACGTGTATCGAGGAGTCGAGTCGACTATGACGGTGTCGTTTCATACCCTCGGGCTTAGTCCCGAGCTGATCCAAGCGGTCGAAGAAGAAGGCTACGAAACCCCCACTCCCATCCAGGAACAGGCCATCCCTCTCGCCCTCGCCGGGCGGGACGTCGTCGGCTCGGCCCAAACGGGCACGGGCAAGACCGCGGCCTTTCTGCTGCCCATCCTCCAGCGGCTGGGCGGACGTCCCCGCGGCAAGGTACGCGCGCTCGTGCTCGTCCCCACCCGGGAACTGGCCGAGCAGGTCCTTGAGAGCGCCCGGACATACGGCCGCCACACGGGCCTCGAAGCCGCTGCCGTGTACGGGGGGGTCGGCATGGAGCAGCAGACCCAAGCCCTGCGCCGCGGCGTCGCGATCGTGATCGCCACTCCGGGACGGCTGCTCGACCATATCGGCCGCGGGCACTTCGATCCGTCCGAGCTCGAGGTGCTCGTGCTCGATGAGGCGGACCGGATGCTCGACATGGGCTTTGCGCCCGACGTCAATCGCATTCTGGAGACGCTGCCCGAAAGGCGCCAGACGCTGCTCTTTTCGGCGACGATCTCGGCCGACGTCGATCGGTTGGCGCGGCGCGCGCTGCAGCAGCACGCCGCGGTCGAGATCGGCCGCCGCGCGCAGGCCGCAGACGGCGTGGCGCACATGCTCGTCGCGGTGGACAAGACCGTGAAACGAGACCTGCTCGCGCGCATGCTGACCGAGATCACCGAGGGCCGTATCCTCGTGTTCACGCGGACGAAGTACGGCGCGGACCGCCTCACGCGGCATTTGCGGCACGAGGGACACGACGCCATAGCGTTGCACGGGGACAAGACCCAAGGGGCGCGTAACGCGGCGCTCGACGGCTTCAGGGACGGCACGACCCGGGTGCTCGTCGCCACCGACCTCGCCGCCCGCGGCGTGGACGTGGACGACATCGCCATCGTCGTGAACTACGACGTGCCGGCCGACCCCGAGGTCTACGTGCACCGCGTCGGCCGCACGGCCCGCGCGGGGGCGAGAGGCCTCGCGCTCACGCTCATGTCCCCTGATGAATGGCTGTTGATGGTCGACATCGAGAAGTTGATCGGACGGGCGCTGCTGAGGGAGACCGTGCCGGGCTTCGAGCCCACGATGGCGCCAATTCAGCCGCGGGAGCAGGCGGCCGTTCGCCCGAGCGGACCGTCCGTGCGACCCCGCCTCGGCCGCGGGCGGCGCTAACACCGGGCTCGCTCAAGCGCTAGACTCCGACGCATGGGCCAGTCCTTCTGGGATCAGGCGGGCTGGGCGGTCGGCGTCGGAATCGTGATCTTGGCGGTGTCTCTGCGGAAAGCGCTGCCGCATGTCGCGCACGCGCTGGCGGATCGGATCGCGGGCCGCACCCAGCCGGCCGCGCGGTCAGAGCCCGAGGCGTTCGAGGACTTGGCGCGGCGCCTCACCGAGCTTGAAGAGCGGGTCGATTTTGCCGAACGACTGCTCGCGAAGCCGGGAGCGGAGCGGAAGCCCTCCGCTTGATCCGCCCGCCGTCCGCGCTAGAGCTTGACGACGTTTTGCGCAGCCGGCCCCTTCGGACCCTCGACGACGTCGAACTCGACTCGCGCACCTTCGGCGAGGGACTTGAAGCCTTGTCCCTGAATCGCGGTGTGGTGAACGAAACAGTCCTTCCCGCCGTCGTCACGGGTGATGAAGCCGAACCCCTTCGCGTCGTTGAACCACTTCACCTTACCAAGAATACGTGCCATCTGACGACACTCCTAGCTCAAGACCGCTCTTGGCGCCGTGCGCTCTTCACTTTGCGGCGGGCAGCCGCCTTGTCCTTGCGCCGTCGCTGCGCGCCAGGGCTTTCGTAGAACCGCTTCTTCTTCATGTCCTGAAAAAGACCAGCCTTCGTAATCTGACGCCGGAACTTCTTCAGCACGAACTCCAGCCGATCGTTCTCGTGTACTGTCACTTCCATGACGGTCCCCCGGAGCTAGAGCCTACCAGAACTGAAACGAGGACCGCGGGCGACAGCCCGGGTCCTCGGCGTCGGTCTCTGGTGTGTGCGGGACAGTCCCCGCGGCCCCCTTGCTCAGCCTTTAGGATCGCATTCCTGCGGCCAAAGGTCAACGACCTGCCGCGCGAAGGGCGACGGGCTCTCCAACCGGCAAGAATCCGCAAGAGGACCAACTTGTGAGAACCCCTGTAACTCTAGACCGCTCTCAGAGTTCGGTCCTGCACCCGGATCGGGGGCCGAGTGACCACGCGGTGACGAGAGTTGGGGAACAAGGCGCCCGGCGCGGCCCTGCCGCCGCGCCGGGCGTATCGTGGCTCGAGACGGAGGAGGGTTGAGCTAGCGGCGGCGCCCACGCGGGCTGCGAGCCGGCTTCTTGCGCGCGACCTTCCTTGCCGCGGTCTTCTTCTTCGCCTTCTTCGCAGGCTTCGGCTTCGGCCTCGGCTTCGATTTGCGCGCCACGCGCTTCCCTTTGGGCTGCGGAGCGCCAGCCGCGTGGACCGCGAACGCGGCGCCCTGGGGGTCCATGCACATCGCGATCCGGCCGCCGCCCGGAATGTCCATCGGACCGTTGACGACGGTTCCACCCCCAGCCTTCACAGTCCGGGCGGCCACGTCCGCATCGGCCACGGACACGTAGCAGAGCCAGTGCGGAGGTCCCGGCATTTCGGCGGGCTTCGTGTACATCCCGCCCGTCGGAGCCTTCGCCCCCGCGCGACGGAACATGGAGTAGGTGCCCGCGGCTCCCATGTCCATCGAGTCAGCTTCCTCCCAGCCGAAGAGGCGCTGATAGAAGCCCCACGCCGCCCGCCAGTCGGTCGTCGCGAGCTCGTGCCAGGAGAACTCGCCGCGCTTCGGCGCGTCGCTGCCCGAGTCGCCCGCGTCCTTCGGCTGGAAGAGCGAGAAGGGCGCGCCCTGGGGGTCTGCGAGCGTGGCGAACCGCCCCCACACGATGTCCGTCGCTGGCACGTAGACCTTGGCACCGAGACTCTGCGCCTGTCGCAGCGTGTCCGCCACATCGGGTACCCCGACGTAGGGCATCCACTGAGGTGGCGCACCCATGCGCTTGGCCTCCTCGGGGAGCGACATAAGGCCACCGGCGGAGGTCTTGCCCACCCTCCACAGGTGATAGGTCGGATCTTCGGGTGACGCTTCCGCCTTCCAGCCGGTCACTTTGGGATAAAAGCGAGCGGCGAGGTCCAAGTCGGTGGTCATCAACTCGTGCCACACAAACCGACCTCGGGGGAATGCGTTAGCCATGGCGTACTCCTACGGGTTGATGACGCGGTGGAAGATACGCTTGGGACTGCGCCCTCGCAGGTCGCCCGTTCCGGCTAGCGACGGCGATGGCGCGTGCCCCGTCTCCAACAGATATCAGATGACCTCGCGGTGGCGGTCGGCCCACGCTGCCCACGCGACGAACAGCCATCCGAACACCAGTCCGCCCACTCCGATAACGCGCGCGCTCGAAGGCGGCCCTGCGAAGAGCGTGCTGACGTAGCTCAAGACGAGCACGACGAGCAGGGCCCAGACCCCATATCGCCCGATCGCGTCTCGCGCCCGCGTACCCGCGAGATAGAGGAAAGCGCCCGCGACGAACATCGCCACCTCGAGGACTAGAGTGGCGGGGACCGAGGCCCACAACCCGAGCCCCACCCGGGCTCCACCCGGGACGATGGGGAGATCAGGCCGGTGCACGACGTAATCGAGCACCCAGTGGCTTACGACCAGGAGAAAGAGGACCACGGCGCCGGCCTGGTAGCGCGTCCGCAGCCCGTACAGGCCGCCAAACACCACGCCCCATCCGACGAGCGCGAGGAGACTGTGCGAGATCGGATAGGAGTCGAAGGTGAGATTGTAGAACGGATCGGCCGACGGGGTGATGGACACCCGTTCCCACCCAAGGAGAAGGAAGAGGGGCCACAAGAGGTCCGCGAATGTCGGAGCGGCGATGAGGGCGCCGAGCGAGGTGCGAGGGGCGATCCGTTTCGCCGCGAGCCCAAGCGCGTAGTGTCCGATGAACACGCCGGTCCTCCGTTCGCCGTCAGGGGTCGAGGATCAGCAGCACGAACGTCCCGGGCACGACCGGGGGGCGAGGATGCGGGTGGTCCGGCGTCGGCTCGGGTGCGGGACCGAACTCGGCCGTGACGGTGAAGACCCGGTGCGTCTTCGGGTCAAGCTCCATCGTCCGGGCGCCGAGCCGCGTCGGCACGGTCGCGACCACGGCGAAGCTGTCCGGGGTCGCTTCCCGGACCTCCGTCATTGTTCCATCGCCGTTTGACGCGAAGGCTAGCCGGGACGCCGAGTCGAAGCGACACGCGTCGACGCCCGAGCCGATGGGGAGCGTCGTCACCAGCTTGCCCGCGACCGCGTCCGAGACCGCCATGACGCCGCTTCGGCACCCGCTGAACAGGCGATGGGAGGTGCGGTCGATGGCGAGACCCGTGGGTCGTTCGCATGGGGCGATCGACCAGCGGCGCGTGACCCGCATCGCGCTCGCGTCGATCTCCGCCACCGCGGCCTGGTCCTCCAGGTTCGCGTAGAGCTTGCCATCGCCCGCCGCGACGCCGAATTCGGGCGCCGCGTTGAGGTCGATCGTCCCGACCAGTTGACCGGTGGAGGCATCAAGAGCGGTGGCCGAGCGGGAGCTTCCGTTGAAGGTGAACACCCGGTTCGTGGCCGCGTCGTAGAGAATCGCATCGTCGTCCAGCGCGACCTTCGTCCGCCCAAGCACGGCGAGGCTCTTGAGATCGAACATCGTCACCGTGCTGTCTCGACCCGACGTGGCGAACCCGTGCCCGGCACCGTAGGCGAACGCCACCCCGTGCGCGCCGTTCATGCCTGGGATCTCTCCGAGGAGGAGACCGCTGTCGGGGTTCACCACGAGCACTCGGTCCTGACGGGCGATGAACAGTCGGTGACCAACCGTATCGAGTGCGAGGTAATCCCACCCGCCGCTGCCGCCGAGCGTGACCGTCTTCGCGACGTGGTAGGACTGCGCCGCTAGCGGGTGCACGCCGAGCAGCAGAACCGTGAGCAGCCGTCGCATCGCGAAAACGCCTCCGTCCTAGGGATCGACAATGTCTCTCGTTGCAGGGCAGGGGGCCAGTCTGGTCGGTCCCGTGCGCACGGGAACGACGGCGTGACGGTCTCGTGATCCAGGATCGCGCGGTCGTGCACGGCGCTCGTCGCGGAACGGTTACATCGGAGTGACGGAGTCGTCGGGCAATGCCGGAGCGATTTTTGTAGCGTAGCAAGCGTGATGACGCCCGCGATCCCGCGTCGGCGGGTCCTTTTCATTTGCGGCTCGCCGAATCAGACCATGATGATGCACGAGATCGGACGCCACCTCGGGCATCATGACTGCTTCTACACTCCCTACTACTGCGACGGTCTGCTGGACTGGCTGAGCCGCAACGGCCTGCTCGAGTTCACGGTGCTCGGCGGCGAGCTGCGACGCCGGACGGATCGCTACCTCCAGGACTGGGGGTTGCCCCTGGACGAGCGGGGGCGCCAAGGCAACTACGACCTGATCGTGACGTGCTCCGACCTCGTGGTCCAGCGCAACATCCGCTCCAAGCCGGTGGTCCTCGTGCAGGAAGGCATGACGGATCCCGAGGATTTCGGGTTCCGGCTGTCGCGGACTTTCGGCCTGCCGCGCTGGCTCGGGAGCACGGCGAGCATGGGACTGTCGCTCGCCTACGAGAAGTTCTGCGTCGCCTCGCCCGGCTATCGAGACTTCTTCCGATCCAAAGGCGTCCCGCCGGGACGACTCGTCGTCACCGGCATCCCGAACTTCGATAACTGCCGCGCCTTCCTCGACAATCCCTTCCCCCACCGCTCCTACGTTCTCGTCGCCACCTCCGACACGCGCGAGACGTTCAAGCTCGACGACCGGCGCCGCTTGCTCACGCGGGTCGGGGAGATCGCCGCGGGCCGGCCGGTCATTTTCAAGCTCCACCCCAACGAGAACGCCCGGCGCTCCTCGCGCGAGATCCGCCGCTTTCTGCCCGACGCGCTGATCTTCGCCGACGGGAACACCAATCACATGATCGCGAATTGCGACGTGTTGATCACCCAGTACTCGTCGGTGGTCTATGTCGGTCTCGCGCTCGGCAAGGAATGCCACTCCTACTTCGACATCGAGGAGCTCCGGCGCCTGACGCCGCTCCAGAACGGCGGGGACTCCGGCCGCCGCATCGCGCGCGTGTGCGAGCGCGTGCTGGGGCAAACCCTCCAGCGGTCCCTCCGGCAAGCGTCGTGATCGGCACTCCGGTCGTTACCGTCGTGCAGGCGCGCTCGGCCTCCACCCGGTTGCCGTCCAAGGTGCTGCTCCCGCTCGGGGGCCAAACCGTGCTCGAACGCCTCCTCGAGCGGGTTCAGCGGGCCCGCCTCCGCGGCGTGGTCGTCCTCGCCACGACCGCGGATCCGCGCGACGACCGCTTCGAGGGCCTGGCCTGCGCGGCGGGCGTGCTCTGCTATCGGGGTCACGCGACCGATCTGCTCGATCGGCACTACCAGGCGGCCCGGCTCCTCGGGGCCGGCCATGTCGTGAAAATCCCGTCCGACTGTCCGCTCATCGATCCGGCTGTCATCGATCGCGTCCTTGGGACGTACTTCGAGGCCGGGTGCTTCGACTACGTGAGCAATCTCCACCCGCCCACGTATCCCGACGGCAACGACGTCGAAATCGCGAGCATCCGGGCGCTCGAGGCCGCCTGGCGCGAGGCCGCGGAGCCCGAGGAGCGGGAGCACACGACGCCCTTCCTGTGGCGGCGCCCCGAGCGGTTCCGGAGCGGCAACGTCCGCTGGGAAGCGGGCGTCGACTGCTCCCAGTCGCATCGGGTCGTTTTGGACTATCGCGAGGACTACGACGCGATCGCTGCCGTGTTCGACGGTCTGCACGGCACGACTCCCTGGTTTGGCGTCGCCGATGTGGTCCGGTTCCTCGATGAGCACCCCGAGATCGCCGCGCTGAACGCGCACCGTCGCGGCGACAGCTGGTATGCCCGCACTTCCCCCGAACCACACGCGATCCCCGGCGCGCTCGCCCAGGCAGTCTCCGCGGGGGCCCCAGGGAGCGAGGACAGCGACTTGTGACCACCGAACTCGCCTACATCCCGACCGCTGTAAATGGCGCGCCCGCGCTCCCTGACATCGTCGAGTCCGAGCGGCTCTGGGCTCGGGCCCGGGGCCTCATTCCCGCCGGCACGCAGACCCTCGCCAAGGGTCCGACCCAATACGTCGACGGCGTGGCGCCGAAATACGTGCGGCGCGGTCGCGGCGCCCGCGTGTGGGACGTGGACGGCAACGAGTATTTGGACATGAGCATGGCGGTGGGGCCGCTCGTGCTCGGCTACTGCAACCCCGCCGTCGACGCGGCGATCCGACGTCAGCTCGAGGACGGCATCACGTTCTCGCTCATGCACCCGCTCGAGGTCGAGGTGGCCGAGCAGATCCGCCGCCTCGTCCCGAGCGCCGAAGGCGTGCGGTTCGCGAAGAGCGGTGCCGAGGTCACGAGCGCGGCCGTCCGCCTGGCGCGTGCCTACACCGGCCGGTCGAAGGTGCTCTGTTGCGGCTACCACGGCTGGCACGACTGGTACATCGCGGTCACCGATCGCGACCGCGGCATTCCGCGGGAAGTCAAAGACCTCACCTACACGTTCGACTACAACGACCTAGGGTCGCTCGAGCGCGCGCTCGACGCCGACGTCGCGTGCGTCATCCTCGAGCCCGTCGCGTTCGAGGAGCCGCGCGAGGGGTTCCTCGCCGCCCTGTGCGAGCGGTGCAGGCGCAACGGGAGTCTGCTCATCTTCGACGAGATGTGGACCGGATTCCGCGCCAGCGTGGGCGGAGCCCAGGCGTACTACGGGGTGGTTCCGGACCTGAGCACGTTCTCGAAGGCCGTGGCGAACGGGATGCCGCTCAGCGTCCTCACGGGCCGCCAGGACGTGCTCGCCCTGCTCGAGCGGGACGTGTTCTTCTTCACGACCTTCGGCGGCGAAGCCCTGTCACTCGCCGCGGCCCAGGCCACTCTGACCGAGCTCGTGGCGCATTCGGTCCCCGCCCATCTCGCGCGCCAGGGGCAGCGGATCAAGGACGCCTACAACCGCATCGCGCGCGACCTGGGCATCGACGCCCTCACGCGCTGTGTCGGTCCCGCCTGGCGGACGCTCGTCATGTTCGACCGCGCCGCGGGCGATCCGCTCGAGCTGAAGTCGCTCGTCCAGCAGGAACTCATCAGGCGCGGCATCCTCTGGAACGGGAGCCACGTGGTGAGCTTCGCCCACTCGGACGCGGATATTGCCGAGCTCGAAGCCGCCTACGGGGAGGTGCTCGACATCCTTCGCGACGCGATCCAGGCTGGGACTGCGCGCCGCCTCCTTCAGGGCACGCCCGTCGAGCCGGTCTTCCGGCGCACGGGCCAGTTCAATACGAAGCCCCGGCCGGCGCGGGCGACCGGCACGGACCTCTTCTCGCTGGAGGGCCGCACGGCGATCGTGACCGGCGCCGTGGGGCTGCTCGGACGCCAGCACGCCGTGGCCCTGGCCGACGCCGGTGCGAACGTGGTGCTCGTCGACCTCGCGCAAAGCGCCGTCGAGGCGCTCGCGGCCGAGCTCAAGCCGGCGGCGACGGGCGAGATCGTTCCCGTCGGGGCGGACGTCACGGACCCCGCGAGTCTCGCGGCGGCCCGCGCGCGCGTGGCCGAGCGCTTCGGCCGAATCGACGTGCTGGTGAACAACGCAGCCGTGAACGACAAGGTCGAAGCGCCCGAGCAGGGCGCCGAGGCCGCGCGGTTCGAGAACTTCAGCCTCGAGCAGTGGCGCCGCGTGCTCGACGTGAACGTGACGGGTGTCTTCCTGCCATCACAGATCTTCGGCGCGCTCATGGCGGAGCAAGGCGGTGGATCGGTCATCAACATCGCCTCGACCTATGCGCTCGTCGGGCCCGACCCGTCCCTCTACGCGTGCCCAGACGGCTCCCAGCCGTTCGTCAAGGCGCCCGCCTATCCCGCGAGCAAGGGCGCCGTCCTTGCGCTCACCCGTTTTCTCGCCGCCTACTGGGGTCGGCGCGCCGTGCGCGTCAACGCCCTCGTGCCGGGCGGCGTGGCGAACGGTCAGGATCCCGCCTTCATCGCCCGCTACGCGGCCCGGACGCCGCTCGGGCGCATGGCCGCCCCGGACGACTACCGCGGCGCCCTCGTGTTCCTGGCCAGCGACGCGTCCCGCTACATGACCGGCAGTCTCCTCGTGGTCGATGGGGGGTTCACCGCATGGTAGCCCACGCCGCAAAACCGATCCGCATGGTGCTCACCGACTGTGACGGCGTTCTCACGGACGCGGGCGTCTACTACTCCGACCGGGGCGAAGAGCTCGCCCAGTTCTCCCGGCGTGACGGGATGGGATTCGAGCGGCTCCGCAGCGCAGGGCTCGTTACCGGGATCGTGTCGCGCGAGAACTCGGACATCGTGAGGCGCCGGGCCGAAAAGCTCGGCGTGGACGAACTGCACCTGGGCGTGATGGACAAGCTCGCCACCGTCACCGCGATCGCCCAGGGCCGTGGCCTTGAGCTTGCGGAGGTCGCTTTCATCGGCGACGACGTACCCGATCTCGAGGTCCTCGCGGCGGTGGGATTCGGAGCCTGTCCCGCCGACGCCGAGGCGCGGGTGCGGGCCCGCGTCCACTACGTCTGTACGCAGGCCGGCGGCCGGGGGGCGTTCCGCGAACTCGCCGAACGGATCCTCGCCACCGAAGAGACCGTATCCTCGTCGCCGCGCCTGGTCCGGCTGGTGCCCGAGCGCCGCTGGGTTGCGGTCGGCGGCCGGGCGATCGGGGACGGCGAGCCGGCCTACATCATTGCCGAGATCGGTATCAACCACAACGGTTCGGTCGAGGTCGCCAAGAAGCTGATCGACGGTGCCGTCGCGGCCGGGTGTGATTGCGTCAAGTTCCAGAAGCGCACGCCCGAGCTGTCCGTACCGCCCGAGCAGCAGAAGCTCGAGCGCGACACCCCGTGGGGGCGGCTGACCTACCTCGACTATCGCCGCAAGGTCGAGTTGAACTTCGCCCAGTACGCCGAGATCGCCCGGTATTGCCGCGAACGCGGCATCGCCTGGACCGCTTCGTGCTGGGACGAGCCGTCGGTGGATTTCCTCTCCGCGTTCGACCCGCCCTTCATCAAGGCCGCGTCGGCCTCGCTCACGGATTTCGCGCTCCTCAAGAAGATGCAGGGGACCGGAAGGCCCGTCATGCTCTCGACCGGTATGTCCACGGGGGATGAGATCGAGCGCGCCGTCCGGATGCTCGGCGAAGACAATCTGCTGATCGCGCACTCCACGTCGGCCTACCCGTGTCCCCCGCGCGAGCTGAACCTCAGCATGCTCGACACGCTGCGCGAGCAGTACCGCCGCGCTCCGATCGGATACTCGGGGCACGAGACCGGATTGGCGACGACCTACGCGGCGATCGCGCTCGGCGCCTCGTTCATCGAGCGGCACATCACGCTCGATCGCAGCATGTGGGGCTCCGACCAGGCGGCGTCGGTCGAGATCGTCGGCCTCGTGCGGCTGGTGCGCGATGTGCGCACGATCGAGGAAGCCGTCGGGGACGGGGTGAAGCAGGTCTATGCGAGCGAGCTCGGGGCCCTGAAGCGGCTGCGGCGCGTCGCGGCGCAGGAGCTCGCGAGCGCGACGGCGAGCGCGTGAACAAGCTGGAGATCTGGACGCTCGTCGCGGTCGTGCTCGCCGGCACCGGATTCACGGTCGTCGAGCGATTCGTGCCCTACAACCGCGATCAGCGCGTCGTCCGCACCGGGTTCTGGACCGACCTCGTCCTGTACTGCGTCGTGCAGAGCTACGTGATGGGGATCATCATCGGGCGGCTGATCCTCTGGATGGATCAGCACACGGGATTTTCCCGCCTCGGGCTCGTCTCCCATTGGTCCGTGCTCGCGCAGGTCGGGTTCTTCCTCGTCACCCACGACCTCTACATCTACACGTTCCACCGGCTCCAGCACCGGATTCCCACGCTCTGGCGGCTGCACGAAGCGCACCATTCGGTCCCGCAGGTGGACTGGCTCTCGGGCGCGCGGTCGCACGCGGTCGAGATCCTCATCAACCAGACGATCGAGTTCGGCCCGATCGTCTTCCTCGGCGCGACACCCGCCGTGGCGGCGATCAAGGGCACCGTGAGCGCCATCTGGGGCATGTTCATCCACGCGAACCTCGACGTGCGGCTGGGCCCGCTCCAATACGTCTTCAACGGGCCCGAGATGCACCGCTGGCACCACGCGGACGACCCGGCCGTCTACAACAAGAACTTCGCGACGAAGCTCGCGATCTGGGATTGGCTCTTCGGGACCGCGTACTTCCCGCGGCCGAGCGAGAAGAAGGCCGCGGTCTACGGGCTCCCGTACATCGTCTATCCCGAGTACTTCCCCCTCGGCTATTTCGTGCAGCTCGCGCTGGCGTTCCGGCCGTCGATCGAGACCGGCATCGCGACGTCGCCCGACCAGAAGGTCTCAAGCGCACGGCTGCTCGCGTCACCCCTCGTGTCGCCAGAGCCCGAACAGATCGTGACCAATGCTTGACGAACGGGCGACGACACTGCGACGTCCGAGCTGAATACTGGGCCGACGCCAACCATGGAGTGAGCGGTGAGTCTGCTTCCGGTCGATTGGGTCATCGCGGCCTACAACCTCATCCTGATCGTGGTCTGGATGCCCCACGTTGCCGACAGCTCCGTGGCGCGGTGGATGATCGGCGTGCACAGCGCGGCGCTCTCCCTCCCCTGGGTGCTCGCGCGGGTGCGCTCGCCGTGGTGGGGTACGCGAGCCTTGCGCGAGGTGTATCCCATTCTCTTTCTCCTCGTGTTCTGGCGCGAGCTGGGGCTCCACTGGGAAGTCGTCGGCAGCGCGGCGAACGACGCGTACGTGGCGCGGCTCGACCAAGCGCTCTTCGGCGCGAACTGGAGTGCTGTATGGGCCCCCGCGATGCCCATGCGGTGGCTGGGCGACGTGATGCAGTCGATCTATTTCGCCTACTATGTCGTATGCGCCGCGATGCTCGTGCACCTGGTCTTCGGTCGGGGCCGCGACACGATGCGGGAGACGACCCTCCGGATGGTCCTGGTTTACGCGGCGGCGTACGCCGTGTACGCTATCGCGCCGACGGTGGGGCCCATGTGGATGCACGAGTTTCCCCGATTCGCAGGACCAGGGGTGCACGGGCTCGCCCGGGGGCTGAACGACGCGCTGCAGACCGCGGGCGACGCCCCCGGCACCGCGTTCCCGAGCACGCACGTGGCGGGGGCGGTGACGCTGGCCTGGCTCGCGTGGCGCTACTACTCGCGCCCGATCGCCTGGGCCGTGACCGGGCTCGCCGCCGCGATCGCGCCGGCCACGGTGTACACCCAGAACCACTTCGTGCTCGACGCGGTGGGCGGCGCGCTGCTCGCCTGCTGGTGCCAGGGATGGCTCGTCCCACGCCTCACCGCTCGTCGCGCGGATCGGCGGTGGCCGGTCGTTCACGGACTCGCTCCCCAGCTGGCCGTGCAGGAGCCCGAGGCCGCCTGACGGAGGCCCCGTGACGCTAGCGCAGCACCTGCTCGCGGTGGCGCTCGTCCTGATCGACATCGCGGTCCGTGGGCTGCGCATCCGTCAGCTCTTGCCGGTGTCGCTCGGCCGCGCGATGGCGATCAACACTTCTGGCGACGCCCTCGCTGCGATCTCCCCCGCGCGCATGGGCGGGGAACCCGTGCGCTTCCTCGGCTTCCGGCGCGCGGGCGCGTCGGCTGGTGCCGTCCTGGCCGCCTTCGCGACCGAGGTGGGGGTCGACATCATCGTGCTCGGAGGGATGGCGGCGGCCGTCGGCGCGTGGGCCGCCCGAGGCGGAGCGTGGGCTGCGTTCCGGTCTGCCCACGGGCTGGGCCTCGCGTCGCTCGCCCTGGTGCTGCTTCTCGCGCTCGCCTGCCTCGCCCTGCTGTGGCGCGCCAGGCATCTGAAAGATCGGCTCGTCGCGACGCTACGCGACGCTTGGGACGCTATGCGCAGTCGGTCGTGGTCCACCCTCGGTGCGGTCGCGGGCCTCACGGTGGTGAGCGTGGCCGCGCGCACCGCGATCCTCCCGGTCCTTTTGGTCGGCGTGCCGGGTGTGAGCTGGGGGCCGGTGATCCCCGGGTCGTTCGCGCTCGTCTTCGGACAAGGCGTGCTGCCGATCCCGGGGGGTCTCGGGGCCGTGGACCTGGGATTTGCGCTAGGATTCTCGTCGCTTCTGAAAGGTGCGGCGCTCGCGCGCCTGCTCATCGTTTGGCGTTTCTACTCGCTCGTCCTGGGGGCGCTCGCCGGCGCCGTCCTGCTCGTCTGGGCCGCCTGGGCTAGGGTCCGCGAGCGGCTCGTGGAATCGCGACCCGTTGTTCCCACCCCACTGCTCGACACGACCGACTGAGTAGGGCGGGGCGGACGACGGTCTGCGCTCGCAGCTAGCCTCGCGTTACCTTACGCGTCATGCGCCGATCTCGCGCCGTGCCAGGGCGGGGCATTCGCCCAGCTTTTGGGTTCCTCGGGCCTCTCATCGCTGCCGTATTCCTGTTCACCCTGGCCTGTGGCGGCCAGAGCGATGTAGCGGCGGGCGGTCTGCGCGGTGTCCCGGTCGTTCCTCCCGTGCCGGCGCCGGACTTCACCCTCACGGCGACCGATGGGCGGCCCTTTCACCTGAAGCCCGAAGCAAACGGCAGGGTTGCGCTGCTGTTCTTCGGCTACACGCACTGCCCGGACGTCTGCCCGGTGCACATGGCCGCCATTGCCGCTGCGCTACACGCCGTGCCGTCCGACGTGGCACAGCGCGTCCGCGTGATCTTCGTGACCGTCGATCCCGCCCGGGACCAGCCGGCGCGGCTCAGGGCCTGGCTCGACAACTTCGATCCGTCGTTCGTGGGATTGCGCGGCGCGACAAGCGACGTCGACCGGATCCAGACCCTCCTGCACCTCGTGCCGGCCACGATCGAGACCACCGCCGACACGAATTACCGGGTGGGCCACGGTGCGGCCGTCATCGCGGTGATCGGCGACTCCGCTCGCGTCCTCTATCCGTTCGGGACGCGGCAGGTCGATTGGCAACACGACCTGCCGAGACTCGTCGCCGCCATCCCCCAGACGACCTCGTGACGGATACCAGGCGAGGGCCCGACTAGTGCGGTGGTGGTGCTCCGCGCAGGGAGTGGCATGGACCTGGACGTGGCGTCCCTACCTCGGCGTGTGGGTCATGATCGCGGCGCTTGCCGTAGCGTACGTGCGGACCTACCGCCAGGCGCCACCCGCGGTGTCGGCACTCGACCGGTGGCGTCCGCGGGCCGCCGCGGCGGGGATCGCGATCCTCTGGGTGCTGCTCGACTGGCCGGTGGGGGCCCTCGGTGCGGGATACCTGGAAAGCGTTCACATGGAGCAGTACTTGGGGCTTGCATTCCTCGTGCCCCCGCTGCTCGTGCTCGGACTACCGGTGGGGTGGGAGGCCCGAGCGCCCGCATGGATCCGGCCGGCGATGCGTTTTGCGCAGCCGCTCCGGGCGATCGTGCTGTTTACGGTCGTCACGTTCGTGACGCACATCCCCGTGGTCGTCGACGCGCTGATGGTGACGCAGCTCGGATCCTTCGCACTCGACGTCGCGTGGCTCGTCACCGGCATCTGGTTCTGGTGGCCGGTCATCCGGCCGGCCGAACCCCACCGACTCGGGCCCGCGGCGCGCTTGGGGTACACGATGGCGGGCGCCACGGCCCATATGGGTGTCGGGATGTTCCTCGCGCTCGCTCCGTTTCCTTTATACAGCGTGTACGAGCTCGCGCCGCCCATGGCGGGGACCGATGCGCTGGAAGATCAGCAGCGCGCGGGCGGGCTCATGATGCTCGGCGATGTGATGGTCGGGCTCACCGCGGCCGGGGTGCTCCTCTACGTCTGGCAGCGCGAGGAGGCGAAACGCCTCAGCGCCGGGAGCACGACGGGCCCGGCCGCGGGAGACGAAGGCACAGGGCGCACCTAAGGGGAAAAATTGCCTGCGGGGTCCGAGCCACCGCCCGGTGTCGCGGGGCAAGAGGGGGAGCCACGCAACCATGCCGAAGCGGTCAGCGTCTTGGCTGGCCCCGCAGGCACGGGCGTAACGGGCAAGTTTGGTGCCAATCCTACGAGCCTGCAGCCGCGCTCACCGACGCCTGCGCGTTCGTCGCCTCGCTGCAACAGTCACGTTTCGTTGACGCCGCGCCTCAGGTGCCGAGGACGGGCTTCAGGTATTTGTCGTAGCAGTCGGGGCAGACGCCGTGCGTGAACTGCGCGCTCGAGCGGGCCTCGACGTAGAGCTCGAGCGACGTCCAGCGGCCCCCTTCCTCGCGCAGGCGCCGGCAGTACGAACAAATCGGGAGCAATCCCTCCAGGGCGAACAGCTCGGCGCGCAGGCCGAGAATGCGCTCGGCGACCTTGAGGCGCGCCACGAGCTCCTCGGGGTCGATGGGCTTCGAGATGAAGTCGTCTACCCCAGCCTGCATCGCTTCCAGAAAGTTGCCCTTGCCAGACCGAATGGTCTCGAGGACGAAGTAGGTGTAGGGGCCTGGCGTGTGGTTTCGGATACGGCGGCACAGCTCGAGGCCATCCATTTCGGGCATCAGCCAATCGGCGACGATGACGCGGTCGCGCGTGACCACCCACCGCTCCCACGCCTCCAGCCCGTTCGCCACCGGAATGACCTCGTGACCCGCGGCGATCATCAGCGCGCGGAGCGTCTCGCGGGAGGCCGCTTCGTCTTCGGCGAGCAGGATTTTCATGCGTGCCTCCCGGCGCCCCGCTGTTTGCGGTCGCCGCGGACCGCGTCGATCACGGCCGCGGCCGCGGTTTCGACGCGTTCGAGCTCCGCCACGGCCTCGGGGACGAGCCCCGCCTGGGCCGCGTGCTCCATGTGCTCGAGCAGCCCCGCGAGCTCCCGCGCGCCGATCGTGGCCGCCGCGCCGCGCAGTGCGTGTGCCGCGCGCATGATGGCATCCCCCTGCCGCGCGGTCGCCGCGGCGGTGAGCGCCCCGAGCCGTTCGGGCGCCTGTTCGAGGAACGTGTCGAGAATCGTGTCTACGGCTTCCTCAGCGCCCGCGTCCCGCAGCGTTTGGCGGAACGACTCGAGATCGACCGGCGGAGCGGCGAGCGGCGGCTCGGGCGGTGCCTCGGGCTCCTCCGTCGGCCGCCCCCGATCGCGCTCGATCACGGCGAAGAGTTCGTGTGCCTTGAACGGTTTCGGGAGGTAGTCGGTCATGCCTTGCGCGAGACAGCGCTCGCGCTCCCCCGAGAGCGCGTGGGCCGTGAGGGCGATGATCGGGAGCTCCTTGCCCTGCGGGAGCCGGCGAATCGCGTGGGTGGCTGCGAAGCCGTCCATCTCGGGCATCTGGATGTCCATGAGTACGACGTCGTAGGGGATGCGCTCCACTGCCTCGACCGCGAGGCGCCCGTTCGCGACGGCGTCAACCTCGTGGCCCCGCTTGACCAGCATGGCGACCGCGACCTGCTGGTTCACCACGTTGTCCTCCGCGAGGAGGATCCGCAGCGACCCGCGTGCGTCGGCGATGGTATGCCGCGTGATGACCGAGGGCGTTTCCTCGCCGCCCGCGAGCACCACCGCCAGGGCTTCGAGCAGATCGGCTCGAGAGATGGGCTTGGTGAGGTAGGCCCGCACTCCGAGCTGGCGACAGCGGTCGGCATCGCCCCGTTGCCCCGCGCTCGTGAGCATCAGGAGCTTCGTCGCCTGGAGCGTCGCGTCCTTCTGGACGGTCGCGGCCATGTCGAACCCGTCCCGCTCGGGCATCTGCGCATCGAGAATCGCGAGGTCGTGCGGATTCCCGGCCGCGGCCTCTCGGCGGAGCGCCTCGAGCCCCTGATTCACGTTTGTGGCGTCCTCCACCAACACGCCCTCCGACCCGAGCATGTCGCGCAGAATGCGGCGGTTCGTCTCGTTGTCGTCCACCACGAGGATCCGCCGCCCCGCGAGCACCGCGCGGCCGGGTGGGGGCAGCGGTGCCGCTTCCACCGGGAGCGTGATCGTGAACTGAAACTCGCTGCCGCGGCCGAGCTCGCTCGTCACCGTCAGTTCGCCGCCCATAAGCCGCACGAGGCGCCGCGAGATCGCGAGCCCGAGGCCCGTGCCGCCGTAGCGCCGGGTCATCGAAACGTCGGCCTGGGTGAACTCCCCGAAGATCGTCTCCAGATGCTCCGGCGCGATGCCGATCCCCGTATCCCGCACCCGGCAGCAGATCGCCGCGGAATCGCCGTCCACCGGCCGCGACTCGATCGACACCACCACCTCGCCCGTTTCCGTGAACTTGATCGCGTTGCTGATCAGGTTCGTGAGCACCTGGCGCACGCGGGTCGGGTCGCCCCGGAGCGACCGGGGGACGTCGCGTGGCACATCGGCCAGGAGCTCGAGGTGCTTTTCCCGGGCGCGCACGGCGAGCAGGCTCGTCGTGGCGTGTACGAGGCGCGTGAGGTTGAAGGTCACCGCCTCGAGCTCCAGGTGCTCGGCCTCGATCTTCGAATAGTCGAGGATGTCGTTCAGGATCGTCAGCAGAGTTTCGGACGACGCCCGCACGAGCTCGAGCGCGCGGCGCTGGTCCGTGGAGAGTTCGGTGTCGAGCACGAGCTCCACGAACCCGAGCACGGCGTTCATCGGCGTGCGGATCTCGTGGCTCATGTTGGCCAGGAACGCGCTGCGCGCCCGGGCCGTCCGCTCGGCCAAATCGCGGGCCTCGCGCATCGCCTCCTCGGCCGCGCGCGCCTGCTCCTCGCTGTGTCCGAGCAACACGCTGCCGCGCAGGTGTTCGACCAGGGCGATGTGCGCCCGTCGATACACGAACCCCATGACCGCCGCGAACAGCAGGACGAGCATCGCCGTCGAGACGTGCAAGCGATCGAGCCCCTGCATCATGTCGGCGATGAACACGGGCACGAGCACGGCGATCTCGAACCCGAAGAAGCTGACCGGGTCGCTCGAGAGGGTGGTCAGGGCCACGGCCACGAGGCCGGCGAGCACGACGAGCACCATCGCCGCGTTGAGCACCGGTAGCTCGGGCAAGGCCTTCGCCGCCCCGACGCCCCAGGTGAGCCCGACGAGCGCCACGCTCGTCCTGATCCCGCGCAGCACCTCGCGCTGGGTCAGGCCGCGGCCCTCGAGCGACCGCAGCCACCAGGCGCGGAACCCCGTGGAGGCGACCACGGTGAGCGCCCAGCCGAGGATCGCGAGATGCGGCAGGTCATCCCAGATCAGGTACCCGACGGCGATGATCAGCGCCGGGTGCCCATACAAGGCGCGGCCGCTCTCGAGGAGCAGGCGCGCCCGGAGTTGCGTGGCGACTTCCCGAGAGGTGTCCTGCTCGCGCGCGATGGCGGCGGTCATGACGCGCGGGGGTTGGGCCCCGAAGGACGCGCCGGCGGTCAAGCCGCGCCCCCCTGGGGAGGCCGGACCAGCCGGTCGAGCGCTTGGCAGAGCACGTCAGGTGTCACGGGCTTCAAGAGGATGTCGGCGGCCCCGAGGTCCCGAACGCGCTTCAGCAGCGAAGAGTCGCGAAGGGCGGTGAGCACGAGGACCGGCATCATGCTGGTCCTCGTGTTCGCCTTGAGGCGCTGCAGCACGAACTCACCGCTGCCCGCAGGCATGCCGATGTCGAGAATCATGACGTCAGGGAGCGTGCGGGTGGCAAGCATCACGGCTTGGGCGGCGTCCTGCGCGGCCGTGACCTTGTGGCCCGCCCCGGTGAGCACCCCTGAGAGCCACTGGACCGTGACCCGATCGTCGTCCGCAACGAGGACATTCATATGTGGGCCCAGTATTTGCCGGTGCGGCCCTTCTTGTCAACGCTTGATGGTCCAAGGACCTAGAACGCTGGTCTGTGGGAGCCCAGGGCTCCTGTCAGCCCCGGCTGCCCCTGTGCATATTGCACACCCGCCGCCGAGCCACGAGGGCCGATGTACCCGGACATGCGTGCAGTACCCCAGCGTTGTCGGCTCGCAGGAACCCTGTCATGACTCGGCCACGGCCAGGACGCGGAGCCGGCCGGCCCACTCGCGGCGCGCCCGCCCGGGAGCGGGCGGAGCAGATTCAGCTTGCCACCTACCGGATCTCTGAGGCCGCCCACACCGTCCCGACACTGCAGGAGCTGTTTCGGGCCATCCATGGCATCGTGGGCGAGCTCATGCCGGCCACCAACTTCTACATCGCGCTCCACGACCCCGCGCGGGACGTCATCAGCTTCCCGTATTTCGTCGACGATTACGATCCGCCCCAGCCGCCCAAGCGGCCCGCCCGCGGTCTCACGGAATATGTCCTGCGGACCGGTGTCTCGTTGCTCGCCGACGAGGAGATCCACCGGGAGCTCGAGCGCCGGGGTGAGGCCGATCTGATCGGCGCTCCGTCAATTCAGTGGCTCGGTGTGCCGCTCAAGAGTGCCGGTGCCACTTTCGGCGTGCTCGCCATCCAGACCTATACGGCCGGTGTGCGGTACGCCCAGGCCGAGAAGCGGGTGCTCGAGTTCGTCTCGACCCAGATCGCCATGGCCATCGAGCGCAAGCAGGCCGAGGTGGCGTTGCGGGAAAGCGAGGCGCGCCTCGCCCGCGCGCAAGAAGCCGCCCACCTGGGGAGCTGGGAGCTCGACCTCACCAATCTCGACGACGTCCACCAGAACCCCCTGTGGTGGTCGGACGAGGTCTACCGGATCTTCGGCTACGTCCCGGGAGCGGTGCCGGTCTCAACCGAGCTCCTCTTCCGCGCCGTGCCGTCCGAGGACGGCGAGCGGATCCGGCAGGCCATCGCCCGCGCCGTCGCCGAGGGCGTGCCCTACGACATTCGCCACCGGGTGCTGCGGCCAGACGGCACCGATCGGATCGTCGAGGAGCGCTCGACGCTGGTTCGCGACGCCTCGGGCCGGCCCGTGCGGATGGTCGGAACCGTGCTCGATGTGACCGAACGCCAGCGGCTGGAAGAGCAGTTCCTCCAATCGCAGAAGATGGAAGCGGTGGGCCGCCTCGCGGGCGGTGTCGCGCACGATTTCAACAACCTGCTCACCGCCATCATCGGGTCCGCGGATCTCCTGCGGGAGCGCCTCGGGGCAGATCACCCCGAACGGATGGAGGCGGAGGAGATCCGGCAGGCCGCGATGCGCGCCGCCGACCTCACGCGCCAACTCCTCGCGTTCAGCCGGCAGCAAGTGCTGTCGCTCCGCGTGCTCGACCTGAACACCATCGTCCTCGGCATGGACAAGATCCTCCATCGGGTGATCGGGGAGGACATCGAGTTCCGCACGCTGCTCGCCCAGGACCTGGATCCGGTCCAGGCCGATCCGGGGCAGCTGGAGCAGGTCCTCATGAACCTCGCCGTCAACGCTCGGGACGCGATGCCGCGCGGGGGCAAGCTCACGATCGAGACCACGAACGCCACCTGCGACGCCGGGTACGCCGACGCGCACGCCCCGATCACACCCGGCCGCTACGTGGTCCTCGCCGTGACCGACACGGGCACGGGCATGGACGAGCGCACCAAGGCCCACGTCTTCGAGCCGTTCTTCACGACCAAGGGGAAGGGCAAAGGTACGGGACTCGGGCTCTCCACGGTCTACGGGATCGTGAAGCAGTTCGGCGGGTTCGTGTGGGTCTACAGCGAACCCGGCCACGGGTCGGTGTTCAAGATTTACCTGCCGCGCGTCGACGGGCCGCCCGCCGCGGCGCACCGCGAGCCGTGGGCGGCCGTGGCGCCACGCGGTGTCGAGACCGTGCTCGTCGTCGAGGACCAGGCCGAAGTGCGGCGACTTTCACAGAAGGTCCTTGAGGGCCGCGGATACCGGGTGCTCGTCGCCGATCACGGGACGGATGCGCTCCGCCTCGCCCAGGCGTACGGCGGCCCGATCGATATCCTCGTGACCGACGTGGTGATGCCCGGGATGAGCGGTCGCGAGGTCGGCTTGGCGCTCACGGCCCGCCGGCCCGGGCTCAAGGTGCTCTATGTTTCGGGGTATGCGGACCAGTCGATCGTTCACCACGGCGTCCTCGAGCCGGGTCTCGCGTTCCTGCAAAAGCCGTTCACCGCGGACGCTCTCGCCCGCAAAGTCCGCGAAGTGCTGGACACCACGCCAGCCTCGGCCAGCGCCTAAAGCGACCTGAACGCGACAGCCCGCCCCAACATCGGAGCGGGCTGCGCGCTTCCTCGATCTTCAGGACTTCGTCGTCAGGACTTCGTCACCGTGTAGGTCCCACACGCCGTGAATTGAACGGCGATGGTCGAAGTCTGTCCGCCCTTCGTGACAACCGCCGTCAGCGTCCCCGCGTCGAACCGGGGAGCGGTCGTGCATGTCGCGTTGTAGTGGAGGTCCGGGTTCGTCATCACCGTCAACGCGTACGTGTGCGCCCCGCGCGTCCAGGACGACGTCCCGCTGATGTTCCAGAGCCCGCTCGGCAGCGGCTGGTCCGCCTGGATCGAGCCCGCCGTGTCCGCCGTGAAGGTCGACGCCCAGGTCTTCACATGGGTCGCGGTGCTTCCGTCGCGGAACACGTAAGCCGTCGTGAAGTTGGTCTCGCTCTGGTGCAGGGTTGTGGTGTCGCGATTGGACATCCGCGTCCCGTTCCGCGTCTCGGACGAGGACTTGCCCGAGATCGTGAAGCCGCGTTCGAGCCGCACGTTCGTGAAGATGCGCTCCACGGCGTGATCATAGACCGTGGGCGTCGGGTCGAGCAGATCGATCGTCCCGGTCAGGGAATCGGTCTCGAGCGGCCAGGACAAGACGCAGTCGAACGTGAAGCGTACCGAATCAGGAACCCCGTCCTTGTCGGTGTCCGTCGGCGACGCCGGACTACGCGTCGGCGTGCAGAGCCGGCTCGGCGCCACGGCCGCCACCCCGATGACCGGCGTGTATTGGGCGATGAGCCCCGCGCTCGACGCCCCCGACGTCGTGGACGTCGAGATCTCGTCGTCGGCATCGTAGCCGAGCTCTTCGCTCATCGTATCCGCCTGCTGCTGTGTGAGGAGTGAGGATGCCGGCCCCGAGTTGTTGTTCGAGCAGCCCGTTGCGCCCAGCGCCAAGATGGTGGCGCCGGTGAGCAACCGGAGCAGCGCGCCGCGCTTCAGATGACGCATGGGAAACCCCCCGCTGGTGAAAGTGATCGCGAACCGCTTCGGGGGCTTGGACGGGCGTTCGAAATCGATGTTAGCAGCGTGCGCCAGATCACCAAACTCGGGGCAACGCGCGCGACCGGACGGATTGTGCGCGCCATCACACCCGCGTCGGGCAGAGACTCGGGCGCGCAGCCTTTCTTCTATCTTTCTATCGCAGCTTGAACGTCGAGAGGCCCACGGCGGGCTTCGGGAAGCGC
>DATNIM010000093.1:0-30332 GCA_035604455.1 Gemmatimonadales bacterium
GGCCGAGAACCTCGATCAGGCCGATGCCCTCCTCTTTGGCCGCGTGACTTACGAAATGATGGAGGCAGCGTGGCGGCCGCCGGTGCGAACGGGAGCGAGGCCTGATTGGATGGAACCCTTCGCCCGGACGATCAACGCGGCAAAGAAGTACGTCGTGTCGAGCACCCTGGACCGGGTCGATTGGAACGCGGAGCTCGTGCGCGGGGATCTGGGGAAGGCCATTCAGCAGCTCAAGCGGGAGTCGAGTAAGGGACTGTTCGTGGGAGGCGTGAAGCTCCCGCTGGCGTTGGCGGAGCTGGGATTGATCGATGAATACGAGTTCGTGGTGCAGCCCAGGTTAGCGGGCCATGGGCCGACGTTGTTCGCGGGGCTATCGAAGCGTGTCGACTTGAAGCTCGTAAGCCGGCTGGACTTCGGCTCGGGGGCGGTGGCGATGCGGTATGAGCCGACCGCGACCTAGAACCACGTCGCCCGACGATATGCATCATAGCGTTCGCCGAACTTCGCTCGGAGAACCACGCGCTCTCGGATGGCATTCCTCATTTGCAGTGGCACCAGGATGACCAAGACCAGGAACACATACGATCGCTGCAATGCAAGTGCGATCCCGCAAACCGCCAAGTCAAGAAACAGGTACATGGGGTGTTGGAGGCGCGCGTACAACCCGTGCGTTATGAGATCGTTGGCCTTCGGCGTCACAGCGAACGATTTGCCCAACTGCACCCGAGCCAGCACCGTCAGTGCAAACGAAATCGCGGCAAGCGTCACCCCAGCCACGGCCTCCAAATTCATTGCGCTAAATTCGCTGGCAAATGGCTAACGCGACAAGGGGTTACGGCTCGTTCGGCAGCAAATCCGCATTCGCGGCCTACCTCATCGTGTGCGTGGTGTGGGGCTCCACCTATCTCGCGATCCGCATCGGCGTGGCCGTCATGCCGCCGTTTCTGTTCGCAGGCTTGCGCTTCGTCACAGCCGGCGCACTCCTGCTCGCGGGGGCGCTCGCCTTCGGGGACGGCCTGCCACGGCGCGCCCAGGATTGGCGCACGCTTGCCGTCGTGGGCACGCTCCTGCTCGCGGGCGGGAACTCTCTCGTCGTGTGGGCGGAACAGTACACGCCCTCAGGCGTGGCGAGCGTGTTCGTCGTGACGGTGGCGCTGTGGATGTCCTTTTTCGACGCGGTCGTCCCAGGAGGCCGCTCACGGCTCACGGGTCGAATCCTGATCGGACTCGCAGTCGGCCTCGTGGGAACAAGCCTGCTCGTGGGCCTATCGCCCACCGATCTCGCGCATGCCGATCTTCGAGGTCCCGTGGCGCTCACCATCGCGAGCGCGTGCTGGTCCCTCGGGTCGATTTACGCCAAGCGCCACCCCACGACCACGAGCCCCTACGTCAGCGCGGCCGTGGAAATGCTGTGCGGCGGAACGGTGGCGATCGTGCTCGGCACCGTGCAGGGAGAGTGGCACGCGTGGGCGCCATCGACGCGCGGTTTTGAGGCGATGGCGTATCTCGTCGTGTTCGGGTCGATCGTGGGATACAGCGCCTACGGGTATGCGCTGCGACACGCCTCGCCCACGGTGGTGGGGACCTACGCCTACGTGAACCCGATCATCGCGGTGCTCCTCGGCCGGATCGTGCTGGGTGAGCCAGTCACGTCCACCATCGTGGTCGCGATGGCGCTGATCCTAGGAGCGGTGGTTTGGATTCACGCGGCCGTGCGCGGGGGCACGATGACCGCGACTCGAGACGCCGTGCAGCAGGCCGACCGGGCAGGCACTACGAACCGGGGCCCCTGACGGGAGGCGTGGGCGATCCGCGGCCGGCGGGCGGCTGGGCCCCGGGCTTTCCTTCTTCCGTCAGCTTGAACGACCGGGTCGTCGGATACGCGAGATCGATGTCAGGGCAGTCGGCGAACACCGTCAGGATGTCCTCCCAGATCGCATGCTCGGTCCCGCGCCGCTTCCGGGGCTCGATGAGGTAGCGCAGCGTCAGCTGAACCCCGCTCGTCGCGGCCTTCGTATAGACGATCGGCGTGAGTTTCGTGTAGTTGATGAGGTACTGCCGCGAGACGGTGAGCAGGTCGGCTTCGGCCTGCTCCGTCAGGTGCTGCGCGTGCTTGAAGGCGATCTCCGTCAGGAGTTCCTTTGCTTTTCGCCAGTTGCTTTCGTACGTCACCACGACCGGCACTTCGTGCCAGATGTACTTGAACCCCTTGTCGTAGTTCGCGACGGCCTCGGTGAACACGCGACCGTTCGGAATGTGGATGATGCGCCCCGTGGACTGATCCGCGTCGACCCAGTTGCCGATCTCGTTCAGGGTGAACTGCAACAAGCGCACGTCGATGACGTCGCCCGAGAATTGGCCGATCTGAATGCGGTCGCCGACCTCGAACGGGCGCCGCCAGAGAATGAACGCCCACGCGGCGAGGTCGGACACGGGGTCCTTGAGCGCGATCGCGAGGCCCGCGGACAAGAGCCCGAAGAACGTGGCCACGGTCTGCATCCCCGCGAACCACATGCGACCGACGAGGAAGATGCCGAGAGCGAGGGTGGCGTAGGTGACCCCCTTGCGCCACCGGTAGCGGCCCCAAGGGTCGGTGACGCGGCGATAGGCAACGGCGAGGGTGATGCGGCGGAGCGCCCACAGGATCACGACGGTGATCCCGGTCGCCAACAACCGGTTCTGGAGGTCGGGGCTCAGCCCGTGTAGCTCGAGCCACTGGGTCATCGGCACGCCCGGGTCGCGGGCGCCATCAAGCTACGCTCCGCCGAATGAAGATGCCAGAAGGCGACGCGACTAGTGTACCCCGGCTCCGCGCCACTTGATCGAGCAGCCGATGCTCGGGATCTGCTCCTCGGGCCCGCGACCGGTGCGCGCCACCGCCAACATGGCTTCGAAGAGGTCGCGCCGCACGTCGGGGGCGGCCGCCTGCTTGCGGGACGCATCGAGCCGGCCGCGATACTGCAGTTCGAGGTCCGCATTGAACCCGAAGAAGTCCGGGGTGCACACGGCGCCGTAGGCCTTGGCGACGGCCTGCGTCTCGTCCCACAGGTAGGGAAAGGGGAACGCGTACTCCCGGGCCACGCGCGCCATGTTGTCGAAGGAGTCCTCGGGGTAGTCGGCCGGATCGTTGGACATCACCGCGACGGCGCCAACGCCGTGAGGCGCGAGATCGCGACAATCGCGGATGATCCGGTCTCGCACCGCCTGCACGTAAGGGCAGTGGTTGCAGATGAACATGACGAGGGTGCCGCGCGGGCCGCGCAGGTCGGCGAGCCGGTAGGTCTTGCCGTCGACGCCCGGCAACTCGAAATCGACCGCGCGCCAGCCGAAGTCGCAGACCGGCGTCTCGAGGCTCACCATACGACGCTCCCCGTCACGCGACGTCCCCCGATTTCGCGGTGACCCCATACCGCGCCGCGACGTAGTCCTCGAGGATCCGCAGGAAATCGGTCACGATCGCGTCTCCCTTCAGCGTCACGGCGAGCCGGCCGTCGATGTACACAGGCGCCTTGGGCTCCTCGAACGTCCCGGGCAGGGAAATGCCAATGTCGGCATGCTTGGACTCCCCGGGGCCGTTCACGACACATCCCATCACTGCGACGCGAAGCGCCTCGACGCCGGGATAGCGCTCTCGCCAGCCCGGTTGTTGCTCGCGCAGGAACGACTGAATCTCCTCGGCCATCTGCTGGAAAAATGACGACGTCGTGCGTCCACATCCCGGGCACGCCGTGACTTGCGGTACGAAGCGCCGGAGACCGAGAGCCTGCAGGATCTGCTGGGCGACGGAGACCTCTTCGCAGCGATCACCGCCAGGGCGGGGGGTGAGCGACACGCGGATCGTGTCTCCGATTCCCTCCGCGAGCAGGATCGCAAGCCCCGCCGTGCTCGCGACGATCCCCTTCATCCCGAGACCGGCCTCCGTGAGACCGAGGTGGAGCGGATAGTCGCAGCGCGACGCGAGCCGACGGTATACCGCGACGAGCTCAGGGACGCTCGACAGCTTGGCCGACAGGATGATCCGATCGTGGGCTACGCCCGAGCTCTCCGCGAACTCGGCCGAGCGCGTGGCGCTCAGGACGACCGCGTCGAGCAGCACTTCCTCCGCCTCGCGCGGCGCGGTGGCGTGGGCGTTTAGGTCCATGAGTTCGGTGAGGAGCTGCTGGTCCAGGCTCCCCCAGTTCACGCCGATGCGGATCGGCTTGTCGTGCTCGCGGGCAATGCGGACGATGGTCCCGAAGTGCTCGTCACGGTGCTTCGCCCCCACGTTCCCCGGGTTGATGCGGTACTTGGCGAGCGCCCGCGCACACGCCGGGTGCCGACTGAGGAGGATGTGGCCGTTGTAGTGAAAATCCCCGATGACGGGCACGTCGACCTGGGACGCGATCGCGGGCACGGCCGCGGCGGCGGCCTCGGTGTTCACCGTCACGCGCACGAGCTCGCTGCCGGCGGCGTGCAGGGCGCGAACCTGGGCGGCCGTCGCCTCCACGTCCGCGGTATCGGTGTTCGTCATCGACTGGACGACGATCGGATGGGCCGCGCCCACTGGGACGCCACCCACGTCGACCGTCACGGTGGAGCGACGCTGCGCGAGGGTCACGGGGGGAAAGCTAAGCGGACGCCGGCCGCGAGACTACGTTGGTTAGAACAGCTTCGGATTGACGACCACTCGGAGGTTGAGTGCGGCGATCACAGCATGGCCCTGCACCACCGTCGCGCCCGCGTTCGAGACGGTCGCGACCATCCGGAACCAGACCGCGGACTTCGTAAAGATCGAATCGAGCGTTGCGGCGAGGTTCGTGGTCGGGATCGGCACCGGCGTCGTGGTGTTCGGGCTCACGTTCGCCGCGATCCCCGGCGGCACAAAGATCGCCGCGCCCGCGCTATAGGTGCTGGCCGAGTCTCCGGCCACGTAGATCTGAAACGCGATCGAGCCGGACCCCGTGGTGTTCACGAAATTTGTGGTCCCGACGATCGTCACCGTGTCTACGGCCGAGCCGCCGGCACCGGGCACAAGGGAGATCTTCTGCGGCACGTTCGAGACCGCGAAGTTGCTCACGAAGGGCGGGACGACGTAGGGAATCGTGTCCGCACTCGAACTCTGGATGAAGCTCGCCACGTCGACATCGAAAATCGCGTTCCCTGCACCGCAACTCAGCGCGGCGAGGCTTGCGAAGGCGAGGGCGCTCAGCCATCTGAACGTCATCAGACGTCTCCTAATAGATCGAGATCGACGTCGCCATCGTGAGCGAGCGCTGGCCCGATAGCGAGTAGGATTGGGTCCAAAAGCCCACGTCTAAACTGAAGATCCCAAACCGGAGCCCACCCCCGAAGGCGAACTGCAGAATCTTCTGTTCGTCGCGCTCAAGACCACCCCGCAGCGCAAAGGGCCCGAAGCGCTGTTCGGCCCCGAGATGGAGCTCGGTGCCTTGGCCCGCGCTGAAGATGTCGGCCCCGACCGTGGTCCCGCCCAGCGTGTAAATCACGTTGGCGAGGTAGGACACGGGCAGCTTGCTCGTCGTCTGTACGTTCAGATGGCTTGAGTCGGTGACGATCTTCGATTGCGTGGTGTCATAGTGCACGAAGTCGACGCGCGAGTCCGGCCACGTCAGGGTGGCCCCGATGTCGTTCACGCCCACGCCGAAGAGGATGGGACCGCTCACCCACGCGAAGCCGACGTCCCCTCCGACGCCGTGACCGAACGAGTTCCCCCACTTGGAGTAGCTCGCCTCGCCCGTGAAGTTCGGCGTGAGGGGGTTGGAACCACCGAAGATCGTGTTCCCTGTCGTGAAGCCGCCCTGATCGGTCGAGTTTCCGTAGGCCACGCCGAAGTAGTAGTGAAGGGACGCCCCCAGGTAGAATCCCTTCTGGTCGTTCCCGGCGACTCGGCCCGCCCAGCCGACCGTCGGCGCGAACCCACCCTGGATCAGGGCGTTCGCAGTCACGTCATACTGGGTGAGGTGAGCCGCGGGATGCGCGTTCTTAAGGAGTGCGAGCAGGGAGTCCCCGAGCTGAAGGTCGACTTGGTCGTCGAGCCACAGCATGGCGCCAACCTTGAACCCCGCGAACGACGGCTCGATCGACAGGGGCCGGCTCGACCCATTGATCCCAAACTCGCCGGCCGGCACGAGGGCCTGCGACGCCCCCAAGTTGATCTGGAACGAATCCCGTCCGACGCCGAAGGCCACGTTGTTCGTGGGCTCGGGGGGCGTGGTGACCTGATAGAAAATGGGCGGGTTCAGGAACAGATCGAGCACGGCCACCGGGTTGAAGGCCGCTGAGTCGGGATTGAAGAGCGGATCCTTGCTGAGCGTCGAGATGGGGTGGTCGTGAAAGAATTGGACCAACCCGAACGGGAGCGGGATCGTGGCTTTGGCCCCGCCGGGCGCGGCGCTCGAAGGGACCGCCCCGTAGGCCGGATTGTAGCGCGTGAGCCGTCCGTCGATGGTGAGGCTCAGGCCCCCCATGCCGATCCGGCGGGCGTCCGTCATCAAGGCCTGGCCGGCCGCAGGCCGCCCCACGCTACCCAGCAAGGCGCAGCACACCAGCACTAGCGTTCTTCGCACCTGAATGCCCTCGCAGTGACCAAAAACCGCCACCAAGATGCTACAGCATGGCGGTTTTTCCTATATCGTGACGTGAGCGGCGTCACCGCCCGCGATGCGCGAGGGCCTTGGTGCTGGCCAACTTAACGGCCGCGTCCCCCCGGGCGACCGGCCGGCACTCCTCAAAGACGACGCCCGCGCCGCGGCCTAAGCCGCTCAAACCGGCGGCGATCGCTCCGGCTGGCGGCGAGGCTCGGGCGCTGCGTAGAATGCACGCATGACGGCACGGAGGACGGTCGCACGCACGCGCCTGAGCCCGGACCGGCCTTCGCCTCTCCCGCCGTCCCGCTACCCCTGGTCGCTGTGAACGCCCCGCTGCCTTTGAAGACGCTGATCCCCGACGACGTGGGGCGCGCGCTGGAACGCGATCCCCGTCTGTTGGTGCCGGTGGGCACCTGCGAGCAGCACGGTCCCCACCTCCCGCTCGGGTGCGACACGTTGATCGTCGAGCGGCTCGCCGACGACCTCTCAGCGGCCTTTCAAATCCTCCGCGCCCCCACTGTGGAATACGGGGTCAACACGGAAGTGAGGAACCCGCGCCCAGGGGATGCCGCGGTGCGCCGCAAGACGCTTCACCGGTGGATGAACGAGCTGCTGGGGTCGTGGGAGCTGGCGGGCGTCGACGCGTTCATCATTCTCACGGCACACGGGTACGATCCGCACCAAGAGGCCCTGTCCACCCTGCGCACCCGGCGCGCCCGCATCCTCATGGTCGACGTGTTTGCCCTGGATTTTACGGCGCACCTGGACGATCCCGTCGGCCCGTTCCACGGCAGCGAGCTCGACACGTCCCTTCTACTGCATGTGGCCCCGGGGCTCGTGCAGATGCGGTTGGCCCGTGACAACGGGATGCAGGTCCCCGGTGGCACGCCTGCCCAGTCGGCGGCGCTCGCCAGCGCCGCCAAAGGGGAGCGCCTCTATAAGATGATTTACGAGCGCATCGCCTCGCAGGTCGTGGACAGCGCCGCATGATCGCTCTCATGCTTGTGGTCGCACTCCAGGTCATCGACAGCGGGACGTTCGTCGTCCGACAGGACTCGGTCGAACTTGCCCGCGAGACGTTCGTGCTCCGGCCCGTCGAGCGTGCCAGAAGCCCTGGGGGATGGGTGCTCGCCACGACAACCCGCTACCCAGGCGCCCCGGTCGTGACGCTCACGGCGACGCTGCTCGTGGCTCCCGACTCGACGCCCTGGAGCCTTGAGTTCGAGGCGGCCGATCCGCGCCGGCCCCAGCGGATTCTCGGGCAGGCCTCTGCTCAGCGCTTCACCGTTCGAACGCTGGGCCGACGGAGCGAGGGGGCCCGGGAGTACAGCCTGGTGGGGCCGACGGTCATCCTGGACGATTCCCTGTTCGCGTTCTATGTGTTTGCGGCGTGGGCTGCGCGGCCGGGGCGGGTTGTGACGACGACAGCGTTGCTCCCGCGCGGCGAGCGCCGCGAGACGCTGTCCGTGGAGGACGTCGGGGTGGTGGCCACGACGCTCAACCGCGACCCCGCGTCCCTTCACCACGTCGTCGTGTCAGGCGGAGCGGCGCAGAGAGTCGACGTGTGGCTCGATACCACGGGGCGGTTGATGAAGGTGGACGTGCCCTCGCGCGAGCTGCGGATCGAGCGCGTCCCACCTGCTTGACCCCGTTCGTTCAGGCGCTACCTTCGGCCCGCCGGGCGCCACCGGGCCCGGACCGTCGCCCATCGGTGGGCGAGGAGTGCGCCGGGGCGACGCCAACGACCATTCCCCAAGGATTTCCATGAAACGCCCACTGGCCCTCGTGGGACTCCTCGTGTGCCCGCTCGCCGCGCGCGGCCAGCAGCCCGGCCCGATCGCGTTATCGCTGGCTGATGCGCTCGCCACCGCGCGCGAACACAATCCGGCGTACCTCCAGTCCCTCCACGATCGCGCGCCGGCCGCGTGGGGCGTGCGGAACGCGTACGCGAATCTCCTCCCGTCGGTGGCGGCGTCGGGCGGCCTGGGCTACGCGGGGCCGGGACAGGAGAACTTCCTGACGGCGAGTTTTTCGCAGCCGGTCGCTACCTATTCTTCGAACTACAGCCTCGGCTTGACCTGGCAGCTGTCCGGCGCGACGCTGAGCCAGCCTGGGTTGCGGCGCGCGCAACTTGCGGCAGCGGACGCCGACATCACCGGAGCCGCTGCCTCCTTGACCACCGGGGTCACACAGCAATACCTCGCCGTCTTGCAGGCGCGCGACAACGCGAAGGTGGCCGAGGCACGGCTCGACCGGGATGAGCAATTCCTCGGACTCGCGCACGCGCGCTACGACGTCGGCCGCGCGACGCTCCTCGACGTCCGTCAGGCCGAGGTCGCGCGGGGCCAGGCCGAGGTCGCGCTGCTCAGGGCCCGGACCGCAGTCGGGGTCGAAAAGCTCCGGCTCTACCAGATCCTCGGCACCGACCCGCCGGCCGATCTCACCACGGTCACGCTTACCGACACCTTCGGCGTCGTGGCGCCGCGCTGGCAGCTCGACGAACTACTGACGATGGCCGAGGCGCAAAATCCCGCGCTTGAGGCGCTGCGTGCGCGCGCGCGGGCGGCGACATGGGGCGTGCGGGCAGCGGCTGCGAGCTATGGACCGTCCCTGTCGCTGTCGGCCGGGTGGTCGGGATTCACGCAGAAGCTCTCGAACTTGGGCCCCGTGCTAACGAGCGCGCAGGCGCAGGCCGACACCAACATCGTGGCGTGCAACTACCAGAACGCGGCCTGGCTCAACGCGGGGCAGACGGCCCTGCCCTGCGGCGCGCTCGCCTTCACCAGCGCGGACTCGCAAGCCATCCGCTCCCAGAACTCGGCGTACCCGTTCCATTTCACCGCACAGCCGTTTCAGGCCCTCTTCACGGTCACGGTGCCGATCTTCGCGAATTTCTCCCACGCCCTGCAGGTCTCGCAGGCGCGCGCGCAACGGGACGACCTGGACGAGTCCGTCCGAGCGCGCGGCCTTGAAGTGCGCACGGACGTGAGTCAAGCCTACTTGACGCTCGAGGCCGCCTACCGAACGATCGGGATTCAGGACACCAACCGCACCGCCGCGCAGGAGCAACTCGAGCTCGCCACCGACCGCTACCGTGTGGGAACGGGCACGTTCTTCGAGCTGCTCGACGCGCAGGTGGCGCAGCTCGGCGCCGAGACTGATTACGTGAGCGCCGTCTACGACTACCACACGGCCTGGGCGGCGCTCGAAGCGGCGGTCGGGCGACCGCTCGACTAGGAGCCGCGTCGATGTCTTCCCGCGCCAGGGTCTGGATCGCGGCAACCGCGGCGGCCCTCGCCGCCGGCGCCACGGCGCTCGGTCTGCATCTGCGGCGTGGGACGGCAGTGGAGGTGCGCGAGGAGACAGTGGTCCGCCGCGACCTCGTCGCGGTGGTGACGGCCAGCGGCAAGATCGAGCCCAAACGGAAAGTCGACGTGAGCGCGGATATCACGGGTCGCATCACCAAGATCGCGGTCCACGAAGGGGACCCGGTCCGACGCGGTCAGTTCCTGCTCCAGATCGATCCGACCGTCTACGAGGCGGACCTCCGACGAGCCGAGGCGGTGTTGTCCGGCGCTGAGGCCGACGTCGTGCAGGCGCGGGCCAACAGCGATCAAGCCGAGCGGGCCCTGGGTCGGACGAAGGACCTCGCGTCGCGCAGTCCGACGCTCGTCACCCCGGAGCAGTCCGAACAGGCGCAAACGGCGTTCGACATCGCCCAGGCCAACCTCACCGCCGCCACCCACCAGGTGGATCAGGCGCGCGCGGGTGTCCAGGCCGCGCACGACAACCTGCGCAAGACGCGACTCCTGGCCCCGATCGCCGGCCGGGTGACTCGCCTGCCCGTCGAAGAGGGCGAAGTCGCCGTGCCGAGCACGTTCTCCAAAGACATCGGGTTGCTGATGACGATCGCCGACCTCTCCGTCGTCCAGGCGAAAGTGCAGGTCGACGAGACGGACGTCGTGCGACTGCACCTGGGGGATTCTGTTGAGGTCGCGATCGACGCCTTTCCGGACACCACGTTCCTCGCGCGCGTGACCAAGATCTCGAACAGCTCAACGCAGTCGTCGAACGGGGCGACGATCGGCGAAAACGAGCATGCGGTGGACTACGAGGTCGAGGTCACGCTCGCCAATCCCCCCCCCGACGTGCGGCCCGATCTGTCCGCGACGGCGCGGATCGTGACGGATACGCGCCGTGCAGCGCTGTCCATTCCCATCATCGCGCTGACCACCCGCCAGAACACGCCGCTCGCGACCGAAGCCCGCCCGGTGGATACCACCGCGGGCGAACGCACGCGGGAGACGGAGGGTGTCTTCGTGGTGACCCGCGGCGTGGCGACGTTCCGTCCCGTACGTGTGGGGATTGCGAGCGACGCCTACTTCGAGGTCTTGAGCGGAGTGCGGGAGGGCGAGGTCGTCGCCGCCGGGCCCTACCAGACCATTCGCGCGCTGAAGGACGGCGCCCGCGTGCGGCCGACGAAGGCCAGCGCGGACTCGGGGCGGGCGAAGCCCCCGGTTTAGCCGCGGAGGGTCCCGCCGCCGCGCTATCTTTCCACCGGCATGCCGATCCTTGATGCCGCGCAGCTCGCCCTCCAAGTGGCCTGGAGCCACAAACTCCGCTCGTTCTTCACGCTCCTCGGTATCATCGTCTCGGTCGCCTTCCTGGTAGCCGTGGTGGCCATCATCCAAGGCATGAACGCATACGTCCGGGAGCGTATCGGCGACGCGATCGTGGGCGCCAATGCTTTCCAGGTGCGCCGCACGCCGATCGCGGTCGCGCTCATTGACGATGAGGAATGGCAGGCCATACAGCGTCGGCCGATCATCGCGCCCGAGGACGTCCCCTATGTGCAGCGTGCGCTCCCCGACGCGGAGGCCATCGCGCTGCAGTCGGGGTGGCCCACGCCCCAGGCGGACGTGGTGTGGCGCGACCAGACGGTCGGCGACGTGTTCCTCTTCGGCGTCACGGCACCGTTCCAGGACGTCCAGGGGTACGAGTTCGCCGCGGGCGATCCGCTGACCGACGTCGACGTGCGAGAGCGCCGCTTCGTTGTCGAACTCGGGTGGGACGTGGCGAGCAAGCTGTTCGCGAGCCCGGCAGAGGCTGTGGGGGAGAAGATCCGCGTCGCCGGGGCGCAGCTCACCATCAAGGGCGTGGTAGCCAAGAAGGGAACCGTGCTGGGCCAGTCGTGGGACGGTTTCGTGATGATGCCCTTCACGACGTTCGAGTCCCTTTACGGACGTCGCCATACGGCTGTCATCTCGGTGAAAATGCCGAGTGCGGCGATGGTCCAGGATGGGATGGAGCGGGCTGAAGAAGCCATGCGCATCGCGCACGGCTTGCACCCCGAGCAGCCCGACGACTTCACGGTGGACACGGCCGACGCGCTCGTGAGCTTCTGGAAACGGCTGACGGGCGTGCTGTTCACGGTGATCCCGGCGGTGGTCGCGATCGGCGTCCTCGTGGGCGGCATCGTGATCATGAACATCATGCTCATGAGTGTGAGCGAGCGGACGCGCGAGATCGGCATCCGCAAAGCCTTCGGCGCAACCCGGGCCGACATTCACCGTCAGTTCCTGGCAGAGTCCGCGACGCTGGCCGCGCTTGGCGGGCTGATCGGGCTCGTGGCGGGCCTCGCCCTGGCTGGCCTGGTCGCCGCCGCGTCGCCGCTACCGGCGCGGGTGTCGCTCTGGTCGGTGGCCGTGGCGCTCGGCCTTGGCGCAGGTGCGGGGATCGTGTTCGGCGTCTACCCGGCCGCGCGAGCCGCACGGCTCGACCCCGTGGCCGCGTTGCGACACGAGTGATGGCGCGCGCACGCACCGGCGCTACACGAGACCGAGCATGAGACTCGCGGCGGCCGCCGAGAGCGCTCAGGTGGCGCTCGAGCAGCTGAGGGCGAACAAGCTCCGCTCCACCCTCACGATCCTGGGCGTCGTGATCGGCGTAGCGACCGTGATGGGGATGGCGTCGATCGTGCAGGGGATTCGCGAGCAGATCTTGAACGCCGTCGAAGCGGCCGGCCCCACCACGTTCTACGTCATGCGGTTCTTCTCCCCCACGCCCCTCAACCCCGACGCCCTGCCCAAGGCGGTCCGGATCCGCCCCGTTCTGACGCACGAGGAGGCCGAGGCGATCGCGCGGCTTCCCGACATCGAGTACGCCGGCATCTGGGTGCAGGTGTACGAGCGCATGGAATACGAGAACGTCCAAACACAGCTCTTGACCGTGTTCGGAGCGGACGAGCACTACATGGACGTGCAGGGAGGCTCGCTCGTCGCCGGCCGCTTCTTCACGGCCCCCGAAGTGCGCGGCGGCGACGCCGTCGTGGTGCTCGAGCAGAAATTCGCGGCGAAGCTGTTCGGACGCATGGAGCCGATCGGGCGGAGTGTCCGGGTCGCCGGAAAGCCTTGGGAGGTGGTCGGCGTGTACGCGCGACCCGAAAACATCTTCCAGCCTCCGAGCCAGGAGATCGGCGCGATCGTACCGTTCGCCGCGGCGCGCCGGTTCTTCCGCTACGACGAGACCAACGCGCTCTGGATCATTGTGAAGCCGCGTCCCAACGTGCGCGTCTCGCGCGCCATGGACGAGGTCGCCGTGCTGCTCCGGCACCTCCGGGGCACGAAGACCGGTGATCCGAGCAGCTTCGATATGATCACGCAGGACCAGATCCTGAACGTCTTCAACCAACTGACCGGCGTATTCTTTCTCGTGATGTTGGTCCTTTCGAGCGTCGCGCTGCTGGTCGGAGGCATCGGGGTCATGGCGATCATGACGGTGTCGGTGACCGACCGGACGGCCGAAATTGGCGTGCGCAAGGCGATGGGGGCCACCCGCGCGGACATTCTCTGGCAATTCCTCTTCGAAGCGTCGGCGCTGACGCTGATCGGCGGGGCCCTCGGCGTCGTGGCGGGCATCGCGATGGCCGAGGGCATCCACCTCGCGTTTCGGTTCGACACCCGGGTCCCGGCCTGGAGCGCCGGGGTCGCGTGCCTGACGTCGCTCCTCATCGGGCTAGTGTTTGGGATCACGCCGGCCGCGCGCGCCGCACGGCTCGATCCCGTCGACGCCCTGCGCTACGAATGACGCCCCCCCGGGGACGCCCGCAACCGCGTACGGCCACGCCGCGCGGGGCCACGCCGGTCGACCTGCTCGCGATCGCCGCGCATCGGGACGACGTGGAGCTCACGTGCGGCGGCACGCTCGCGAAGGCCGCGAGCGCCGGACACCGCGTGGCGATCATTGATCTCACCGAGGGAGAGGCGGGGACGAGAGGCGACGCGGCAACCCGCGCCGCCGAAGCAGAGCGCGCCGCCGCGGTCCTCGGCGTCACCGTGCGGCTCAACGCGGGACTGCCGGACGCGTATCTCGTCAACGACACCGCCGCGCGACAACGGGTCGTCGAATTGATCCGCCTCGTCCCACCCCGCGTGGTGATCCTGCCGTTCCCCGTAGGCCGGCACCCCGACCACCGCGTCGCGTCCGAACTCGCGCGTGACGCGTGCTACCTCGCCGGGTTGGCGAAATACGACGCGCCTGGAGCCCCACACCGCCCGTACAAGGTGCTCTACGCCCTCGCGTACCGCGAAGACCCCGTGAAGCCGTCCTTCGTCGTCGACATCACGGAGTCCTTTGAAACGAAGATGCGGGCGGTCCGCTGCTACGGGTCGCAGTTCGACGGGGCGAAGGCGGCCGGGGAGATCTTCCCCACGGGCCAGGATCTGTATGACCTGATTCGGGTGCAGTCGGCGCACTACGGGTCCCTCATCCGTCGGCCGTTCGGCGAGCCGTTCTTCTGCGACGAGACGATCGAAGTGGAGGACGTGGTACAGCTTAGAGGCGCCTCGCTGTAGGCGGTGGCACGGGGCTCCGCGCGCCCCGGCGCGCCGCATACATTTCCCGCGTGGCTCTCCGGTTCACCTATCTCGACAACGCTGCCACCACGGCCGTGCGGCCCGAAGCGTTCGAGGCGATGCGCCCGTTCCTCGGGCGCGACTTCGGTAACCCGTCCTCCATGCATCGTTTCGGGCGGGCGGCGCGTGCCGCCGTCGAGCACGCGCGGCGTGCCGTCGCCGCGGCCCTGGGTGCCGAGCCGAACCAGGTGTTTTTCACCTCGGGGGGCACCGAGGCCGATAACCTCGCCGTAATCGGGGGCGCGCTTGCGGCGCGCACGCGCGGCGGGCCGTTCCGCGTCGCCGTCACGGCGCTCGAGCACAAGGCCGTGCTCGATGCGGCCCATTTCGTAGAGCACCTCGGCGGAGAGGCCGTGGTGCTTCCGGTGAGTGAGACCGGCCTGGACCTGGACGCTCTGGACGCGGCCCTCGCGCACGGGGTCGCGGTCGTCAGCGTGATGTGGGTGAACAACGAAGTCGGGGTCATCCAGTCCGTCGATCGTCTTGCGGTGCGCTGCCGACAGGCGGGCGCGCAGTTTCATACGGACGCGGTGCAAGCCGTGGGCAAAGTGCCCGTCTCCCTCCGCGACACCGACATCGGCCTGCTCTCGCTCTCGGGACATAAGATCGGAGCGCCTCAGGGCACCGGCGCCTTGCTCGTTCGTGACCGGCGGGCGATCGAGCCGCTACTACACGGGGGCGGGCAGCAATTCGGCGTGCGCCCGGGGACCGAGAACGTCCCCGGGATCGTTGCGCTGGGAAAGGCGGTGGAGCTGGCCGTGGCCGAGCAAGCGGACCTGACCGAGCGGCTGCGCGCCCTGCGTGACGATCTCGAACAGCGTCTCCTCGCCCTCGCCCCCGACGCGGTGATCCACGGCTCGCGGGCGGAGCGCGCCCCCCATATCTCCACCGTTTCTATCCCCGGCACGGACAGCGGGACGATGCTCATGCATCTGGACCTCGCGGGGATTGCGTGCTCTGCCGGCTCGGCATGCCGCACCGGGGACACGACCGGGTCCCACGTGCTCGCCGCGCTCGGCGTGCCACCCGAGCTCGCGACCGGAGTCCTCCGATTCTCGTTCGGCCGGGACAACACGGCGGCGGACGTCGACGCTGCGATCAGCGCCCTGCCGGGAGCGATCGGCCGCGTGCGGGCCCTGGCCTCGGCGCTGCAGCGGTGACGGCCACGACTGTCTGGCCGGCGGGGGCCGCGTGAGGGAACGGGTGCTCGTGGCGATGTCCGGCGGCGTCGACTCCTCGGTCGCTGCCGCCCAGCTCGTGCAGCAGGGATACGACGTGATCGGCGCCACGATGAAGCTCTTCTGCTATGGCGACGCCGTGGCGGAGCGACCGTGCTGCTCGCTCGACTCGATCGAGGACGCCCGCCTCGTGGCCCACGCGCTCGGCATCCCGCACTACGTATTGAACTTGGAAACACGCTTCGGCCACGACGTGATCGACAACTTCGTCGAGGAGTACGCGCGCGGACGGACGCCCATTCCCTGCGTGCGCTGCAACTCGTTCACCAAGTTTCGCGACTTTCTCCGTCACGCCGACGCGCTCGAGTGCACGTGGATCGCGACGGGTCACTACGCGCGCGTTGCGGCGGGTGGCTTGTACCGGGCTCGCGATCGGGTGAAGGACCAGTCGTACTTCCTCTGGGGCATCGATGCGGCCGTCGTCGAACGCTTGCTCCTGCCGGTGGGCGAGCTGACGAAGGCGGACACTCGCGCGCTGGCCCGTGGCCTGGGCCTCGCCACGGCCGAGAAGCCGGAGTCGGTGGACATTTGCTTCGTGCCTGACGGCGACTACGCTGTCGTACTCGAGCAGCGCCTTCCCGCCGACGCTCCCGCCCTGCAGCGCGGACCCTTGGTAACGGCCGGGGGCGACGTGGTGGGCGAACACGACGGCTTCGGCCGGTACACAATCGGGCAGCGTCGCGGGATCCCAGGCGGCTTTCCGGAGCCGATGTACGTCGTGGCGATCCGCCCGGAAAGCCGGGCCGTGGTGATCGGCCCGGCCAACGCGCTCTATAGCCACGCCGTCACGCTCGAGGAGCTGAACTGGCTCGGCGCCCCCGTGCGCGAGAGCGCTGAGGTGTTCGTCCAATGTCGGTATCGCGCCCCAGCACTCCCCGCGGAGGTGCGGGCCTTACGCGGAGACCGGCTCGAGCTCGGGCTCGCGCAGCCGGTCCGCGCCCTGACGCCGGGCCAGTCGGGCGTCCTTTACGGGCCCGACGGCCGGGTACTCGGCGGCGGTGTGATCGCCTGAGCGCAGGCACGGCGCGAAACGGCAGGGGCACACCTCATGGCGTACCGACTGCTGGCCGATGTACTCGTCGCGTTCCACGCCCTCTTCGTGCTCTTTGTCGTGGCCGGCGGCCTCTGGGCGCTCCGCTGGCCCAAGGCGGCGTGGGGGCACGTGCCAGCCGCCCTCTGGGGTGTGGCCATCGAGTATGGCGGCTGGGTGTGTCCGCTCACGCCGCTCGAAAACGCCCTGCGCGCGGGCGCCGGGCAGGCCGGATACGCCGGCGGTTTTGTAGAGCACTACGTCCTGCCCGTGTTGTATCCGGCCGGGCTCACGCGGCCGCGGCAAGTGGTGCTCGGGAGCGCGGCCTTCTGTGTGAATGCCCTCGTCTACAGCATCGTGCTCCGGCGCGCGCGTCGCCGGAGCGGTGCCAACCCTAACCCGGAGCGCGTATGAGACGGCTGTGGATCGTAACCTTCGTCGCGGCGAGTCTCGGCTGCAGTAGCGGATCGTCTGATTCCGCCCGCCCCACACTCACCGAGCGGCAGCAAGACAGCATCCTCGCCCGGTCGTCGATCCCCGGGGCGTCGGCCGTGGGCAAGGCGATGCGGGTGGCGGACTCGACGAGCGCGGGCATCCGCCGCGCAGACACCGCCTCGCCGTGACATGAGAAAACGAGCGCTCCTCGCGCTCGCGCTCGTCGGTCCGTGGGCGGCCTGCACGCCTGAGCCCCCCTGCGCCGCGGGCCGCGGCCGGATGGCCCGCACGGCCGCCGCTCCGTACGCCGGGCGTTGGCAGGTCGCGCATGGAGACACGCTCACCTTGCCGCAGATGGGTGACCGATTCAAGCTCGCGAGTATCACGCTCGACACGACATCGCTCGCCGTGGGGGGCACGTGCCGGTTCCGCGGGCATCTCGTCTTCGCAGCTCCGCGCGCGGAGACGCTCGCAGTGCTGTGGGCGGGGGGACCGGACCAGGCGTTGATCTCGGGCTGGCCAGCGGATCTCGGACCGTTCGGCGGACTCGGCGTTTCGCTGGCCGCGGACTCCCTGCGGGGCGCGCTGCTCTTTGATTCGCGGGTCGGCATTGCCGTGACACCCGGTGTGACCGCCCAGTTTGTAGCTCGACGGGTTCCCCCGCAGTAAGATTCCCGCATGCCGTTTACCGCTCAGGAGCGCACCGCGCTGATCGAGCGCTACGGACAGGGACCGAGTCTGCTCAAAGCGGCCGTGGCCGCAGTGCCGTCCGACGGGCTTCAGTGGCGTCCCGCCCCCGGCCGCTGGTCGGCGCACGAGATCGTTGTCCACTGCGCCGATGCTGAGGTCAATGCGCACGGGCGGTTGCGGTATCTCCTCGCTGAACGCGAGCCCGTGATCCAGGGGTACGATCAGGACCGCTGGGCCCTAGTGCTCGACTACCACACTCTTCCGCTCGACGTCGCCCTCGCGACGGTCGAGGCCGTTCGGGCCAACACCGTTCCCCTGCTCCGGCGAGTGAGTGAAGCGAACTGGCAGCGTCGGGGCCGGCACACCGAGTCGGGCGGGTACGCCGCCGAGGATTGGCTCGCGATCTACGCCGAGCACCTGGAGAAGCACTCGCGACAGATTGCCCGGAACGTCGCGGCTTGGAAGGACGCGTGACAGGTTTCCTGTTTCGGCTGGTCATCACCGGTCTCGGTCTGTTCGCCGCAGCCCAGATCGTGCCGGGCGTCCAGATCCAGGGCTTCGGAACACTCGTCGTGGCCGCGCTCCTCCTCGGGATCGTCAACGCCTTCATTCGTCCGATCGTGCTCATTCTCACCCTCCCCATCACGGTGCTCACGCTGGGGCTCTTCATCCTTGTAGTGAACGGCATTTCGCTCGAGCTCGTGGCGTGGCTCGTCCCCGGGTTCCACTTGAGCGGACTCGGTGCCGCGATCCTCGGCTCAATCGTGGTCGGGCTGACGAGTTGGTTCGCATCGACGTTCGTCGGCGGCCGGGGCCGGTTCGAGCACATCCGCCGCATCGACGTACAAGGCCGCCGTCTCGACTGAGTGGACCGGACGTTTGCGGCACTCGGGAGCCTATCGGCGTTTCTCGCCGTCGCCGCGGGCGCGTTCGGGGCCCACCTGCTCCGCGGACATCTCAGCCCCGATCTGCTCGCGGTCTTCGATACCGGCGCCCGGTACCAGATGTACCACGCGCTCGGGCTGCTCGCGGTCGCCGCGGCCAGCGCACGCTGGCCCACGCCCCTCGTGCGGACGGCGGGGTGGCTGTTTGTCGTGGGCACGGTGCTCTTTTCGGGGAGTCTCTACGTGCTGGCCTTGACCGGCACACGCGGGTTCGGCGCGGTGACGCCGTTCGGGGGGCTGTGCTTGCTCGCGGGTTGGGCCTCCCTCGGCGTCGCCGCCTGGCGCGGCTAGCGCCCGCCCGAGCCACCCGCCCGCGGGTCGTACGAACACCGTGAACCCACCCACCGACGTCCTCGTCGTGCAGCACGTGGAACCCGAAACCACGGGCGCGATCGGCGCCGCGCTCACGGGCGCCGGTCTCCGCGCGCGCACCGTCCGCGTCTACGCGGGCGACGCGGTACCGCGCCGACTCGAGCACGCGGGCCTCGTGGTCATGGGCGGACCGATGGGCGTATACGAGCAGGACCGCTATCCCCACCTCCGCGACGAGATCGCCCTCATCGAGGACGCACTCGCGCACCAAGCCCCGGTGCTCGGCGTGTGCCTGGGGAGCCAGCTACTCGCGGCCGCGCTCGGCGCCCGGGTGTATCCCGGCCCGCAGAAAGAGCTGGGGTGGTACCCGCTCGAGTGGCTGCCCGACGCGAGGCGGGATCCGCTCTTCCATCCCATCGCCGCGCAGTCGCTCATGGCCTTCCACTGGCACGGCGATCGCTTCGACGCCCCCCAAGGGGCACGAGTCCTGGCGCGCTCGGCGGCCACCCCAGTGCAAGTCTTCTCGTACGGCACTCAGGCCTACGGCCTGCTCTGCCATCTTGAGATCACGGCCTCGCTACTCACCGCGATCGTGACCGCGTTTGGGGACGAGGCCCGAGCAGCCGGGCGCGATCCCACGGCCATTCTGGGCGAGGGCGACCAGTTCCTCCACGCCCTCTCTGAGGCCGCCGACGCCGTCTTCGGGGGATGGGTCGCCCTCGCAGCACGGGCGGCCCGCACGGCGCCCGCGCCCTAGCCGAAGGGCTCGCCCGCGTCTATTCCGGTGGCCGAGCGGGTGCTATGTTGTACCGCCTTTTGCCTACAGGGAGCGCACCGTGGACCTCGTCCAGCGAATTGCCACGGAGCTCAAAATCGACGAAGGCAAGGCCGAGCGAGGGATCGGCGCGATCCTCGCCGTGCTTCAGTTCGGCGTCGGCCGCGAGGCGTTGGACCGCGTCAAGAAGGAGCTCCCGAATAGCGAGCGCTGGATGGGCCGCGCGTTGATGGGCGGCGGCCGTACGGGCGAGTTGCCGGCGCTCGGCGCCCCGTCCGCGCTCCTCGCCGCGCTTGCCTCGGCCGGATACGACAAGCAGGAGATCCCGCACCTCGCACGGATCGTGCTCGAGGTCCTGCGACCCATCCTCGGGGACCAGGCCACCGATCGTCTCCTCGCGGCAGCGCCAGGGCTGCGGAGCTAGAGGCAGGACCGTTCGGTGGCGTCCTGGGAAGCCGTCGTCTCGCGCCTGTTTCGCGCGCTCCGCCTCGACAGTATCCGCAACAAGCTTCTCGCGTTCGCCGTGCTGGCGACGCTGATCCCCTCCCTCAGCACAGCGTGGGTGTCTTACGCCCAGAACCGCCGCTCGCTCGCCGATAAGATCACCGGTGAGCTACAAAGCCTGAGCGCCGCGACCGCGCGGGAACTGGACCTCTGGGTGAAGGAACGGCTCTACGAGCTGCGGGTGTTCGCAAGCTCTTACGAAGTGTCGGACAACCTCGCGCGGTCGGCCGGCGGCGGGCAGGGGCTGCGGCGACTGCACGACTACCTGCGGCAGGTCCAGGGGCGGTTCAGCGACTACGAGGAACTCATGGTCCTCGACCGCCACGGGACCGTCGTCGCGACAAGCGCTCGCACGGCCCAGGCGGTGACGCTCCACCCTACGTGGGCGAACGAGCTTCGCACGAACGACGCCGCGCTCGGGCCTCCCACCTGGGACCACGCGCTGAGGCGGATCATCATGCTGGCCGGCGTCCCAATCCGCCTGCCCAGCGGCCAACTCGTGGGTACGCTCGTCGCCCGGGTGAACTTCCGGTCGGTGGACGACCTGTTGAAACGTGCCAAATCCCTCGCCAGCTCCCAGGTGTTTCTCGTCACCGACTCGGGCACCACGATCACGAGCTCCTTGCAGGGCTCGACCGACTCGGTTGGGCAGCGGCTGGCGGCGCCCACGCTGCAGGCGCTGCTGCGCCGCGAACCGGCCACCATGGACTACCACGGCCTCCTCGGCGTGTCGGTCGTGGGCGCCCTCAAGGAGGTCCCGCGGGTCGACTGGGCCATGGTCGCCGAGGTGCCAGCCGACGAGGCGTACCGCCAGGTCATCCAGCTCCGCAACGAGACGGGACTGATCATGCTCGTGCTCGTGCTCGGCGTCGGCCTCATCGGCTACTTCCTGTCACAGCTGATCGTGCGACCGGTGGACCGTCTGACGCGAGCGGCGGGCGCGGTCGCGGGCGGGGATCTCGAGGTCGATCTCCCGACCACGAGCGGCGGCGAGGTCGGGTACCTCACGGAAGTCTTCAACAACATGGTCGCCCGTCTGCGCGAGAACCGGGCGGCCCTCGACGCGACCAACGAAACGCTGCGGGCAAAGAACGAGGAGCTCCAGCGCCTCTCGGTCACGGACAGCCTCACGAAACTCTACAACCGGCGCTTTCTGCTCGACCGCATCACTGGCGAGATCGACCGATCGCGCCGGCACAAGCGCACGTTCGCCGTGTTGCTCGTCGACGTCGACAACTTCAAGCGCTACAACGATGCGTACGGACACTTGGCCGGCGACGAAGTCCTGACCCGCGTGGCGAGCCTGCTGCAGGAGTCCACGCGCCAGGTGGACTGTGTGGCCCGCTACGGAGGGGAGGAGTTTGTTGCGGTACTCGCCGAGACGGACATGGCCGGAGCCCAGGAAGCCTGCGATCGGATTCGGACGCGACTCGGAACGCAGATGTTTCAGAGCGCCAAGATCACATTGAGCATTGGCGTGGCAGAGTTCCCCACCCATGGGGAAACGCCGGAGGCGCTGACGGCGGCGGCGGACGCGGCGATGTACGAGGCGAAGCGCGCGGGGCGCGATCAGGTCGGGCTCGCGAGCCCGCCCTCGCGACCCGAGGGCCGTCGACGCGCATGAACCGGCGCTACTTCGGTTCCTCGGCCTTGCCGACCAGCGTGTAGTACAGCCAACCGCTACGCCCGTCGTCGTCACTGACCCGGAGCCACGCGTCGACGTAGGAGAACGCGGTTACGGACGCGCCCGCGGCGAGCGTGTATAGAACCTTGAACCCCGCTCCGGGACCTTCGCGCACCCGGCCGGACGAAAGGGTGCGCAGGGGCACCGGCAGCGCGAACCGCACTTCGCCCGGGCGCAGCGAGCCGCGGTCGCCACTCGCCAACCCCCGGCCGGCCCCAGCGAGGCTCTTCGCCTGGTTCGCGAGGTAAAGTGCGCCACCGTAGTTCTGCCGATCGAATTCGGCCGAGCCCATCTGCAGCAGCTTGGCGACCTGGCCCATCTCCGGGAAGTCCGCGGCGGAGAGGCCTGCCTTGAGCGAGTCGAGGGCGATTTGCGCCTCGGCGATGCCCGATGCGGCCTCGGCCCGGCTCGCGACGGTCTGCAGCTTGGCCATGACGCGTACGACTTCCTGGCGTGCCTCGTCCAGGCGGCTGTCGAGATCGCTGATGAGCGCCTCGTCCTCGAGCAACCGCACCTGCGCGCGAGCGGCCCGCTGCTCGAGGTCGGGGTCCTTGACGGTGACTGTCTCAACAGCCGCCGGCGCCGGGGGAGCGGGAGGAGACGTCGGCGCGCAGGCGGCGAACCCCGCACCGAGCAGAAGCGCCGCTCCCGCCCACCCGGTTGCTCTCCGATGTGCCACCGTGATCCTCCGACCTCTAGGGGATGTGCGACGGGGACTGGCGCCCGAGCTCATACTTGACGATGCAACTTGCAACATCAGAATTGCCACTCGAACAGATGCGCCGTCCCATACAGCGCAAGCACTTAGGCAACTCGTCGGGCGGAAAACATCGTGCGAACGCGGGCCGGGCGCAACCGATCGGATGTTTCACTTTGCGATCCGCTGGCTTCTTCTGGTGGCCGCTGACTCGCCCCCCTCTTCGAGGTCTCTATGCCCAGCCTGCCCCCAGCCCTGACGCTCAACGAGATGGTCCTGCGACTCGTCGTCGCCGTGGTGCTCGGCGCCGTGATCGGTATTGAGCGCGAGCTCGTGGGCAAGGAGGCGGGGATTCGTACGGACATCATGGTGGCGGCGGGCGCGTCGATCTTCGCGATGGTGGGCATTTTGCTGCCCTCCGTCATCAGCCTCGACGCAGCGCACTTGCGAGACGTCCTGGCGCGAAACAGCGGCTTTCTTGCCGTGATCGCAAACGTGGTTGTGGGGGTGGGGTTTCTCGGTGCGGGCATCATTGTGAAACAAGGAGTACACGTGCGGGGGCTGACGACGGCGGCGACCATTTGGTTCGTCGCGGCCATCGGCGTCTTGTGCGGGATCGGCGTTCTCGGCTTCGCCGCGACGGCGGCCGTAGGGATGTCGGTCCTTCTCTTCCTGCTCCGCAAGATCGGGTTCGACCTCGCGCCCAAGGACTGAGATCAGCGAGGCGCGTACGCGCTCCGTCCGTCGCGCAAGCGACTGTACCCACTAGCGACTGTTCGCAACGCCCAGGGCGCAACTCGACTCGATTGCGCGATCGGCTTCGCGCTCGCCCTCAACCAGCACGCAACCCGCCTAGCAGACGCACCACGCGCGACCCGCGGCGTGCTTTGAGAGTCCAAAGCGCCGTCGGAGCGTGAGCGGCGGTCCGATCAGCACCCGTCGGGATCGACGCACACAGGGGTCGTGACCACCGGTGGCGGCGTGGCCTGCTGCGTAAGGAGGTAGGCGACCACGCCCCCGACCATCACTCCGCCAGCCACGAGGACCGCGGTCTTCATCCCGTCCGGTGCCTGGGCCCGTGCGACGACGATGTCCTTGAGCGGTATGGCCACCCGCTCCTGCAGTCCCGCGACGGTGCCTCGGAGCGTGTCGCCGTCGATCCGCGGCTCGACCACAGTGGTGACGTCACTATCCGAGGTCGTCACCTGGATGATTGAGGGACGATGCTGCGGTACAAACTGATCGGGCTGCACGCGTTGCATGCTCGTGCAAGCGACGCCCGTCAACACGAAGCCAACGACTCCCCGCATCAACATGCCAAGCCTCCTTCTCGCGGGCGCCAACCACCTCACCAGCCGACGAAAACACAGTGCAATCTTCGGAGGAGCGTGCGGACGTTTGGCTTTGTGACAGCTGGGGAGCTCAGGTCAGGCTAGCTCGCCTTGCGCCAGGTCAGCTCCACCCGCACTGGGACATCGTTCTTCACGGGAATGCCGAAGAGGGCGGGCGGATCAATCTTGAAGTCGGAGAGGGTGGCGGGAATCAGGCCGGAGATGTGCGTGTCGTTCCCCTCCGGCACCCGCTGGAAGGGTACGTGGGCGTAGTGGGCGCTTTGGCCGGCAAACTCCACATCAACGTCGGCAAAGATCGTGTCGAGGGACGACGCCGTCGCGGGCAGACGGGTGCGTACGGTCACCATCGGAAACTGTGCTCCGCGAGCGACCTGGAGCATATGCAGATCACGGTTGCTGTCCCCCGAACTGAAGGACTGCACCGGGGCGGCGACCAAGAACGAGCATTCGCCCGCCTGGCACACCCCTTTGCCTCGCGCAGCGTGACTCACACCCTCCGTCTGGTGCAACGGGTGCGAGACGTGGTAGGTGAGCGTGGACGCTTCGAGCACCCACTGCTCGGGCGCCTGGGCGACCAGGCGTGCGGTCCCGAACAGGAGGAGAATGAGGACAAACCCAGGCACGCCGGTCTCCTTTAGAACTTGAGAGCAATCGAGAGCATCGCGGCCCCGTACGCGACCGCCGTGATAGCAGCCACGGCTCCGTGCGCGGCCGCTAGGCCCTGCACGCGCTGGCCCCGGCTTCGCTCGTCGTACGCGATGGCCCCGAGCACCGGAGTCAGAATCATCCCGGTCCCGTGGATCAACGCGAGGGCCTTATGCAAGCGAATAGGTCCCCGGGTCGGGGTGCCCGGGATCTTGGGCGCGAAGATCGCGAAGCTCGCCGTCGTGGCGTAGAGCCCCACGGTGAGAACGCCGAGGCCCGCGTGGAGATTGCGTCCGCTCGAGCTCGTCGCCCGGCCGCCAGCGCCCGTACTGCTCACCAGGGTGGCGAATAACGGCACCGTGGTCACCAAACCGAGCTCCTGGTGGACCCGCAACATGTGCGAGCGGCGGTTCAACCTCGCCTGCTGTGCTGCGCTGCCCTGGGTCTCCGCCGGCGTGAACCCCAAATCGCCGAGCGACAACGTGGCCTCAAGCGTCACATCGACAGTCTTGCTCTCGTTCGGGGCGAGGGTCACCGTCACGGTCACCGTGTCGAACCCCTCCGCCGAGACTGTGAGCCCGTAGTCCCCGGGCACGAGTTCCGCCACGCTGTAGCGACCACTCGAGTCAGTGTGGGTCGACGTGCGTTGTCCCGTCGCCATGTTCGAAATGGACACGGTGGCACCTGCCAGCCCCGCACCGGCGCCAGCCCCGACCGTGCCGGACACAGCGCCCTGCCCCGTCTGGCCCCAGAGGAACGCACTCACGCCGACGCACAGCCCGCACGCGCGCAGTCCAGCCGCCAGCACCCACCGTACGCTCAAGGGGCTCCCCTCCGCCGAGCTCCACCGACGAGAGCTCCCAAAGTGTGAAGCGTCATGGCTTCCCGGTCGCACATAAGCACCGCCGCAGCGACGGCCGACCCTCTGCCCCGTCTCGTCCTGCTATACGCACCAGCGGCCGGGGCAACCTCGTCGGGAGCGGCGAGCGCCGCTCGGAACATCACCGGTGAGGAACGCATCTGTCGGTGCCGTTGTGACAGCAACTCCCGTATCCACCGAAATTTGGGGTATACTTGCGAAAGGCGTTTCACTTTGCTTCCGGAGGCGTCCTTACGGTTGCGCTAGCGCTGGCCTTGTGCGGTTTTGCGGTGCACGGCACGGTGCGGGCGGCTGGGTCGAACGAGCCGATCGCATTCGCCGTGGTCGAAGTCAGCGACGGCAGCGCGCGAGCGGAATCCGATTCGACGGGTCAGTACCGCCTCGTCTGCCTTCCCGTTGAGACCCACGCCGTACGCATTTCCCGCCTCGGCTACGACCCCCGAACGATCGAAGTGGCCGCCGCTCAGGGTGATACGCTGCGGCTGGACGTGGACCTATCGGTGCGACCAGTCTCGCTACCGCCGATCCAAGTGGCTGCGCGCACGACGGGGCAACTCGCCGGACCTGCGCCCGATGAGAGTCTCCTCGCTCGGCGGTTTTCCCTCGAGGATATCGCGGCGAGTCCGCTCGTCGGGTCCCCGGATCCGCTGTCCTCCTTGCCCGTCGCCGGCGCGCTCCCGGCGGGCGATCCCCTCCCGGGGCTGCGTGTCCGCGGAGGGGCCTCGAGCGAGAACCTCACGCTCCTGGACGGCGTGCCGATCTACAACCCCTACCACGCCGGCGGCGTGAGCGCGCTGAGTTCCGACGTCGTGTCGCGAGTCACGCTCTATGACGACGCGGCACCTGCTCAATGGACCGGTGGCCTGTCGAGCGTGGTCGCCATGGATACACGCTCGGTCAGCGCGAACTCGCTCGGCTGGGACGGCAGTGCCGATCCGCTGTGGCTCGGTCAATTCGTGTCGACGCGCATTCTTGGGGGGGCGGGCGACATCATCGCGGGCGGCCGATTCAGGAACGGACTCCTCGGAGCGCCGGACAACGGCCGTGCGGTGGGCGGCGGCGATGGATTCGCACGAGTCACAGCTCCGATGTTTGGCGGCAGCCTCGAGCTGCTGCTGTTCGGAAGCGAGGACCGCGTCGGGTTCGATACCACTGTTGCAGCGGGACCCTCGCTCGGAGTGAGCGAGGGGGAGACGGACGGCAATCCCGCCGCCTCGGGAAACGGGTTCAAGTGGACGACCCTGACGCAAGCGCTCCGGTGGACCGGGCGCTTCGGCCCGTCAACGACCGCTGACATCCGAGCCTGGCGCACCGCGTACGACGCGGACATCAACTGGCTCGTGGCCGCGCCGCTTGCAGCCGCGAGTCAGTTGCGCAACGTGGGTGTCGCGGTGGCCGTGTCCGGCTCCGCGCTTTCCACGCAACCGACACTCGGCGTCGATGCACAGCAGTTTGGCTCGAGGTACACCGTGAGCGCCGGATCGACCGCCCTCGGACCACTTCTCAGCGAGACGGCCGCCCCGATCGTGGTCGGGGCCTTCCTCGAGGATCGTTGGCATCCCACGGGGTCTCCGTGGAACGTCGCCGCCGGCCTCCGCGGTGACGTCACGCCGTGGGGCGGCGTCGAGCTGCAACCACGGCTGACGATGGGATTCGCGCCCACCCGAGTCGTCGCCCTGGGGGCCACCTACAGCGAGTCCCGACAGTACGTGCAATCGGTGACCAACGACGAATCGTTCATCACGGCCGTCTCGGGGATCGCATTGCCGGTTGCCGCCGACGGAGCCCGGGTCCCGGTCGCGGCCGCCGCCCAGGCCACCGCAGCGCTCACGGTCCGGCCCAGTTCCGCGACCATGGTGACGGTCGAGGGGTATAGCCGCCGCATGACCGGGCTCGTCCTGGTCGCGTCCGCGACAGCCCTACCGTTCACGACGAATGGTCTCGCGATCGGGTCGGGCCGGGCGTCGGGGCTGCTGGTGTCCTTCGAGCGCCGCACGCCACGGGTGACCGTTCAGGCGCTCTACGCATTGGGGACGACGACGCTCAGCGCCTCGGGTCTCAGCTACACCCCCGCTGCAGACCCGACCCAATCGCTCGCGGCCGGGGTGTCCACGAAGGGGCCCGAAGGGATCACGTTCCGAGCCGCGGCGTGGGCAAGCCTGGGCCGCCGGACGAGCGTCATCGCGGATTCCGTGACCTGGGCGCCGGCGAGTGAGCTGGGAGGCGTGGGGGACCTCGACGGAAGCCCTCTCGCCATCCGGGGTCCCCTAGACGGGGCGGCCCTTCCGGCGTATCTGCGTGTCGACCTGAGCGCCCGTCGCGAATGGTCCTCCGACCCTGGGCACGGAGCGCGGTTCGCCGGGGTTGTGGCCATCACCAACTTGTTCGGTCGCCCGAACGTGACGGGCCTTTGGGAGGCTGCGGGCGCGTCGGCACTCCAGGCACTCGCGTCGGCCGGGCGGGCAATCTCCATCTCGCTGGAGTGGCATCCCCGCTAGTTCCGACCGTTCCTCCGTGTCACAAGGTCCAGCCGTCGCGCGTTCCTTTGAGAACCGTTTGTGAGGACTCCTCAACTCCAGTGCGACCGCATGTCTGAGCGGGAACCAGTGTCCGAATCCGGAGCGCTGGGGAGGGTCAGTTCGCGCCAGCTCTCGGGCACCCTGAGCGTGTTCGATCGGCAGTTCCGGCACGCGTTCGACGAGGAGTTCAAATCGCTGTTCCGCTACGTCGATCGGTGGTCGGGCGACCCGGCGCTCGCTGCCGATGTAGCACAGGAGACGTTCATCCGGCTGTATCGTCGTGGGCAGTTGCCCGAGAACCTCGGGGCCTGGCTCATCTCGGTGGCCAACAACCTGCTCCGAGACGAACGCCGTCGGACGGCTCGACGGGAGCGTCTACTGGCGCAACACGCTCGCGGCGACGAGGGGGAAGACGGCAACCCGGGGCCCGAGGGTGAGGTGCTGGCCTCTGAGCGGCGTCAGGCGGTCCGGGAAGCGCTCGACCAGCTCCGGCCCCGGGAACGGTCCCTGCTGCTGCTCCGGCACGAGGGCCACAGTTACCGGGATCTCGCGAAGGCTTTGGGCATCCGCGAGGGTAGCGTCGGCGCCTTGCTCGCCCGCGCTCGTGAGCGCTTCCGAGCCGCCATGGAGGACCGACGCCATGCACTTGACTGAGACTGAGCTGCAGACGCTCGCCGACGGCGAGCTTCTGGGTCGGCGTCGGGAACGGGCCGAGCGACACCTCGCTCACTGCGCGACCTGCGTAACGGCCGTCGCCCGCCTCCAAGCCAACGAGCGGTGGGTCGCCGACGCGCTCCGCGCCGTCGACCACAAGCCTCCTGCGGTATCGGCGGAACGCCTCATGCCGTACGCCGTGGCGCGCCGGTGGCGGCGCTGGCAGGCGCTGGCGGCGGGCATCGGAGCGCTCCTCGTCGCCGCGGCGGGTGCGGCGGCGGTCATCCCCAACTCGCCCCTCAGGGCTTTCCTCGGCTTGGCCAAACGAACGGCCCATGCCAGTCGAACCGCGCCCCAGGCGCCCGAGCTTTCCTCCTCAAGCGTGGGCTTCGCCCCGGCGAAGGTCGTGAACGTGACGTTCCTGAGTCCGCAGCCGAGCGGGGAGATCGGGATCGTCCTTGCGGACGTTCCGATGGTGCGCGTCGCGCATCGCGGCGGCAGCGCGAGTTACACGCTGACGGCCGACGGCGTGCTGATCGCGAACGAAGGCTCTCACGCGAGCTACAGCGTGACCGTGCCGCGCGCGGCGCCCGTAGTGCGCATCCGGGTGGGAGGCGAAGTGGTCTTCACCCGGGAGGGCGGACGCGTCGCGGCTGTGGCCGCACCGGACCAAACGGGCCGGTATCTCATTCAGTTCGCCACGCTCGGACGGGAGAAGAACTGACCGAGCGCCGGCGCTCGACCCGAGGTGATGACTCCACGCGTCGGGACTAACTGACTATGAGCGTCTTTGCACCCGTTCTCACATTGGCGACGCGCGCGGCTGTGAGTCTTTCTTCAGGTTCTTGTCACGACCCCTTCACCGCCGCAAGGCAGGTTGAGCCCAGTCGTCGGACCGAGACCATCACGCCTGTCCAAGGAGGGATCATGCTCGCACGAAGCGCCGTGTTCGCCGGGGGCCTCACGGCGGCCCTGCTCGCCTCGGGGTGGTCACACCGCGGACTCAGCGCGGGCGTCGACAACGGGACGATCACGGGGCGGATCAAGTTCGTCGGGCAGGCGCCCACGAACCCGATCATCGACATGGGCGAGGAGCCCGACTGCAAGGCCAAGTATTCCACGCCGCCACGCGCCGAGATCGTGACCGTGAACCCCAACGGGACGCTGGCGAACGTCCTGGTCTACGTGAAGGCGGGGCTGCCGGCCGGTGCCACCTATCCGCCCCCTACGACTCCCGTGGTGTTGGATCAATTGGGGTGCACTTACCACCCCCGGATCCTTGGCGTGATGGTGGGTCAACCGCTTGAGATCAGAAACAGCGACCCCCTGCTTCACAACATCAAGTCGACGGGGAAGCTGAACCGGCCCTTCAATATCAGCCAGCCGGGTGCCGGCATGAAGCTCGATCGGACCTTCTCCACGCCCGAGGTCGTCATTCCCCTGGAATGCAACGTCCACGGGTGGATGCACGCGTTC
>DATNIM010000094.1:0-3873 GCA_035604455.1 Gemmatimonadales bacterium
GCCACCGACGGATCCTACCCGGCCGCCTTCGGCGCCGCGGGTGCGAGCGCTCTGGTGCTGCTCTTACTCGAAATCCACCACTACGGCTTCCTCGTCGCCCAGATCTTCTTCGGCCTGTGGCTGGTGCCCCTGGGATTTCTCGCGTACAGGTCAGGGCTGTTCCCCAAGGCGCTCGGGGTCACGCTCATCGTGGGAGGCGCCTGCTATCTCGTAGGCATGCTCGCAGTCTTCCTGGTCCCCGACTTCGGCGAAAAGATCAACACCTTGGTTACGATCCCGTCAGCAATCGCGGAAATCTGGATGGTGCTATACCTGCTCGTGGTTGGCACGAGAACCCAAGAGCCAGCCGAACGCAACTCCGCCTCGATGTCGTGAGGTCGAAATCCAACCCATTTATCCATCGTGCCGGCTTTTTCCGAATTGCGCAGACGCGCTCTGCGGGACGGGACTCCACGGCGCGCCGCGGTACTCGCAGCGATCGGCTTCACAGCAGCCGCGGCGTTTCAGGTCGCTCTGGCGCTGGGAGCACCGCTTGGGATCGCGGCGTGGGGCGGACGCCACCGCGTCCTACCAGCGGCCCTGCGTCTCGCCAGCACGGGTGCGGCCGCAATCCTCGTTGCGGCTGCCGCTGTGGTCGTCGGCCGGGCAGGGTTTTGGGGGGCGCGCATCCCGTCCGTGTTCCGCATCGGCATCTGGCTGGTGATCTGCCAGATGTCACTGAACACGGTCACAAACTTCGCCTCGCCCAGCCCGTGGGAGCGGTATCTGATGAGCGTGTTGTCAGGTACTCTCACCGTCCTTTGCATCATCGTCTCGCGAGCGCCTCGGCCGCGTACCTGACCGGGGCTCCTAGTGCCACCAGGGGACGCGCAAGGCTGCGTTGCAGCACAAGAAACACCGTACGCCATTCGGTAAGCCGCGAAGGAGGCCTCGGCAAACGAACGCGTATTCCTTTTTTGGGAGATCTAGTCACAGGTGTCATCGCCGACTTCAAATTGCACAGAATCGCCGGGGAGAATTGCACACTTGGGGTATCCGGCGTGGGGTCTGACGGTGGGGCCCCCTCATTGGGAGCTTGCCTGCCCCCCGTGGTGGGAGCAGGCCTGTGTACGGATGGGATACCCTCGTGCTGCTCAAACACTATTTGGCGTTGGGCCTCTCGAAGGCCGCCATCGCCCGGCAGCTGGGCGTCAGTCGCCGGGCCATTTATCACTGGATTCAGACTGGCCAGCTTGATCGGGAGCTGAGCGGGGCCGTGGCGCTGCGCCGTGCGACGCCGCGCCCGACGAAGCTCGATCGCTATCAGCCACTGATTCAGGAGCGGCTGACCACCTACCCCCAGCTGTCGGCCGTCCGGTTGCTCGAGGAGTGCCGCGCCGACGGGTACGACGGCGGCTACAGCCAGCTCAAGGCCTACGTGGCCCGGGTCCGCCAGCGGCCGGAGCCCGAGCCGGTGGTCCGCTTCGAGACCGCCCCCGGTCTGCAGGCGCAGTTCGACTTCGCCGACGTCCGCTTCCCGTGGGGGAAGCGCTTCGCGGTCCTCGTGGTGCTGGGCTACTCGCGGGTGCTCCACGTCGAGTTCGTCGCTCGGCAGACCGCGCTCAGTGTCATGCTGGGCCTCGAGCGGGCCTTCGCCGCCTTCGGTGGGGTGCCCCACGAGATCCTCTTCGATCAGATGAAGAGCGTGATCCTCGACGACCACCGCCCGACCGGCGGGCGGCTCCTCGAGAATCCGGAGTTCCTCCGCTTCGCGGCGCACTGGGGCTTTCGGATCCGGGCCTGTCGGCCCTACCGGGCCAAGACCAAAGGGAAGGTCGAGCGGCCGGTCGGGTACCTCCGCGGCAATTTCCTTTATGGCCGGACGTTCTTGGGCGACGCGGACCTCGCGGATCAATGCACCCGCTGGCTCGCCCGGGCCAATCAGCGGGTCCATGGGACCACGCGCGTGATTCCGGGGACGCGGCTGGTCGAGGAGCAGTCCGCGCTCCTGCCGCTCGCCGCCCGGCCGTACCGCTCCCTCGTGCTGCCGCCGCCCGCCCCGCCACCGGCCCCGCGCCCGACCCGGCGGCCGCCGGTCCTGGTCGAGCGGCGCGCGCTGGCGAGCTATAGTCAGCTCCTCACGGAGCGCGCGTGATGGCCGCGCCGACCCTGCGAGACCGACTGCGCACGCAGCTCGCCGATCTCAAGATGCCCGGCGCGCTCGAAGCGCTCGACGACATCTTGCGCCAGGCCGACAGCGGCGAGCTCGCCGCCGGCGAGGCGATCAGCGCACTGCTCGGCAGCCACATCACGCTGCGCAATCAGCGCCGGCTCCAGACCGCCATGCGCTCGGCCCGGCTGCCGGCCGTGAAGACGCTGACGGACTTCGACTTCAGCTTCCAGCCGAGCGTCAAGCGCGAGCAGCTGGAGAGTCTGCACACCCTCAGCTTCATCGAGCGGCGGGAGAATGTGGTCTTTCTCGGGCCCCCCGGAGTCGGCAAGACCCACTTGGCGGTCAGTCTCGCCGTCACCGCCGCCGAAGGCGGTCGCCGCGTCTACTACGCGACCCTCGCCGATCTGATCACGTCGCTCGAGGACGCCCAGCAGGCCGGGCGGCTCAGCCACCGTCTGCGGACGCTCGTGTTTCCCAGTCTCATGATCATTGATGAGATCGGCTACCTGCCGATCAGTCGGACGGGGGCGATGCACTTCTTCCAGCTCATGTCGCGACGCTACGAGCACGCGAGCACCGTGCTCACGAGTAACAAGGGCTTCGAGGAGTGGGGCGAAGTCTTGGGGGATGACGTGATGGCCGCGGCGCTCATCGACCGCCTCCTCCACCACTGCCACATCCTGAATATTCGGGGCAACAGCTACCGGATGCGGGAGCACCGGGCCCTCGCCACGCGCCTGGTCCCCGCCGCGCCCAAGGCTCCGTCCCCCCGTGCCCGCCGGCCGAGCCGGCAGGAGGCCTGAGCCCTCCACCCTGGGCTGGCCGCCCACCAAGTGTGCAATTTTGGTCGGCGAAAGTGTGCAATTCAGATCGGCGTTGACACACAGGACCGAACTCATCTGGGACGGCACGTGCGACGCTCTGCCCGGACGTTACTACATGAGTCCTAAGATCCAACCCTCGATCCGAGCCTTCACCCGTTCGGCGGGCGTCGGAGAAGGATCAAAGAAGCCCCCGAGAGTGCCATCCCCATCAGCCGCCCGCATCCAGGCGGCGGTGGAGTAGGCATCATGCTGGTCAGCGGTGCAGTCCTCGCGCGGAACCGTTCGGTTCCACTGACGAGGATAGACCTCCGCCACAACGGATTGATCGGACGGGGCGGCAGGACTCGAACCTCTAACTCGGCGGGTCGCAACTGGCGGTGGCTCAGGATCTCCCCGACCCTAACTCGAGACGCCAGTTGATGTGGACTTGAAAGAACTGGGGCCGGAGGACTCGAACCTCCAGCTTCATATTTCGAAGCCCTCTCCTTCCAACCATGCCACTAATCAAGACAAACACTTGCGCAGCGACCTTCCGCCCGAAACGAGCCAAGAAACAGCGAAAACCGAACCCGAAACTGTCCCGCAACCGTCCCGCGATTCACCTGCCCAGCCACCTAGCGCTCGCACGGCAAAGTGCTCGTGTGCCCTTCCCCAACGCGTCGGGGGTCGGTGCCCTGTTGCACTGGGCGCATTGGCTCAGCGTAAACGCCTTTAGGCTTCGCTAAACCTGGCGAGTTAGGGTACACCCGCGCCGCACAATTGCGCACCGAGACCGGGCGGAAGACCGGCCATACATGGAATCGTCGCCGTGCCTCGTGCGGAGGTCGAGGACACGTACAGTCCAATGCCAGCGGCCGCCACGCCTGCCATCAAGAGGGCGGTGCGTTTCGGGTCCGA
>DATNIM010000095.1:0-59717 GCA_035604455.1 Gemmatimonadales bacterium
GGCCGCTACCATCGCCTCCCGTCGGGTCTCGAGCGGGCCTTTTTGTTCACGGGTCTGATCCCCTCTGGACGGGTTTTCAGCCCAATGTACTGACTACCGAGTGCTGACACTCGAGTGACTACTTTGTGGTGGCACTTCGCCCGTAAGTCATTGTCACTGAAGGGCGCCTGCTCGACGCTGTGTTGCTCCGCTTGGAACCGTCCGTTACGTTGTCCCGCATGCAGTTCCCCTACGCCGTTGCGCACGAAGTCCCGCTGATCTTGGCGCCTATGGCGGGTGTGTCCGAATCCCCATTCCGCCTGCTGTGCCGGGGATACGGGGCTGACGCGGTGGTGTCGGAATTCATCTCGGCGGTGGGCGTCGCGCGGCAGATCGAACGCGTACTGGCCGACGGCACCTTCGAGCCGGCCGAGCGGCCCTACGGGATCCAGCTGTACGGCGCCGAACCCGATGTCATGGCCCGGGCGGCCGAGCTCGTGACGGAGCTCTTCGCGCCGGACTTTCTCGACATCAACTTCGGGTGTCCGGTGAAGAAGGTCGTCCGCAACAACGGTGGGTCAGGCTGCCTGCGCGATCTTGGCCTCATGGACCGAATCATCAAGGCGGTGCGCGGGGCCACGGACCGACCGGTGACCGTGAAGACCCGCAGCGGCTGGGACGACGCACAACGCGACCCGGTGGGGATCGCGCTCCGCTGCGAAGAGGCGGGCGCGCAGGCGGTCACGCTCCACGCGAGAACGCGGACGCAGCTCTTCGGAGGCACGGCCGATTGGGACGAGATCGCGCGTGTGGTCGAGCGCCTGTCGATTCCCGTGATCGGCAACGGGGACGTGAAGACGGCGGAGGACGTCCAGGCGATGCGGCGGCACACCGGGTGTGCGGGCATCATGATCGCCCGCGGCTCGTTCGGGAATCCGTGGATCTTCACCCAAGGGCGAGACCTTCTGGACGGGCGCCCGCCGCGTCCCGATCCCTCGCCGGCCGAGCGGTTGGCCGGGGCGTTGGGCCACGCGCAGCTCGCGCGCCGGATCCAGGGCGACACCCGGACCGTCGCACTCGAGTTCCGGAAGCACCTCGGGTGGTACCTGCGCGGGATCCCGAACGCGGCGGCGCTGCGAGAGCGCGCGTTCCGGATCGAGTCGCTGGCCGAGGCCGAGGGGGTCCTCGAAGGCTGGCTCCGGTGCGAGGAGGTGGAGGCCGCGGCGTGACCACCGACGATGTCGCCCGGCTGATCGAGCGGCTGTCGTTCGCGTCGCTGGATCACTTCCGGCCCCAGACGCAGGGGCATCAGGAAGTGATTTTTTGTTCCGGTAAGACGCCGAGCCAAGTGGTCGAGATCGCCGAGCGCCTGGTGGCCGCGGGCGGGGAGTTCCTGGCGACGCGCGCCGAGTCTGATCATCGCGAGGCGCTGCGCGCCCGGTTTCCGAGCGCGGACGTGAACGAGCTCGGCCGGATCGTGCACCTGGCGCCCGATCCGCCCACGGAACCCACTGGGCGAGGACTCGTCCTCATCGTGACGGCGGGGACGAGCGATCTGCCCGTGGCCGAGGAAGCGGCGGTCACGGCGCGAGCGCTGCGAAATCAGGTCGAGCGGCTCACCGATGTGGGCGTGGCCGGCATCCATCGGCTCCTGTCTCAGACCGACGCGTTGCGACGGGCGGCCGTCATCATCGTCGTGGCCGGGATGGACGGGGCCCTCCCGAGCGTGGTCGGGGGGCTCGTGCGCGCACCCGTGATCGCCGTCCCGACGAGCGTGGGCTACGGGGCGTCGTTCGGCGGTGTGGCGGCGCTGCTCACGATGCTGAACTCTTGTGCGTCCGGGATCACCGTCGTCAACATCGACAACGGGTTCGGAGCGGCGGCCGCCGCGAGTCGCATCAACCACCAGCCATGAGACGCACCGCGGTCTGGGTCGGGCGCGTCTGTGCCGTGCTCGGTCTCGCCGTGGCGCTCTGGGGAGTTGTCCGCAGCGCCATGCCCGGGCTCGTCGCGGGCCTGGGCGGCGCGCTCGTCGTGTTCGGAGTCACGCTGCCCGCCGTCGCGCGCGACTGGATCGCCGGGAGTCCGGGGGTCCGGCCCGCCGACTTCAGTCATCTCATCGATCTCCTACGTCGCGCGCACGCCGCTCGCGGGGGATGGCTCGTGGGTCTGCCGACGGGCGATGTCGAGGTGTTGGGCTCGGAGGACATGAGCCGCAAGGCGAGACAGCGCGGCGGAGCGATCGTCCAGCTCGCCTCGGCCGACGGCCGGGCGCACGTCGTGCGCGATTCGGAGGGCACCTACATCGCGGTCGGTGATTTTCCCTTCGGGGCGGGCCTGTTGATCGGCTTGCCGGAAACGAGCCCCGAGCAGGCGGAGATCGTAGCCGATGAGTTGCGCCGCGTGGTCGCCGGGATGCGCCTCATCCGTGCAGAGGAACGGGGCGAACGCCGGGATCTCGTCGCGAAGCAGCTCGCCGCGATCGCCAGCGGCGCGCTCACGCTCGAGGGTGTGGCGAAAGCCGGGGTCGAGCTCGCCCAGCAGTTCACGCAACGGGGGGCCGCGGTCGTCATGCCGGGGTTGGGAGCGTCGCAGGACCTCCAGGTGCTCGCCGTCTCGACCGCCGCCGATCGGCGCTTGAGCGGCGTGCGAGTCCCGGACTCGGCGGCGGCCGCCCGTGCGATTCAGACCGGTGTCCCGGTTGTTTCCCTGGGGCGCGAGGACGTGTTCGGCCTGGGTCTGCCAGACCGGCGCAGCGACCGGACCGGCACCGCGTTTCCGCTCCTCGATGGGCACTTCGCGATCGGGGCGCTCGTCGTGCTCGGGCCCCCGATCGAGCCGGACACGCCGCTGTCAGAGCAGCTGCAGCGGCTCGTGATGGAGCTCGGGTCCCGCCTCGCGGCCGCCCGGGCGGTGCACGAGGCGGAGCAACGCGCGGTACTCGATCCGCTCACCGGACTCAGGAATCGCCGCGAGCTCGAGCGGATGCTCAGTCGTCACGGGTCCCTCGAAGGGCCCCCGCCGGCGGCGCTCATCTACCTCGACCTCGATCACTTCAAACAGCTGAACGACGCCTTGGGCCATGCGGCCGGAGACGCCGCGCTGCGCCATGTGGGCGGCATCCTTGAGGAAGCGATCCGCGACACCGATCTCGCCGCGCGAATCGGGGGGGAGGAATTCGCGATCTGGATGCCGCATGCGGCGCTGAGCCACGCGCTGGAGGTCGCCGAACGCGTCCGGCGCTCGATCGTCGACACCACCTGGCGCTGGAACGGGACGCCCTATCCGCTCGCCACCTCAGGGGGCGTGGCTGGGTTTCCCGAAAGCGTCACCGAGTTCGCCAATCTCCGCAGTGCAGCGGACGCGGCGCTCTACCGCGCCAAGCAGGGCGGGCGCAATCGGGTTGAAAAGGTCGCTGCGCCTCGCTAGGTTGCCGTTTGAGGGGGCGACAGGTTTCGACGGGTTTGGCAACGGTATAGCTGCGTGCCCAGGTCCTCAGTCACCTGGTTAAACCACTGGGAAATTCATAACTGCCAACTCTGAACTGGCATTGGCTGCGTAAGCTTTAGCTTCACGCAACCTGCGTGAGTGGCAGCCCGCCTGAGGCGGCGCTCACGCATCGCAAAGTCGGGCTGGCGTAACCCCGGGCCTCAAGGGGTGACGCAAGAGATCTAAGAGGCTTGTTGCTGCCGGGGCCGGCGACGCGCCACGGCGGCGAGACTTCTCAAAGCGACGCCTACGCACGTAGTGGCGGTATCTGCGTCATGCTCGGACCGGGGTTCGATTCCCCGCGCCTCCATTCGCATCCTTCTGGTGCCCACGACGTCGGGCGCCCCCCCCACCTAGACGTTCGACGAGACGCTGTCAGGACTCCTGCGGCCGACGCGCACGACCGTCCTCGAACCCTTCCTTGTATCCGCGACGGTAGTCACCGCGATCCGAGTGGTCGTCGTCCCCTGAGCTCGAGAGCCAGACCCAGACGAGCGCGACCCCGACCAGCGCCATAAGCACGAAACCGAATCCCAGATGATGGAGATGCATCTCGGTACTCCGTGGTGAAAGTTTGAACGCTGGCTGACCGAGCGAGTACGACGCCTCTTTGACTTGCTCTGAAACCTCCTGTTACCCGCCGCGCCTTGGGCCGCTTCAGTTCCGGCGGCGGGCGCGGCGATCGCACGTGTGACCCCCTCGCACACCAGGCTCGTGCCTGGGCTGGTCGACGCCGGGCGCTGCGAGTTGGAACGGCGCACGGGGCTGGCTATTCGCCAACCCGATTCCTAGGTTAGGTCAAACGCCGCCAGAGGACGGGAGCTAGTGCACATCCAGGATTGGGCGAGGAGTTCCTTGCTCGCCGCTCTGTTGGGATGCACCGGCATGCGCACGGTCGAACCCGAGCGCTTCATCCCCGAGCGCCGGCCGGCGATGGTGGCGGTGTGGACCAGTCTGACGAAGTTCACCATCGTGTCTGAACCCGCAGTCCTCCGCGACACGTTGAGTGGGGTCGTGCTCGGTGAGCCGTGGTCCATTGCCCTGAAGGACGTCGTGCGGGTCCAGGCGGATGCCCCAGACGCCACCCGGACCGCGCTGTTCGTGACGGGCACAGCCGCATCCGTTTTCGGGCTCGCGCTCCTTCTCGGCAACAACTCGGGCAAGAGCGGACAGACGCTCACGCCCGGCTTGAACTGCAGTTCCGATTACTCGAGTTCTACGGCAACGGGCCTGTCGCCCTGCGACGCGGGCTCCAAGTAACCGACCCTCAGCGCCCGCACAGCCACCACCCCGAGACCAGGACGGCCTAGGCTTGGCTGGGCCACCCTCCGCGGCCTAGCCCGGGTCAGCCGCCCGCCCGTTGGCGAAACGACTGGGGCGCGGCCCCGAAGAGCCGCGCCCCGAGGCCCTCATCCCCCGACTTACAACGCGGGGTTCTCGTGCTCGAAGACCGTAATGCAGCCGGTGAAGGCCTTGATGCCGAACTTGGAACACGCCGTGCTGTCCGTCCCGGTGGGCGTGGCCGGTACGGTCACCGCCGTGAAGATCCGGTCCGACTGCGTGAGCGCCGACGGGGTTTTCCCGCCGACGTTCAGGACGTTCTCGATCCACAGGCCCGTCTTGCCGTCGATCACGCCCAAGGAGGTCGTGTTGGCGTTTCCGGGGGTCGCCCCGCCGGGCGCCGTCGCGACGACATAGAAGTTGCCGTCGGCTGAGTTGAAGGAGGACTCGTCCGTGCTCGAGATCTGCGTGACGACGTTGACCACGGCGCCGGTCCGGGCGCTGAAGACAAGCTCGCCCTTGCCGCACACTTCCATGATCACCGTCTGGTCGCGGTCGTCGATCGCCAGATCGTTCATCATGCCGGTCCCGGCGGGGCTGATGCCGGGCATGAGCGTGGCGCAGTCCGGGATGGTGAACTTCTTCTCGACCGTCATCTTCCTCGGATTGATCACCGCGATGTACTCGGTGGCCCCGTTCGACGCGCAGGCCGTGGCCCCTGTGGTGCCGCTGCAGGTGGGGACCGGGAGCAGGAACCGGCGCGTCTCGCGGTCCCACACCGGCGCCTCGGTCGTGCCCTTGGCGTCCGGGAACGACAGGGTGCCGAGGATCTTGTACGGCCAGTGCCCGGAGATGAACGTCGCGTACGGCGCGACGGTCTTTTGCGGACTCGCAGTCGGATAGCTGATCGCCGCAGTCGACTTACAGTTGTTCCCGGATGTGGTGCAGAACGTCTCATCGAGCGGGTTCGGATTCTCGACTAGGACGATGTCGTCCTCGGGATCGTACGTCATCTCGTTCACGCGGCCACAGTAGTGCGTCGTCGACGTCCCGCCGTCGCAGGCCGTGATCGCCGTGTTGACGGACGCGACGATGGACTGCGACCACACGTCCACGACCTGCACCATGCTGTTCCCGTCCGACACCCACAGCCGGTGCCCGTCGTTCCCCGGGACGAGGCTGTTCGGCCCCTGGCCGTTTGAGGTTGACGTGCCACCGCCGTAACTGATCGTCCCGCCACTGCCGCCCACCGCGGCACCGACAAACCCGGGAACCCGGCCGACGAACGTGTAGCTGCGCCCGTCGATGATGTCGACGCCCTTGTTGGATTGATCGTCGACGTACTCCGCATCGGTTTCGGGATCCGTCCACGTCTTGGCGACGCTCACGAGCGGGCTGCCGGGGACGGCGACCGCGCACAGCGTGATGACCGGGGCGTTGCCCCGGTCGTGATCCCGGTCCGCGGCGCACGGGTTCGTGGCGCCATGGGCCTTGTTGAAGAGGAGTTGCGGAGCGGAGGGATTGGTCGACGAGTCTGAGGTTGGTTGGCTTTCACAGCCCAGAGTTACTGCGGCGACAACGCTGCACAGCAGACTACAGAACCGCGCCACAGCTTTCATGGGAAGTCTCCTTAGGGGTGCCAACGCGGCCCCCGCGTCCCATAACGGCAAACGCCGAGCTATCCGGTCGGTAGCTCGGCGGTCGTGGGTCTTCGTGACGCTGACGGCGTCGCGGAGAAAGCGAGGACCCGTGGCTTTGCGCCCCCGGCTTTCGCCGGGTTTGCTCTTGTCGAACGGCTTAACCTGCCCCGCGGGTAGTCGCTGTCAAGCCCGAGCGAGCGCGGACACGTGGTCGCACTAAGTAATCACTAAGGACGTGTGGGAGGTGCGGCAGGGCGGGGAACGGCAACTCGGATATGGCCTACGGCGCGCTCACCTCGAGAAGTGGGGCGAGGTGGCGCGCGGCCTCGAGATCGTCCGGGATTGCCGTCGGGTACTCCCCTGAGAAGCAGGCGTGGCAGAACTCGCTCGTGTCCCCGCCCGCGGCCTTGAGCATGCCGTCGAGGGAGAGATATCCGAGGGAATCGACGCCCAGGTGGTTCGCGATGTCCTCGACTGAGTGGTTAGCCCCGATCAACTCCGCCTTGGTCGGCGTGTCTATTCCGTAATAGCAGGGCCCCGTGATCGGGGGCGACGCGACGCGCAGGTGCACCTCGCTCGCGCCCGCCTGCCGGATGAGCTGCACCAGCGCACGGCTCGTCGTGCCCCGGACGATCGAGTCATCGACCACCACCACCTTCTTGCCGACCAGCACGTCGCGCACGGTGTTGAACTTGATCTTCACCTTCGACGTGCGGCCCGCCTGGGCGGGTTGGATGAACGTGCGGCCGACGTAGTGGTTTCGGATCAGGGCGTGCTCGAGCTTGAGCCCGGAGACCTCCGAGAACCCGAGCGCCATGGCGTTCGAGGAGTCGGGGACCGAAAAGACGCAGTCCGCGCCCCGGGCCGGGTGTTCCCGCGCGAGCTGGCGTCCGAGCTCGCGCCGCACGCGATCCACCGAGCGGTGAAACACGGTGCTGTCGGGCCGCGAGAAGTACACGAGCTCGAAGATGCAGCGGCGCGCCGGCCGGGCCGGTAGCGACGGCAGCACGTCCAGGTCGCGCCCGTGGATGCGCAGGACCGTCCCTGGCTCAAGCTCCCGGTCGACCGTGGCCCCGAGGATGTCGAGCGCGCACGTTTCCGACGCGACGACCCAGCCCGACGCATGGCGTCCAAGCACGAGCGGGCGGAAGCCGCGCGGGTCCACCACGGCGTAGAGCGTCCGCCCGATCGTGAGAACCAGCGAGTAGGCCCCTTCCACCCGCTCGAGCGCGTCGAAGAGCTGGTCTTCGGGCTCGCGAGCCTCGGAGCGAGCGATCAGGTGCACGAGGACCTCGCTGTCGGACGAGGTCTGGAAGATCGAGCCCTTGGCGACGAGATCCGCGCGCAGCGGAACGGCGTTCGTCAGGTTGCCGTTGTGGGCGAGCCCGAGCGGGCCTTCCCGATACCCAGCGAGCATGGGCTGCGCGTTGGCGAGGACGGACGTGCCCGCGGTCGAGTACCGCGTGTGGCCGATCGCGACATCCCCCGGCAGCCCGCTCAGCACGGGCTCGGTGAAGGTGTCGGCGACCAAGCCCATCCCTCGATGGGACCGCGCCACGCCCTCGCCGTCGATCGCCACGATCCCTGCGGACTCCTGCCCCCGGTGCTGCAGGCTGTAGAGACCGAGGTACACCTGTCGGGCCGCGTCCGGTACGCCTGTGACACCGATAATGCCGCACATGCAGGGCTCAGTCTCCGATGCGTCGAGGGATCGCCGAGAAATATACCTCGCGCAGGGCCGTTACGGGGTGCGCGATCCGCGCGTCGCGGAGCGCGATCGTCACCGTACCGTCCTTGGTGCCCACGAGCCCCGCGTCGTATGTGGGAACGCCGAGCTCGTGCGCGAGCGCGAGCAGGGCGTCGACCCGCTCGGGCGCCGCGCTGACGACAGCGCGCGCCCCGGTCTCGCTATACAAGAGCGTCACGGCGTCGAGCGTGCCATAGCGGGTGAGGTCCAAGGTGAGTCCGAATCCCTCCGCATACGGCCCGCCCATCGCGATCTCGGCCAGGGCGACCCCCAACCCACCCTGCGAGCAGTCGTGCGCCGAACGCACGAGGCCGCGCTCGGCGGCCGTCACGAGCAGCTCGACGAGATGCCGCTCGGCCTCGAGGTCCACGCGGGGCGGGGTGCCGCCGACCACCCCCACGCTCTCCCAGAGGGCCGAGCCGCCGAGTTCGGCCGCCGTGGAACCGAGGACCAACACGCGGTCTCCCGGGACGCGCGCGAAGCTCCCGACGGCGCGGTCGGCGTCCGCGAGCACACCCACCATACCGACCACGGGCGTGGGATCCACGGCCCCCGTGGGGCTCTCATTGTAGAAGGAGACGTTCCCGCCGGTGACTGGCGTCTCGAAGGCGCGACACGCGTCGCCGATGCCCCGGCAGGCTTCCCGGAACTGAAAGAAGATCTCCGGACGTTCGGGGCTGCCGAAGTTGAGTCCGTCCGTGATCCCAAGCGGCCGCCCGCCGGTGCAGGCGATGTTCCGGGCGGCCTCGGCCACGGCCGCCTTGCCGCCCTCGTAAGGGTCGAGCAGCACGTAGCGGGCGTTACAGTCGACCGACACCGCGATGCCAAACCGCGCGTCGCGCACGCGCAGCACGGCGGCGTCGCCGCCCGGGCCGAGCACCGTGCCCGCCTGTACGGTCGAATCGTATTGCTCGAACACCCAGCGCTTGGACGCTATGGCCGGCTGGTCGAGGAGCTGGAGCAGGCACTCGCCCGCAGGGGGCATCGGCGTGGTGGGTGTGCGAGCGCGCCGCTCGGCCGCCGCCGGACTCTCGCGCGCCTCGGGGTCGTAGACCGGGCAGTCTTCCACGAGCTCGCGACCGGGAATGGACACCACGAGCTGGTCGCCCCAGGTCGCCCGGTAGCGGCCATCCCCTGTCACGCGGCCGATCGCCGTGGCGTCAAGCTCCCATTTCGCGGCGATCCGGCGGATCTCCTCCAGCCGGTCGGGCTCGGCCACGACGAGCATCCGCTCCTGCGATTCCGATAACAGGATCTCATAGGGCGTCATGCCCGGCTCGCGCGTCGGCACGAGCGAGAGATCGATCTCCACCCCGACGCCACCCCTGGCAGCCATCTCGGCCGAGGAAGAGGTAAGCCCTGCCGCTCCCATGTCCTGGATCGCCACGATCGTGCCCGAGCGAATGAGCTCAAGACTCGCCTCGAGCAGGAGCTTCTCCGTGAACGGATCGCCCACCTGGACCTGCGGGCGCCGCGCTTCGCTCGCCTCGGTCAGCTCTTCGGACGCGAACGACGCGCCGTGGATGCCGTCCCGACCCGTCCGTGATCCGACCACGACGAGAATGTTGCCGACGCCGTGGGCGGCCGCGCGGATGAGGTCACCTTCCCGCAGCAGACCGACGCACATCGCGTTCACGAGCGGGTTGCCGCCGTAGCTCCGGCCGAAGTCGACCTCGCCGCCCACGGTCGGGACACCCACACAGTTACCGTAGTCGCCGATCCCGCGGACGACGCCTGCGCAGAGGTAGCGGTTTCGGGGCTCGTCAAGCGGGCCGAAGCGCAGGCTGTTGAGGAGCGCGATGGGCCGGGCGCCCATGGTGAACACGTCGCGCAGGATGCCACCGACCCCCGTGGCCGCGCCCTGGTAGGGCTCGACGGCCGAGGGATGGTTATGGGACTCGATCTTGAAGGCGACGGCCCAGCCCTCCGGCAAGCGGAGCACTCCGGCGTTCTCGCCCGGGCCCTGGACGACCTGGGGTCCGCGCGTGGGGAACTCGCGCAGCACGCGCTTCGAGTGTTTGTAGGAGCAGTGCTCGCTCCAGAGCGCCGAGAAGATGCCGAGCTCGGCGAAGGTGGGCGTGCGGCCGAGCAGGGCGAGCACGCGGCCGTATTCGGACTGGGTGAGGTTGTGTTCGCGGGCGAGGTCCTGAGTGACCCGCGGGTCGCCGCGAAACGCTGTGGGCGACTCGCCGCTCACGAGTCGATGCGCGGGTTACCCGACACGCCGCGCATCACGGCGGCGAAGACGCGGCGGATGATGCCGTGCTCCTCATGCAGCATGCGCTCGGCCTCCGTCCGCCCGAACCACAGGCCGTGGCAGTGAGTGCATTGGTCCACCTGCACCCCGTGCCAGTCCCCGCGGATCAGGTCGTACCCGCATTGGGGGCACTTCATGAAGTGCGCGCGCCGTTCGGCCTCGACCGCGCTCGTGCGGGCGGCCTCGCGCTGCTGGCGCAGCAGTTCGGCCTCGCGTCTGGCGAAGTACTCCTCTTCGTTCTTGCTCGGCTTGTCCGTCATCCGTCACTGTGTACCGGGCGCGTGCCCCGAGTCCGGCGGGGGGGGAGGCGGTGGGGACACCGTGCCCTTGACGCTGTCCGTGGCGGGTACGAGGGGCGGGGCCGGAGGCGCGGTGGGCGTCGCCGGGGCGCCGAGAAAGTTATGGCCGGGCCACCGCACGACCGCGTTCACGACCTGGCCATTGTCGAGCGTCACCACGTCCTCGGTCCCGCAGCGGTGCTCGCATCCGTTGCGGAAGAAGAGGTAGGTGTATTCGCCCGCTCGGCGGACGGCGATCGGTGCGCCCCAGAGCGAGTAGACGTCGCGCTCGCTCATGCCGGGCGTCAGCGTCCCCGTGTCCTGAGAGACGTAGGGCGCGTCGCGGTTCACATGCGCAGCGGCCGACGCGGCCGCGACCGGTGTGGGCGGCGGTGGCGGCGCGGGCTTCACGATGTGGTGCACCGGCACGAACGGCGGCGGCGCGGGCTTGTGGAACCGGCCGAGGAGTGCCGCGAACCACGCACTCACGCCCGTGGTGACGCCGCTCAGACCGTGCGTGAGAGGTTTGACCCGGTTACACCCGGAGGTGGTCACCAAGAACGCGCACAGCACGAGCAGGGTGCGTCGCATCTCGAGCCTCCATCGATTGAAAGACACGGGCACCCTCGGCGCCATCCAACGACGCGGTACGGCGCTCGGGGTGCGGCATGATCCCCACCACATTGCGGCCGGCGTTCGTGATTCCGGCGATATCGTCGGTCGACCCGTTGGGGTTGTGCCCGACGTAGCGCATCACGACCCGACAGGTCCCTTCGAGCTCGGTCAACGTCTGCGCGTCCGCCACGTAGCGGCCGTCGCCGTGCGCCACGGGCAGCTGAATCGTCTCGCCCCGTGTGAACCGGTTCGTAAACGGCGTGTCCGTCGCCTCAACCCGCAGCTGGACGGGGCGCGAGACGAAGTGCTGACCGGCGTTCCGGAGCAGCCCGCCCGGGAGCAATCCCGCCTCGCACAGGATCTGGAATCCGTTGCAGAGCCCAAGCACCGGACCGCCCGCGGCGGCGTGCGCCACGACGGCTCCCATGACGGGCGAGAACCGCGCGATGGCCCCGGAGCGCAGGTAGTCGCCGTAGCTGAACCCGCCGGGGAGAATCACGACGTCCGCCTGGCGCAGGTCCGCCTCCCCATGCCAGACGTAGTAGGCGTCCGAGCCCGCCTCCTCCGCCGCGTGAAGCGTCTCGACCTCACAGTTCGTCCCGGGGAACACGACGACCGCCACCCGCCGCATCAGGCGCTCCTCACGACAACGTCGAAATCCTCGGTCACCGGGTTCGCGAGCAGGCGGTCGCACATGGCGCGCGCCCGGGCCGTCGCTTCGGCACCGCTCGCGGCCTCGACGTCCAGCACGAGGTGCTTGCCCACCCGGACGCGGGACACCTCGAACCCGAGTGCCGCGAGCGCATGCTGGACCGCCTGCCCTTGGGGATCAAGCAGCGCGGCCCGGGGCATCACCCGCACCTCGACCTGGAAGGCCGTCACGGCGCCCCGCCTTCGGAGAGCTGCTGCGGCTCGTCGTCATAGGGCACCGGCGCCGTGGGGCCGTCCGTGATGACGATCGAGCCGCCGATTTCGGCCTCTTCGTCGTCGTCGGGCTCGGACAGGAGACCGAGGAAGGCCGCGCGCACGACACCGTAGGTCATGTAGGCGATTCCCAGAGGGAATAGAAAGATGTCGTGACGCCAGATGCCCAAACCAAGGACGAGCAGCACCGTGACGAACCCGAGGAGCCCGCGGGCCGAGCGCATGCCCACCCGGGGGACTGCCGCGTAGCGCACATTGCTCACCATCAGCATGCTGAGGATGATCATCAGGAGCTGGAGCATCAGGTGCCAGGGCAGCTCTCGCAGCGCCCGGTGATAGAACTCGGTCTGGGTGAAGGGGAAGTACGTGGCGAGCGTGACGGCCGCGGCGGGCGAGGGCATCCCGATGAAGGCCCGCTTGGCCGTCCCCGCCTGCGTCACGTTGAACCGGGCGAGCCGGATCGTGGCCGCCATTACGTAGAAGTAGCAGAAGATCCATTCCGCCTGGCCCGCGTTGGCGAAGGCGAGCATGTACAGGAGGAACGCGGGTGCCACCCCGAAGCTCACGACGTCGACCAGGCTGTCGAGCTCGGCGCCGAAGCGGCTGCCGGTGTTCGAGAGCCGGGCGAACCGGCCGTCCAGCACGTCCAACACGGCCGCGAACACGATATACCACCCGGCGCGATAGAATTCGCCGCGCGTGGCGAGTACCATCGACCAGAGCCCGAAGAAAAGATTGAAGAGCGTGAACAGGCTCGGCACCACCACGACCACTCGCCGCATGTTCGGGCGCGGAAACCGGGGCTTCATGCGTACTCCGCGAGCACCGACGCTCCGGCGCGCACCTGGTCACCCACCGCCACGCGCACCGCAACCGGGGTCGTCTTCGGCAAGAAGACATCGACCCGCGAGCCGAATCGGATCATCCCCATGCGACGTCCCTGCTCGGCGCGATCGCCCGGCTGGCCGTCCGTCACGATGCGCCGCGCGATGAGGCCCGCGATCTGGCACACGAGCACGGCACTCCGGGCGCCGCGAATCCCGACCGACGCCTGCTCGTTGTCTAAGCTCGCCTTGTCGGAGGCCGCGTGGAGGAACTTGCCTGGGTGGTGATGCACGAGATCGACCGCACCCGAGACCGGGTAGCGGTTCACGTGCACGTTGAAGACGTTCATGAAAATCGAAATGCGGGTCGCCTCCGCTCGGAGGTACAACGGCTCAGGGACCACGCTCACAGCTACGACCCGGCCATCGGCCGGGGCGATGACAAACGTGTCACCACGCGGGCCACGGCGCTCGGGGTCGCGAAAGAATACAATGAGCCACACGGCGAGGAGTGTCACAACCGCCTCGGGCCCCCACAACCATGCCACGGCGCGGCTCGCCCACGCGCCGAGCGCCACGAGCGTCCACCCCGGAATCAGGAACGGCCAGCCTTCGGGCGCGACCCGCATCAGGGCGTCCTCACGCGAGCGTCATGCCCGTCAGCCGCTCGTAGGCGTCGACGTAGCGCTCGGACGTGGCCTGGACCACGGCGTCAGGCAACGGGGGGGGCGGCGCCTCGCCGTTCCAGGTGCCGTTCGTACGCAGGCCGTCCAAGTAGTCGCGCAGCGGCTGCTTGTCGAAGCTGGGCTGTGAGCGCCCCGGTGCATAGCGGTCGGCCGGCCAGAAGCGCGAAGAGTCGGGCGTGAGAATCTCATCGATCACGAGGAGCGTGCCGTCGGACGCGGTGCCGAACTCGAATTTCGTGTCGGCGATGATGATCCCGCGCGGCCCCGCGTAGGCGCGGCCGGCTTCGTAGAGCGCGCGGCTCGCATCCCTCAGGCGGTTCGCCAGCGCCTGCCCCAAGCGCTCGGCCACGTGGGTGAACGTAACGTTCTCGTCGTGGCCCGTTTCGGCCTTGGTCGCGGGCGAGAAGATCGCCGGCTCAAGGCGCCCGCTTTCGACCAGGCCCTTCGCCAGCGCTTCACCGGCCAGTGTCCCGGACTTCCGGTATTCGGCCCAGGCCGAGCCCACGAGGTACCCGCGTACCACGCACTCGAACGGCACCGGGGTGGTGCGCCGGCAGAGCATCGCCCGACCCTCGAGCATGGGCGCGAAGCCCTCGAGCCCGGGCACGCGCCGCACGATCACCCGGGCGTCGGCCGTGAGGAAGTGACTCGGCATCACCGATGCGAGACGCTCGAACCAGAACGCGCTCAGTTGCGTGAGGACCGCCCCCTTTTTGGCCACGGGCTCCCGCATGACCACGTCGAACGCACTCACACGATCGCTCGCCACGAGGAGCAGGGTTTCGGCATCCACGCTGTAGACTTCGCGCACCTTGCCCCGCCGCACGAGCGGCAGCGGCAGGGCGCTCGCGACGAGCGGCGCCGTCATACCGTCACCTCGGCCCCGGCTGCACTGGGCGCGGCCCGCGCGATGCGCTCGAGCAGGGGACGCAGCTCGGCCTTGAGAAACTCGTCCACCTGCTTCGGCGCGCGTCCGATGTAGGTCACGGGATCGAGCTCCGTGGGCAGCACGGCGACCCCGAGGGACTGAAAGGCCCGGTCGCGGCCCAGGCGCTCGAGCAGCTCGCCCGGCCCCGAGCCGTTCGAGCGGTCGGCCGCGGCGAGGCTGTGCGTGCGAATCACGTCGTGCAGTCGCTGGCGGTCGCCGCCCGCCTTGACACCCCGCATGAGCAACCGCTCGGTCGCAAGAAACGGCATCTGCTCCGCCACATGGCGCGCGATCGTCTGTTCGCGCACCTCGAGGCCGGCCGCGACGTTGGTCGCAAGCACGAGCAACGCGTCGGTCGCAAGGAACGCTTCCGGCAAGACCAGCCGGCGATTCGCGCTGTCGTCCAGGGTGCGCTCGAGCCATTGCTCGGCCGCCGTGTGCCAGGCGTTCCCCTCGAGCTCGATCACAAACCGCGCGAGTCCGGTCATCCGCTCGGCCCGCATCGGGTTGCGCTTGAAGGGCATGGCGCTCGACCCCACCTGGTCCGACTCGAAGGGTTCGAGAAGCTCGCCTTCGTGTTGGAGGAGCCGCAGGTCGGTTGCGAACTTCGCGGCGGACGCCGCGATCCCGGACAGTACGGCAAGCACCTGCGCGTCGATCTTGCGGGGGTAGGTCTGCCCCGTGACCGGCACCACGACCTCGAACCCCATCTTCTGGCACACCCGGCGCTCGAGCTCGCGGACCTTCTCGTCTGAGCCATCGAAGAGCTCGAGAAAGCTCGCCTGTGTCCCGGTCGTGCCCTTGACGCCCCGGAACGGCAGGGTCTCGAGCCGATGCAGCGCTTCGACGCCGTCCAAGGCGAAGTCCTGCATCCACAGCGTCACACGCTTGCCCACGGTCGTGAGCTGGGCGGGCTGGAAATGGGTGTAGGCGAGGCAGGGCAGGGCCCGGTAGCGCTCGGCGGTCTTCGCGAGGGCCTGGAGCACGGCGGCCAGGCGCCCGACGAGGATGCGGAGCCCCTCGCGCATCAACCAGAGGTCCGCGTTGTCCGTGACGTAGGCGCTCGTGGCGCCGAGATGGATGTAGGGGCGCGCGAGCGGCGCCTGTTCCCCCAAGTGGTGGATGTGGGCCATCACGTCGTGCCGGATCCGGCGCTCGTGCTCGGCCGCGCGCTCAAGGTCGGCGTCGTCCAGATGGGCCCGCACCTGTGCCACGGCGGCCTCCGGGATCCCGAGCCCGAGTTCGCGTTCGGCTTCGAGCAGCGCGAGCCACAGCCGGCGCCACAGGCCGATCCGCCGTTCCTCGCCCCAGAGCTCCTGCATCGCGGGGGACGCGTACCGCTGGGAGAGCGGCGACGTGTAGGTGGTCACGGCTCACACCTCGGCATAGAGCTCACCTGGATAGCGCACCGTGACCAGGTAGAGGCCCTGCGGCGGTGCGGGTGGACTGGCCGCTTGGTTGTCTCGGGCGCGGAGCAGTTCGGAAAGGTCGGATAGCGGACGCCGGTGGAGCGCGATGTCGATCATCGCTCCGACCAGAAACCGCACCATGCGGTGTACGAACCGGTTGGCCTCGATGGTGAACGTCACTCCCGCTCCGTCTGCGCGCGGCGTCCATTCGGCGCTGGCCACGCTGCAGCGGTAGTCGGGTGTCCCTCCGGCGGCGAGTCCCCGGAACTCGTGCTCCCCCGGCAGCACACTCGCGGCCTCGCCGAGCAGGCCGACGTCGAGGGGTCGGCCGAGGGCCCATTCGTAGGGCCGGCGAAACGGGGAGCGGGCGGCGTCATCGGTGCCGACGACGTAGCGGTAGCGACGCGCGATGGCGCTCGACCGGGCGTGGAAACCGGGTTGCATCGGATGCACCCGCTCGACCCAGATGTCACGCGGCAAGAGCGCGTTCAGCGCGCGCCGCACGCCGTCCGGATCGTGGGTCCAGCGGCCACCGAGCGCAAACCCCACACCCTGTCCGAGGGCGTGCACTCCGGTGTCGGTCCGCCCCGCCCCCACCGCCCGGCTCGGACGCCCGACCAGGCGCGCCAGCACCGCCTCGAACTCCGCCTGTACTGAGCGACCGGCCGGCTGCCGCTGCCACCCGACGAACTGGGCCCCGTCGTAGGCGATGACGGCGAGGTAAGGCCGGCTCGTCACGGGCGAAAGATAGGAAAAACGAAGAGACCGATCAAGCGGCGGAGGCCACGCAACCCATTGTCGTTATTTGACAAATGCCCTTTTTCCCGGGTACTTTTGGCCAGGTCAGCGCCCGCCATGTCCACCATGTCCACGTCCGTTGGTCCCATTCAGGAAGCGATTACCGCGCTCGCGAACCGCCAGGGGCTGGGCGAGCATCTGGCCACAGCGGTCTTCGGCGCGGTCATGCGGGGCGAGGCGTCCCCCGCCCAGATCGCGGCCCTGCTCATCGGCCTGCGGGTAAAGGGCGAGACCGCAGAGGAGTTGGCCGGCATCGCGCGGGCCCTGCGCGAAGCGATGGTCCCAGTCGAGGCGTCGGGGCCGTACCTCGTCGACACCTGCGGCACGGGCGGCGGCACGGTCGCCACCTTCAATATCTCGACGGCCGCCGCCTTGCTCGCGGCGGGCGCCGGCGCCAGCGTCGCCAAGCACGGCAACCGCTCGTTCACGTCGCGCTGCGGGTCGGCCGACGTGTTCGAAGCCCTCGGGGTCTCGATCACCCTCGACGCCCAGGGTGCCGCCCGGGTGCTTCGCGAGGCCTGCGTTACGTTTCTCTTCGCACCAAGCTTCCACCCCGCGATGCGCCACGTGGGGCCCGTCCGCAAGGAGCTGGGCGTGCCGTCGGTGATGAATCTCGTCGGCCCCCTCGCCAACCCTGCGGGCGTACGACGTCAGGTGCTCGGCGTCGCGGACCGCGATCGCGCCCCCCTCATGGCCGAGGCGCTGGCGCGGCTCGGCGCCGAGCATGCCATGGTGGTCCATGCGCGAGTCGGGATGGATGAAATCGCCCCGCAGGGCGTGACCGATGTCTGGGAAGTGCGGGACGGCGCGGTCACGACGTGGGAGCTCCACGCGGCGCACTACGGCCAGGCGGTGGACGATCTCGCGGCGCTCATGGGCCGAACCCCACAGGAGAACGCCGCACGGGTGGAGCGATTGCTCGAGGGCGGGGCCGGGGACGCAGAAGGTCGAGCGGCGGTGCTCTTGAACGCGGGGGCGGCGATCTATGTGGCGGGGCTTGCGCCGACCTATGCCGCCGGGGTCGAGCGCGCGGCGGAAGCGTTGCAGCTGGGCGGCGGGCGCGAGGCGCTCGCGCGCCTGCGCCGCGCCACGGCTAGTACTTCCGGATGACGCCGACCACGACCCCTTGGACCATGACGTCGCGCTCGTTCACGCGGAGCGGGGCCATCGCGGGGTTCGCGGGCTGCAGCCGGATCCAGCCGCCCGGCTCGCGGTAGAACTTCTTGACCGTGGCGCTCGTGCCGTGGACCAGGGCCACGACCATCTGCCCGCTGTCGGCTTGCTGGCGTTCTTGGACGATGACGAAGTCGCCGTCGCGAATCTGTTCGTCGATCATCGAGTTGCCGCGGACCTTGAGCACATAGCTCCGCCCGCGGCGGGGCACGAGTTCGTCGGGCACGGAAATGGTATCCGCCGTGGTCGTCGCCTCGATCGGCTCCCCAGCCGCCACGAGCCCGAGAAGCGGCAACTCGGTCGCCCCGCTCTGATGCTTCGGGGGAACGATCTCGATCGCCCGGCTTTCGTTGTGCGTGCGGTGGATGAACCCCTTGCGTTCGAGGTTCGTCAGATGCTCATGCACGGTCGCGAGCGACTTGAACTCGAAGCGCTCGGCAATCTCCTCGAAGCTCGGGGCGTACCCCTTGTCGCCGATGTGCGTGGCGATGTAATCGAAGATCTCGCGCTGTCGGCGTGTAAGCGGCACCTTGGCTCCCGAAAATAACCCGAAGCGAATCTACCCGAAAATCGCCCGAAAGCAAGCGTGCCCGCCACCCTCGATTCAATCCTTGCCGTAACACGCGAGCGCGTGGCCGCTCTCAAGGCCGAGGCCCGGACGCTCGAGCGCCGGGCGGCGGGGCGGGAGCCGATGCCGTTTGCCCGGGCTTTGGGCGGCACAATGGTCGGCGTCATCGCCGAGGTGAAGCGTCGCTCGCCCTCGGCCGGGGCGATCGCGCTCGGGCTCGACCCCGCAGCACACGCCCGGGCGTACGCCGCGGGCGGAGCTGTCGCCGTCTCGGTGCTCACCGATGGGCCCCATTTCGGGGGATCGCTCGAGGACTTGGAGCAGGTGGCGGCGGCGGTCACCATCCCGGTGCTGCGGAAGGATTTCATCCTGGACGAGCTCCAACTGCTCGAAGCTCGCGGGGCGGGGGCGAGTGCCGTGCTCTTGATCGTGCGCGCGCTCACGCCCGAGCGGCTCCGTCATCTCGCGCGGGCAGCCCGCGATCTCGCGCTCGGGACGCTCGTCGAGGCCCACACTGCGGAAGAGCTCGATCGCGCGCTGTCGGTCGAACCCACGGCGGTCGGAATCAATAGCCGGGACCTAAGCACGTTTCTCGTGGACCTGGGCGCAGCCGAGGCCCTGGTGCCGCTTGTGCCGGCACGCATCCCGACCATTGCCGAGAGCGGGATCGAGAACCGCGCCGATGTGGAGCGCTTCGCGCGAGCCGGCACCGATCTCGTCTTGGTCGGAAGCTCGGTGGCGCGCGCGGACGATACCGCCGCGTCCGTTCGGGCCCTGTGCGGCGTGCCCCGTACGAAAGGAGCGCGCGCGTGAAGCCGAGCGCGCGCCCGGTGGAATCGGAGCACTCAGGTCGCTTCGGCCGCTACGGCGGCCGCTATGTGCCCGAGACGCTCATGGGGGCGCTCGATGAGCTCGAGGCGGTGTACGCCGCCGCGTCTCGAGATCCCGCCTTCTGGGCCGAGCTCGAGGAGCTCCTGCGCAACTACGTCGGGCGACCGACGCCGCTCACCCTCATCCCTCGGTTCGCCGCGACCGCGGGGCCCGCCGTGCTCGTGCTGAAGCGCGAGGATTTGAACCACACGGGCGCCCACAAGATCAACAACACCTTGGGCCAGGCGCTGCTGGCCCGCCGGATGGGGAAGCGCCGCATCATCGCCGAGACCGGGGCGGGCCAGCACGGCGTTGCCACCGCCACCGTGTGCGCGCGCTTCGGCCTGGACTGCGTGGTGTACATGGGCGACGAGGACATGCGGCGCCAGGCGCTGAACGTCTTCCGCATGCAGCTCCTCGGGGCCCGTGTCGTGCCCGTGCACTCGGGCACGCGCACACTTAAGGACGCGACGAACGAGGCGTTGCGCGATTGGGTGGCGAACGTTACGGACACGCACTACATCATCGGGTCGGTGGTGGGGCCCGATCCCTTCCCCCGGATGGTGCGGGACTTCCAGTCGGTGATCGGGCGGGAAGCGCGGGTGCAGATGCTCGAGCGCTTCGGGCGCCTGCCCAAGACCGTCGTGGCGTGCGTGGGCGGCGGGTCGAACGCGATCGGCATCTTCACGGCCTTTTTGGACGACCCGGTGGAGCTCGTGGGCGCGGAGGCGGCTGGGGAGGGTGTTGACACGCCCCGCCATGCGGCGTCCCTCGGGCGGGGCCGCCCGGGGGTGTTCCACGGCAGCCTGAGCTACCTCCTCCAGGACGCCGACGGCCAGGTCCAGCCGGCGCACAGCGTTTCGGCCGGCCTCGACTACCCTGGCGTCGGGCCCGAACACGCTTTTCTCAAGGACACCGGGCGCGTATTGTATCAGGCGGTGACCGATGCCCAGGCCCTGTCGGCGTTCGCGGACTTGGCACGCCTGGAGGGCATCGTGCCGGCGCTGGAGAGTGCGCACGCCCTCGCCTGGGTGCGCGACGCGGCTCGCGCCGGCCGCTGGAGCGAGGGGGAGATGGTGCTCATCAATCTGAGCGGGCGCGGCGACAAGGACGTGGCGATGGTAGCCGAGCTGACGGGAGCGCACCGCTGACCGAGCCGGTCGTGACCCAGTCCTTCGGCGCGCCGATCCCGGAGCTCGCGCTGCCGCCGTCGCAGGTCGAAGACCTCCTGCAGGTCTTCCTCAAGGCCCTTCGCGCAACCCAGCTCTACCTCCCCAACAACCCGGTTTACCAACGCGCCCTCGAGAACCTGCGCGCCGCCTTCCGTCAGGTGTGGCAGTCAAGCGACGACCTCCACCTGGACGTGAGCGAAGATCAGCTGCGCTGGGAAGACAACGTCGTCTACAAGCAGGAACAGCGGACGGAGAGCATCGCGTGGACGCTCTTCAAGGACGGCGTGCGGTCGCTCTCGTTCCGCCCGGGGGTGGAAGACTCGGAGATCGTCCGCTTTCTCGCGGTGCTGCACAAGGCGAAGAACCTCTCGGCCGATGCGGCGGACGACCTCCTCACGCTCCTCTGGGCGGAGGACTACCAGTTCATCGCCTACACGTTCCGGGAGCTCACGAGCGAGGGCGCGGTCCCGATCGAGCCTGGGGCGCCGCTGCCCAAGGTCCCGCCCACCGAGGTCCGGCACGTCGTGCAGGCCGAGGCGCCGCCGCGGCCCGAGGGCCTGGTGTCGATCGAGGACTTCGACACGACGCTCTACTTCCTGGAAGACAAGGACATCGAGTACCTGCGCCGGGAGGCCGACCGCGAGTACGCGCAGGACCTGCGGCGCAACGTGCTCTCGATGCTCTTCGACCTGCTCGAGCTCCAGACCTACGGCACGGTCCGCGCCGAGCTGATCGGGATCGTGGACAGCTTCATCCCGTACCTCCTCGCTGCCGGCGACTTCCCCTCGGTCGCCTACATCCTGCGCGAGATCCGCGTGGTGATGCAGCGGGCGCGCGAGCTCCTGGCCGAGCACCGCGAGGTGCTCACGAACCTCCCCGCGCGGCTCTCGCAGCCCGAGGCCCTGTCGCAACTGCTGCAGTCGCTCGATGAGGCCACGGCGCATCCGAGCGAGGCGGAGTTGGCCGAGACCTTCAACGAGTTGCGCCCCGAGGCGCTGCCGACGCTCGTGGGCTGGATCCCCAAGCTCACGAACGAGCGGGTCCGCGACCTGATCGCGAGCGCGGCGGCCAAGCTCGCGGAGGTGAACACCGCCGAGGTCGTGAAGGCACTCGCGAGCGGTGACCCCGCGACGCAATTCGAGATGGTACGGCTCGCCGGGCGCCTGAAGCTCGCCGGCGCGACGGAGGCCCTGGGCCCGCTGCTCGACTCGCCCGATACGTCGCTGCGGCTCGCCACGGTGGACGCCTTGATTCAGATCGCGAACCACTCCGCCCTGCGGTTTGTCGAGAAGGCCATTGACGATCCGGACCGCGACGTCCGCATCGCGGCCGTGCGGTTCCTCGCGGGACGCGGACACCGCAACGCGTTCGCCCGGGTGGACCAGGCGGTCACCGCGGGCAAGCTCCGCGACGCGGACCTGACCGAGAAGATGTGTTTCTACGAAGCCTACGGCATGCTCGCCGGTACGAAGGGGGTGCCGCTGCTGGAGAAGCTGCTCGTGCCGCGGGGGCTCCTGGGCCGCAAAGAGGACGCGGAAACCCGGGCCTGCGCCGCGATGGCGCTCGGCAAGATCCGCGCGCCCGAGGCGCGAGCGGCACTCGAGAAAGCGTCGCAGGACAAGGAAGCGTTGGTTCGGAATGCGGTCGCCCGCGCGCTGCGCGAGATCGGGACGTGAGCGAGCCCGGCCGGCGCGCGTCGATCGTGGAAACCGTCCAGTCCACGGACGGCTTCCTGCGGCATGCGGGTCGCGACTTCCTGCTCGTCTTCTACACCGCCACCCGCTCTCTCAAGCTCTATCCGATCGAGAACGCCCAGGTGCAGAAGGCGCTCGACGACCTGAACGTCACCACCCGACACCTGCTCGACGTCGAGCGCGAAATCGAGCTGCGGATCCAGGGCGAGTTCATCTTCGTCAATTCGACCCGGCTCAGGCTCGATCTCGACAACTACGCCTCGTTTTCGCACATCCTCGGGCTGTTCACGCAGTGCGGCATCGGCGCGATGCGGATCGACGAGGGCGTCGATCGGCGGGCGCTGCAGATCTTCCTCTCGCTGCTGCTGACCTACGCGGCGAAGGAAGCGGACCCGAACAAGCTCCAGGAAATCGGCCAGAAGCTCACCGAGGCGGGCGTCACGCTGATCTCGCTCGAGGCGCCGTTCGAGACCGAGGAGGAAGAAGAGGAAGTCGAGCGGCGCAAAGAGGCCGCGAAGCGCACCTACGCCCGCTCGGTCGCGGTGACCAAGGAAGTCATCAACAGCATCCGCATGGGCCGTACGGCGAACGTGAAGAAGGTGAAGCGCGCCGTGCAGGCGATCGTCGACCAGGTGCTGAACAACGAGGCCTCGCTCATCGGGCTCACCACGCTCCGCGACTACGACGAGTACACGTTCACGCACTCGGTGAACGTCTGCATCTTCTCGGTGGCCCTCGGCCGGAAGCTCGGGTTCACGAAGGTCCAGCTCTACGATCTCGGCATCGCGGCGCTGTTCCACGACGTGGGCAAGTCGCGCGTTCCGCTCGAGGTGCTGAACAAGGAGGGTGGGCTCACCGACGAGGAGTGGCGCATCATGACGGCGCACCCCTGGCTCGGCGTGCTCACCTTGTTCGGCCTGCGGGGCTACGGAGAGATCCCCTACCGGGGGATGATCGTCGCCTACGAGCACCACATGAAGATCGACCTGACGGGGTACCCCAAGTCCGTCCGTCCGCGGGAGCTGTCCATCTTTTCCAAGATCGTGGCCGTGGCGGACGGCTTTGATGCCGCGACGAGCCGCCGGATCTACCAGACGGTACCGATCCAGCCCGACGAGGTGCTGCGGGAGATGTGGGAGAACCCACGCCGGGGCTACGACCCCGTCGTGGTGAAGGCGTTCATCAACCTCATCGGCATCTACCCGGTCGGCACGTGCGTCATCCTGGACACCTACGAAGTGGCCATCGTCCACGCGGCCAACCCGGACGTGACCGAAGTCCACCGGCCCGTGGTCCAGATCGTCGCCGGCCCGGATGGCGGCGTGCAGCCCCCGCCCGGCATCCTCGCCGACCTCGCCGTGCGGGACGCCCAGGGCCACCACCCGCGCACCATCGTCAAGGTCACCGACCCCCGTAAGTACGGCATCAACGTCAGCGACTATTTTGCCTGACGCGATCACCGCCCGCTGGGAGCGTGTCCGGGCGGAACGGCGGGCTGCGTTCATCCCCTACCTCACGGCGGGTTACCCGACCCCCGAACGCTCGGTCGAGGCATTTCGGATGCTCGAGCGCGCCGGGGCCGATCTCGTCGAGGTGGGCGTGCCGTTTTCCGATCCGCTCGCTGACGGCGTCACGATCCAGCGCTCGACCCAGACGGCGCTCGAGCAGGGCGTGACGGTGCCGCGTGTGTTCGAATCGATCGCGCGCGCGGCGCTCGGCGTCCCGGTCGTGATCATGACCTACCTGAACCCGGTGCTCGCCTACGGAGTGCCGCGCTTCCTCGCGGACGCGGCCGCGGCAGGCGCCTCGGGCCTCCTGCTCACCGATTTTCCCGCGGGCGCAGACCCCGAGCTCGAGGCCGAGGTCGCAAGCAGCAGACTCGACCTGATCCGGCTCATCGCGCCCACCACCAATCCGAGCCGGCTCGCCCGGGCGGTCCAGGGCGCACGGGGGTTCATCTACTTCATCTCGCGGCTCGGCGTCACGGGCGTGCGTGACGCGGTGCCGCAGGACCTCGAGACGCATGTGAAGCAGGTCCGCGCCGCGACCGCGCTGCCCATCGCGGTGGGGTTCGGGATCGCGAACCCGGCCCAGGCCGAGCAGGCGGCGCGCGCGGCGGACGGCGTCGTGGTGGGGAGCGCGTTGGTCGAGGCGCTGGGCCAGGGACTGGGGGTGGCCGAGCGACTCGCTACCGAGTTGGCCGAGGCCGTGCGGCGGGTCCGCCGATGACCAGTAACCGGCTCGTCACGATATACGGGCAGGTGCTCCGCTACGGCGGGCCGTTCGTGCTCCTCGCCGTGTTGATCGCAGATCCCCGCTGGACGGGCGAACTGCCTGCGCTCGGGGCGTTGCTCGTGGCGGGAATCGTTCTCCGCGGGCTGCAGGTCCCGCTCTCCAAGTACTCCTATCTCACGCAGCTCGGTGTGGTGGCGTTGGCGGGCAGCCTGCTCGTCGGATTGCCGGCCGCGGCCCTCGCGGTTGCGACGAGCACGTTCGTCGTCGACTGGCTCTGGGCGCGCAAAGCCCCGAGCGCGGCCTTCGCGAACCTCGGGCGCGAGGCCCTGGCCATCGTGGCGGCCTACGGCGTCTACGCGGAGCTCGTCCTGGTGGCGCACGCACCGCCCGGCCTCCACCTCGAGACCTTACCCGCCCTCTTCTTCTACGGACTCTGCTACTTCGCCGCCACGCGTCTCCTCTTCTACTTCGCCCTGCTCGCCCGCGGCAAGCTCGAACAGGGCGAGCAACTGCTCATCCTCCGCTACGAGTGCATCGGCTTCGGGGGCACGGTCGCCGCGACGGCGTGCGTCGTGGGCGCCGTGGTCTACTGGCCGCCGCTCACCTGGCTCTTCGTCATTGCCGCGCTCGGCGCGCTCGGGCTGCTCTTCAAGCGCACGGTCGAGGAGGCGATCGCCGCCGAAGAGCTGAACAAGATCCACGCGATGGAAGCCGTGATCACGAGCAACGTGAGTCTCGACGATTCCTTCATGCGGATCGAGCGGCTGGCGCACCGCCTCGTGGACTGGGGCGACTTCCGGATCTACCGCCAACACGGCAAGACCGCCCAGCGCGTCTACCGCGGCGCGATCGGCCGGGCCAATCGGGCCGAGCCCTCGGCCGACGTCGCGACGCTCCGGGGACATGTGATCGCAAGCGGGGACGCCGTGGTGATTCACGACCTCTCGCGTGATCTCCGGGTGGCGGATGCCCGTGCGGACGTCTTGAGCCTGGTCATCGTGCCGCTCCGTTTCGGGGACCAGGTGATCGGCACGCTCGAGCTCGAGCACCACAAACGCAAGGCCTACCGGCCGCGCGACGTGGTGACGATCCTCACCTTCGCAAACCAGCTCGCCACGGCGATTCACATCACCGAGCTCCGTCGCCCGCTGATGGAGACGGTCGAGCGTCTGACGGCGCAGCTCGGGACGCTCGCGCACGCGGCCGAGGCCCTGCGGGAGGCCGCGGGCGGCGTCGCCGGGTCCACGAACGCGATCCGCGAGGCCGTGGCGGCCGAAGAGACAGAAGTGTCGAGCGGCCTCGCGGCGACCGAGAGCCTCGCCCAGGTGTCCCGCCGCGTCTCGATCGACGGCGCGCAGGCGGCGCAGGCCTCGAGTACCGCGAGCAACGTCGCCCAGCGGAACCGCCAGCAGATCCGCGAAGCGATCGAGCGCCTCGTGGCGCTGAAGGCCTTCGTGGGGGAGAGCTCGGCCAAGGTGCAGGCGCTGGGCCAGGTGAGCCGCCGCATCACGGGGTTCATCGCGTCGATCCGCGATCTCGCCGACATGACGAACCTCCTTTCCCTGAACGCGGCGATCGAAGCGGCGCGCGCCGGACGCCAGGGCAAGGGGTTCGCGGTGGTGGCGGACGAAATTCGGCGGCTTGCCGAGCAGACCACGAGTGCCGCGGTCGAGGCCGGGGAGCTCGTGCAGGACATCCATCATCAGGTGGGCGACGTCGTCGAGCAGATGCGCCGCGGCGAGGTGAACGTGGGCGGCGTGGAGGAGCTGTCGGCCGCGGCCCTCGAGGCGCTCGATGCGATCGTCGCCGCGACCGCCGACGCGACCGCACACGCACGGGGCATCGCGTCCGCCGCGGGCGACCAGGACGCCGCGTTCATGGAGCTGCGCACGCGCATTCACACGATGGCGCTGATTGCCGGCCGCAATCGCACCGAAGCCGACGATGTCGCGGTGCGCGCGCGTGACGCCGCGCACGGGCTCTCCGATCTCGAGCGCGCGACGCGCGAGCTCGGCGAAGTCGCATCCATGCTGCGCGACCTGACGCGCGGCTTTGCGAGCGTGCCGTAGGCCACTACTATTCCCCCGTGGCGAAGCGCGAAACGGTCTACGTGGCGCTGGGCTCAAACCTCGGTGATCGCCAGGCCCACCTCGCGCACGCGCGCGAGCGTCTCGCCCACCTGCCCGCCACCACGCTCCTCCGCACGTCCCGCGTGGAAGAGACGGCACCCATCGGCCCCGTCACCCAGAGCGCCTTCCTGAACCAGATGGCCGAGCTCGAGACGGAGCTCGAGCCCGAGGACCTCCTGCAACACCTGCTCGCCATCGAAGCCGAGCGCGGCCGCGAGCGGCGCGTTCGCTGGGGCCCCCGGACGCTCGATCTCGACATCGTGCGCTTCGGCGCGCGCGACGTCCGCGGGCCCGCGCTGACGCTGCCCCATCCCGAGCTCGCGCACCGGGACTTCTGGCAGCGCGAAATCGCCGAACTCGAGGACGCCCTCGCGTGAGCGACGGCGCCCGCACCATCCTCGACCTCAAGGCCATGAAACGGCGGGCCGAGCGGATCGTCGCCCTCACGTGCTACGACGGCCTGTTCGCCCGCCTCCTCGACCCAAGCGTCGACATTCTGCTCGTGGGCGACTCGGTGACCCAGGTGCTCGGGCTCGCGCCGACGACGCTCTCGGCCACGCTCGACCAGATGGTCTACCACACGCGCATGGTGCGGCGAGGCTCGCGCCGCGCGCTCGTCATCTGCGACATGCCGTTTCTCTCCTACCAAGTGTCCGTGCCCGAGGCCATCCGGAACTGCGGGCGGGTCCTGGCCGACACGGGCTGTCACGCGGTGAAGCTCGAAGGCGGGCAGTCCATCGTCGCGACGGTGCGCGCGCTCGTCGACGCCGGGATCCCGGTGATCGGACACCTGGGGCTCACACCCCAGTCGGTGCGGACGCTGGGCGGCTATCACATTCAGGGGAAGGACCCCGCGGCTGCCGCGCGGCTCGAGGCGGACGCGCGGGCGCTCGCTGACGCCGGGGCCGCGGCCATCGTGCTCGAGCTCGTGCCTGCGGCCCTCGCGTCGCGGATCAGCGCCGCGATCCCGATTCCCACGATCGGGATCGGCGCCGGCCCCGGGTGCGATGGCCAGGTCCTCGTGCTCCACGACATGCTGGGCCTGAACGAGGAGTTTCAGCCGAAGTTTTTGAAGCGCTACGCGGAGCTCGCGGCCGACGTGCGGAGCGCGGTCGAGCACTACGCGGCCGAGGTCCGCGAGGGGCGCTACCCCGGCCCCGAGCACTCCTTCGGCGACTGACGTCGTGGAGGCAATCGCGGCCCCGGCCGAGATGCGCGCGTGGAGTCGCGGCGAGCGCGCCCGAGGCCGCCGCATCGGGTTCGTCCCCACCATGGGCTTCCTGCACGAAGGCCACCTGCAACTGATCGACCGGGCCCGCGAGCGGACCGACTGCGTGGTGGTCTCGAGTTTCGTGAACCCGCTGCAGTTCGGGCCGACGGAGGATTTCAAACGCTACCCCCGCGATCCGGCGCGCGACCGGGAGCTCGTGCGGGCGCGGGGCATCGATTGCCTCTTCGAGCCCACGACGGACCAGCTCTATCCCACGCTACCGACGGTGCGCGTCGCTCCCGGACCGAAGGGCGACGTGCTCGAGGGCGCCGCACGCCCGGGCCATTTCGCGGGAGTCCTCACGGTCGTGGCGAAGCTCTTCCACATCGTCGAGCCGCATGTCGCCGTCTTCGGCCGCAAAGACTTCCAGCAGGCCGTGCTGGTCCGGCAGATGGTGCGGGACTTGGATTTCGCGATCGAGATCGACGTGGCACCGACCGTCCGCGAGCTCGACGGCCTCGCCCTTTCTTCCAGGAACACCTACTTGAGCGCTGACGAGCGCCGGGCGGCGCTCGCGTTGTCCCGGGCGCTGCGGGCGGTCGAGCAGGCCTGGCGGGGCGGGGAAGCGGATGCGGCGGCGCTCACCCGACGCGGCACGAAGGTGCTCGCCGCCCCGGGCGTGACCCCTCAGTACGTGGGGCTCGTGGGCGAGGACCTGGAGCCCGTGACGCGCGCGGATCCCCGGACGGTCGTCCTAGTCGCGGCGCATGTCGGCTCCACGCGCTTGATCGACAACGTGGCGCTCGGGGATGGGCTCACCCAGGACATCGCCGTGCGCCGATGATCACGCTTCCCCCCTGGGCGGAGGTCGACGCGAGACGGCGCGCGCACATCGAGCGCGTGGCCACGCTCCTCGCAAGCTGGGCTGAGGCGATGCGGGTGTCAGCGGCCGAGCGCAACCGCTGGCTCAAGGGGGCCTACCTGCACGACGCCCTGAAGGACGCGCGGCTCTCGACGCGGATCGCCCACGGCCCAGCGGCGGCCGACCGCGCGGCCGCTGAAGGCGAGACCGACCAGGGCGTGCTCGACGCCGTGCGCTATCACACCATCGGTTATGCCCGCTGGGACAACGTCGGGCGGATGCTCTACTTGGCCGATTTCCTCGAGCCCGGGCGCACGGGGAACGCCCGCACGCGGCGCGAGCTCGCCGCCCGGGTGCCGCGGGAGCATCTCATCGTGCTCCGCGAGGTCGCTCGCCTGCGGATCGACGGTGTGCTCACGGCCCATTGGCCTTTGCTGCCCGAGACGGTCGAGTTTTGGAACGCACTCGTCTCATCCTGATCGCGCTGCTCGCCGCGTGTCACGCGGAGCAGCCCGCCCGCGTGCCGGGCGACGCCGGACCGGCCATCACGGTCGAAGTCCTGAACGGCACGCCGCAGCCGGGTCTCGCACGGGTCGGGACACGGGTGCTCCGAGCGGCGGGCATCGACGTCGTGAGCGTGGGCACGGCGAAGAATGCGGCACCGATCGAATCGACGCGCATCGTCGTGCGGCGCGGGGCGGTGACGCAGGGCACGTCGGTCAGGCAGGCGCTCGGGGTCGGTGCCGTGTCCGTGGCACTCGACTCGACGCGCCTACTCGACGTGAGCGTGTTCTTGGGAGCGGACTTTAAGCCGCGGCTGCCGTTCCACCCGTAGCTGGCCGCAGGCGGCCGCGATGTCCAGTCCGCGGCTCCGCCGCAGCACCGCGCTCGTGCCGTGGCCCCGCAACCGGCGCAGGAAGGCGCGCATCGCCGCGGGCGCACTCGGCGTCAACCCGGGCGCACCGCCGGGGTGGAGCGGGAGGAGGTTCACGAGCGCACCGAGCGGCGCCGCGACCCGCGCCAGCTCGTCAGCGTCCTCCGGGCGGTCGTTTAAGTCCCCGAGCAGCACATACTCGAACGTCACCCGCCGCTTGAACGCGGCCAGCGCCTCGAGCACGGCCGCGAGTCGGTACTTCTTCTCGATCGGCATCAGGGTACGCCTGAGCGCCGACACCGGCGCATGGAGCGACACCGCGAGCCCGAACTGCTCGCGTCGCGCCGCAAGCTTGGCCAGCGCGGGCAGGATGCCCACCGTCGACACCGTGATGTGCCGGGCGCCGATCCCGAGCCCGTCTGGGTCGTTCAGAATCGTGAGTGCCGCGTCTACCGCGTCCCAGTTCAAGAGTGGCTCGCCCATGCCCATGAACACCACGTTCGTGGGCTTGAGGGCCGGGTCCCGGAGCACGAGCTCGCGCACTTGGGCTGCGATCTCTGACGCGGTGAGGTCCCGCCCGAACCCCATGCGACCCGTGGCGCAGAACACGCAGCCGAGCGCACAGCCCACCTGCGAGGACACGCAGAGCGTCCGCCGCGTGCCCTCGGGGATGAGGACGGACTCGATCGACTCCCCGTCGGCGAGTGTCCAGAGGACCTTCTCTGTCCCGTCGCTCGACAGCTGCCGGGTCGCTTCCTCGAGCCGCATCAACGGAAACGCTTGGGCGAGGTCGCGCCTGAGCGCCGTGGGGAGCTCGGTCGCCTGGTCCCAACTTCCCACCGGCCGCTGCCACAGGCGGCCGAGAATCTGCCCCGTGCGGTAGGCAGGCTCGCCCCGGGCCTTGAGCCACTCCGCCAGAGCGACCCGGGCGTCAGCCGGGGTAAGCGAGAGAATGTCGAGCCCTGGGGCCGGAGAGGAATCCTCGGGGGAAGGGGTGTTATGTGGCGGCATCAGCTTAAGTTAACTATCTTCATGCGCTTACGGAACTTCACCGCATGCACGTTTCTCAGTTAATCTCCCCGACGCGTGTGCGCGTCCCCCTCGAGGCTCGGGACAAGCCCGGGGTGTTACGGGAGCTCGTGGCGCTCCTGGTTGACGGCGACAGCCGTCAAGCGGACGTGCTCGGGGCAATCCTCGAGCGCGAGCGCCAGTTCCCTACGGGGGTGGGCTACGGCGTGGCCGTTCCGCACGCGAAGACCCCGGTTCTGCCCACCCTTGGGCTCGTGGCCGGGACGACGCGTGACCCCGTGGACTATGAGGCGATCGACGGCATGCCGGTGCGCATCTTCTTCCTTCTCGCGGGGCCCGACGAGGCCGGGCCCCACGTGAGGGCCATCAGTCGGATCTCGCGGATCGTGCGCCAGGAGCCGGTGCGGGCCCAGCTCCTGGCCGCCGCTACGCCGGACGCCTTCTATCGCGTGCTGTGCGAGGCCGACTGCACGCTCGCGCCATGACCACCACGAGTCTCCGGTCGCACTACTGCGGCGCGCTGCGCGCCGAGCACGCGGGCGAGCGCGTCCGGCTGGGGGGCTGGGTGCACCGGCGCCGGGACCTGGGCGGGATCGTGTTCCTCGACCTGCGGGATCGGGCCGGTCTGGTCCAGGTGGCGTTCGGGCCCGGCTGGTGCCCCCCGGAGATGATCGAGCGGGCGGGCACCTTGGGGAGCGAAACGGTGGTGCTGGTCGAGGGCGTGGTCGTCGCCCGCCCCGACGCAGCCCGCAACCCGGACATGGAAACGGGTGATGTCGAGGTGCACGCGGCGAGCTGTGTCGTCGTGGGCCCCGCCGTGACGCCCGCCATCCCGGTGGCGCGGACCAAGGGTGATGAGCTCCCGGCCGAGGAGCTGCGACTCAAGTACCGGCATCTCGACTTGAGACGGCCCGAGCTGCAGGCGAACCTGATCCTGCGCCACCGACTCCTGCAGCGCGCGCGGCGCACGCTGACCGAGCTCGGGTTCTTGGAGCTCGAGACCCCGATCCTCACGAAACCGACCCCCGAGGGCGCCCGCGACTACCTCATTCCGTCGCGGGTGCACCCGGGGGAGTTCTTCGCGCTCCCCCAGTCGCCGCAGCTCTACAAGCAGCTCCTCATGGTGGCGGGCTTCGACCGCTACTTCCAGGTCGCGCGCTGCTTCCGCGACGAGGATTTGCGCAACGACCGGCAGCCCGAGTTCACGCAGATCGACCTCGAGGCGTCCTTCGTCTCGCAGGACGACGTCATGGCCGTAGTCGAGACGGTCCTGGCCGCGCTGTGGGACGAAGCAGGCGCGCCGGTCCATCGCCCGTTCCTCCGGCTGCCCTACCGCGAAGCGATGGAGCGCTATGGCACGGACAAGCCCGACTTGCGCTACGAGCTCGCGATCGCGGACTGGACGACGGAGCTCAAGCCGGTCGGGATGCCGTTCATCGACGCCGCGCTGACCAATGGTGCCCGGGTCCGGGGACTCGCCGTGAAGGGCGGGGGAGCGCTGTCCCGGAAAGACGTGGACCACCTCGCGGCGAGTGCTAAGTCGCTCGGCGCGGGTCTCGCGTGGGCCAAGCGGCAGGGCGACCAGGTGTCGGGCTCCGTGGCCAAGCATCTCTCGGTCGAGGCGCTCGGGCGCCTGGGCGCGGCCGACGGGGACGCCGTGCTTCTCACCGTAGGCCCTGACCGCGTCACGTCGCCCGTGCTCGATCGCGTCCGGCAGGAGGTTATCCGGCGGCTCGCGCCCGCCCCGCGGACGGCGCATGCGTTTCTGTGGGTCGTGGACTTTCCGCTCTTTGAGCCGGACCCAGCGACCGGCCGGCCGGTCTTCGCGCACCATCCGTTCACGGCGCCGCACGCTGAGGACGTGACACGGATCGAGAGCGATCCGTTCCGCTGCCGCGCGCTGCACTACGACGCGGTCTACAACGGCAACGAGCTCGGCTCGGGCTCGATCCGGATCACGGATCCCGTGGTGCAGCGGGTCGTCTTCCGCGAGCTCGGGCTCACCGACGCCGAGGCCGACGCGCGCTTCGGCTTCCTGTTGAACGGCCTGGCCGCGGGCGCCCCGCCGCACGGGGGGTTCGCCATCGGCGTCGATCGCGTGGCCATGCTCCTCGCCGGCGCCTCGAGCCTGCGCGACGTCATTGCCTTCCCGAAAACGGCCGCGGCCCGGGCCCTGTTCGAAGGCGCCCCCGCGCCCGCGAGCCCGGCCGACCTCGCCGCGCTGCACATCGAGGTCAAGCCATGACGGACGACGTCACGCGCCGGCTCTCGATCGAGGGCGTCGATCCGCTCGCGCTCGCGGGCGTCAACGACAGCAACCTCGTGGCCCTGGCGAAGCGGCTCGGCGTCCGCGTCTCGCTCCGCGGCGACGCGCTGTCGGTCGCAGGCCCCCCAAGCGCCGTCGAGCGCGCGGCGGGCGTGGCCCAGGCGCTCGTCGATCTCGCCCGCATGGGCGATCTGTTGGGCGTGGACGACGTAGAGCGCCTCGCGACCGACGACCGGACCCCGGAACGGGGCGAGGGCGACGAGTACCGCATCATCCTTCCCGGGCTGCGGCGCGTGATTCAGGCGAAAACGAACGGGCAGCGCGAATACGTGCGTATGATCCTGCAGCGCGAGATCGTGGTCGGGATCGGACCCGCGGGCACGGGCAAGACCTACCTCGCGGTGGCGGCGGCGATCGACGCCCTCTCCCGCCGGCGCGTGCGGCGGATCATCCTCGCGCGGCCGGCGGTCGAAGCGGGCGAGAATCTCGGGTTCTTGCCGGGCGATCTGCGGGACAAGGTCGACCCCTACCTGCGGCCGCTCTACGACGCGCTCGAGGACATGATGCCCCGCGACCGGGTGCAGAAGGCGATCGAGAGCCGCACGATCGAAATCGCGCCCCTCGCCTACATGCGGGGCCGCACGCTCGCCGACGCATTCGTCATCCTGGACGAGGCGCAGAACGCGACGGGCATGCAGATGAAGATGTTCCTCACGCGTCTCGGCGTGAACTCGCGCGCCGTGATCACAGGCGACAAGACGCAGATCGACCTCGCGAACCGCGAGGACTCAGGGCTGCTCCAGGTCGAACGCATCCTGCCGGGGATCGAAGGCATCGGGTTCTGCTACCTGGGCGAGGGCGACGTCGTGCGCCACCGTCTGGTGCGGGACATCATCCGGGCCTACGCCGACGACGCCCAGGGCTGACATGCGACTCCCCACGCGGGACGAGCTGCGCTACCACGCCGAACGCTGGGCGTGGGTGCCGGCGCTCGCCATCCTGACGTTCCTCGCGTTCCCCTCGAGCGCGGTCGACGTCGCCCCGATGCTCGAGCCGGGGAAGGTGGCGCCGCGCGATGTCATCGCGCCGTTCACCTACTCGGTGTCGAAGAGCGACCAGGAGCTCGCCCGCGAGGCCGCAGACCTGGCCGGCACCGTGCAGCCGATCTACGACTACAGCCCGCGCACGCTCGACAGTAGCACCACCGCCGCGCGCGCGTTGTTCGCAAAACTCGACGCCATCGCCCCTCACGGCGCGGATGCGATCACCGCGGTCGCCCGGACGCAGGGCGTCTTACTGACGCCCCTAGAAGCCGCCTATCTCGCGAGCACGGGCAAGCGCCGCGGGATCGCGGCCGCGCTGCAGAACCTGTTCGCGCACACGCTCGCGGTCGGCACGGTCGCCCAGGGCGTGCTGCAGGGCGAAGCGTCCTCCACCATCGTCGTCCGTCGCGGCACGATTGAAACCGCGGTGCCGCGCGACCAAGTGATGGCGTATGGGCAATACCTCGCCGTCGCCCGCCGCTACCAACCGGACCCCGGCTCGGCCGCGGCCGCCACGGTGTTCGTCCGCCTCGCGGCGCGCTTCTACCGGCCTACCCTCGTCCCGGACCCGCTCGAAACCGAGCACCGCCGCGACGAGCTGCGCCGGAGCGTGGACCCGACCAAGTACGTCGTGCGCGCAGGGGACCGCATCGTGGCGGCGCATTCAGTCGTGACGAGCGACGCAAAGGAACGCCTGGTGGCCCTCCAGCAGGAGCTCGTGCGGCGCGGGGCCGCGGCCAACCACTCGCTCGCCGGTGCGGTCGGCCCGATCCTCCTCGACGCGCTCGTGATCGGCGTGTTCTGGGCCCTGTTGCTCTTTTACCGGCGCGAGACCTACCGCGAGCTCCGGCAGGTGGCGCTCGCCGGGTGCCTGTTCGCGACCTCGCTCTTGGGAGCCGCAGCGGTGGCACGCTGGGCGCCGACCCATCCCGAGCTCATTCCGCTGCCGCTCGCCGCGATGATGCTCACCGTGCTCTTTAGCGGCCGGGTCTCGATGATCGCCGCGATGATCCTCGCCTCGGTCATCGGGCTCCAGCCCGTCTTCCACGACACCCCGGCGATGTTCTTCTCACTGATTGGCGGTGTGACGGCGGCGCTCTCGATCCGGGTACTGCGGCGGCGGAGTCACTTGTTCATCGTCGTGCTCATGGTGGGGGCCGGGTATTTCGCGGGCGCGGTGGCGATCGGATTGGCGAACGAGTGGACCGTGGCCGACGTGTTCACCACGGCGCTCGGCGGCATCGTGAACGGGCTCGTGTCGGCGGGTCTCGCCCTCCTCTTGCTCCCGCTCGCCGAGTGGCTGACGCACATCACGACCGATCTCTCGCTGCTCGAGCTCTCGGATCCAAGCAGGCCGCTCCTCCGCCGCCTCGCGCTCGAAGCCCCGGGGACCTACGCCCACAGCATCGCGATGGCGAACCTGGTCGAGGCGGCCTGCAACCGGGTCGGCGCGAACGGCCTCCTCGGACGGGTGGGGTGCTACTACCACGACGTGGGCAAGGTGAAAAACGCACTCTCCTTCGTCGAGAACCAGGCCCGTGGCACCAATCCCCACGACCGGCTCGACCCGCGGCAGTCGGCCGCGATCATCCGGGCCCACGTGCCGGACGGCTTGGCACTCGCCGCGGAGGCCGGGCTCCCGGCCGTGGTCGCCGCCTTCATCCCCGAACACCACGGGACGAGCGAGATCACGTATTTCCTCGACCGGGCGCGCCGCTCGGGCGGTGTCGCGCGCGTGGCCGATTTCACCTACCCGGGCCCCAAGCCCCGCTCGGTCGAGACGGCGATCACCATGGTCGCCGATTCGGTCGAGGCAGCGCTGCGGGTGCTCGACGACCCCACGCAGCAGAAGATCGAAGAAGCGATCGACCACATCGTGCGGACGAAGCTCAATCAAGGCCAGCTCGATGACGCGCCGATCACCCTCGAGCAGATCAACCTCGTCAAAGCGGAGTTCGTGCGCGCCATTGCCGGGATGTATCACAATCGGATCGACTATCCGGAGTCGAGCGGTGGCATCTCGGCAAGCTGGCAACCGGCCGCGCGTCATTAAAGCCCGGTTGATGCGAGCAGCGCGGCAGGTCGTGGCCTGGGAACGGGCGCGCGGCACGCGCGTCGAGCTCACCCTGCTCGACGCGGCCCGCATGCGCCGGCTGAACCGCCGTGCGACGGGCCGGCGCCGGATCACCGACGTGATCGCCTTCGCCCTCCCGCAACCGGACGGCACGATGGTCGGGGACGTCTACCTCTGCCCGGCCGCGGCCCGGCGCTGGGTGGGGCACGGGAGCGTGACGGTGGAGCTCGTGCGGCTTGCGGTCCACGGGACGCTCCACGTCCTCGGGTACGATCACCCGGACGGCCCGGGCCGCACCCGGTCCCGGATGTGGCGGAAGCAGGAGACCTACGTGCGTCGACTCGTCGGGGATTCCTGATGCCCGACGCCGTGGTCGTGATCGGCGCGCTCTTGGCCCTCGCGGCAACCCTGGGGGCGGGGTTCTTCGCGCTAGCCGAAGAGGCGGCGGTGGGCGAGGCCCTGCACACGCTGGGCGACGCCCCACCCGCCGCCGCGGGGACGCACGTCCCGCTGCACCGCGCGCTGCACATCGCGCGGCTCGCGCTGCTCGTCCTGGGCGGTGTAGCGACCGGACAAATCCTTGGCTGGTGGGACCGCCCCTGGATTCAAGCGCTCGCAGACCTCGGGCTCGCGACGGTCATGCTCTTCGTCCTGGGAGACGCCTTGCCGCGCAGCCTCGCCCGGGTCGCTCCGGAAGTGGCGGACGCCGCCCTGCCCGTCGCGCGCCGCGCGCTGTCCGCGTTTCAGCCGCTCCTCTGGTTGCTCGCCCACGTGGACCGCTCGCTCCACACCCGGTTTGCGACCGAGCGCCCCAAGGACTCAGACTTGGGCGGCGTCCAGCGCGACATGCTGCTCGGCGTCTTCACGCTGGCCGATACGACCGTGAGCGAGGCGATGACGCCCCGGTTGGACATGGTGGACGTGGACATCAACGCGACGTTCGAGGAGACCCTCGAGCAATTCAAGACGAGCGAGCACTCGCGGCTCCCCGTCTACGACGGCACCCCGGACACGATCGTCGGGATTGTGTTCGCGAAGGACGTGGCGCCTCTCGCCATGGGCATCGGCGGCTCCCGGTGGCAGGACCTCGTGCGCCCGGCGACGTTCGTTCCGGAAACGAAGACGCTCGACAGCCAGTTGCGCGACTTCCAGCGCGGCCCTGCCCACCTGGCCATCGTGGTCGACGAGTTCGGCGGGACCTCGGGGCTCATCACGCTGGAAGACGTGCTCGAAGAAGTGGTCGGTGAGATCCGCGACGAGCATGACGTCGAGACCGCGCCCGCGGTCGTGCAGGACGGCACGCGCTACTGGGTCGACGGCCGGGTGACGTTGGACGAGCTGTCGCTCGTGCTCGGTCAGCCCTTCGAACGGCCCGACGTCTCGACCGTGGGCGGGCTCATCTACCTCGCTCTGGGCCGCGTGCCGCGCGCGGGCGAGGAGCTGATGCTCGACGGCTTCCGGGTGGTGGTGGAGGGGGTAGACCGGCGCCGCGTGACGCGGGTGTATTTCGAGAAGCAATGATCGGCGCCCTGCTCATCCTCGTGTTGACGCTGGGCCTCGCGGCCGGGGCCGCCACGGTCGCCGTGGCCGCGGCGGCCGTGAGCCAGATCGAGCTCACCCGCTGGATCGCCTACCGGCTGCGCGGCATGCGCGCTGCGGCCGGGCTCCTCGAAAACCCGAGTCGCGTGCTCGCGACGGCGAACGCCATCACGACCCTCGGGACGGTGGCGGCCGCGGCCACGATCCCAGCGCTCCTCGCGCCGCTCACGCCGACCTTGCTCGGGGCGGTGTCGGCCCTGCTCGGCGTCCCGCTCGTCGTGAGCGTGGCGTACATCGTCCCGCGCGTGGTCGGACGGCGCTGGGCCGGGCCGATCGCGGCACGGGCGGTGCCCTGGGTCGAGCGCGCGTCGCGTCCGTTGGCGCCCTTCATCCCGCGCCACGACCCATCGCCGCGGACGACGCTCGCGGCGGTGGTGTCGGGGGCGGACACGGAAGCGCTCGCGCACACGGACGAGATGGCCGTCGTCCACGCCGTGCTCAGCTTCGCCGAACGCCCGGTGCGCGAGCTCATGACGCCGCGCACGGGGATCGTGGCCCTGCCCGAAGGCACGCCCGCCGCGGAAGCGGCGCACGTGTGCAGCCAGACCGGCTACAGCCGCTACCCCGTCTACCGCGGCTCGCTCGACGAAGTGGTGGGCGTGGCGCACGCCATCGACCTCCTCGGACTCCAGCCGGACAGCCCCGTGTCGGCGCGGCCCGCGCTCGCCGTGCCGGGCACCACACGGGCGAGCGAGCTCATGCGCGACATGCAGCGCGGCCGCGGCCACCTCGCCGTGGTGCTCGATGAGTTCGGCGGGACGGCGGGCGTCGTGTCGCTCGAAGACTTGCTCAACAACCTGGTGGGCGAAATCTTCGGCGCCTACGAGGATCAGGTTCCGGGCGCCCCGAGCGTCCTCGAGCTCGAGGGCAACACGCCCACCGACCGGCTCGAAGGGACGTTCGGGACGCTCGGGGGGGCCCGCGCCCAGACGGTGGGTGGTCTCCTCGTCCAGGCCCTCGGGCGCATCCCGCGGCCGGGCGAACGATTCCTCCTCCGCGGCCTCGAGTTCGAGGTGCTCGGCGCGAGCTCGACCCGTGTCGAGCGCATCCTCGTGCAGCGCGCCCCGGTGCGCACGATCCCGCTCGAGCCGAGGGAACAGTGAGCGCGAAGCGCTGGCGGCGGTATTTCGTCACGGGGCTCGTCATCGTCGCCCCGATCGGCGTCACGCTCGCCGTGCTGCGGTGGCTGTTTCTCACGCTCGACGCCATTCTCGGCCAGCCGCTCCAGGACATCGTGGGCGTCCACGTGCCGGGGCTCGGGCTCCTGCTGCTCGTGGCCGCGGTGTTCGCCGCGGGCTGGGTCGCGAGCTACGCGATCGGCCGCCAGCTGCTCTCGTGGTGGACCGGGCTCCTCGCTCGCGTGCCGCTGCTGCGGGTCCTCCATACGACCCTGACACAGCTCGCGGATACGCTGGGAGGGGGCGAGCGGCGGCTGTTCCTGCGCACCGTGCTGGTGCCCCTGCCCGGCGGGGAGAGTTATCGATTAGGCTGGGTCACGGCCGAGGACAATCCGGCGGCCGAGCGGGCGCTGGGCGAGCCCTGCCTCAACGTGTTCGTGCCGGCCACGCCGAACGTGACCACGGGGCTCGTGCTCGTCGTGCCGAAGAGCAAGGCGCGTCCGATCGACATGAGCGTGGAGGAAGGGTTGCACTTCGTGGTGTCGGCCGGGACAGCGCGCGGCACGAAGTTGCCATGAACGTCGACCGGCTGCTCGAGCGGCTCGACGCCCGCGACCAGGCGGCACTCGCGCGGGCCATCACGCTCGTCGAAAACGAGGGAGCCGGGTTCGAGCGGGTGTTGGCCCATGCCTGTGCCGGGCTCGGGCACGCGCGGCGGATCGGCATCACCGGGCCCCCCGGGGCGGGGAAGAGCACGCTGCTGCAGACGCTGATCCGCGCGTTCCGCGCCCAAAACCTGAGCGTGGCCGTTGTGGCCGTCGATCCGACGAGCCCGTTTACGGGAGGCGCGCTCCTCGGCGACCGGATCCGGATGGAGCAGGAGCGCGCCGATCCGCACGTGTTCATCCGCTCCATGGCGACGCGCGGCTCCGTGGGCGGCCTCGCCACGACCACGGAGGAGGTCACGGACCTGCTCGAAGCCTTCGGGTTCGAGCGGATCTTGATCGAAACGGTAGGGGTGGGCCAGACGGAACTCGACGTGGCCTCGAGCGCCGATACGACGGTCCTCATGCTCACCCCTGAGTCAGGCGACGGGATCCAGACGCTCAAGGCCGGCGTGATGGAAGTGGCCGATGTCTACGTGATCAACAAGAGCGACCGCCCAGGTGCGGACGCCCTGCGGCGCGAGGTGGAAGTGATGCTGGGCTTGAGACGTGGCCAGACGCTCCGACACATCGCCGCTCACCACCGTGACCAGCACACCCCATCGCCCGAGGCGGCTTGGGAGCCGCCGGTCGTCACTACGGTCGCAACGAAAGAGGAAGGGATCGCAGAGCTCATGCGGGCGCTCGACCGCCATGCGAACGTCGCACAGCGCGACGACCGGACCCGCCGCCGCCTCGCGCGGCGCACGCGCGCCGTGGTCGAGCGGACGCTCAGCCGCTGGCTGCGGGAGGTCATGCACACCGACGAGCTCGTCGAGCGCGAGCTCGATGCGGTCGTGGCCCGGCGGAAGAGTCCCTACGACGTGGCGGCCGAGGTGCTGGAACAACTGAGGGTGCCGCGATGACGATCGAGCGCAAGCCCGTGTACACGGCCGCAGACCTCGCTGGGTTCGACTACGAGCGCGAGCTCGGGGCCCCGGGCAGCTACCCCTTCACCCGCGGCATTCACCCGACGATGTACCGCGGGCGTTTGTGGACCATGCGGCAGTTTGCGGGGTTCGGGACGGCCGAGGACACAAACCAGCGCTACAAGTTCCTGCTCGGCCACGGGCAAACAGGACTGTCCGTGGCCTTCGACTTCCCGACGCTCATGGGCTACGACTCCGACCACCCACGCGCCGAGGGCGAAGTGGGGCGCTGCGGCGTGGCGATCGCCTCCCTCGCCGACATGGAAGACCTGTTTCGGGGGATCCCGCTCGACCAGGTGTCGACGTCGATGACGATCAACGGCCCGGCGTCGATTCTCTTCGCGTTTTACGTGGCCGCGGCCGAAAAGCAGGGCGTGCCGTCGTCTGCGCTCCGGGGGACGGTCCAGAACGACATCCTGAAGGAGTACATGGCCCAGCACGCCTGGGTGTTCCCCGCCGAACCGGCGCTCAAGATCATCGTCGACATGTTCGCCTGGTGCGCCGAGCACGCGCCCCAGTGGAACACGATCTCGATCTCGGGCTACCACATCCGCGAAGCGGGCTCAACCGCGGCGCAGGAGCTCGCCTTCACGCTGGCGAACGGCTTCACCTACGTCGAGCGCGGCCTCGCCCGGGGGCTCGAGCTCGACCAGTTCGCGCCACGGCTCTCCTTCTTCTGGGATATCCACAACGACTTCTTCGAGGAGATCGCGAAGCTCCGCGCGGCCCGGCGCATCTGGGCGCGGCACCTGCGGGAGCGCTACGGGGCGAAAGACCCGCGGTCCTGGATGATGCGCTTCCACAGCCAGACGGCCGGCGTCACGCTCACCGCCCAACAGCCCCAGAACAACATCGTGCGGGTGGCCTACCAGGCCCTCGCCGCGGTCCTGGGCGGGACGCAGTCCCTGCACACGAACTCGCTCGACGAAACGCTCGCCCTGCCGACCGAGGACGCAGTCCAGCTCGCCTTAAGGACCCAGCAGGTGATCGCCTCGGAGACCCACGTGCCCGACGTCTCCGATCCCCTCGGCGGCTCCTACTACGTCGAAGCGCTCACGAATGCCCTCGAACGGGAAGCGGAGGGCCTGTTTGCCGAGATCCAGTCGATTGGGGGCGTGGTCCGCGGGATCGAGGCGGGGTGGTTCCAGCGCCAGATCGCGCGCTCCGCGGATGAGTATCAGCGCGAGGTCGAAGCGGGTCGCGAGGTGATCGTGGGTGTGAACGCGTTCGAACGCTCGGACGACCACCCAGTCGAGATCCTGCGGGTGACAAGCGACGCGGCCGACACCCAGTGCCGCCGGCTCGCGCGCCTGCGCGCCGAACGCGACCGGGACCGCGTCGCCACCTGCCTCGACGCACTGCGGCAGGCCGCCGAGTCCGATCAGAACGTCATGCCGCCGATGCTCGACTGCGCGCGGGCCTATGCCACGCTCTACGAGATCCGGCACGCCCTGGAACAGGTGTACGGCGCCTACCGCGAGCCGGTATTCTTCTAACCATATGACCGCTCCCACCCAGGAAACCCCCGGCGCAGTGCACGAGACGATCAAACGCCTGGCGGCGATCAAGCCGGGCCCCTATCGGATCGTGAGCTGCTACCTGAAGCTCGAGCCGCGCGACAAGACGCGCGGCAAGTACCTGATCAAGATGAAGAACCGGCTGCGCGACGCGCTCGCCACCCTGGCCCGTGAGCCGCTCGACCGGGCCGTCCGCGACGCGGCCGTGGCCGACCTCGAAGCTGTCCGGCGGCACTTCGAGGACCCGGGCCTCCTGCCGCGCGCGCGGGGCGTGGCGCTGTTCGCCGCGCGGCCGCTCGACCTCTTCGAGGTGGTCGCCCTGCCGCAGGTCCATCGCTCGCGCCTCGCCGTGCGTCCCCTGCCGCTCATCGGCGAGCTCGTGGCGCTCGAGGCCGAGTTCGGGACGATCCTCGCCGTCGTCTGCGACCGCGCCGGCGCCCGCTTCTTCAACGTAGGCGCCTTCGACGTGGTCGAGCTCCCGGGTCTCGTGGGGCTCACGACGCGCGGGGGGAAGTTCCACGGGAAGCAGATCGGCGGCCGTCCCGGAAAGGCGTTGGGCGCAGCGGGGGAGTTCAACTTCCACAACCGGATCCGCGAGGAAAAACACCGGCTCTATGCCGCGGTCGCAGACCGGATCTTCCATTTGCACCAGCAACATCCCATCTCGGGACTCGTCGTCGCCGGGGTCGGGGTCGACGCCGCAGGGCTGCTCCCGCATCTGCACACCTATCTGCACGACCTCGTGTTCGGCGTCGTGCGCCTGAACCTGAAGGACGTGACGCCCGCCCAGGTGCGCGAGGCGGCCTTGGCACTCCGCGACGAGCGCGAACGCGCCTGGGAGCGCGCGCACGCCGAAGCCGTGACCCAGGGGCTCGCCACACGGTGGGCCGTGAACGGCGTCGAGGCCACGCGCGCGGCGCTCGAGCGCGGACAGGTCCGTACCCTCCTCGCGGACGGCTATGGCGACGACGCCGGGATCGACGAGGCGATCGAGGAGGCGTTGGCGGAACGGGCGCAGGTCGACGTGCTCTACGACGAGCGCGCCCGGCGCGCCGTGGACGGTCTCGCGGCACTGCTACGGTTCCGCCGGTGACCGCCCCGGGACGCGGCCGGCCGATCCGCGTGCTCGTAGCAAAGCCCGGCCTGGATGGACACGATCGCGGGGCGAAAGTCGTGGCAGCGGCACTTCGCGACGCGGGGATGGAGGTGATCTACACTGGCCTCCACCAGACCCCGGAGCAGATCGCGCAAGCGGCCGTGCAGGAAGACGTGGACGTCGTGGGTCTGTCGATCCTCTCCGGCGCCCACATGACGCTCTTTCCCCGCGTGCGGAAACTCCTCGATGAGGCCGACCGCAAAGACGTCCTCCTCACGGGCGGCGGCATCATTCCGCCCGACGACATGGCCGCGCTCGAACGGGAAGGGGTCGGTCGCCTGTTCGGGCCGGGGACACACACCGCGGAGCTCGTGAAGTACATCGCTGGCTGGGCGGCCGACCGTTAGTGGCGACGCGCCTCGAGACGCTCACGGCGGAGGTCCGGGCACTCGGCGCGCGCGTCATGCAGGGCGGCGGATCAGAAAAGGCCGGACGAAAGCACGAGCAGGGCAAGCTCACGGCGCGCGAGCGCGTCGAGCGGCTCCTCGATCCCGGGCCGTGGTTCGAGGTGGGGCTGCTCATGGCCTACGACCAGTACGACGGCCAGGCACCGGCCGCGGGAGTCGTGACCGGCGTCGGGACGGTCGGTCGGCGGCCCGTTGTCGTCGTGGCCAACGACGCGACGGTGAAGGCCGGGGCCTGGTGGCCTGAGACGATCAGGAAAATTCTCCGGGCGCAAGAAATCGCGATGCGCCAGCGGATCCCCATCGTCTACTTAGTCGACTCGGCCGGCGTGAACCTCCCCTACCAGGAGGGCGTGTTTCCGGGCCAATACGGCGCGGCGCGCATCTTCTACTACAACTCGATCATGCGGCGCTACCTCAAGGTGCCGCAGATCGCGGCCGTCATGGGGCAGTGCGTCGCGGGCGGCGCGTACCTCCCGGCGCTCTCGGACGTGATCTTCATGGTCGAGGGCACGTCCTTCATGGGTCTCGGGGGCCCAAAACTCGTGAAGGGCGCCACGGGCCAGGTCGTCGATTCCGAATCGCTCGGGGGCGCGACCATGCACACGACCACGAGCGGGGTCGCGCACTACCTGTCGAAAGACGACGCGGCGTGTCTCGACCAGGTCCGGCGCTACGTGGGTCTCCTGCCGTGGACCCCGCCGCGCGAACCGACGCACGAGGCCCGAGACCCGCGCAACGTCTACGCCGTGCTGCCCCAGGACCACCGGATGAGCTACGACATGCGCGCCGTGCTCGACGCCGTCTTCGATGCCGCGCTGGTCGAGTTCCAGCCGGCCAAGGCACCGGAACTGATCTGCGGGCACGGCGCGGTGTCGGGGTGGCCCGTGGCCGTGCTCGCGAACTCGCGCGGGGTGATCAAAGAGGGCGGCACCCCGAAAATCGGCGGCATCCTCTACGCCGACAGCGCCGAGAAGGCGGCGTACTTCATCGAGACCGCGGACCGCGAAGGCCTGCCTCTCCTCTTCATCCAGGACGTGTCGGGCTTCATGGTGGGGCCCGACGCCGAGCGCGCGGGGATCATCCGCGCCGGGGCTCGCATGGTCGAGGCGATGGCGACGGCGACCGTGCCCAAGCTCGTCCTCACCTTGAACCACGCGTCGGGCGCAGGTTACTACGCCATGGCCGGGCAGGGCTTCGATCCCGATTTCATCCTCTCATGGCCCACCGGCCGCATGGGCGTGATGGAAGGGGAAGCGGCCGTGCAGGCGGTCTACGGCGAAGCCGCCCACAACCCCGAAGTGGCCGAGGCGGTCCGCGCGATGCGCGCCGATTACGACCACGCGCTCGATGCCAAGGTCGCCGCGGCGCGCGGGTTCGTGGATGCGATCGTGGCGCCGGAGGACACGCGGGACACGCTCGCCTTTCTCCTCCGGGTTGTGGCACAGACTCCGCGCGCTCGCCTCGGGATCTTCGGCCTGCCGCCCGGCCCGTGAGATGGTGCGCCCTGGTCGCCCTCCTCGTGGCCGCGTGCGCCCGGGCGCCCGAGCGCCCGAGCGTCGAGGTGCCGCCTCGCGACTCGACCCCCGCGCCGTCTCCCGTCCCGCCCATCGATCGGCCGGGTGAGCACCGCAAGAGCGCCATGGTCCAGCCGGCGGACGCGCTTCGCGCCGGCCTCATGCCACTGCTCAGCACCGGCATCGACCACTTCCTGCTGCGCCATCCCTCCTACGACGGTCGCGGTGTCGTGATCGGGATCCTCGACTCAGGGCTCGATCCGGGCGTAGGCGGCCTGCGCGCGACGAGCGCGGGCGCGCCCAAGATCCTCGACCTGCGGGACTTCTCCCGGGAGGGCGTCGTCTCGCTCGAGCCGGTCGAGCCCGGCCCCGGAGGGACGCTCCGTATCGGGACGAGACAACTCACCGGGGCGGGGCGGATCGCCCGCATCGCCGTCAGCGCCACCTGGTACGGGGGCGAGCTCCGCGAAGGCGCCTTCGGCGCCATGCCCGGCGCAGACTTGAACGGCGACGGCTCGAACACGGACGTCTTTCCCTTGATCGTCGTCAAGGCGAGCGAGGGGTGGGTCGTATTCCTCGACACGAATCTCGACGGCTCGTTCGAGGACGAGACGCCGCTGCACGACTATCGGCTCGCGCACGAAACGATCGCGCTCGGCTCGAAGCCCGTCACGCTCGCGGCCGATCTCGAGGACGTGGGCGGGGTGCCTTCGCTTGCGATCTTCGTGGACGACGCGGGCCACGGCACCCACGTGGCCGGGATCGCGGCAGGGCACAACTTGTTCGGGGTTGTGGGCTTCGACGGCGTCGCCCCGGGCGCGCAGCTCCTGGGCTTGAAGATCACCGACAACTCGCGCGGCGGACTCGCCGTCACCGGGAGCCTGACCCGTGCACTCGACTACGCCGCGCGCTTCACGGAGACCCGGGGGTTACGGCTCGTGATCAACCTCAGCTTCGGCGTGGGGTCTCGGGATCCAGGGGGCGCCGCGCTCGATTCCGTGCTCGACGCATTTTTGCTCGCGCACCCGGACGTGGTGTTGACGGCGAGCGCGGGCAACGACGGCCCGGGCCTCTCGACGACCGGCGTGCCTGGGGCCGCAGACCTGGCGCTCACGACAGCCGCGAGCCTTCCCGGGCCCTTCGGACGCCAACCGCCGCGGGGCCGGGCGTCGGACGTCTTGGGCTGGTGGAGCGCGCGCGGCGGCGCGCTCGCCAAACCGGATCTCGTGACGCCGGGCGTGGCCTATTCCGTCGTACCCTCCTTCGACCGCGGCGGGGAGGTGAAGGCGGGGACGAGCATGGCTGCCCCCTATGCCGCGGGCCTCGCGGCCTGTCTCCTGTCGGCGATGGTGCAGGAAAGTCGCGCCGTGAGCGCGACCGAAATCATCCAGGCCCTGCGCGCCTCGGCCGGCCGTCTCCCATGGGCCGGTGTCCTCGATGAGGGCGCGGGGGAGCCCGACCTGGACCGCGCCTACCGCTGGCTCGAGGCGGGACACCAGGGCTCGCAGTACGTCGTTCGGACCACGGGCGGCCTCTCGGCTGCATTCTTCCGAGACGGTCCGCCGGACAGCACCGTGTTCACCGTGCGGCCGCTGGCGGGTCTCCGCGCCGCCGCGTTCGTGCTGCGACGCGACGTGGCGTGGATCGACGTGCCGCCCATGCTCAGCGCGGGGACGGTCGAGACCGAGATCCCCGTCTACTACTCGTTCCCGCACCCGAGTCCCGCGGGCGCCTATACCGGCACGGTCACTGCCTTCAACCCCTCGGACACGCTCGCGGGGCCGCTCTTCCGCCTCGTGACCACGGTGGTCGTCCCCTCGGACCTGAGCCGAGCGCCGCTTGCGGATACGAATCGCGTCATCGGCCCGAACAGGATCGCGCGCTATTTCTTGCGCGCGCCGGACTCAAACGCCACGCTCACGGTCTCAGTCGGCCGCGCGGACACCGTTGCGGACCACGCGATGGTCCGGCTGTACGCCGCCGGGGGACGCCCGGTGGCCGAGTCAAGCGAGGTGGAGCTCGGGCACGGCGTGCGGCTCGGCGTGCCTGCGGAAGACTTGGAGCCTGGGGTCTATGAGCTCGACGTGATCGCCACCCCCTTTGCCCCACTGACGGCGAGCGTTCACGCGGAGCTGGCGCCGCTTGAGCTCGAGGTGACAAACGGCGCGCTCGAGGCCCGAAACCCGGGCACCCGCACCGTAGCGGGCGTCCTGCACGAGACCCTGCTCGGGTCAGCGCGGACGTATGAGGTCGCGGGGGACAGTGCCGAGACCCTCTCCGTGACGCCTCCCGCGTGGGCCGGGGCGGTCGAGATCGACGTTTCGCTCCCCCAAGCGGTTTGGGATCGTCTGCAGGGATTCGGCGTGACCGTCCGGGACTCAAGTGGTGCGGTCGTCCGGACGAGCCCGCTCGATGGTCCCGTGGGACGCGACGCGTTCGCACTGCCCGAGGCGCTCCGCGGGCATGCGCTCGCACTCGAGTTGCTCCCGGCGTTCGCTGTGTCGAGCGCGCCGTGGCACTGCGTCGCGCGGGTCGCGTTCCTCGACGCGCGGCCCGAGCCGCTCGGCACGCCCGCGCCGGTCATCGTCGTGGGCGGCGGCCGGGTGGTGCTGCCCCCGGTGCCCGCACCGGCGATCGCCGTGCCCACGGGGTTTTCGCCGCTCGTCTTGGCGCGCGTGCGTCCCACAGGGGGCGGCACCGAGGCGATCCGCCGCTTCACGCTCGCACCATGAAGACGGTGAGGATCGCGGGCGGGCAGGGGTTCTGGGGCGATGCGCTCGACGCCCCCTACCGCCAGGTGACCGAGGGGCCCATCGACGTTCTCACCCTCGACTATCTGGCCGAAGTGACGATGTCGATCCTGCAAAAGCAGAAAGCGCGAGACCCGAACGCGGGGTACCCGCAAGACTTCCTCGTCCAGATGGAACAACTGCTTCCAGTGCTCGCCCAACGCGGGATCAAGGTCCTGGCCAACGCGGGCGGCGTGAACCCCACGGCGTGTTCGGCGGCGCTCACGGACACCATCAGGCGGCTCGGGTTGAAAGGTCTGCGCCTCGGCATCGTCTCGGGCGACGACTTGATGGGCCGCCTGGACGAACTCCTCCAGCGGGGCCACGAGTTCCGGAACATGGACACGGGCCACCCGCTCTCAACGATCAGAGACCGGGTCTTGGCCGTGAACGCTTACTTGGGCGCGGCGCCGATGGCTGAGGCATTGGCCATGGGTGCGGACATCGTCATCACGGGGCGCGTCACAGATACGGGGTTGACGCTCGCCCCGCTCATCCACGCGTTCGGCTGGGCGGCCGATGCGTGGGACCTGCTCGCCGCGGGGACCGTGGCGGGGCATCTCCTCGAGTGCGGCGCGCAGGCGAGCGGTGGGAACTCACTCGTCGACTGGCCAGTACCCGATCTCGCCCACGTCGGGTACCCGATCGCCGACGTGGCGCCGGACGGCACGTTCGATCTCACAAAACATCCGGGCTCGGGCGGTCGGGTGAGCGTGGCCGGCGTCACCGAACAGCTCGTCTATGAAATCGGCGACCCCAAGACCTACATCACCCCGGACTGCACCACGGACTTCACGACCGTCTCGTTGCGCCGGCGCGGGAAGGATCGTGTGCGCGTGTCAGGCGTTAAAGGGGGACCCCCGACTGACCGGTTCAAGGTGTCCATCGCCTACTTCTACGGCTACAAGGCGGTGGGGACGCTCGTGTACGCCTGGCCCCAGGCATATGCCAAAGCGCGGGCCGCCGAAGCGATCCTTCGCACGCGTCTAGGGGATTTGGGTTTGCGCTTCGAATCGGTCCACGCCGAGTTCGTGGGAGCGGGCGCCACTTGGGCCGAGCGGCCGGCCAACTTGGGCGATCTCCCTGAGGTCGAGCTCCGCTTTGGCGTCCGGGCACCCGAGCGCGCGCCAGTCGAGCGCTTCACCCGCGAGCTCGCGCCGCTCATCTTGAACGGACCTCCGGGCGTGACCGGCTACGCCGCGGGCCGGCCCAAGGTGCAGGAGATCGTGGCGTTCTGGCCCGCGCTGATCGACCGCCGAGCCGTCGAGGCCAAGGTCGAGGTGATTGCGACGTGACGAAGCGAACCCGACGCGTGCCGCTCCTCGAGCTCGCCCATGCGCGCTCGGGCGACAAGGGCGACACGGCGAATATCGGCCTGATCGCGAGGGCTCCCGAGTATTATCCGCTGCTCGTCCGGCAGGTGACGGCTGCCCGGGTGGCCCGTCATTTCAAGGGGCTCGTGAAAGGGCCGGTCAAGCGCTACGAGCTCCCGAATGTCCGCGCCTTGAACTTCGTCCTGTACGGCGCGCTCGATGGAGGTGGAACGATCTCGCTCCGTACCGATGCTCAGGGCAAGGTGCTCTCGACCGCGTTGCTCCGGATGCTCGTAACCCGGTGACCCAGCGCGTCCTGCAGACGACCGAAGACGGGGTGCTCACGGCCACGCTCAACCGGCCCGAGAAGAAGAACGCCCTGGACCAGGCGATGCTCGATGCGCTGCACGAGACGCTCACGACGGCCGAGCTCGATCCGAGCGTCCGCGTCCTTGCGCTCCGCGGGGGTAGCGATTTCTGCGCCGGGATGGACCTGACGGAGCTCCTTGAGTCCCGAGACCGCGGTACGGAGGAAAATACGAGGGCTGCGTCGCGCTTCGCCGATCTCTTTCTTCGCATGCGACACCTCGCGAAGCCCGTCGTCGCGATCGTGCGCGGTCGAGCGCTCGCGGGCGGGGCAGGGCTCGCGACCGCGTGCGACCTGGTGCTCGCCGGGGAGTCGGCGCGGTTTGGGTATCCCGAAATCGCCCGGGGGTTCGTGCCGGCGCTCGTGCTCGGGCTCTTGCGGCGGGCCGTGGGCGAGAAGCTGGCGTTCGACCTCGCCTCGACCGGCCGCGTGCTCACCGCGCGGGAGGCGCTCGCCGCGGGCCTCTGTTCGCGCGTGGTCCCAGACGACGCGCTCGATACCGAGTCCCGCACGGTGCTCGGTGCGCTCGCCGGCTCAAGCGGCTCGGCCCTCGCCCTGCTGAAGCGCGAGTTCTATGCGCTCGAACGCCGCTCGCTTGAAGAAGGATTTGCACTCGGCGCCGAGGTGAACGCGTTGGCCCGCACACTGCCCGACTTCCAAGCCGGGCTCGCGGCCTTTCTCAAGCGATGACCCGGTTCTTCATGGCGAAAGCCTGGCTCAGCGGGGCGGGCGTCTCGATCGGCCTCGCAGGGATCCTCCTTGAGCTACGCCCGCTGGTCTGGCTCGCGGTGGCCCTGCTCGCGACGGCCTTCCTGCTCCGGTTTGCCGAGCGTGCGCATGACTAGCCTCCGCACTGAAGGCGCCGTGCTTCTCATCTCCTGCTATGAGCTCGGCCACCAGCCGCTCGGACTCGCCTGGCCGCTCGCGTTCCTCGAGCGCGCGGGGTACGCCCCATCGGTCATGGATCTTGCGATCGGACCGTTCGACGACGACCTGGCGCGTGCCGCCCAGTTCGTCGGCATCGCCGTCCCCATGCACACGGCCATGCGGCTCGGCGTCCGTGCGGCGATGCGCATCAAGCGCGTGAATCCCGACGCCTTCATCTGCTTCTATGGGCTCTACGCGGCGCTCAACGCCCGCTACCTCTTGGGTGAAGTCGGGGACGCTTGCCTGGGCGGGGAAACAGAAGAGCGCCTGCTCGCACTCCTTACCACGCTCGAGGAGGGAGCCCGCCCTGAACGCGCGGCCCAAGTCACGGTCTCGAGGCTCTCCTATCCCGTGCCCGCGCGGGCGCCGCTCGAGCCTCTCGCGCGCTATGTGCACCTCGAACGCGCCGGAACGCGTACGCCGGCTGGGTACGTGGAGGCGAGCCGAGGCTGCCTGCACGAGTGCTTGCACTGTCCCATTCCGCCGGTCTACGGCGGCCGCTTCGTGGCGGTGCCGAGGGACGTGGTCATGGAGGATATCCGCGGCCTCGTTCGCGCCGGCGCGGGACACATCACATTCGGCGACCCGGACTTTCTGAACGGCCCGACCCACTCGGCGAAGCTCGTCGAAGCGCTGCACGCCGAGTTCCCGGACGTCACCTGGGACGCGACGACCAAGATCGAGCATATCCTTGCCCACCCGGACCTGATCAATGCCTTCGGGCGAGCGGGCTGCGTCTTCCTCGTCTCGGCGGTCGAGTCGCTGAGCGACGTGGTACTGGCAAAGCTCGAGAAGGGGCATACTCGGGCCGACGTCGTCCAAGCCTTGGGCGTGGTGCGAGGTGCCGGGATCGTTCTCAGGCCTTCCTTCGTGGCCTTCACGCCGTGGACCACGCTCGCGGATTACGTCGACGTCCTCGACTTCGTCGCCGCGCACGACCTGATCGATGAAGTCGATCCGGTGCAGTTCGCGATCCGGCTCCTCATTCCCCCGGGGTCCTTGCTCCTCAAAAAGGGGGTGGTCGAGCCGTTCCTGGGCCCACTCGATCCACGCGCGCTCACCTACCCGTGGGTCCACCCCGACCCGCGGATGGACGCGCTGCACGCCGAGGTGACAGCGATCGTCGCACGAGGGGCGATGTCTGCCCGGGATGCCTTCGCGCGCCTCTGTGAAGCAGCCGGCCGCGTCGGACCGGTGCCGCAGAACGGGAGGGCGCGGTCCCCGCGTCTCACGGAACCCTGGTTCTGCTGCGCCGAGCCGACGGACGTGCAGATCGGTGCCGTGGATCTCGATCCCGGACACTGGGTGTAGCTTGCGCGTTCTGATCGTCGAGGACGATCCGACGCTCGCGGGGCTCCTCGCCGACAGCCTGCGCGCCCACAAAATCGATCCCGCACTAGCGAGCACGTTCGCCGAGGGTGAGGCCCAGGCGACGAGCACCTCGTTCGACGTGCTGGTCTTAGATGTGCGCCTGCCCGGGGGCAGTGGGTTCGACCTCTGCGCGGCCTTGCGCCGCCGCAGCGTGGCCACACCGGTCCTCATGCTCACCGCCCTCGATGCGGTGGACGACCGGGTGAGGGGGCTTGAGGCCGGGGCGGACGATTACCTGACGAAACCCTTCGCGGTCAAGGAGCTCGTGGCCCGACTCGGCGCGCTCGCGCGCCGGCGCCCCGCGGTCGTGCCCGCCGCCCATCGCATTGCCGATCTCCACGTGGACTTGGCGACCCGGGAAGTCCGGCGCGCGGGCAAACCGCTCGCGCTGACCGCGAAGGAGTTCGCCCTGCTCGAGCTCTTCCTCCTTCACCCAGGCCAGGTGCTCGACCGCTCCACGATCACGGCGCACGTCTGGGACGACAACCACGACCCCTTCGCCAATCTGCTCGAAGTCCTGATCCGCCGTCTCCGGCGGAAGATCGACGACGGGTTCGAGCCGAAGCTCATCACGACGGTCCGCGGCGCGGGCTATCGCTTCGGGGTGTGACGCCGCTCGCCCGCCTGCGACTGCGGCTGACCGTGTCCTACGCGGTCGTGCTCCTCTCGACGCTCGCGCTGCTCGGGGCGGGCGTGTTCGTCGCCGTCCGGCGGGAAATGGAGCGCGAGCTCACCCGCTCGCTCGAGGGCGCGACGCGCGCACTGATCGAAGCGACGCACGTGCGTGACGTGGAGCAGGCCCAGGCCCAGGGCGTGGTCGCCGACGCGATCGACGAGCTCCACATCCCAGACCGGGCGCTCTACCTCTTCGGCGGGGACGGCTCACCCATCAAGCCGGCCACGGTCGACCCCTGGATTCTCGCGGCCGCGCGCGCGGCGGCCGAAAGCGCCCGGGTGGACCGGAGGGGGGAAACGCCCGACGACCAGGAGATGAGGCTCCACGCCGAGCGCTTCACGGGCGGGGGCGGGAAACAGTACGTGGCGCTCGTCGTGGCGACCCGGCCCGAGCTCGAGGACCGTTACGCCTCGCTCCTCCGCACGTTCGTGGCGGCGGCCGCGGTAGCGCTCCTGCTCGTGGCAGGAGGCGGTTACTTGCTCGTCCGCCAGGCCACGGCTCCAATCGCCCGCTCGATCGATGACATGCGCCGCTTCATGGCCGACGCGGCACACGAGCTCCGTACGCCGATCACCGTGCTCCGGACCCAGGCTGGGGTGGCGGCCGCGACGGCGCGCGACGCCGAGCAGGCGACCCTCGAAGCGATCGAGCGCGATGCCGCGCGGCTCGGGGACATCGTGGAGGAGCTCCTCACGCTCGCCCGCGCGGACTCGGGCGAGCGGACGATGACCCGCGAGCCCCTGTATCTCGATGACCTCACCGCCGCGGCCGTCGAAGCGATCCAACCCGTCGCGGCGAGCAAGTCGGTGCACCTGGACGTGGGCACCTTCGAGGAGACGGCGATCGCAGGGGATCCCGTGCTCCTCCGGCGGCTGCTGCTCATCGTGCTCGACAACGCGGTCAAATTCACCCCGCCCGGAGGCCGCGTCCGAATCGACGTCGTGGCGAAGCCTGGACGGTCCGAGATCATCGTAGCCGACACCGGGATCGGGATCCCGGCCAACCAGCTGCCTCACGTGTTCGAGCGATTCTATCGGGGGGAAGAGGCGAGGCGCATGGCCGAGGGGTCAGGGCTCGGTCTCGCGATCGCCCAATGGATCACCGGGCTCCATGGAGGGACGATCGACATCCGATCCCCCGGGCAGGGGACGACGGTCACGATCACGTTTCAAGCCGGTAGTCCGGGCCCCGGATCGCCACCAGTAGTGTCGGCACCGCGAACAGCGTAATCGGCGTCGACAGCGCGAGCCCGCCGATCACCGCAAGCGCGAGCGGGCGCTGCAGCTCACTTCCCGCGCCAAGCCCGAAGGCAAGCGGCAAGAGACCGAAGAGCGTACACAACGTCGTCATCAGGATCGGGCGCAGTCGCACCCGACCCGCCTCCCGCAGCGCGTGTTCGAGCGTGATGGCGCGGTCCCGCATGCTTCGTCGCGCGAGATCGAGCAGAATGATCCCGTTCTTGACGATCAGGCCCACGAGGAGAATGAGGCCCATGAAGGACGACACGCTGAGCGGCGTGCCCGTGATCCCGAGCAGCACGAGCGCACCCGTGAAGGAGACCGGGGCCACGAGAAGCACGACGAGCGGCTCGACGAACGACTGGAACTGAACCACCATCACGCCGCATACGCTCACCGCGGCGAGTCCGAGCACGAGCAGGAGCGCCCGGAACGCGTCCTGCTCGCTCGCGTACTGGCCGCCCAGCACCACCCGCACCCCGGGCGGGGGCGGCATGCGGGCGAGCACGCCCCGGACGTCGGCCACGACGTTGCCGAGCGAGCGGCCGCTCACATCGGCCGTCATGTCGACCAACTGCTGCTGGTCCTCGCGGTCCGAGCCGAGCCGCGACTCGGTTGTGGTGAACGTCGCGAGACTCCCCAGGGGCGTGGTCCGACGCGTGCCGGGGATGAAGATCGGGAGGGAGCGCAGCCTCAGGATGTCGTCGCGCACCGCATCGGGCGCCCGCACGCGGACGCCCACCACCCGGTCCCCGGCGCGCACCGCGCCAGCGTGAGCCCCGAGGAAGGCCGCGCTGACGGCATCCCCGACGTCCGTTGGGGTCAATCCGACGCGCGCCGCGTCGGCCCCGTTCACTTTCATCAGCAGCTCGGCCGCGGGCTCGCTCACGCCCAGGTCCAGGTCCTCAAGGCCCGTCACCTGTCCGAGCGGGGTGCCGAGGCGTCTCGCATAGGCTTCGAGTGAGTCGAGCGATTCACCGAAGAGCTTCACCTCGACCGGTCGCGACGCACCGGCGAGATCGTTGACCACATCCGAAAGGATCTGGACGAACTCGACATGGAGCCGGGGGGCCGCGGCGCTGATCTGCGCGCGGGCGTCGTCCATCACGTCGAAGATGTCGCGCTTGCGGTCCCGAGCGGGCTTGAGACGAGCCACGATATCGCCCGTGTTCTGCTCGGTCGCATAAAGCCCAAGCTCGGCACCGGTGCGGCGTGAGGTGCCCGTGATCTCTGGGATCGAGGCAAGGATCCGCTCGGCGATCGCCACCTCCCGATCCGTCTCCGCGAGCGCCGTACCGCCGGGCGTGTAGTAGTCGAGCACGAACGCTCCTTCGTCCATGTCAGGGAGAAACGCAGTGCCGATGCGTTGCCACAGCAGCACCCCGACGGCCAGGAGCAGGGCCGCCACCACGACCACCCGGCGCGGCCGCCGTAACACCCTCCCGAGAAGGCTCGCGTAGCGGGGCCCCAGGGCATCGAGGCTCCGCGGACGGTCTCGGACGCCGGGGGTCTCGGCCGACACGAACCGCTCCGCAAGCAGCGGAATCAGTGCGAGGGCCAGGACGAGCGAGACCAGCACCGCCACGGTGAGCGTCGTCGCGAGCGCGGCGAAGAACTGCCCCGCCACCCCCTGCAAGAGGCCGAGCGGAAGAAAGACGACCACGGTCGTGAGCGTCGAGGACGTGACGGGCCAGATCAACTCCTCGACGGCGTCGCGGATCGCGGCCGTCCGGTTCGGGGCGAGTGCCAGATGACGGGCGATGTTCTCCGTCACGACGACCGCGTCGTCGATCACGAGGCCGATCGCCACGGCCATCGCGCCGAGCGTCATCAGGTTGAAGGACTGGCCGAGCAGGCCCATCACGAACACCGTGATCGCAAGCGTGAGCGGAATTGCGGTCGCGCTCACGGCCGTGATCCGTCCGTGCCTGAGAAACGCAAAGAGGACAAGGACGGCGAGCACCGCCCCGATAACCATCGCGTCCCGCACGGCGTGGACCGCGTCGCGCACGAGCGCGGCCTGATCGTAGATGAGCTTCAAGTGCACGCCTGAGGGCAGGGACGGGGCGGCGTTCGCCACCACCCGGGCCACGCTGTCGGCCAAGGCGAGCGTGCTCCCACCCACCTGTCTCGTGATGTTGATCAGGGCCGCCGGGCGTCCGTCACCGGCGATGATACTCACGCGGTCCTCTGTCCCGAGCTCGACCGTCGCGACATCCCGCACCCGCAGGCCGTTGGGTAGGACCACGGCCCCGATGTCATCGGGCGTGTGGGCCTCCTGATCGGTGACGATGAGGTATTGGCGGTAGTCCTGGGCCACGCGACCGACGGCCTGCACCGTAATGGCTCGCTCGATCGCCGTGGCGAGGTCGCCGTAGGTGAGGCCGAGCGCGCTCAGCCGCGGGGGATCGGCGATGACTTCGATTTCACGCACGTCCGACCCCATCACGTCCACTCGACCGACGCCGGGCACGCGCGAGAAGAGCGGGCGCAAGTCGTAGCGGGCGATGTCGTAGAGCGTGGCCGGATCTGCGCCCTCGAGGTTGTAGGAAAGGATGGGAAAGAGGGAAGGGGCTAGTTGCTCTACTTGGATGTCGAGGCCCGCCGGCAGCGTGCTCTGGACCTGGTTCACCCGCGCGCGGACCAGCTCGAGCGCGGACGCCATGTCGGTCCGCGGGCTGAAGGTGATCTGGATCTCCGCGGCCCCGCGGATCGTGTGCGAGCGGACCCGCGTCACCCCGGGCACGACGCTGATTGCTTCCTCGAGAGGCCGCGTGATGTCGAACGTGACCTCGCGCGTTCCGAGCGTCGACCCTTGTGCCACGACCGTGATGCGGGAAAACCGGAGCTCTGGATAGATCGCCGACGGCAGGGTGAACGTACCCCAGACCCCCGCGGCGCTCGCGAGGGCCACCAGGAGCAGCACGAACCCGCGCTGCCGTCGCAGGCCGTCTACGAGCGTCACTGGTCGTTCTTGGTCGCGATCTTGGCGCCGTCCGTGACGCCGTAGGCGCCGATCGTGACGACGGTCTCGCCCGTATCGAGCCCGGCGAGAATCGCAGCTTGGGTCTCCGAGCGCATTCCCACCTGGACGGCGCGCGCGCGGGCGATCCCAGCGGGGTCGACGACGAACACCTGAAAGCTGTCACCCACCGGGACGAGCGCCGTCAACGGCACGGTGACCGATTGACGAACGGCGGTCACGATGCGCGCAACCACGGCCTCCCCGATTCTCAAGGGCCTGGTCGCATGCACCACGCGGGCTCGCACCGGGACGGCCCGGGTGGTCGAGTCGACGGCGGCTCCGACGGCCGTAACGACGCCGTTGCCGAGCGCTTGGCCCTCTGCTCCGTCCACGGCAAGCGAATCGCCCACGGCGAGCGCCGCCGCCTCAGACGGTGCCACGCTCAGCACGACATCGAGCGCCCGGGGGTCTGCAACGGCGACGAGCAGCGCGCTCGGATCGACTGACGCGCCGAGCACGGCATTCATCTGCGTCACGACCCCGGAAATGGGAGCCCGCAGCGTCGCAAGATCGAGCGCGCGCCGGGCGGCTTGTGCCGCGGCCTCGGATTGGGCGAGTTCAGCTGCCGCTTGCTCCGAGTCCTTTTGCGGGAGGATGCCCGCTTGGACGAGCCGGGCGGCACGGTCGTAGGCACGGGCGCTCGCCAGTCGCGCGGCCTCGGCGCTCCGCGCTGCGGCTTCAAACGGGGCGCGCTCAAGTTCGACCAGCGTGTCGCCTTCGTCCACGCGCTGCCCGAGGACGACCCGAATCCGCGCCACACGGGTTGGTGCAGGTGGACTGAGCTCGGCGAAGTGCCCGGGTCGCGCGGCCACTGTCCCGAGACAGCGGAGAAGGACGGGAAACGCCTGGGCGACCACCCGGGCCGTGCCAGCCACCACAACAGGGGCCGCGGCCTCGCCTTCACTTCGCCCGTGGCAGGCAGCGAGGCTCACGAGGAACGCAGCGAGGAGCAAGCGCTTCACTCGCCGCTCCCAGCCGCGAGGAGGCGGAGTGCGGCGGCGCCGTTATTCGCGGCGGCAAGGTCATCGATGTAGCGGCCGAGCGCGTCCCGAGCCCGGAGCTCCGCGTCGAGCACGTTCGCGAGGGGCACCGCCCCTTCGCGATACGCCTGAAGGGACATGTCGGCCACCCATTCTGCGCTCGCCACAAGCGCTCGACTGTGATCGAGGCGAATCCGGGCGAGGCTAAAGGCGCGACGCGCCTGGGCAAGCGCGGCCGTCGCTCCCTGACGCACGCGCTCGAGGTCGGCAGCAGCCCAATCTCGGGCGGCTTCGGCCTGGGCCACTGCAGCCCGGTTGTGGTTGAAGAGGGGAAGGGGAACGGTGAATCCCGCCGTCGGGAGGAGGCCACGCTGGCCTCCGACCCCGGGATCGAACGTGTCGAAGCCGATTTCGAAGCTCGGGGCGGGGAACGCACTCCGGCGCGCAAGCGTCACGGAGGCCACGGCGGCGTCGAGCCGAGCGGCGGCTGCCGCTACCCACGACGCAGGACCCGACGGAACGGTGTCTCGCGGCACTCCTAGGGAGTCGCCCAGCGAGATTTGTGCGGAATCGCCCTGGATGCCCATCACGACTTGCACGGCGAGCAGGGCGTCGAGGGCGGCTAGCGAATCGTCGGCCGCCTGTGTCTCCAAGTCGCCTGCATTCACCCGCGCGAGCTCGACGTCAAGCTCGCTTGCATCGCCGGCCTCGCGACGGATCTCCGCGATCCGGAGGAGACTGTCGGCATCGCTCGCGTTGCGCCCCGAGAGCCGAGCGTGGCCGCGGGCGCCGAGGGCCCTGGTGTAGGCGGTGTCAGCATCGTAACGAAGCTGGGCCTCGTCGTAGGCAAAACCGTCCCGGGCAGCATCCCGCATGGCCCGTGCTGCGTCGACCCGCGGTCCGCGGATCCAGGGCAGATCGAGTGGCACGCTCGCCAAGACGTGGTAGTGCGGCGTGTCCTTGGAATAGCTCCAGGCCAGGGAGGGGTTCTGCAAGGTCCGCGCGACATCGAGCCCGGCAGCTCCCGCTAAGGTGTCCGCTCCGGCCATCGCCGCGCGGGCATTACGACCGACCGCGGCGTCTACCGCGTCAGTTCGGGTGACGACTTGTTGGCAGAGAGCGCGGACGGCGAGAAGGGTGCCGAAAGCTGCGATGTAACAAGTGCGCACGTTCCCTTTGGGCTAGGTGCGGTCGCGAACCTAGCCCTGGGTACCTGTCAACCACCTGTCAGCGCGGCGGGGGGTATAGAGATATCTCCCGTTAGGTGTCCGTCGGACAAGCAGATTTGTGATGTCAGCGGGCTGCGATCTAAGGAACTTCGCGAATGGGGCGGCGCGTGTGAGCAGGGCCTAGGGGCCCGGACCGCTTGGCCCTACGCATTTATACGTCCCCGGAACCGTACCACATGTCGTCGCACCCCAGCAGTAGGCCGTGCCACTCGCGACAAGGCCACAGGTGTGACTGTCGCCTGCGCTGATGGCGGTGAAGCTAAGGTCTCCCGTCACCGGACTTGGCGTTGCAACTGAGTAGCTCGTGTCACCGAGTCCGAGCTGCCCGTACATGTTCGAACCCCAACAGTAGGCGGCGCCACTCTGCGTCAGGGCGCAGGTGTGGTTTCCTCCAGCGCTCAACGCCGCGAATGGGGTGCCATCGCCGACGGGTACTGGCGTCGTACTGCACGAGATCGGGCCCCCAGATACCGCACATTGCTGCGGGCCCGTCGTCGATCCGATCCCGAGCTGGCCTCGATTGTTCTGACCCCAACAGTACGCTGCTCCACTGGTCGCGAGGCCACACGTGTGATACCCGCCGGTGCTAACGGCTGTGAACGTCAAGCCCCCGGTGACGGCGGCCGGTGTGGTGCTGCACGGGGCTGAGAACAGGCATTGTTGCGGGCCGGTGTTCGTGCCCAGACCCAGTTGTCCCTGATCATTCAAACCCCAGCAGTACGCAGCCCCGCTCGTCGTGACTCCGCACGCGTGGCTCTCGAAGCGCGCGCTAATAGTGGCAAGGGTAAGTCCGCCGGCGACTGC
>DATNIM010000096.1:0-6782 GCA_035604455.1 Gemmatimonadales bacterium
AATGCCACTAGCCCACCCCTGCGACGGCACCGGTATCGCGAGGGGTGGGCTAGTGGCATTCGTCGCATGTCACCATTGCAAAGGCGAGGGGGTGCAGCGACCATGCCTAGCGGTAGCGGAACTAAAGAAGTTGCTGGCCGATTCGTGAACATTCTGTCTCAGTCGAAGTGGGACGAGATAACGTGGCTCCTTTGTCAAGGGGAGACCCAGCGCGAAATCGCGCGACGTGTCGGCGTGAACCGGGAGACGGTCATGATGGCCGCTCGTGCGATGGGTGAGCGTCGGTCGCGGTCGGACGGAATGCGACGTTACCACCAGAGGCGACGTGCGAAGACGTAGTCACGATCGGGCCGCATGGGATGCGATGACCGGTGTTCCACTGGTCGCCGGTCCGTGGGTGTCCAGTCCTGACGGCAAGCGTGCGAACCGACACACGCCTGATGGCGGCTGGGTCTGCACGCACGACGTAGAAGGAGATCAGGTCACCATGCACGCATTCTGGAGTGATCCGGAGCCATCGGACGAGAGCTATCCAAACCGTGAGGCGGCAGACGCTGCCCTACGTGCTGCTGGGTGGATGGTGGTCGATTGAACGGCGCCCGCATGCGCCCGAATGAGAGAAGGGAAAAGGCAATGAAGGACTACCACTCAACGCATGCCGTAACGTACGAACGGCCCGCAAGCGTAAGCTTTATGGTGATTGATGTACTCCCGTTCCTACGCGGTCGGAAGTGGGATGACAAGGCACTCGCGTTCGTCCACACCCTTCGTCCGTCCTACATCAGGGTTACGACCGGCGAGGAGAAGTGTGACGCTCGGACGTGGCGCGTCACCGTGCATGTAGACGACGCGGATGTCATCCAGTCGATACACCAAGAGGTGGAGGTAGGGATTGCTGAAGGATGGCAGTACGGGAGCGACGCGAGCAGGTGGGCTCGTGAAGTGTGCGGAGCATCGCCGCGATAATGCCGCTGCGCATGCGCCCGAAGGAGGACAACATGGGAATGTTCGGCTCGAAGATGGGAAGCTGGAGCACAACGTGTGCGAAAGACCCGCGCTTCAACATGAGTGGACGCGACTCCGGTACCGTTACCGGCGGCGTGCCGACGATGGACGCGGCTATTCTCGCCAAGCAGAAGGAGCTTGGTATGACCGATGCGGAGTTGGACGCTCTTACGATTGAGGTGAGCTTCTGTAAGGACTGATCGCGCGCCCGCGCGGGAGTAGCTACGCCTTGGGCCAGCCAGGCAGCGCAGCGAGCGCGGCGTCGGCGACGGTGACGGCGTTCTTGGTCGTGATGAGGAAGCCGTGCTTCGCGAGCGCGGCCTGCACGGCGGCCTGCGCCTTGGCGAGCGTCGGCGGTCCGCTCGGGGGAGGAGGTGCCGGCGGCGCGGGAGGGGTCGGGCTGGGAGCGGGAGCGCTGCCCGCGAAGATCGCCGCCACCTTCGCGCCGATCGGCGTCCCGAGGCCACTGCACGGGTCGGGACCGGCGGCGGCGGAGTAGTGGCCGTTGGTGCCCTGCGTGATGTCGTTGAACGCTCCTGGGTTCTTCCAGAACGCGAGGAGCGCACCCTTGCCGCCGATCGCCGCGCAGAGCCCGGAGAGGAGCGGCGCGACCGCGGACGTCCCGCCGACGACCTGCGCGCTGCCGCCCTGGACGATCTCGTAGCCGGTGTTCGGGTCCGCGTTGGCGGCGACGTCGGGGACCATCCGCCCGAGCCCCGCGGGTGGAGCGGGGGCCCCGACCTGGAAGCTCTGCACCGGGAAGTGCGCGCTGAACCCGCCGCCCGTCCCCTCGCCGTTGGGGGTGTTGACCGGGGAGTTGTCCCACACCTCTTCGCTCGTCGCGGTCTTCGTCGTCCCGCCGCAGCCGACGATGCTCGGGCAGCTCGCCGGGCAGTCGACCGAGATCGTGCCCGTTCCGTCGTCTGCGTCGTTGTCCCCGGACGCCGCGAAGACGTCGTTGCCGCCGGCGACGGCCAGCACGGCAACCGCTTGCATCCCGTCGAGTCCCGAGGGACCCCACGATGCTTCGGGGGCGCCCCACGAGATCGACGTCACGCAGCACCCGTCGGCGGTCGCCTTCGCCACGCCGCTCGTGATGTCCGAGGCGCCGTAGACCCGGATCTCGCTGGGGACCTTGCCGGTGCAGTAGAAATAAACTGCGCCCTGCACCTCGATGTCGAGCGCGACCTCCACGTCGGCGTCACCGCCTGGCGAGTTGTCGACGTCGACCTTCACCCAGGTGACCAGCGGCGTTGGCTGACCGATGCTCGCGAAGAACGCCTGCAGGTCCGCCAGCACGAACCCCCCGCCGCACTCGACGATCGCCAGTGGCTTCGTGGTGCCGGGCGCCGTGCCCTTCGGGAAGCCGTACGCGGCGCAGAGGAGCGGCAGCGTCCACGGACCGCCGCCGGTCGCGTGCGCGGCGAGGTGCTCGCGAAACGACCGGTGGGAGCGCTTGAAGTAGGGGCGAAGGGTCTTGATCATGGCTTCCTCTTCGCGAGTCGAAGCTGGATCTTCGCCGCGATGTGGGGGTTCGAGCGGTAGGCGGTGATGGAGACGACGGGTGCGCTGGCGTCGCCGGCGTCCGGCATCCCGGCGGGGCCGCTCGGCCAGATCGCTCCACCGGCAAGCGCGGCCTCGACGTCGGCGATGATGTCCTCGGCCACGGCGATCTCGTTGCCCGTGCAGGCCACGGCGATGGCCTGGACCGGCTGGCCCCAGTTCGCCACGACGCACGCGAGGAGCTGGGCGCCGGCCTGCTCCTGCTGCGCCGCCGTCGGCTGCGGGAGGCACGCGGCCAGGTGGCTGGCGGAGACGGTCCCGATACCGACGAGGAGCGCGACGGCCGCGACTTTCTTCGCCGCTGCCTTGGCCGCGCGCGCGGCGAGTGTGACCGTGTGCAGCGTGAAATGGGCCTGCAGCTTCGAGTGCGTCGAGGCACCGACGGCCGATCCGACGAGCGTCCAGAACCCCGCGAGGAGGGCGTTGAGGACGGCCACGCCCGACAGGGAGCCCGCGCCGGTCAGGGAGAACGTCACCGCCGCGAGGAAGGGTCCGAGGACGCCGAAGTAGGGGAGCCACGGTTGCGGCGTGGGTGTCAGGCCGAAGAGGGTGCCGGAGTTCACCGCGTTGACGACGAACGCCGTCACGGCCGCGAGCAGGGCCGTGGTGACGCTGAGCGGCGTCAGCCCCGTCAGGGACGGAGGCCCGGCGAGAACGCTCGCTTGCGCGAGGGCAGAGCCAGGGAAAAGCCACACCACGATCGTGAGGGTGAGCAGGACGAGGAGGAGTCGGTGAAGCGGGGGACGGCGCATGAGGGAGAGGATGCCCCTCGGACGGCGGGGCCGTCAACAGGACTGGAGTTTTGTCACCGGATCGTCGTACGATTCAGGGGGAGGTGAGGGGCATGACGGCGGACGTTCGCGGGTTCCTGGTGGGGTGGGTGGGAGCGGGGATCGTGCTCATGGCGCTGGCGCTCGGCTGTCCGCCGACGCCGGCGCCGCCCGCCGTCACGTGCGGGTTCGGCGACACGAACGTCTGCGGTGGCACCTGCCCCGCCGGCCAGCAGTGCTCGTCGCCGAGCCCGACCGTTTGCGCGTGCGTGGCGGACGCGGGGTCGCCGTTCTGCGCCTTCGACAAGGCCCACGTCTGCGGCGGCCCGTGCCCGGCCGGGCAGTCGTGCCAGGCGCGCGGCGCGACCGTGTGCGCGTGCTTTCCGAACGAGTAGACCGTACATGAACCACAAGCGCAAGCGACCGAAGAACGCGCGGGCCGGCTGCCTCATGTGCAAGCCGCACAAGGCCAATGGCGCCAAGAACCGGCAGCCGCTGAGCGTCGTTCGCCGCACGCAGCGCGGCCGCGACGAGCGCCACGGGGCTTGAGTAGCCGCATGAGGTCGATCTGCCGCTCTTGCCACCGTATCCGACCCGTCGATGGGACTCGATGCTGCGCGTCGTGCGCGCAGCGGCTCCGCGCCGAAGAGAGACGACGCCCAGCGGCTCCTTCCCTGGCGGCGGATGAGGCGCCTACGGACAACGTTCCGCGATCAGGATCAGCAGCCACGCCAGGAGCCGGAGGGGATTCACCGAACCCCCTGGACCATCGCGCGGAAGTGGGGGTTCGTGAGCCCGTCGCGGAGCCGCTGGATGCGGCGGACGGCGCGGTCCCGCGGCAGCCCCAGCTCGACGAGCGCGAGGCCCGCGAGGACGCCGGAGCGGTTGCGGCCCTGCCAGCACGTGACGAGGACTCTCTGCCCCGCGCGGACCCGGCGAGCGATCTCGCGCGCGCTCGCGCGGATGAGCGCGCGGTCGGCTGAGGACGGCGGCGGACCGCTGTCGTCGAGCGGCACTCGCAGCACGGTGTAGCCGGGTAGCTCCGGGTGCTGGTACTCCTCGGCCGCGAGCACGATGACGTCGAAGGGGACGCGGATGCGGGGCGGCGGCGCGCTGCCCTGCGCGAGCAAGCCGCCGGAGAGGAGGTAGGTGAAGCCGCTCACGCGGCCGCCCGGTCGATGCCGACCTTCGTGAGGAGGGCGGCGCCGGCGCCCGCGAGGACTGCTCCCCAGACCGGCGCCTTGACCACGTAGGCGAGCAGACCCGCAGTGGCGCCGGTCATCATGGAGGCCAGTGCCACGGTACCGCCACCGTCATTCGACGGCGTAGACGGCGCACCCAGCGCGAAGCCTTGGACGACGTAGCCACCGAGGGAGATTGTTTCCATCGTTGCTTCTCCGAGAGGGTCCCCACTTTGGTGATCGCTCCGAAGCTCGTGGTCGCTTCGTCGAGGCGCGACAAGATGGGCCGAGCCGCTCACCCGGGTGGGGACGATTACGAGTGTATCATCCTACCCACCCGGCGGCGACCAGTAGGCCAGCTCGCCGCGCTCCTCCCCGACACGTAGTTCTCCGAGCGGCATCTCGACGACAATGGCTTCACGCGAGGGGGCAATGGTTCGTGCGTACGCCTAGGCCGCTTCGCGTCCCGCGAAGACCGTCCTGGTTGCGAGCGAGTGGGTGCCCGGGGCGCCGTCGGGACTGGAGTCGTCCCTGCAGATGACCACGTGCGGGGAATACGAGTAGCGCTGCTGATTGGAGAGCGGGTAAGCAGTCACCGAGACTTCGACGTGGCCGCCGTCGGTGAGGTGGTTTCGCCCGAGCTTCTCGATGCAGCGGGCGGCGAGCCGAGAGCGGAGGTCGTACTCCATCTGGCACACTCGTTCTCGGCCAAACTGCCGCTCCATGCGCTGGCTGTAATGATCCTCGATCGCGCGGTGCACGGTGCTCTCCGTCAGCGAGGCAGCGGCGTGGTGCATGTCCTCGACCGAGTGCGGGTACCGACCGTCGCGATAGTCGTTCGTGATCCAGTCGCCCACCCGCTCGATCTCCTGCCGCGTGACCGGGAAATCGTCGGGCACCTCGACCTCGACGGGGACCGTGAAGCGGACGATGAGCGTCTTCATGCGGACCTCGCGTATCGCTGGAGCGTCGGCTCGAACCGGCCGAGCAGGGTGCGGGCGGGCGTTGTGGTCGTTCGGCCGCACCACGGACAGGTCCCGACGCGCGCGAGCTGCTCAGCGGACGCGCGGTTGAGGAAGTTGTCCCAGCCGCGCGCCGTCCGGTTGAGGAACGGACCTAGCACGGTCTCCGTTTGCTTGCGGCAGCACGGGCAACGGTTGCTCCCCCATTCGTATTCGCTCATGCCCCAGCTTATCGCAAGAGCGCGGCCACTCTCGGCGACCCTGCCGATCCACGTGAAGTCAAGCGGTTGCGCGCGGTCAGGGAGAAGAAATCTTCCGAGATCAGAACGGATCTTACGAATGGACCCCGAACTGTACGTGCGACATGAGTGCTACTCTATCAGAAGTGAAGCGCTACCGCGCCCCCGCAAAGTGTCTGGGGACCAGGGAAGGATGATCCCAGATGGCTGCAGGTTACACCGCAAAGCCACTACCGCAACGAGCATGCAAAGGATGCGGAAAAATCAGAACGGGATCCAGGTCCGATGCTGTCCCCGCGGCTCTGTGTCGCAGTTGTGGAAACAAAGCGTCCGGTGCAAAGCGCACACGATCGCTCGCTGATCGGTTCTGGGAGAAGGTCAACAAAGATGGGCCCGTACCGCCACACCGACCTGAACTTGGCCCGTGCTGGCTTTGGACAGCCTCTGTCGATGTTTCGGGCTACGGTCAGCTTGAAGTACAAGAACTCGGGATGCCGACGCACGCTTCCAGAGTTGCCTTCTTCTTGGCTGAGGGTCGGTGGCCAGAACCGCAAGCGTTACATCATTGTGACAACCCGCCGTGCGTCAAGGCGGTCGCTGATGAGTTAGGCCCAGCTCATATTTTCGAGGGCACCCAAGCGTGCAATGTGGCTGATATGCATGCCAAGGGACGCGGTTTTGTTCCTACAAGTCCTAATACAGGCAAGACCCACTGCAAGCACGGGCACGAGTTCACTGAGACCAACACCCGAATGCACGGTGGACGACGCGAGTGTATCGCGTGCATTCGCGATGGCGACAACCGCCGCTATCGGCTCAAGAAGGAAACCAGAGCATTGGTATTCGTCCTCGTCGATCCCGAGAGATGATGTCCAGATCGACTGTTGCTCCTTGACCCCATGCCGGTTTGAAGTTTGTCGGCAGCAACTGGAAGATCGAGTAGCCGATCCCGACGAGGTCCGGATTGTCCGAGGCCCCGGAGTGGTAGAGGTGGATGTTGGGGCGCGCCGCGAGCTGCGCGCCGCTGAGCGGCTGCGGGCTGGCGACGTACAGGATCGGCGG